>JAZSDX010000061.1:0-21058 GCA_045531405.1 Muribaculaceae bacterium | reverse complement strand
TTTTAAAACAAATTTTCGCGATTGTGAAAAATAATTGCTTTTATGATGAAAATTTTTCTAAAAATATTTGTTTTTGAACACAGTTCATTCTGTCTAAAATCCAAGAACAAAAAAATGGGCGACACCTATCGGTATCGCCCATTTACTTATTTAGAACTAGTCAGAATTGATTATTTCTTGATAATCTTCACAGGAGCATTGTTATTCACTTTCACGAAGTAGTAACCTGTTGCAAGTGATTCGATATTAAGTTCAACAATGTTTTCGCCTACACCATTAGCATTCATCACTTCAGCACCTACTTCATTATAGATTACGATATCATTGATAGCCACAGGCGATTTGATAGTGATTGAAGTGCTTGCAGGGATAGGATAGATTTGCAATGAAGAAACATTGTCATCGCCCACAATCTCTACACCTGTTGGAAGCAAACCATTAGGTGAAACACCCACTCCAGCCTCTTTGGCAATATATGTATTGCGTGCTGCATAGTGAGCAGTGATAATGAATTCCCATTCACTTGGGTCATTAGTGATTACCACTTCTTCACCTTCCGATGCTAATGCAATAGCTTCACCTTCATCTTCTTCATCATATGTACCGGCAGGCACAGAGTGGAAGAACGACAACACTACTTTTCGGTTTGAACCTCCATCAACTGTTCCATTATATAACCCGGTACCGGTCTCAGCATCTGTAATGGTTGTATAATAAGGAGCTTTACTGCTACCGGTGAAATCATACGTACCGGGGATTTGGCTTGTAGTTTCTGATACACCCCAAATCTTACCATTATTGATTTCTGAGCCTTGATACAATTGGAAGTTTTCAACAGGGATAGTATCACCCTTATATTCGCCCTTCTTATTTACCACAGCTTGAATTGTGTAGTATGATACCGGTTCATCTTTACCTTCATCAGCACCTTCCCACACAGGAGGCATAAAGTCAAGCTCAACGCGATAAACATCTAATACCGATGTAGTATTATCTTCATTGGTAAATTTCATGTCATCGCCTTTGAATACCTGCACATAAGTTTCGGTAGCCGGTTTCTTTACATAGTCATTGTTGTCAATTGCAAGGTTAAATACCGATTGTTGTGATGAACCTGTCGCGAATTTATAGTTTACAGCTACACGGGCAGTATAATTATTAAATGCGATAGAGTCAGTTTTTTCGCTCATAACATCGGTAGTGATAGAATATTCTTTAACCGGAGTACCATCGGCATTGTATTGCTCAGGGACTTCTGTTTCATAAATTTTCTTACCATTTGGATCTAACAATTGATATGTATATGAGTCGATCCACACACGAGAGTTTTCAGGGTTAGCCTCTCCAAATCCACTTGGACGTTCCCATGTAGAAACTCCATTGAAGTGCGTAATGTCTGTTTTATCCTCATTATATGCTGTTGCAAGGGTTAATGTTGGATAAACTACCGGCAATTGATTGTCGGGTACCAAACGATATTTTGCAAAACGCACACCGGGAACATATTGATAGATATATACACACTCTTCATCTTCACCACTCACACTTTCGTATGTGCCTGTTTCGGCATGGAACCAGTTACCATTGGCGTTTGTGGCAACATTAGTATTTTGAGTTTCTTGCTTGTATTGAGCAACAGGCATAGGTGGTGAAAGTTTCGAATCGGCAACATCTTCATCAATAGCACCCTTAATGCCACGAGTTACGATAAAGTCCCCTTGGTTTCTTGAGTACATACAAGCAGGAGTAATCAAGAATGTTTCACCGTCGTTCACTTCGGTAGTGAGAGGATTGTCAAATGCTACGATTGATGTACCACCCGAGTTATTAATACGACTATCGGTATTAAAGATTGCATGCCACTCATGCTCATGTTCTTCCCCTTCATGACCTTCTTCAACGCCATGAATACCAAAATATCCATTAGAACGAATCTGAGCCATCCATGCTTCACGACCGGCGATCTTGAATCCATAGTTTTCTGAACCGGTAGCAATAGTATGTGTTTCAGTTTTGCCTGTATATTGATTTTCTTCGGTATAACTGCTTGGGAACTCCATTACCTCATGGCTATCGTAAGCTCCATTGACAATTTTAACTTTGAATATTGTGCGAGTCCATGATGGAGAAAGAATGAGGTAACCACCTTCGGCACTCATCACGTCGCCATACATGTGATAGTAGTCGCTTCGTCCTGCTACCTGACCGTAGCTCTTTCCACTTGTGAACACCATATCGTCAATCCAACGATTATCGAGCCACAATGCTTGTAGGTCAACAATTGTAGGTGTAGTTGAATATGTTCCGTCGTCATTGCGTGTATATAGAGCCCCTTCAGTTATACGACGGCCGAAACCATCGTGCAATCCGGCAACGCTGCTTGGATTGCCATCTGATGGAGTAGTGGCAGCCAATTTAGTAATATTGTTGTTGCGAACAAAGATTGTTCCTTTGTCATCCATGGCAATACCTAAGTTCTCAAACGCATCGTTTGTAATAATTTTGCCTTTCATGCCTTCTCGCACATCAATTTCATTAGTGGCGTTAAACACAATTACACCTCCGGTTGCATTTGCGTCGTCAGATTTCATATCATCACGCACCGAATCATCAATACCATTGGCTTTGTCTTGGTCTTTTTGACAAAGTGCATCTGAGCGTTCTGCAATATACCAACTGCCATTATAGAATTGTCCTTGACGATAATAGTCGTGATTTGTGAAGTAAGTAGGCATACTACCTAATGCTTGGTTAATGGGCACATTATATACATCTTGAAGAATATAACCTGCCAATGACCAGTCGCGATAAGTTACCGTTACAGTCTTTCCTTCGCTCATGCGTTTGGCATTGTTGTAGGTGTCGCTATATACCGCTTCTACTGTATAAACATAATTATGACTCTCTTCTACTTGCTTTTCTATTTTAGGCAAGTTATCATCAATAAAGTTTAATTGAGTGATGCCACTTTCAAGCAATATACCATCGCGATATACATTGAATGAGTAATGTTTCGATGCCACCTTAGAGAGTGATGGCATCTTGAAGAAGAGCTGTGCGATTGAATAACCATCATAGCTACGTATTTCTGTAATGATTGGAGCCCAAAGCACTGTTTCCACTTCGGTTGTTGTTACACTCAATCCAAGAGATTCATCTTCGGTAACACCGGCAAAATAAGGCACCACTGTATATGTGTGGTTGGCATTTACGTTTTTGTCGGTATATGTAAGAGCAGGAGCAGCTACTGTTGCAACAAGAGTTTCATCACGATAAACCTTATAGCTTGTAGGTGTAGCCACTTCGGGAGCTGTCCATGTCAATACCACATCTTGACGTGTTCCCTCTTCGGTTTCCACTGTGGTATATTCATAGTCAAGTGATTGAATTGCTCCTGTTACGGTATAAACAGGGTTTGCTCCTATTCGATAACATGATGCACCATGATATAGAGAATATACATAAACATCAACAGTGTTATCATCTACTTTAATTGCACGAATAATTGATGTATACAGAGATAATCCTGAAAGTGCGTTAGTTTCGCCTGTTGATCTCACCCCATCAAATGGTGTTATTACTTGCTCACCATTATATGTAGCATAACTTTTTGCAGTTGTATTATAAACTTCAAAACTTATATCTTGAGCTGCGACACCGGCGTTACGAATATTTAATAGGTTCCCTTTTAATATAATTGCATCAGAACTAAAGTTATTAGTTTGATTCGTTGTTAAAGAGATTGTTTCCACATTTGCCGATGGAATTTCTCCACCACCTTCGGGAAGTGTTATTATTTTACACACACCCTGGTGATAGTGATAATAGAGACGACCATCTTCAAGAGGACGAACAATTACTTCTGAATAATTATCTTTATCAAATGCATGTGTCCAAGTTATCATTTCAGTAGATGTTGGAACACCCGACTTATTTTCAATCTTTATCCTCTTAATAGTCTTTGTGTTTTGAGGAGCAAACCATAAATATCCTGTTCCATTATAAATATCACCCTGAGCACCAATATAGTCGGCACGACCACCGGGTAAGTGTGCATCGCCCAAGGTAAATTCTTTTTTATCGTCGGCACTTGTCGCTCCGGCGGGATAAACAGTTAGTTGAGTAGCTGCATTTGATAGATAACTACCTGATTTTACAATTATATTGCCGGCATCGTCGTTATCCATTCCATAACCAAAATTAGTTTTATTATATCCCGAATTAAAATTTGGCCAAGTTGGATATTTGTCTTTATTGACATAACTAATTGTTCCATACTGATCCATTGCCGAAACATATAGCACATCATTTGAAACGGCTATACTTTTACCGGCTGGTATTGTTACGTCACCATCTTTATTCAACGTTCCTGACACTTCCCACTTCTTGGTCACGATAAAATTATAGCCTGTTGGGGCGAGGGTGTTGATGTTTTCAGAGAGAGCTGCATCGCCGGCAACACCATTGTAGATAGGTGTTACCTTAAATGTGTAAGTACCTAATGGCAAATTGCTAAATGTATAGGTCAATTCGGTTGTTTCTACGGCTGTTGACCATGAAGAGCCACCATCGCTTGAGTAGCAAACTTGGTATTTGTCGGGAGCAACATCACCAGTTTCAGGTGCAGTCCATGTAACAGCCACACTATTACCTGTATTGTTATAATATGCAACGTTTACGGTAGAAACAGGGGTTGTAACGCCATAAACGGTAGCAGATTTAGTTGTAGCCTCACCTGCTACAGAACCGTAATAAGGTGTTACCTTAAAGATATATTCGCCTTGAGTAAGACCTGAATATGTATATGACAAGCTTGTGGTTTCAACAGCTGTTGACCATGAAGAGCCACCATCGGTTGAATAACTTACAGCATATTTTGAAGGAGTACCCTCTCCACTTGGAGCATTCCAATTCACAATAGCACTATAAGGCATACCAATACCGGTTTGCACTTGCATATTGGTTACAGGGTCGGTGTGTGTGGGTGTAGCTGTAATGGTATATTTAGCACCACCTTGCCCTGGAACATATACATATAAATCTACATTATTATCATCAACTTTTTTTGCATCAAGGCTATGGCTAACAGCACTAATATTTGAAACAGTAGAGAATGGAGCAATTGTTCCTATTTCTTTTTTATCAGTATTATCATATAATGCTATTTGTGTAGTAGATTTTGAATATGCAATCATTTCATGTCCCGCTAACATAAATGCAGTTGAGCCATGACGACAAACGGTCAAACCAGTACTTTCCCAAGTAATGGAAGTTGATTCTTCAGGAGTGCTTGCATTTAATGTGCCCACATATAAAGTACTAGTTCCTGTTCCAGCTTTTCCAGCATTATATAATACACGCGTTGCTGCAAATTGTTTAACATATCCACGATTAGTTGAAGAAGCTATAGGTGCTGTAAATGTCATTTTTTTTCCATTGGTAGTAGATGCGTCTTTTATCATAATACACTCGATAGTCGTTGTAGAACCAATATTAAACCAAAAATACCCTGTGCCATTTACTCCATCGCCATATACACTCATTATATCAGCTCGTCCAGATGTGTGAAGGCTTGGAGTGCGAAGATCTATCCCAAAACGTTTGCCAGCGACTCCTTTCGCTGGACGTTCAATGTAGTATGTAAGTGCTCTTGCACCAACCGCCCAAGGCACTAAAGCATTAGTCCCATCATGTACAGGATTGGCAGATCTTCGTGATGCACACCACAATGTCCCAGCATCATCTGATGCTATACATGGTCCCAAATAATAATAAGATCCACTAGTTTCATATGGAAACGCACTAGCTAAATTTCCTCCAGACCAAATAGACTGCAAGTCTTTTCCAAACAAATAACCTTGAGTCATGTTATCTGGATAGTTTGACACAGTACTCGAGCCTGGCAGAGTGAAAATTATGCCATCTGATGCAGCACCCTGTCCATAAATATCGCTATGTGCCGCCATTATTGCATCACTTGCCGGTGCTAATTCTGTTTTCCACACCAATGATGGTTCACTTATTGTAACATCGGACTTAGCAATCGGAATCGCCATTACCAATGCTACAAAAACAGCAAAAAAGTGTAAAAGTTTTTGTTTCATAAGTTTATGTTTTTTAGTTGTTATTAATTTCTTATTTGATTTGTATATAGACAGTTATCCATATTAATTGGGCAAATATAAAAAATAATTAGCACAACTACAAATATATTATATAAAAAACTCAAAATCAACGCTAAAAATACTCCATTTTAATAGAATGAACTGTGTTCAAAAACAAATATTTTTAGAAAAATTTTCATCATAAAAGCAATTATTTTTCACAATCGCGAAAATTTGTTTTAAAAGTTTATTTACAACAGCGATCATCGCAACTTTAGCAGGCTTTCCCTTTTCTCTTAACCGCTCATATAATGTGATGCATGCAGAGTTGTATCTAATGGCTGATATAGAGCACATATATAATAATTTCCTTATCCACCCCATACCCATTTTGCATATATGAGCTTTACCATGTACGGTTTTCCCAGAATCATAAATTCGTGGGCAAAGACCAAAATAAGAACTCACTTGTCGATAGTTATAAAAGTGGTGTAAACCTTTTGTTGAAGTAAGGATAGCTATTGCTGTTTTCTTGCCAACGCCAGGAATTGAACAAATGCGTTTAATTGCGTATGCATCGTCCTCGCAGATACTCTTTTCTATTTGTTCTTCCAATCGTTCAATACATTTACGCAAATGTCTAACATGTTTTTGTAGCATCACCAATAGAGTTTTGTCGTAAATTGGAGAATTGAGAACGGCTTCAATTTGGTTATTTGCTTGTGTAATATTTATTTGAAGTAGTTCAATGCTACGATACATCTGTTGTATGCGAATGTAATTATCTGCCGTTGGTTCCCATTTAACCAGATCCATCTTTTTTGCATATTCTACAAGTTGTTTTGCATCAGATTTATCAGTCTTAGTCCTACACATCACCGCTCGTGAAAAGTTTTTTACAGACAAGGGATTCACTACAGATACGAATATGCCTAGTTCATGCAGAGCATAGGCTAATTTTAGGTGATAAATGCCCGTGGCTTCCATTATGCAAATGCTATTTTGGGGCACATTTTTAAGAAACGATTTAATGCCATTTTTGTCGTAAGCATAACTACAAGAGGTACAATTGCCTTTTTTTGACGAAAAACACACGTCAAATTTCTCTTTGGAAATATCAATTCCAATAATTTTTGCTACATTTGTCATGTCGAATAAATTTAAAAGGTTTCAGAAGAACTCTTTGTTTGTTCCATCGATTCTAAATACAGGCTTTATGCCTAATGAACTGTTCGAAATCAACAAAGAAAGTAAAGGGGATTTACATTCTGTGCGGTTTTTAATCCAATGACAGTTAATAATCTTATTCCTTTACAACTTCTGGCTTAACGAAGATAGCGAAAATTTTCGCTATCTTCGTTTCTTTTGCAAATATAGAATGACAAAATATATTAAGACACAAGAACATAAGAACATATTTTATCGTTATAAAAACTTCTGTCTATATCATCGGACACGGCACGCCATGTCCCTACAATATTTATTATTGTCTTATGCCATTCTGGAAACTTATGTTCTTCTGTTCTTGAGTTTTAGACAGAATGACCATTTTCAAGCTCTATCCCAATGTCAATTCAAATCGTTTGACAAATTCTTGCATATGAGGGGATTCTTTCAGCATATGGGCATAGACTTCACGCGAACTCCACACATATGGAGAACTTTTGCCTTCATTGATGGCTACGTCTATCGTAATTAGATCGTTAGATAGTTGATTGCCAAGATAGGCAATAATGTCGGGCATGGCACTTTTCATTGTTTCGACTTGTCCGGGATTTTCTACCATTATAACAAACCTATTGTCTTGAATGCGACGAGGACGAGCAGTGCGCATCGTATTGGCGATGATGTGTGCTTTGGGATGAGATGAAATATAAGCTTCCCAAGCAGTATCAATTGCCTGGTCGGAGAAATCATTATTTCTATTTTGCCGCTGAACTGCAGTTTGTGCTGTTGCTTCTGCATTCTTCAACCCTCCTTTTAGTGATATTTTTGGCACATTTAACCCATTGTGGCGTGGTGCCGATTGTGGCGCGACAGGCTGTGGCATGGGACGACTGACCGGAGGTGTGCTTGGTTGAGCCGAAGATGCAGGATTAACCGTTATAGGAGTTGCGGCAGGGGGAGTTACCGATTGGGTAGTGGGTTTAATCGATTGTTGCGAGTCATTTGCCGGAGCAATCTTTTTTAGTTGCCCCTCTCCCTCTCCGGCTCCTATAGGTGAGGGGCTAAGCAGTTGGCACAGTTTGATGAGCAAAAGTTCAACAAGGAACTGCTTGTTTGAAGCAGTGCGATAGTTGAGATCGGCATCATTGCAAAGAGCCATTGCTTTGTAGAAAAATTGAGGAGTGCAACGTGATGCTTGCTCGGCCATAGCTTTGCGGGCTTCGTCGCTTGCTTCAAGCAAACATATAGTCTTTGGATCGCGAGCGACCATTAAGTCGCGAAGATGCGAAGCCAAGCCATTGACAAAAAACAATGAATCAAATCCTTTTTCGCGAATATCTTTGTAAATCAACAATGCTTGTGGAACATCTTGATTGAGAAAGGCATCGAGCAAGCGGGTATAATATTCATAATCCAGAATATTCAGATTCTCAATTGTCGATTGATACGTAATATTACCCATCGACGATGCTGCCACTTGGTCAAATATTGAAAGTGCATCACGCATTGCTCCATCGGCTTTACGGGCAATAACGTTTAAGGCTGATGATTCAACACTTATACCCTCTTGAGAAGCCACGTATGTGAGATGGTCAACCATATCTTGAATGGTGATGCGGTTGAAATCATATATTTGGCATCGAGAAAGGATTGTGGGAATGATTTTATGTTTTTCGGTAGTGGCAAGAATAAACACCACATAACCCGGAGGCTCTTCAAGAGTCTTAAGAAAGGCGTTAAATGCAGCTTGCGACAACATGTGAACCTCATCGACGATAAACACACGGTATTTGCCCGATGTGGGGGGTATTTGCACTTGTTCTACAAGCGCACGAATATCGTCAACACTATTATTTGAAGCAGCGTCAAGCTCAATAATATTCAACGAACGATTTTCGTTGAATGCTCGGCATGAGTCGCACTCATTGCAAGCGTCGCCCTCGGGGGTGCGATTGGTACAGTTGATAGTCTTTGCAAAAATGCGGGCACATGAGGTTTTCCCCACCCCACGCGAACCACAAAACAGATAGGCATGAGCCAACCGGTCGGTCGCGATTGAGTTTTTAAGCGTAGCCGTTAGAGCTTTTTGCCCTATAACAGAGTTGAACGTTGAAGGACGATACTTTCGAGCCGATACTAAGTATTTTTCCATTTATAATAGTGCTGTTTTGTTGTGATGCCGAATATTCAACAATATATTATTTAGAGTTATAAAATTTTTAGGGTTTCACCACAAAGATAGTATTTCTTTTTGAGATTATAACGATTGAAAAACACTTTTTGTGAGTAGAAAAAAATAAAAAAAGGAAACTCTATTCAGAATTTCCTTTCTTAGTGACCCCGGAGAGGCTCGAACTCTCGACCCAATGATTAAGAGTCATTTGCTCTACCAACTGAGCTACGGAGTCATTGCGTTTTTGCAAATGCGATGCAAAGGTAAGGCTATTTTTTTATTTCGCAAAACTTTTGAACGTTTTTTATCTGCTCATCACTCTTTTATCTCAAATATCGAAAAGTTTACACTGCCGTATGTGCGATGAGATGAGAAATGAGGTAAATGAGAAAAATCATAGTTGCGTGAATGCTCTATGATAAAAACAGTGCCTGGTTTCAACATTTGGGAGTTGAGAATTTTTTCGGGTATTTCACCAAATCCTTTGAGGTCGTAGGGGGGGTCGGCAAAAATGAGGTCATATTTAACTAATGTTGAATCAATATATTTTAATGCGTCTCCACGAATGAGGTTGAAATTGTCGCAACCTAATTGTGTTGCAACCTTTTTCATAAAAGCGTATTGGGTATTGGCTTTCTCAACGGCTGTAACCGATTTGCATTCTCTTGAGAGTAATTCAAAACTTATAGCTCCCGTTCCTGCAAAAAGGTCGAGAGCCGTCAACCCCTCGAAATCAATCATATTTTCAAGCACATTAAAAAGATTTTCACGTGCAAAATCGGTTGTGGGGCGTGCTGTAATATTTGTTGGCACATCGAAACGACGACGACCATATTTTCCTCTAATTATTCGCATAATGGTAATACTATTAAGTCAAATGGGGCATTCATAGCCTCTTTCCCTGTCTTAAGCATCGCAGCCGGGAAAATCACAGGCATCACATATGCAAGATATTCGCGCAATGTGGGAGTAATGGCTTCGCGCATGGCATTGTCTCCGGCAATAAGCATTTCATCACTACCGGCATCAAGATTCAACATTTGACGACATGCAAAAATATAATACACAGTGTCTATTGGTTCTCTAAACTCAAAGGAGTTGGCAAAACTGAGCGAATCTCTGCCAAAAGAGAGTAAATCAAGGTGATTGTCATGAATATAAGCATACATTTTTCCGGCATTGCCCAATCGACTTTTACGA
Source organism: Muribaculaceae bacterium (assembly GCA_045531405.1). GTDB lineage: Bacteria > Bacteroidota > Bacteroidia > Bacteroidales > Muribaculaceae > RGIG4079. Next base: position 10,414 of record JAZSDX010000061.1, on the reverse strand, counting down.
TGGAAATACACACACAAGGGTACCAGATTGTGAACTATCTTTGGGTTGTTGAATGTGCGACGAAGAAAGTTTAGTAAATCGTCGGGTAATCCCATCAAAATTGTAGTTTTCAATTCGCTGATTCCACATTCAATGATTTTTCCTTCAAAGTTGGGGAATGTCTTATTGAAAATTTTTTCTTGGATATCAACGTTGTCGATTTCGTATGGTATTATAGTGAATTTATTGGTCTCTATCACACAATCTACTCGTGCAAAATCACTCAACAGCAAAGGATTGTCATATATAATTTCTTCAAGAACCTTGTGTAATGATTGTGCTGCCGGGTTGAGGTCTATTTCTCGATATATTAGTGAATTGTCTTCTACCGAACAAAATAATACAATATGCAATTTCTTCTCGCATATGCGCAATGCCAACCGCCACAAACAAGGGTCACTAATGAGATCTTTATTTAATGCTACGTTTTGTTCCATTAGTAAAAAGTCTAAAGTTTATCCTATAATATATTTTTTTAATGGGAATTTATTTATACCCCAAATGATTATATATGAAATAATGGTGGATAATGCAAATGTGACAAATATTTCCAATTCAATTGAGTTTAGTGGATTTTGCAGAAAATAAGGCTTAAATATTTCTCGAAGTATAGCGAAGTTTACAAGATAAATGCCAAACGATAAATTTGAGAAATTCCTGAATAAAGGCTGTATATATTTGTTTGTCGCATTAAAGTTTTGGATAAAAACGAATATTGCCACACACATGATCACAGTATGAATCGCCTGATAATTATATATTATATGATTATAAGTGTCGTAATTTGGAATATTTGCGAGATATACTATTGCAGGAAGAACTGCACACAAGATTATTGCAACAACAAATAAAATTATCCATCGTTTTACTGAAGATAGTTTTATTGGATATTTATATAGATAATATCCTAAAACGATATATCCAAAGTAGCCTGAAAATTTAAAAAATGTGTATGTTTGGAAACTCCCTACTAATGCTGTTATATAAGGATAGCACATTGTTATACCCCAAAATATAAGAAAATATTCACATCGACGTTTTGTGTTGATACTTATCCAAGAATTAAAAATCGGCAAAAACAAATATAGCCCAATAATTAAATATAGATACCAACCATGAGCAAATCCTGTAACACAACCAAAAGGAATGTTCACAAATTCTCTAATGCCATCTTGTAATGCAATTTTACCTATCAAGATTGCAATTATAATATATATAACTGACCATGATATTAATGGGAAAATAATGCGAGAAAGTCGTTTTGACAGAAATTCCTTAGTCGTGCCTCGCATAGGAAGAAGTAATGCACCACTAACCATCAAAAACAAACCAATACAAGGAGAACAAAGATAAGAGATTATTCCATAGCTTAATGCGTTTGTCAGACCCTCATGGGGATGAGGTGAATGAACTAAAATTACCATCAAGCAAGCAATAACTCTTAATGTGTCGAGATATGCTATGCGATTATTTTGTAATCCAATAGATTTTTGTTCCATGCTGTGCAGTTGTGATTATAGGTTGTTGCGACGGAGCCCACTGCGATTGTTGTAATTTTGATTAGTAGGATTATTAGAGCGATTGGGGTTTGAGTAGTATTCTTCGTCAAACTCATTCTCTTCATCTTCCTCTTCTTGATTCTGTTGATTTTTAGCTTCTTTCTTTTGGGTAGGTTTGTTTTTCTTAATCTCTAATGGCTTTTGGAGATCAAGAGGCTGTTCATAGATATCCCACGATTGCTCTATGTCCCAATTTTTTTTTGCATTAATTGTTTTTGAATAGTAATATATTTCTTCGGGCTGTTTTTTATCAAGCAAATTCCCCGTGTCGTATATCCCGTTGTTGTTGCTATCAATAAATGCACGAGCATAGTATCTTCCGGGAAGCAAGAAGTTAAACGATGCTCGTCCGTTAATAACAGGAGCAGAGGATATGGCTTTGTCGCTACCATCAAGGAGCTCAACAATAATCGGTTGCTCTGAGCCGGTGATATTGAAAAATAGATTCACATAGTCTTCGGTAGGTCTAACTGAGAATTCTTGCTTAAAGGGTTTATTCCATTCATTATATATACCTACTATGGCGGCTGAGTCTATGAGAAGTTGGTATTTTTCGCCAGGTTCCCAATCATGTGACATTGTGAATTTTAGTATGTTTGCTGAGTCGGGAACAATTTGAGAAGTAGGAAGTTGCACCCACACAGTGTCACGCTTGATTGACAATTTTATACCCTCATTATTGATGTGAGAGATGGGTTGTGATGATAAGAATCGTAATGGTTTATTGATATCTTGAGGATTGGCTGCTTGGAGTGTCCATTTGATAAAGTTTAATTGAGGTACAGAGTCAACCTCCTCGTCTTCATCTTTTTTCTTTTTAGGTTTAGTTTTACGATCTTTATAAAATAACTTCAAAGTATCGGTAGTCCATGATAGGTTGTCATTTGTGTCGGTTCGCAAATAGCGAGCAGCAACAAGTATTGAATCTTGGGCAAGCACGGCCGAGTCATTAATCCAATATTCAAGAGTGTCGAGAGTTACATTGGCATTTAGATGCGCCCACTCTTTAATGTCGGCTCCGGCTTTATCTCCATTGACTAATGATATTTGAGGAAGAGAATCGGATTTTGTTGCGAAATTGAATGTTATGCGTCGTCGTTCAGGACGTTTGTAATCTTTAAGATACTGAGCCATATATCCCTCGTTAAACCAGGTGAGAAGAATGTCATTAGGTAGGAATTTTACACCATTCCTAACAACGAGAGAATCTGTTCCATCAGAGGCTCTCAAGGTGTCGGTGACTTGAATAGAATCAATTGACGGAGCGACAGTAACATCATAAAAGGCAATATCTTCAGAACGATCCCAATGATAATCTCGATTTCGGTCATTGAGAGCAAATATTCGATATAATCCGGGTTTTAGACCTCGAATGGTAAACTGCCCGAGTTTGTTGGTTTTAGATATGCGCTCGAGTGGTAGAGTTGATATTGCTGAGTCGGCAAGGTTACTATATACTCCTACAATCATACCTTGAGCCGGTTCGAGATTACGAGCCTCAAATACCATTCCCGAAATGCGAAGCGAGTCAATAGAGTCGCCGGTAGAGAAATCAAGAGCAAAACCATCAACGGGGTTACTTTCATTTAAGTCGCGAATAGCGTCGGAAAAATCAATTGTATATGTAGTATTGGGTATTAGCGAGTCGCGAAGCTCTACAATGACTTTTTTGCCATTGGCGATGATTGAAGGCATCGATTTTTGAACAGGAGATATAACTACTTTGTTGGAAACATCTTCAACTTTGAGGTTTTCATCAAAGAAGAGTTCAATTTTATTACTATTGACATTAGTCTGACCTTGAGCCGGATTACTTTTGATGAATACCGGAGGCATTACATCGCGAGGTCCACCTTCAGGGCGACCAATACTTGCGCAAGCCACCATTATGACGGAAATAATTAAGGTGACAAAATATAGTATATGTTGTTGATATCTTTTCATTCAGGCTTCAAAGTTACTCAAAATTTTACTGAAATGAGACGATTGTCACAAAATATTACTATATTTACCAAAATATTAACTTAAATCTACCAATATGAAAAAAATCTATCTCTTTTTATTGAGTTTAGCGTCAATTTTACCGATAGTTGCACAACCTAAATTGGTGGGGCATCGTGGCAGTTATTGGGGGGTGGAAAACTCGTCAGAAGCGTTTATTAATGGTGCAAAGAAAGGATACCATTATCTTGAAACAGATGTAAAGGTGACAAAAGATGGTGTGCTTGTGTGTTGTCACAACGACGACCTCACATCATGGGGTGGCACTCTCACTATTGCTGATAGCAATTGGGAGGATCTTAAAGCCGAAGAACTTACCCAAACACGTGGTGGCGTGACATATACAGGCCGTCTCACTTCATTTGAAGAGTATCTCGATATCTGCAAAGAGTATAACGTGTTGCCTCTTATAGAGTTGAAATGGGCAACAGGTATCAACAATAGCGACTTTTCAAATGTGCCTAAACTTGTACAAATGATTGAGGAAAAAGGATTTCGCAACAATTGTTTCCTTTTTACTTCGATGAAAAATTGTCTAAACCATATCCACCAAAATTATCCTGATATTCAATTGATGTTGCTCATTTATTCAGAAAGTTTTGAGAGTAGTCTTTCATGGTGTATTGAGCGAGGCATACATATTGGTTCGGGTATAGGTGCTGAAATCACAAAGGCAGGTGTGAAGATGTATCACGACGCCGGATTGTTGGTTAATGCATGGTCAATCAACACTAATAATACATATGAAACCTATGGAAATTATGGATGTGACTTTATTACAACCGACTATCTTGACCCTGCTTCACTTCCTGAACTTGACCCCGATGTGTTATTTCCCCCAAATATTGTAGATTATCCTGAAATTGAAGGCTTGGTGAGAGGGAAATATGAACCATCGTTGGTGTCATCAACGTCAATTCCTGATTTCCTCAAAGGAATGACAATACGCAGAGCATTGTTGCGCAATGATAAATGGTATGTGCTTGCTCTCGATGCAAGTCAAAACCCAATACTCACGGTTCTTAATAGTGAAACAGGCGAAGAACTTACTCGCATGAGTCTTGCGGGTATCGAAGGAGGTAGTATCACTCTCAATGATATTGCTTTCACTGCCGATGGCGAATTGCTTGGTTGTAATTTAGCAATAATGCAACCCGACAATGATGCCACATGGAAAGTATATAAATGGAGCAGCGACAATGCCACTCCACAACTATTTTATAGCCAATCAGCAACAGAGATGCCTTTTGAAGTTGGAAGTAGCATTGAAGTAGGTAATAGTTTTGCCGTGAGTGGTAAGACCAACGACCTATATCTCTATGCAATGGCAATGGTTGAAGGTGTTGAAACATTCCAATTCATTGGCACAAAACTTTTGAATGGTACTGCCACAACTACAACTTACGCTGCCGACGATGCTAATTATGGAGTGGCAAAATGGGGAGATGATGTAGAAATTATGGTAACACCATTCTCTCGTAATAATATCTTGATTGATAGTAAATCAATCACTCCGGTACAATACTCTTTCAATTGGGACAAAAAAGGAGAACCATTGATGTGGCATTCACAATGGAAAGAGGGGGCGTTGAGTAATGAAGCTGAAGGTCATTCATTCCTTCGCCTTGCCAATAAAGTGTATGCCTACTCGGCTAATTATGCAGCCGGGTTAGACGTTAAAATGTATGATGTATCAGATGGTATTGGCGCACCTAAAGCAGTTTCTATTTCAAATCCCTCTTCAACAGAAGGTGAAAATGCATTTACTTATACAGGCATTGAATATGCTCAAGATGGTACTATATCATTGTATATTTTCTCCGACCTTGAGGGTCTTAAAAAATATGAGATAAAAGGTACATATGTAGAACCTTCGGCAAATGCTGAGTTTGTACTAGAAACAGTGTGGGAAAATTCACGCAACAAAGGCAATGCACCCGAACATATCGACGGCACAAATGCTCAACAAGGTGCTGCCTATAAAGGTACTTTCTATGTAAATGATTGTGTTGATGAAAAACTTTATATTTTCAATAGCGCCGGTTGTTTGGGAAGTATCCCAGGTGGAAGTGGTTGGGGTACTGCATGCGACGATGCAGGAAATATCATCATTCGCAATGACAAAAATACAACAGGTACCCACAAATATATAATTTATCCATCGGGGGCTACTGTTGAAAATCCCGGAACTCCTATTGAACTCGAAAGCACCATTCCATTGGATGGTCAAACTAACTTCATTTCGGCGTCGGGCGATGTGCTTGGTAAAGGAGGGTATATATATATATTCCCCAATAAGCAAGACCAAGTAAATATTATTGCTCTCGAATATGGACAAGTAATTGAAATCACTCAATCAGACAAACTATCACTTACCGGCTCTACTGCCGGATATGTAATTCCTATTGATAATAACTCTGAAAATTGGATATATAATGTGCGTGCAAGTGGTTTGTATCGTTACCAAGGAGGATTAAATATTCCTTTGTTAACTGGTAGAGGTTCAACTACAGCTCCTTCGCGCAATACTACCGGGGGTGGTGACTTTTTCACCCTTTCAGGTCACGAAATGCTAATTTATCCATCGGGAGCTAACTATCGTGGAGGTTTCTCTATTAAAAATTTAACCACCGATAGTATTCTTGCAACAGTTGCGCCAATTGGCGACCTTGGATATGTGACCGGAGGAAATTATTCTACATTCAATTGGCTTTTTGTTGAAAAGATTGATGAAGCAAGTTATTATATCTACTCTTATTGCCCCGCAAATGGTATGGCCGTATATCGTTTCTATGATAAAAATGCAGTTGGGGTAGAAAGTGTGATTGTAAATGAGAAATCGCCTCTTTGTATATCTCCTAATCCGGTTGTTGATGAATTTGTGATTGAATGTTCTGATGAGATTAATTCAATCGCGATTTACAATCTCACTGGAGCGATGATGCAACCCGATGCGTGTGAAATAAACGGCAATAAAGCGAATATAAATATAGAATCATTCCCATCGGGTATATATTTAATAACTACGCAAGGAAATAATGCGATAGGTAAGATTATAAAGAAATAATGTGGCAATTTTTTCGGAATTGCGAAAAAAGAATTAACTTTGCCCCCGCTAACGAGTAAAAGTGCGGGGTGTAGCACAGTTGGCAGCGCGCCACGTTCGGGACGTGGAGGTCGGAAGTTCGAGTCTTCTCACCCCGACAGATGAGATTATTGGCAGTGCATTCTATGTTTCTTATCATAGGATGCACTGATTTAGTTTATGATGTATAAGTAGAATATGTCATCTTTGCCTCACGTAGTTGAACGTTGTCATAATTTAACGATGAAAGGAGTTTTTCTTCATGTAATACAATGGATAACGGAATACTATATCCGTATTAGAAGAAACATATGAGAATTCTCCCCACTGGGTAAACTGTTCGGCATGTAATGGTAGTGGAGGCTATCATTAATAACTTACAATCATATTATTTCACCTCTACCGAAGGATTTATTATGTAGAGCCGATGTGTGGCACGAGTAATGGCTGTGTATAGCCAACGGTAAAATTCCATGCCTTGAGCTTCGGGTGCGATGTACCCCATGTCAATAAACACATTTTTCCATTGCCCTCCTTGCGCTTTATGGCAAGTTACCGCATAGGCATATTTCACTTGCAAGGCATTGAAATATGGATCGGCTTTGAGCTTCTTTAGCCTTGTTGGCATTGAAGTCTCGGTGGCAAAATTATTGGGGTCGTTAAGGCACTTATTATAAAGTGTAGTTGCTTGTTCAGTAGTCAGTCCCGGAGATTCAGAGGCAAGGGTTGAAAGCAAGAGTTTGGCATCCAATTCAATGTCTCGATCGGTGAATTGTATTTTAGCATCGGCAAATAGGAATCCATATTTAGTCTCGGTGCCATAAATCTTTGTAACCAATGCCACATCACCATTGGCAATAAAATCCATCCCTTTAATCTTCGCACTCCATAGATAATTATTTTTTGCTACAAGAATATGTTCGTCGCAACATAGATATTCTTCTTTTTCAAGGATATTGCTACGAATAGCAATGTTGAAATTTACTGCGCGTTGATTGGAGCGAGTGATAAGAATAGTTTCTTCTATCCCGTCGCGACAATAAGCTGTATTAAGCACCTCGGGTAAGTCTTCGCTTAGCACCGGAATTACGTCGGCAAATTTTGAAGCAAAGAGCAAGGGTGTTGGCAAAGGGTCGGTGAGCATTGCACGGCGCAACCATGTGGCGTTGTAAAGAATGCCACTATCAGAGGCTTGTCGCACAGATGCTGTGAGAGTGGCTCGGCTCACCCTTAATCCATATTTTTTTAATACATTGATAGCCATGGCTGGTGATATCTGACATCCCACAGGGGGAAGTTGGGCAGTATCACCTAAGAGTATCATGCGACAATTCTCGCCCGAATACACATAGTGAATAAGGTCCTCAAGTAAGTCATTGCCGTTATCTCCCCGCGATCCAATCATTGATGCTTCATCAACAATAAAGATAGTGTTATGATGACGATTTTCGGAAACTGTGGCAATGTAGGTAGTAATATCGCCACTATTGGATTGGCGATATATTTTGCGATGAATGGTATATGCAGGGTGTTTGGCAAAATGGCTAAATACTTTTGCTGCACGACCGGTGGGCGCAAGTAATACCGAACTGATGCCTGCTTCGTTTAACGAACGTACTAAAGCTCCGGTAAGTGATGTTTTGCCCGTTCCGGCATATCCATTGAGCATGAAAATAGAATCTTGTGGCGACAGTGGAGAACAGAAACGTGCCAGTGCTGCAATGAGTTGTACTTGTTGCTCATTTGGATCGTATGGCAAGTTTAGTACTATTCGTTCGGCAAATTCCAGTGCGTCCATAGTTTTGAGAATCTTTTTCAAATAGCACCTTTATGAGTACAAGTAGATGCCGATATAATGATGGCTTGTTGATGAGCTTCAATAATGGGCTTCCCTTTTAATAAGGTCGCAACAAAAGCTGCTGTAAAAGAATCTCCTGCCCCTATAGTGTCAACAACTTCGACCGATGGCGTTTCTTCATAATTGACATCATTGTCATTATATACATAACTGCCATTGCTGCCACAAGTAACAATTATAATTTTCAAATTATATAATTGTTGTAATTTTGCACAAAATGACGCATCGTCAATCGAGGAGGCATTAAACATTTCTTTTAATACCAAAAGCTCCTCTTTATTTAATTTTAATATGTCACAATGAGATAGTGACCAATCAATGATTTCGCGATTATAATAGTGCTGACGCAGATTGATATCAAAAACTTTTAGGCATTTAGGGGATAATGATTCTATAAATTGAGTGATTGTAGATCTTGATATATTACTGCGCTGTGCAAGAGTGCCAAAACAAACTGCACGAGCTTGAGTAGCCAATTTTTGGATTTCTTCATTATAAGGTATATTGTCCCAAGCTACATTTTCTACAATTTCATACGTAGGAATGCCTTTTGCATCAAGAACAACATTAACCACTCCTGTCGGTTTATCTACTGTGGCAATGCAAGAAGTGATGTTGTGAATCGCTAACTGATTCAGAATCTCTGTCCCTAAGTAGTCGTTTCCGATTGCACTTACAACAACCCCTTGGAATCCGAATTGAGAAACATGGTAAGCAAAATTGGTAGGAGCACCACCCAACTGACGTCCTTGTGGAAGCATATCCCACAAGACTTCACCTAATCCTATGATTAATCCATGATTTAGCACAGAATGAATAAGTCTGTTTTTATGCCTATTGTGTCTTAGAACTAAGATGTTATACCGCTACAACGCCTTTGATATGAGGATGTGGATCATAATCTTCGAGGGAGAAATCTTCGTATTTGAAATCAAAGATACTTTTTACATTGGGATTAATGACCATACGAGGTAGTTTGCGAGGTTCGCGAGAGAGTTGCTCTTGAATTTGCTCAAAGTGATTGTTATAGATGTGAGCATCGCCAAGAGTGTGAACAAAATCGCCCACTTTAAGACCGGTAACCTGTGCCACCATCATAAGTAGTAGCGCATAAGAGGCAATATTAAACGGCACACCGAGGAAGGTATCGGCGCTACGTTGGTATAGTTGGAGGCTCAATTTGCCATCAGCTACATAGAATTGGAAAAACGCGTGACATGGGGGCAAATTCATGTTTGGTAGGTCGGCTACGTTCCATGCACTAACAATAATGCGGCGAGAGTCGGGATTGTTTTTGATAGTTTCAATTACTTCCGATATTTGATCGATATGCCCTCCATTATAATCGGGCCATGAGCGCCATTGATAGCCATAAATGTGACCGAGGTCGCTATTCTCATCTGCCCACTCGTTCCATATTCTTACTCCGTTTTCTTGAAGATACTTGGCATTGGTATCACCTTTCAAAAACCACAGCAGTTCGTGTATAATTGATTTAAGATGAAGTTTTTTGGTTGTAAGCAATGGAAAACCGTCAGCAAGGTTAAAGCGCATTTGATAGCCAAATACACTACGGGTGCCGGTGCCGGTACGATCACTCTTTTGAGTGCCGTGTTCCATTATATGACTGAGTAGATCGAGATATTGTTTCATGGGAATGGTCTTTTATATTTTTTTACAAAGATAGTGCAAGCCGAGCGCAATAGCAAGAATAAAATGAAATTTTAATTCTTGTAGAGTCAACAAGCAAGTGCAAAATTATTTTAATAATTTGAAGAATTCAATTTTTGGAGAAGAAAAATTTAGTTTTTCTCGAGGTCTTCGATTGATTTTAGCTTGAACAGCATCAAACTGACTCTGCTCAATTAGTCT
>JAZSDX010000069.1:0-16560 GCA_045531405.1 Muribaculaceae bacterium | reverse complement strand
TTCCTGTGTGCTCTACTTCTTGTACTACTGCCAACTTAAAAGGCATTGAATAATCTCGTTGTGTTCGCTTAACATACTTGTGTTTAGTCTCTTCCATTTTTTGTTACTTTTTACTGTAACGCTATGTCAGGACTAGACATAACACTTTTTTAACAGCAGGAGGTGGGTCAAAATTCAAATTAGAGTCTTTTTTTTTATTTACTCACTACTTTTGAATATGTACGATTTATAAATTTAGTATCAGATTTTCAAAAGATAAAAAGCCGCAGTTGTGTAAAAGTTTCTGAAATAAGGAATATGCGATGCCCATTTCCACACTCGTCGAGGTTGCAAACCGAATTTTTGCTTATAATGAGGGTTTATAAACCAAAATGAACAATCAATAATAGAAAATCCACAATCTTTGGTCAATCGTTCAAATTTTTCAACCGGCATTTTTGATCGTTTTATACTCATTAATTCGTCAATTGCATTTTGTGACACTTTGCTCATTTTTAATATACCTTTATACATAAAGTTTGGCAATAGATGTATAAAAGGAAGTTTCGATGCAAATCCTCGTGTGATTTGTTGGTGACCTCCAAATGGATTTTGCCAAGCCGGAAATCCGAAAAATATAATGCCATTTTTGCGAAGAAAAGGCTTTATATTGCTCACAAACTCATGCTTAAAATTAGGTTCGATATGTTCTATTACATCATGAATGAGAATTATATCAAATCGTTCGTCTTCGGTTTGTGGTTTATCGGCCGTAATAAAGTTTTGACATACAAATTTCCCGGAGGCATTGTAATAATCAAAAAACTCTTGTGCTTGTTCAATGCGAGTTTTACTGATATCAATACCCATTACTTCGTAGCCTAACTCAGCAAAAGGTAGGAGATTTCCGCCCTCGCCACAACCTATCTCAAGAATTTTACAATTAGAAGAAAAGTTAAATTGATTTTTAAGATAATCAATATAATATTCACGAGCAGTATTTGCCAATTCATTGAAATATTGCAATCGGTTAGAATGTCGAAGTTGCATAATGACAATATAATATTATCACACCGACTCCCTAAATGTGAAAACATTAAAAAAAGCGTGAGAGCCTGTACTAGTTACTCATCTCACGATTCGAGGCCTTCGCATTGCCCATCTCTGTAAAACGAGCAACGCAGAAGCCTCACGCCGAATATGACACGATGCATTGATTAGCACAAAACTAACCTATGAAAATTCATATCCTTAAGGCATCTACCATTGCCTCATTCTTGACAGAGATTAGAAAGTTGCGAAGTTTCGAATCATCAAGAAAGAGCGTAAGTAAACGCTTTCTATATTATGTCTGCACCCACCCACATAACCCATATCGGGCCTCTGCAAGCGATATGCACTGCAAAGTTAAGAATTTATTAATTAAAATGAAAATTTAGAAAAACTTAAAGATTGATGATTTCGGGACAAAAACATAACTACTAAATAACGTATTAATTTTTGTTTCGAGGGTGGTAGGTGAGGATTTCTTCGCGCAAGCGAGTGCGGTCGATATGGATATAAATTTCGGTAGTGGAGATGCTTTCGTGTCCGAGCATTTGTTGTATAGCACGAAGGTTGGCTCCCCCCTCAAGCAAGTGTGTGGCAAATGAATGGCGCAAGGTGTGAGGACTGATTTCTTTGCGAATGCCGGCAAGTTCGGCCAATTGCTTGATAATATAAAAGATCATTACTCTTGTCAATCTTCGCCCACGGCGATTGAGAAACAAGATGTTTTCTTCTCCGGGTTTGATATCCAAATGTTGTCGATCTTCAAGGTATAACTCAATCTCGTGTAATGCCACCGAAGATATAGGTACAATACGTTCTTTGTTTCCTTTTCCTTTTATAACAACATATTCCTCCTCAAGAAATATTTTATTTATCTCAAGATTTATGAGCTCGCTCACTCGCAATCCACAACTATACAACGTTTCAATTATAGCACGATTGCGTTGACCTTCATTGGTGGAAAGGTCAATGCATGAAATCATTTCATCTATTTCTTCAATAGATAACACTTCTGGTAGTTTGCGCCCTATGCGTGGTGATTCAAGCAATAATGTGGGGTTAAACTCAATGAGGTTTTCAAGTTTCAAAAACCTGAAAAATGATTTTATGCCCGAAATTATGCGGGCTTGAGATCGAGAAGAAATACCCAAATCATGAAGTTCGGCAATAAAATTATGAAGGATATCAAGTGTTACATCCTTTAGTTCTATATTGTTGTCTCTTAGATAACGGGTGAGTTTCTCGACATCATTGAGATAACTCATTCGAGTGTTTTCTGATAACCCTCGTTCAAGCAATAGATAGGCTGAATATTGCTTTAGAACCATAGCGAAAAATGTTGCAATGGTAAATGTTTGTATCCAACTATTACACCTATTTTATCGTTAGAAAAACTCATGCCTTGTTGCATCGATGATTTTATCTCATTCCAAGAATCCCGAACTATTTTATTGCGATTTATATTACATATTATTATAATCCCTTCATTCTTTACAACATCAAGTGCTGTTTTAATGATCTTCTTATTTTCCTTGTCAATATGATTGATAATAACAAATGGAGGATTTGCATCGTTTAGCAATTTTTGATAATTATCTAAAGCATCTATAACGTCATTATATTTAGTTATACGAGACTCTTCGCTACCGATAAGCAATTCATATGTTTTGGCATGGTGTCCTTCTCCCAAATATACATAAAGATGTGACAATGATGATACATTTAGAAGTGCAGTAGAAACAATTCCATGACTCGTTCCGATTTGTAAAATTGATTGGGGGTTAAAATAACAGGTTATGCGAAAAATCATCTTGGCATATTTATACGAGATTAAATTACGTCGTTCTTTTGCGGTTGTTAATCTCGAAACATTCCAATGGGATGAATGAAGATTGTCATAAGCGTAATACTGACTGCGTTCACGGAGAACTTTTAATACGAAGTTAAAGGCAAATGGCGAGTGAATGCCAAAGCCTTTACTTCGATTATAGCGTCGTAATGCAGTATAATATCGCTTAATTTTTATCATTTATTTTTGTTAACCTTAGGTTCTTCTTCGTCCTCTTTTTTGGGTTTTCCTATGATTGCAAACACAAGGGCTGCAATTAATGCTATATATATAACAATCACCGAAACTGAAGCAATAGTTGTTGTTATGTGAATTGATTGAGGATCAAAATACATTTCAATTTTGTGGTTACCTGCAGGAATATTTATAGCTCGTAACACGTAATCTACTCGAGCTAATTCAACAGGATTGCCATCAATAGTGACATTCCATCCCCAAGGGAAATATATTTCAGAGAATACGGCTACTCCTCCATTTTTAGATGTCGCATTGTAAGTCAGACGATTGGGGGCGTATGAAGTGAGGTAGATAGTATCTTCTTCTGATTTTGGTGAAATATTTTCTCCAATAATCGATTTGAATTTTACATCGGCAACAGCTGTTGTTGCAGGATTTATACTATCAAGTGCTGCCATTTCTTCATTAGCATTTTGTGCATACACTACATTATCAACAAACCATGCGTTGCCAAGTGCATGTGAATTCTTATGCAATTTATTCTCGCGAGTTACAATATAGCGAGCATTGAGCATATCAAGTATGCGATACTTTTGTTGCAACGTTTTCACTGCCTCTTGCTGTTCTTCAGGATAAAGAGCTGCAATAGAATCAGTTCGCAAGTCAGAGATATAATCGGTTGACAAAATTGGATTTATTTGTCGGTTGATTAAGTCTTGATAGCGAGTGAGCTTAGCTGCATGATATCCACCAATCATTTTGTGGTGATAAGAAGAGTGTGGACGATGAAAACCCGGGATATTCATAACCCTAAAATGACTTGTTGTGTCGGCAAGAATTTCATTATCTATGGCCGACTTTGCAAATGGATCATTAACCGAAAGTTCGGGGGTAATAAAGCTATCATGATTCAAATAGCGTTTGTCAACCATATAAAGGTCGCAAAGCACCAATACACCGATAATCACAGCCGAAAGTTTGACCGAAAGTTTGTTTGTTCCAAATAGGATTATAACAACAAGTGTGGTTGCAATAAACATAAAGCTACGCAAACAGTCGCTCGAAACCATTGACGCTCTCAATTGCTCAATAACCAAAAATATTTGTGGATATTGGTTCTTGATATTGGCTTCATATTCGGCTTCTCCCATAAGAGATCCGAAAAATGTGGGTGAAACTATCCCTATAAAGCATATTAGCAATGAGATACCAAAAGATATTATAATCGATTTGCGATATTTTTTCCATGGATTTTCGGCATCAAACAATTGCTTTACAGCAAGCAATGCAAGCAATGGCATTGTGAATTGAGCAATAACAAGAATGCTTTCAACTGTGCGGAATTTGCTATACATGGGTATATAATCGATAAACAAATCGGTAAACCACATGAAATTACGCCCAAGAGCCAATAAAATTGAGAGTAGTGTGAGGACGATAAGAGTCCATTTCATCGGACCTTTTACTATAATGCACCCAAGCAAGAATAGCGCGCAGATAATAGCACCTACATACACCGGTCCACTTGTACCTTCGGCTCCACCGAAATATTGGGGGAATCCTTGTAATTGGCTGATATAATATTTTTGTTCATCATTGAGATTTTTAACCTCTTCTACTTCAGTTATTGAATGTGATGACGAACCTCCTTTTACATCAGGAATGAGAAGTGTGAACGTTTCACCCCAACCATAACTGTATTGAGTTATATAATCGCGATCAAGCCCATCGGTTTTATTTTCATTATTTGCAGAGGTTGCTGATGTCAACTCTGAGTGCTTGCCTCGCATCGTTTCCTTTGAATATTCATAGGTATTATAAAGGTTGGGCGAGTTGGCTGCGACTGCAAGAATGGCTGCAACTGCAAGTGAACCGGTGGCAATACCCCATTGTTTGATTTTCTTTTCTTTAATAGCGATTATGAGATAAGCTACTACAAATCCTACGATAACAAATGAGAAATAATAAGACATTTGCACATGGTTAGACGACAATTGCATCATAGCAAATAATGCAGCAAGTGCGCTACCAAGAAGGTAACGACCTCGATAACAAAGCACAATACCGGCTATTGTAGGTGGAATGTAGGCAAGGGTAACAAATTTCCATATGTGACCTGCACCAATGAGTATTATGAAATATGATGAAAATCCATATGCTATAGCTCCTATCAACGCTTGATACCACCTAAGACGAAATACTAACAATAGTATAAAAAATCCCATCATCATCATCATCAATAGATTGGCTGGCGCAGGAAGAAATCCTCCATATAGTGAGTTTATCCAATCAAAAAGAGCATTAGAAGAATATGAAGGTGAGATTTGAAACATTGGCATTCCCGAAAACAGAGAGTTGGTCCACCATGATTTTTCTCCGGTTTCATCTTGGAAAACTTTTGCTTCTTGTCCTATGGCTTCACCTTGAACCATGTCGTATTGTTGTAATACGTTACCTTGTGCGGCATCGGGATAAAAGTAGCAAAACGAAAGAGCAAACATAATTAATGTTGCAACAAAAAATCCCCACACCTGTGGACGTTTGAACTTTTCTATAACCAATTGTAAGTTGTTGCTATTTGAGCTATTCATTTGTTTTTATTTAATAAAATGTTTTTATAGAAATTTATCTCCAAATTTTAGTTTGGCATCATTTACCATCTGCTTAATACGTTGCTCTTCGCTCTTGGGACAAACCAACAATACATCACCGGCATCGGCTACTATATAATCTTTCAAGCCATCAACTACAATGAGTTTTTCACCCTCAACAGCAAAGATATTTCCTGTAGAATTATAAGCAAGTACATTGCAATTTTGAGTAACGTTATGATCAATGTTTTTAGGGGAGTTATCATATAATGCACTCCAAGTACCAAGATCATTCCAACCAAAAGTTACACATTCAACATATACATTGGGGGCTTTTTCCATGATTGCATAGTCGATTGAGATGCTTGCACAAGTTGGAAATTGCTCTTCGATAAATTCAGTCTCGCGAGATGTTCCCCAATAGTCATTACCTTCGTCAAATTTAGACGCAATATCTGAAGCATATCTATTAAATGCATCTTTGATTGTTGAGGCACGCCACAAAAATATTCCTGAGTTCCAAAAAAATTCACCGGTACTTAGAAAAACCTTTGCAAGTTCAAGATTAGGTTTCTCGGTAAATGTCTTTACTTTGCGAATACCAGGCTCGGCTTCATCTCCTATCTGAATATATCCATAGCCGGTTTCGGGACGCACAGGCGTAATGCCAAGGGTGAGTAATGCATCATTATTTTCAACAAATTCAAATCCCTTTATGATACTTGCTTCAAATTCTCGTTCACGAGTTATGAGGTGGTCGCTTGGAGTCACAATCATACTTGCTTGAGGGTCGCGAGCTGCAATATGCCAAGCAGCCCAAGCAATACATGGTGCTGTGTTGCGACGTGCCGGCTCAAGCAATATTTGTTCATCGGTCAAATCGGGAAGTTGCTCTTTCACTAATGGTGCATACTGCGCATTAGTAACTACTACAACATTCTCTTTTGGCACAATAGGAAGAACGCGATCGTAGCTCATTTGAAGCAAAGTGCGACCTGTGCCGAGGAAATCTATGAATTGCTTGGGGCGATTTGTGCGACTATATGGCCAAAAACGACTACCAATACCACCACACATTATTACGCAATATCTATGATTATTTATCATGTTTTATTTGAGTTTTTAGGTTAAGAGTTTATCAATTTGCTAAGATAGTGATTATAGTTGGAATGTTCCAAATTTTTATTCACAAATTCAGTTTAGGAATATTCTTTGAGGTATTTTTGCAAAATATCGTTTTTATGTGTTATCTTTGTCGTAATAACCACTTATATTAAACACTATCATTATGAGAACTAAATATAAAAGAGTATTGCTAAAACTCAGTGGAGAGTCGCTCATGGGCGAACAAGGTTATGGAATAGACACCAAACGCTTAGGCGAATATGCAACACAAATCAAAGATATAGCATCACAAGGAGTACAAGTAGCTATTGTGATAGGAGGTGGAAACATTTTCCGAGGTTTATCTGGTGCATCTAAGGGTTTTGACCGTGTAAAAGGAGACCAAATGGGAATGCTTGCCACCGTTATTAACTCACTTGCTTTGAGTTCCGCCCTCGAAGCTGTGGGACAACCGGCAAAAGTTTTTACTGCTGTGAATATGTTCCCAATTGGTGAGCATTATAGCAAATGGAAAGCAATTGAAGCATTGAATAATGGAGCTGTATCAATCATGGCCGGTGGAACAGGTAACCCTTTCTTTACAACCGACACCGGTTCGGCTTTGCGTGGAATTGAAGTTGAAGCCGATGTGATGTTGAAAGGAACTCGCGTTGATGGGATATATACTGCCGACCCTGAAAAAGATCCTACTGCAACCAAGTTTAGTGAAATCTCTTATGACGAGGTTTACACTCGAGGCTTAAAAGTTATGGACTTAACTGCTACTGCATTGTGTAAAGAAAATAATTTGCCAATCGTAGTATTTGACATGGATACTCCCGGCAATCTTGCAAAAGTAATTGCAGGAGAACCGATTGGAACTCTTGTATATTAATAAGTTGAATTTTAATCAAAAATAAAAATATTATGGCTGAAGTAAAAGATTATTTGGAACCTGCTGAAGAAAAAATGGAATTGGCAGTAGCGTATCTTGATGAAACACTCGCTCGCATTCGCGCAGGTAAGGCTAACGCAAAAATCCTTGAAGGTATTCGTGTAGAATATTATGGTAGTGCAGTGCCCATCTCAAATGTTGCAAACATTTCAGTGCCCGATGCTCGCACAATTGCTATCACTCCATGGGAAAAACCTATGTTCAAAGAAATTGAAAAAGCAATTATTAACTCTGAACTCGGTATTACTCCCGAAAATAATGGTGAAATCATTCGTTTGACTATTCCACCATTGACCGAAGATCGTCGTAAAGCATTGGTAAAACAATGTAAGGCTGAAGCTGAAACAGCAAAAGTATCTGTGCGTAATGCCCGTCGTGATGCAATAGAAGGCTTGAAAAAAGCTATCAAAAACGGTATGCCCGAAGATACATCAAAAAATGGAGAAGAAAAGGCTCAAAAACTTCACGATAAATACATGAAGACTATCGACGACCTCTTCGCTGCAAAAGAAAAAGAAATCCTCACAGTGTAATATTTCTTTATAATACAATACTAACGAGGCTGTGCAGTGCACAGCCTCGTTTATTTTAGCGCTCAAAAAAGGGCTTATTGGTCAAAATGAGGAAAGTACACATTTTATTGGTCTGCAATATTTCTGAATTTTGACACACACTTTCTATTTAACGTGAGCCTAAGATGTTCTCTATTTATCGTATAAGAGGCTGTTTATATAATTATTTTGTTTGCCAATATTCTCTTATTGAGCCAAACCATGTCTTTCGTTCTCCTATTTTGCCAATTTCTTCATCATAAAAAGCAGACAAGTTATCACACAACTGCAACATCCATGTTTTGCGACAAGTTGTTTCTATAAATTTAAGATTGTTTGAATTGGCTATTTGAATTTGTCCCCACCCTAAAGCACCAATAGTCAAACACTCCCAATCAAAAGATTCAATCTTCTTGAAATGACAAGCAGTGTATTCAAGTTTGTTTTGTTGCACTTTATAAGATATGATTAATATACAAAAATTGTTTTTGTCATCATTTTTATAGAATGTAGCCAATCGTTTTACTGAAATCAAATTTGGCATATTAAACATTGTATCTTCATTATGCGTTTTAACATCAATTGCATAATAATTTCCTACAGAATCCTTAAATGCAATATCTTCCATAGCCCTACGGCCAAATTCATCGTTTACTGAAATCCCATATTTTGATAACACATTAGGTAATCCAGTTTCGCCCAGATAATCTTGTACAGCATCTCCAATTGCCCGAGGCGAAGATAAAGAGCTACCATTAACAATTCCAGTTGCATTCTTTTTTAAGTAGTTTAAGATCTCATTTGCAACAACATCAAGAGAAAAATCTTTCATTACTCGTATATTTATATTCTAATCAAATAAACTATTTTGTGTTCTTGTTTTCTTAGAAACAATATCAGTTTTTACTTGCTTTTTTTGTTCTCCTAACGAATTTCGTTCCCAAAAAACACCATCGGCATACCCTTGAATTGTATTGTCTGTTTGAGCATTTAATAAACGTTTTGCAGCCCATAAACAATATTCTTTATTAATTTCTATTCCACAAAAATTTCTGCCTAATTTTTGTGCAACTACCGCTGTAGTTCCACTTCCTAAAAATGGGTCAAAGAGATTATCCCCAGGACGAGACGAAGCAAGGATTAGCTTTGCATAAAGTTTTTCAGGCTTCTGTGTAGGATGGTCGGTATTTTCAGGCATAGACCAAAAAGGAATGCTAATATCGTCCCAAAAATTTGATGGATACGTAATTCGGAAATTTCCATTCTCTGTTTCTTCCCAATCTTTCGGTTTCCCATCAACCTTATAGGGTGCAATTACCTTACGTTTCATTTTAACCGATTCTACATCAAAGTAATAATTTTTGGGATTCTTCACTGCAAACCAAATGTCTTCCATCCCATTTTTCCAATTTGACTTTGCCCCTCTACCTTTTTCTCTTTGCCACGAAATGCGATTTATGATTGTTAGTTTTTCTTCTATAACTCGTTGCATAGAAGAAGTACATTTCCAATCGCCACACATATAAAGAGAACCATTTGATTTTAGTTTATCACACACTTTGTAAAACCAACTACGCAAATATTCCTCATACGCATCTGATTTCATTGCTGAAAATTTTGTGCCGTTGAAATTTTTATCAAGATTATATGGAGGATCTATTATTATTAAATCAAAATATTCATTTGGAATATTATCTAAACAATCATATAAATCTCCATTAATAATAATATTATCTTGAAAATTGTTTTGAATAGATTCGTTTGTCGCAATTAGTTGTTCCAATATAGGAACGTCTTCTTTCGATATTGTAAGTGTGCGGTTCCTTTCTGCTCTTGGCTTTGCTGACTCAGTCATATATTTAGATAAATCGGTTAAATTATTATGATGTTATTCAATACACAAAGGTATTAAATTTATCGGAATAGTAGGGTTGTTTTATTATGATTTTGTCTATGATGAAACCGAAAGATGTGTTTGCCAATGAAAAACTGTTGCATTACCTTGTGTATAAAAACAGTGTGTGGTTGTTGTGTTTATTATTTTGTATAATGCACACTTTTTTGCTTTTAACGCAACTGATTATCAAATATTTAGAATGAGAAATAAAGTAGGTAGATAAAAAAAATTGATTGTCATCTCGACAACCAATCTTCTTAACCTTAAATCTAATACCATGAAAAACACGATGCAAAGGTATAACTTTTTATGTTATAAAACATACTTTTCAACCATATAATTCATTATATTAGTATTTTTTAATAATTACACATCTAATTCTTAATGAATTTAACTATAAATTCCACATTGCTATATGTGAGAGCCACATAAGTATAATTAAAATTATAGACAATTCTGGACGTTGACGATAATTAATCCATGTCAAAACAGTGGAAGCTATCACGTAAAGAGGATAAAACATTATAAACATTCTAATTTCCTCATATCGTATAGTACTGACGTTTCTTATAATTATCGGCAACATAAAAACAGGCAATGCCGAAATGATTATCAGCACTTTTGCCCATAATGGTATTTTCTTTTTATTATCACTTGCTCTCATTTCTTTTTCTTAGCTTCTTTTACCTTTTGTTTATCTTCAAGATATGCTGCTACTGTTGCTTTAATACCTCTTTCAAGCGAAAACTGAGGGTTGAAATTAAAATCACGTTTTGCTTCACTCACATCGCACGACCAATTGCGTTGCCTCATAATTTTAAATTTATCGCGATTGAGGGTACTTGTTTTTAATTGAGCTACTGCCCATTTTTCGGCTACAACCGAAGCAATATAAACAATCCACATTGGCAATTTCAATGGAATTACCCATTTGTTTCCCAATTCGCGCGATACTATTTCACGAAATTGTTTTTGCGTGTAACAAGCATCTTCTGATATGATATATTTCTTTTTTATAACTCCTGCTTCATAAGCATCAAACATAGCATTAACCAAATCTTCCACATAGATAAACGTAAGCAATTGTTTGCGATAACCCACACCAAAATCAAAGTGTGAATCAATGCTCTTTATCATCATCAGATAATCTTTTTCGTGAGGACCATATACTCCGGTAGGTCGGAAGATGATATATGGAAAATCGGGAAGTGTTTCAAGATATGTTTCGGCTTTTATTTTAGATAAACCATAGCGAGTGTTGGGATTTGGAATTGATGTTGATGAAATAGGGGTGTAATTTTTTTCATCACCCATTCCCAATGCGCTAAGACTACTCATAAACAAAAATCTATGAGGTATTTTATCTATGTCGCGTAAAATTTCTACAAATGAACGTAGATAATTATAATTTATACGATTAAAATCAAAATAATTGGCACATTTTGTAGCTCCAAGATTATATATAATAAAATCCCATTTTTCTCCATTGGGTAATGCTTCTTTAAGCACTTGAGTCATCTTTTCTTCATCGTCATAATCAAGCACAACAAAACGAAGGCGTTCATCGGTAAGATAACTTCGAGAGGTTGATTCTCGCACTGCAACATAAGTATCAAAGCCACGACGCAATCCCTCATCAGCAATAAATCTTCCTATAAAACCTCCAGCACCAACTATCAATAATTTTTTTTTCATAACCTATATATGCTTCAATAATTATAACATATTTAATGCTTGCAATGCTTCAACTATTTCAGTTTGCGTCATTGAGCGACTATTTGTAAGTCTTTGCGCAAAATCATTAGCTATATTCTGCACTTCGGGGTGAGAAAATATGCGTTGCAAATAATCATAATTTTTATTAAACAATGCCTCTACTTCATCTTTCTCAAGATCGCAAGATTTTTTGCCTTCTTCAACAAAAAAATCAAAAATATACTGCTTGGTTTTATGATTTATAAACTTATGTTCAAGCACATATGTCCTACATAAAATATTTGACAAAATCATACCCATAGACAATCTAAACATCTCTACGTTATGATTCCATATATTTCTTAGAGATATATCGGTATTTCCATCAAAATTTAACTGAGGAGTAAAATAAATAGAATTAAAAACATCAGAATCAAGAGATATTACCGATATGAGATTTTCTACATCCCATATTACTGCACTCATTGCAACTCCGGTAAGACCATAACATTTATCTTCTTCTCCTTTATATTTTAAATCCACTTTCATGTTTATATCATTCAAAGGAGATTCACTCAATAAACTGAGGAATCTCCTTTGTTTTTATATTTTGTTTTATTTTAGTTGATAACCATTATTTTAGTCACTGGGGATGTTTCTTGATTAACATCTCCTTGAGATGCATAAACCAAATAAACTCCTACTTTGACACGATTACCATTCATGTCACAGCCATCCCATGTAACCTTTCCTCCTTTAGATACACATGTGTAACAAATATTACCATCGGCATCTACTATTTTTAGATTTGAATTAGACATTAATCCATTTATAGTAATCCACCCTGTATAATCGGGGGTCACCGGATTGGGATATACATATACACTTGAATAATTTTCTTGTGAAGGCGAAGAATAAGGATTATATTCAACTAATCCATTTTGAGTGCCCATAAACACCGATTTAGTCATCGGGTTAACATGCACACTATATGCAAAATTACTTGGAAGCATACTATTTTCTGCTGTAAAGTGACTATATATTTTCTCACCTTTCTCATCTACATGATAAACACCATTGCTCGTTGTAGCAAGCCATTTATTGTTATTTTCATCTACACTAATACTTAGTGTAGTGAGTGCATCAAGAAGATAACCTGTATATGCTCCTGATTCATTTTTCACTTTTAATCTATTCACTATCAAAGATGGATCGGTAGCTTTTGATGGATTGGTTATTTCAAACACGCCGTTAGTAGTACCTACCCACACATGTCCATTTTCATCTTCAGCTAAAGCAGAAAACTGATATGGGTCGAAAATATTTCCGTCTTGGTCAACAAAATAATCCCACAAATAATATTCATCATCAGATGTATCGGCATATGTTCCTTTTGTATCATAAGCCACTACATAACCACTCCACTTACCATCACTTATAAAAATCATATTTGATTTTTTACATATCAATAATTGAATATCACGTTCACTTTTAAATTCACCTAGACCGATAGGAATCCAATCTTCTTCGGTAGTAGTTTCTTTTTTGCGAGCTTCGGCCGGCAATATATGCAAACATGGATCTCCTGCTTTTCCAACTTCATTGGCACACCATAGGTTATTATCCTTGTCAAATGCTATACTAAATGCACGACAGCCATAAATAGCTACCAACGAACTGTTTTTTTCGTGATAGTGTGCAACCTGCTTTCCATCTTTAATTTTATATATACCATCAAAATAAGTTGATAAATAATAAGTTTCAGGATCTTCGGGGTCAAACACTATATTATAAGAACTATAAGGTTTTCCATCTTTGCGTTGATAATTAGGACTTGCACCATTTACCGATTCCAAGCCCGATGGCGTTACGTCTTCAATTTTATCTCCATTAATGGCATTGACATATGAGTACCACCATGTATTTCCTACAAAACCACTAATATATTTCGATTCTCCATGATTAGATACAAATACTTTACCATTGGCATTGCTTGTGATATAGAAAGGATAGTCAACAGTAAATGAAGTGGGTTTTGATTTATCTTTCAATACATCGGCATTGCCCGATTCTATATTATAATTAGCAATACCTTTGTTATCTCCTGCCCAAATATCATTAGGTTTATCCCATATAGATAAAGTTTGAGATTTTAGAGTGCCAGGGAGTTTGGAATGAGTATTTTTATTACCATCAGCAGAAACCGAATAAATGATACTATCTGATGAAACAAAATAATAATTATCCTTTCCTTTAATAAGTTGAGTCACTGATTGTGTGGCATCTAATGAAACTGCATTTATTTTATTTGACTCAAAATCAATAGTATACAGATTTATATTTTTATTTGATGCATAAACAAGCATTTTATTTTCGCTGATGCCTTGCAAATCATTAAAATAGTTTCCTGATGCTATATTTGTAAAATTATCAAATGAATCAAATCTACCATCTTTATGTATATAATATAATGCATGATTTTGATCTATCACCACATAATCACCTACACATGTAATAAATGATATTTCTTTATTATAAACACCTGATATTTTTACTTGATGCTTACTTTCATCATAAACAACAACACCAAATTTAGTAGCTAAATAAATATAGTTACTATTAAAAGCAACATCTATAATATCGGGAGAATAGTTCAAAACTGCATCTTTAAGAACTGGCACATTAATCACTTCCCCATTATCATATAAAAGATCAATATTGCCCGTAGAATAAGTTATAATAAGATATTTACCATTTTTATTATAATAAATCTTATTTATATTATTTTCAGTCAATTTATTAAGTGATGAATATATATAATTTTCTTGAGTATTCTTATCATAAGAATAAAGACTATTACCCGAAACGAAATAAACCTTATCGGGAGTTTGTTCCATTTGCATAACTTTGGTATAACGCGAATAATTTTTCCAATCACCTACATCTTTTTGAGCAAATGCAAAATATGGTATTAAAGCAATTAAGATTAATAATATTCTTTTTATCATAACAATATATATTTATCAATTAATTATCATAATTTTAGTTACAACACCCGATGATTTTTCATTTTCATTTTGTGATACATACACAAAATAAACACCCGATTTAACACGTTCTCCATTAGCATTACAACCATTCCATGTTGCCATTCCACCCTCTGAACGAGTTGTATAGAAAACATTTCCTACCGAATCAGCTATTTTTATAAGCGAATTTTCCATTAAACCTGTTATTGTTATTAATCCTGTATAATCAGGTTTCACCGGATTAGGATAGGCATATATTTGTGAATAATCTTCCATTGCAGGAGAAGAATCACTACTATATTCCACTAATCCATATTGAGTACCCATATATACTTTATTGTTCAAAGGGTGAGCATATACTCTATATGTAGTTCCACCTGGAAAATAACTATTTTCTTCGGTAAAATGCTCTAATATTTGAGTACCCGTTTCGTTTACAAGATATACCCCATCTGTCATTGTTCCTATCCATTTGCGATTTGAATTATCAACCGAAATACTTGTTACATGGATTGCATCAAGTAGATAATCTGCATAATTTGTACCATCATTACGAGGAACTTTCAAACGATTTATGGTCATATTTTTATTTGTTGCATTTTCGGGATTAGGAATTTCAATAATACCATCAGTTGTACCTACCCACACACGTCCATCCTTATCTTCTTCCAAGGCACATACATATACAGGATCATAAGATTTTCCATCTTGATCTATAAAACTATCCCACAACATAAAAGTATCATCACTAATATCGGTATAAGTTCCTTTTGTATCGTAAGCTACAATATAACCATTCCATTTTCCATCACATAAAAAAATCATATTTGATTTTTTACATATTAAAATTTTTACATCTTTCTCAGCTTTGAAATTACCAAGTTTAATAGGTATCCAATCTTGAATAGTTGTGGTTTCTTTTTTTCGAGCTGCAGCAGGCAAGATGTGTAAACTTGGAGAGCCTTCTTTTATTATTTCATTTGTACACCACAAATTATTTTCCTTATCAAATGCTATTGCATTAACACGACATCCCCATGATTCTGTTAAAGTACTATTTTCAGGATTATATCTTGCTATAGTTTTTCCATCTTTTACTTTATATAATCCTTCCCAATATGTTCCCAAATAAAAAATTTCATTATCTTCGGGATCAACAGTGAGTTGATATATATCGTATAATTCCTCTTTATTTGGATTTGATTTATGTGAAGCTATTATTTCTGTCGGAGTAATATCATTTAATGTCAAATTTTCTATAGTACTTATATATGCTTTTCTTTTATAGGAAAAACTATAATATACTGATTCACTCATATTTGATATATACATTTTACCATTATTATCGGTAGTAATAAAAACTGGATAATCTACACTTAATGCTTGAGGTTTAAATTTATCACATAATACAGTTATTGATTCTCCAGATATATCATAATTTGCAAGACCTTTGTTATCACCTACCCATACTTCATTAGGATTATTCCATATAGAAATTGTTTGAGATACTAATTCAGATGGCAATGTAGAATGTATATTTTTTTCTCCTTCTAATGAAATTGAATTTATTATTCCGTTACTTACAAAATAATAATTTTCTTTTCCATATATTATATTTGAAACAGATTTAGTAGCATCTAAAGTAGTAGTACTTACTTTATTATTTTCAAAATCTAAAGTATA
>JAZSDX010000047.1:0-11227 GCA_045531405.1 Muribaculaceae bacterium | reverse complement strand
AGACTAATTGAGCAGAGTCAGTTTGATGCTGTTCAAGCTAAAATCAATCGAAGACCTCGAGAAAAACTAAATTTTTCTTCTCCAAAAATTGAATTCTTCAAATTATTAAAATAATTTTGCACTTGCTTGTTGACTCTACATTAATTGGTTAATTTCGTTATATTTATGAGTGAGATTGGTGGTATTAATTTTTTTTACTATCTTTGCACTTTCAAATTTTGAAAATCTACAATTATGGAAGAAACAACGGTAAAGATTGACCTGCTGTTTGAAACAAGTTGGGAGGTTTGTAATAAAATTGGTGGAATATATACTGTTCTATCCACTAAAGCAAAAACATTACAAAAGTTATATAAAGACAAAACAATTTTTGTTGGTCCCGACGTATGGAGTGAAGAGAATCCTTCCCCTTATTTTATTGAGTCAAAAACATTGTTGAAACAATGGAAATCTAAGGCTCAACTCCCCGATGGAATAAATGTTAGAGTTGGACGATGGGATATTCCCGGAAAGCCAATTGTGGTATTAGTGAGTTTTGATTCTATGTATGCTGTAAAAGATGCCTTTTATGGCGACATGTGGAATAAATATGGCGTAGATTCACTTCACGCCTATGGCGATTATGATGAAGCTTGCGCATTCTCTCATGCAGCCGGATTAGTCATTGAAAGTATATGTAAATTTGAAGGCACTGAAGGTAAAAATATCATTGCCCACTTTGACGAATGGACCACAGGAATGGGGCTATTATATGTGAAGAGCGTTTTACCTATGGTAAAAACAATATTCACAACCCATGCAACAAGTATCGGTCGTAGTATATGTGGTAACAATAAACCATTATACGACTATCTAAACGGCTATAATGGCGACCAAATGGCCGGGGAATTAAACATGCAATCAAAGCATTCGCTTGAAAAGGCAGCGGCTCATAATGCCGATTGCTTTACTACTGTAAGCGAAATAACTGCAATTGAATGTGAGCAATTGCTTGACATTCGTCCTCATGTTGTTACTCCTAACGGATTTGAACAAAATTTCGTCCCATCAAAGGCTAAATTTGCATCTGCTCGAGAAGAAGCTCGCAAAAACTTGCTCAATGTTGCGTCATCTCTTGTAGGTTATCAAATGAGCGATGAGACATTTATTGTTGCAACATCGGGGCGTTGCGAATATCGCAACAAAGGCATCGACTTATTCCTTGACTCAGTAGCACGATTGGGCGACATAGACCCCGAACGTGACATATTAGCATATGTAATGGTTCCCGCTTGGGCAAAAGAGCCCCGTGCCGACTTACAAAAAGCACTTTCATTCAAACGCAAAAAACGTATTGAAGACCCTGTTATTACTCATTGGCTAAACAATCCAAATGAAGATCCTATAATTAATCGCATTCATGGCATCGGATTCGCAAATGACAAAAACAGTCGTGTTACTGTAATATATGTTCCTTGCTATCTAAATGGCACCGATGGCATATTCAACCTAAGCTATTATGATTTATTAATAGGTATGGACGCTACAGTATTCCCCTCATATTATGAGCCATGGGGATATACTCCACTTGAAAGTGTAGCGTTTGGTGTTCCCACCATTACCACTACCCTTTCGGGATTTGGGCAATGGATTCTTTCTTCATTCAAAAACGACTTTGATGATTGTGGTGTTAATGTTATTTCTCGTGGAGACTTCAATTACAATGAAGTATCTGAAAATATTGCACAATCATTGAAATATTTGGTTGACTGTGGAGCTACAGCATCGGCATCAATCAGCAAATCAGCAATGAAAACAGCCTCAGCTGCAGCTTGGGATAATTTCATCGAATATTATCTTAAAGCATTTGAGATTGCTCTCAATAAAAATTGATATTATTATAGAAATTAAATAACTTAACAAATTTATATTTTTATGAAACTTCCAGTAAGCAACACTAATGTACCCTCATGGCGTGACATTACTGTTAAATCTGATCTTCCTTCTGAGCTTAAGCCTTTGGAAGAATTGTCAAAAAACCTTTGGTGGGTATGGAATAGCGAAGCAAAATCGCTTTTCCGTTCATTAAATCGTGATTTATGGCGTGCAACAGGAGAAAATCCTGTTATGTTATTACAACAATTAAGTTCTGAACGCATTCAAGAGATTATCAACGACTCTGAAATGATGGCAACAATCAAGAAAGTATATGCCGATTTCAAAGAGTATATGAAGAAACCAATGCGCAAAGATGTTCCTTCTATTTCTTATTTCTCAATGGAATATGGTCTTTGCAACTGCTTGAAAATTTATTCAGGTGGTCTTGGTGTTCTTGCGGGAGACTATATAAAAGAAGCATCAGACAGTTGCATCGACATGACTGCCGTTGGCTTCCTTTATCGTCATGGCTATTTCACACAAAGCCTCTCGGTTGATGGTCAACAAATTGCAAATTATGAACCACAAAACTTCAATCAACTTCCTATCGAACAAGTTTGTGACAAAAACGGCAAGCCTGTTATCCTTGAAGTTCCTTATCCAGGTCGTATAATTTATTCTCACATTTGGCGTGTCAACGTAGGTCGTATGAAATTGTACCTACTCGACACAGACTTTGATATGAATAGCGAATATGATCGTCCTATCACACACCAACTTTATGGTGGAGACTGGGAAAACCGCATCAAACAAGAATATCTTCTCGGCATCGGTGGTGTATTGATGTTGAAAAAACTTGGCATCAAAACACAACTTTACCACTGCAACGAAGGTCACGCAGCTCTTTTGAACCTACAACGCCTTGTTGACTATGTTCAAGAAGAACATCTTGATTTCAACGTAGCACTTGAAATGGTTCGTGCTTCATCTCTATATACTGTTCACACTCCAGTACCTGCAGGACACGACTACTTTGACGAAGGTCTATTTGGCAAATATATGGGTGAATATCCTGCAAAACTTGGTATCAGCTGGAATGACCTCATCAACATGGGGCGCGAAAATCCAAATACCAACGAACGTTTCTCTATGAGCGTTTTCGCTCTCAACACTTGCCAAGAAGCAAATGGTGTGAGCTGGTTGCACGGCGAAGTATCTAAGAAAATGTTTGCAGGCATTTGGAAAGGCTATAGCTGGGAAGAATCACACGTTGGTTATGTTACCAATGGTGTCCACATGCCAACTTGGGCTGCTTCGGAATGGAAAGAATTCTACACTGAAAAACTTGGCGCTCAAGTATTTGAAGACCAAAGCAATCCTGAAGCATGGAAAGGAATCTTCAAAGTTAAAGATGAAGAAATTTGGAATATGCGCATGACTTTGAAAAACAAGTTTATCAACTTCGTTAAACGTGATTTCAAAGAAAAATGGTTAGCAAACCAAGGTGATCCTCAAGCAGTAATGAGCATCGTTGAAAAAATCAATCCTAATGCACTTATCATTGGTTTCGCTCGTCGTTTTGCAACATATAAACGTGCGCACCTATTGTTTACCGACCTTGACCGCCTTGCTAAGATTGTAAACAACGAACAATTCCCTGTACAATTCGTATTCTCAGGAAAAGCTCACCCAGCCGATGGTGCAGGTCAAGGCCTCATCAAACGCATCATGGAAATTTCTCGCATGCCTCAATTCCTTGGCAAGATTATCTTCCTTGAAGACTACAACATGATTGTAGCAAAACGTCTTGTTACCGGTGTTGACATCTGGTTAAATACTCCTACTCGTCCTCTTGAAGCATCTGGAACTTCAGGCGAAAAGGCTGAAATGAACGGTGTACTTAACTTCTCAGTACTTGATGGCTGGTGGTATGAAGGTTATCGTTTTAACGAAAAAGCAGGTTGGGCATTGACCGACAAGCGCACTTATACTGATCAAGCACAACAAGATAAACTTGATGCTGCAACAATCTACTCAATGCTTGAAAACGAAATCATTCCATTGTATTTCGCTAAAAACTCAAAAGGATACTCTCCTGAGTGGATTCAATATATCAAAGGCTCAATTGGCGACATCGCTCCTAACTTCACAATGAAACGTATGATTGATGACTATATCGATCGTTTCTACAACAAAGAAGCAGCTCGCACTACTCGTCTTGCCGAAAACAACTATACTCTTGCTAAAGACATCGTTGCTTGGAAAGAAAAAGTTGCTGCTGCTTGGGACGGCATCAAAGTATTTGATGTTGTTACTGAAGATTGCGGCAACAACACCGTTACCGGCCAACAATATAGCGTGAAGATTATCGTTGACACCAATGGTTTGGGTAAAGACCTTGCTATTGAAAACGTAATCTATAAAACTGAAAACGGTGAAGAAAAACTTTATGCTAAAATTGACTTTGAAGTAGTTAAAGAGGAAGGCAACGTTCTTACTTACGAACTTAAGAGCACTCTCACCGATGCCGGCGTATTCCGTTATGCTTATCGCATCTATCCTAAGAATGCCGAACTTCCACACCGTCAAGATTTCGCATACTCTCGTTGGGTATAACAAATTACAAATAATCTTTCAACAAAGGGTCACATGAGTGACCCTTTGTATTTATATACCCCAACAATTCTCCTTGATAATATACAACAAAAGAGATTACCCATTGTGAGTAATCTCTTTTGCATTTATTGTAGAATAAATTATTTACACGCTTTTTTCTTGTTGCATTTCTTTGCGCAATCTTTCTTTGCTTCACATTTTTTATCGCATTTCTTTGTGCATTTCTTGCCATTTTCTTTTTTGCACGCTTTCTTGCATTCCTTTTTACATTCTTTCTTTGCTTCACATTGCTCTATTTTTTCACATTTCCCAGCTTTTGGACATTGTGCCACTGCTGTTAATGATATCGATGCAATAAATGCTACAGCTAAACTCAATATTACTTTCTTCATGATTAATTATTTTAATGTATTTACAACTGCAAATATATATAATGGTTTTGAAAAAAACTATACCATTCTTGTTTTTTACAATATTTTCACATTATAAAGATTAAACGATCTATAACTACCTGCAACTATCTTTTTTTGCACATTTCATATCATGAGTATTGCGATGCATATGCTTCATTTGCTTTTTAGGCTTGTGCATTGCTATATTTTCAAGATATTGTACATATTGTTCATGAGTTAATATCTTCTTAATACTATCAAGTTGTTGTTTGCGCATCTCTCTGGGACCTTTTTGTCTATCTTTTGGCGCTTTTCCCTTACATTTTGGACATTTATTTCGATCCATTGCCAATGCTTTTAATTGCTCTTTTTGTTGATTGGTCAATGTGATTCCTTCAAAAGGATTGAAACAAGGCTTATGACCTTTATGCCCTTCTTTCATTTTATGCTCTTTGCAACATTCTTTCTTGCATTTTTCTTGATATGTCTTATTTTCATTTTGAGCTACTGAAGTAAACAATATAGTTGATATTGCAATAAATGCGATACTTAATATTTTACGTTTCATAATTTCCTTATTTTTGAAGTTAGTTAATACTAAAAACCGGTTTCTGCTTATTATGATAGAAAAATGCCACAATAGTTTAATCGACATTGGCTTTTTAGATTCATTTAACAAGAGATTAAATATATATTGATTAACTTTGTGAATTAATAAACCTATTGATATTGACCCAATTATAGATATGAGAAAATTACATTTTTTATCATTTTCAATTGTGTTATTTTTTAGTATAAACTCGTTTGCCTCAACAATATATCTTCGAGTAAATCAAATGGGTTATCTTGAAAACGACATTAAAGTAGCAGTTGCCTTGATGCCTAAAACGCTTGAAAATATATCTGCCAACGATTTTCAAATCAAGGACCTTTCATCCGGGGAAGTATATACAATTGATTCGTTAAAGATAACACAAGCGTGGGAACCCATGGAAATGAGTGCTCGCATATATTTTTCATCCATAACCACTCCTGGAGAATATGAATTAATAGCACGAGGCAACAGATCTCCCAAAATAAAAATAGGTAACAATGTGTATGCCGGAGCTCAAGAGATTCCTCTTTATTATATGCGACAACAACGATGTGGTTATAACCCTTCGCTCAAAGACTCTTGCCATCGTCATGATGGCATCCTCGTGTTGAGTGGAGATAAAGATGGCACATATATTGACGTTACCGGAGGTTGGCACGATGCCTCCGACTATCTACAATATCTCACAACAAGTGCAAACGCTACGACACAAATGCTCGTAGCTTATCTAACTAACCCTACCGTGTGGGAAGACAAATTTGAGGCAAATGGAAATGCAGGTAGTAATGGTATTGCCGATATTCTTGACGAGGCACGCTGGGGACTTGAGTGGATGATAAAAATGAATCCAAGTGACACTCTATTTCTGAATCAAATAGCTGATGACCGAGACCATCGCATGGCTGTACTACCTGCCGACGACAAAGTTGATTATGGCTGGGGTGAAGGTAAACACCGCCCTGTTTATCCTTGTGCCGGTTATCCTTACGGTTTAATGGGGAACTATAATGACAGTAAAGGTTTAGCATCATCGGTAGGAAAATTCAGTTCTTCATTTAGCCTTGGAGCTGTTGCTTTCAACAAAATCGACCCCACATTTGCAAACGAGCTAAAGCAGAGAAGTTCAATAGCTTACGACATGGCTAAAGCTAATCCAGGAGCTTGTCAAACAGCACCATGCACATCTCCCTATTATTATGAAGAAGATAATTGGGTCGATGATATGGAACTTGCCGCAATATTGCAATACTCAACTACTCGCAACTCAAAATTTCTTCTTGATGCAGTTGACTATGGTCGCCAAGAGCCGGTAACACCATGGATGGGTGCCGACTCTGCTCATCATTACCAATGGTATCCATTCTATAATTTAGGACACATACTTTTAAGTCAATGTAATAACGATAAAATCGAAAACGAATTTACCCGCAACGTAAGGAGTGGGCTACAACGTGTATATGAACGAGGCAAAGACAATGCGTTCATTAATGGCATTCCATTTATATGGTGTTCTAACAATCTAACAGTTGCCATTTTAACACAAGCCATGGCTTACCGACAATTCAGTAACGACAACCAATTCCTTGAAATGGAGACTGCAATGCGCGACTGGTTATTTGGTGTCAACCCTTGGGGTAAA
Source organism: Muribaculaceae bacterium (assembly GCA_045531405.1). GTDB lineage: Bacteria > Bacteroidota > Bacteroidia > Bacteroidales > Muribaculaceae > RGIG4079. The sequence goes on along the minus strand of JAZSDX010000047.1, from coordinate 4,128 downwards.
TGCATGATTGTAGGGCTACCCTCCGATGGTGATTATCCTCGCGACCCACACTCAGCATTAACCAATCTAAATCAAATTCAAGTCACCGGAGGTCTTGTTGACGGACCGGTTTATTACAACATATTCAAATCGCTAAAAGGAGTGCACCTTCGCAACGAGGACAAATATGCTCCATTTCAAAACAATATAGTTGTTTATCATGATGACTATAGCGACTATTCTACCAATGAACCTACAATGGACGGCACCGCCTCTACTACAATATTCCTGGGCATACTATCATCAAAAGCCAATAATAAATAACACTCATGAAATATATTAACATAATCACTTTTTCATTGGCGTCTCTATATCTATGCAGTTGTCAATCTACCGAGCAACCAAATGGTTCTTCAATTTCAACATATGACGACAATGTTCTTAGCGAAAGAGCTCCGGAACCCACGGCTTTACTTCATCGCCCCTTTGATTTCCCCTTAATACTAAGTGGCAATTTTGGAGAATTGCGAGCCAATCACTTCCACTCTGGAATCGACTTCAAAACACAAGGTGAAATAAAGAAACCAATACATTGTGCCGAAGATGGATATGTATCTCAAATTAGTGTTTCGGGAGGAGGATATGGCAGAGCCATATATGTCACTCACCCTTCAATAGGCTTGACAACAGTATACGCACATATCCATCAGTATGCACCAAAAATTGACTCAATCGTGCGAGCTGAACAATATCGTCGCGAAACATTTGCTATTAATATTAAATTCCCGGCCGACAGCATTTCTGTTTCAAAAGGCGAAATTATTGCATTGAGTGGCAATTCGGGCCATTCTTTTGGACCACATCTTCATATGGAAGTTCGTCACACTGCCACGGGTGATGCTATTGACCCTCTCCCATATTTCAAATCAATGATAACCGATAGTGTTCCCCCTAAGGCACACAAACTCATTCTATATCCCGACAAAAAAGCAGGATTAGTAAATGGGAGCACAAATGCCACATACCTTAACATTAACAACTCTGAAAAGTTAGAATTTAACGCTTGGGGATTGGTTTATCCTGCAATAAATGCCAATGACTACATGACAAACACTCACAATGCATATGGAGTTAAATATCTCACGCTCAAAGTTGATGGGCAAGAAGTATATAAACGCACCATTGACCGTTTTCAATTTAATGCCACTCGTGCAATAAATACATTGGTCAACTACAAGGATCTCATTGACAATAGCCAATGGCATATGCACACACGCATCCCTCAATCTCGTCCATTAGGTTGTATGATAGAATCGGCTCTCACCGATGGTGCAATAAATATTGATTCAGAACGAGACTATAACTGTGAATTTATAATGAGTGATGAATATGATAATAAAAATTCCGTTTTGTTTACAATACATGGTGCTAAATCTGCAATCAAACAGCCTCTACCCAAAGGGAAATTAATATCATACTTCAGCAATAATGACACAATCAACCACAAAGGGATAAATATTCGATTTTTCAAAGGTTGCCTTTATGAAGATATTAATGTAGATGTTTCAAGTAATAACAACACTAAATATCATTCTCCTATATACACAATAGGCAACAATGAAATACCAATTGACCGATCTTATCGCATTGCCATCGACCTCAACAACGACAACATTATCAATAAAAAGCAATACTGCATAGTAAGAATTAATGGCAACAATAAATCGGCATACAAATCGCTTTATAAAAACGGCAAGATTATTGCCTATGTGAATCGTTTTGGCGACTATGCTATCACTACCGACGAATCTGCGCCCAAAATATTCCCAAGGAATGAAAATAAATGGACATCAACAGGAATCATATCCTATTACATTTCAGATAACCTCAGTGGAATAAAAAACTATCGTGGAGAAATTGATGGCAAATGGGTGATGTTTGAGTTAGACAGTAAAAATGCGTTGATCTCCTATCACCTTGACCCTAAAGCAATAAAACAAGATAAGAGTCATATTATTACAATCAAAGCAACCGATAATTGTGGCAATGAGCAACAAATTACAAACAAATTTTATTGGTAAATAAAATATAATTTGTAATTCACAATCTAATCAATTATCTTTGTATATTGATGAAATAATATATCCTAATTTGATAATTAACAACAAAATAAAATAACGTAATTATGGAAAATGAAGAATTATTGAAATCAGTAACCGAGAAAGCTCAAACTTGGCTCGGAGATGCATACGATGCTGAAACTCGTGCTGAAGTAAAACGTATGCTTGACGCTGAAGACAAAACCGAACTTATCGAATGTTTCTATCGTGACCTCGAATTTGGCACAGGTGGTTTACGTGGCATTATGGGAGCCGGTTGCAATCGCATGAACATATACACCGTTGGTGCAGCAACACAAGGCCTCGCTAATTATCTTAAAGAAGCGTTTGCCGACCTTGAACAAATCAAAGTAGCTGTGGCTCACGATGTGCGTAACAACTCTCGCAAATTTGCCGAAGTTGTTGCCAACGTTCTTTCTGCCAACGGCATCAAAGCATACCTTTTCGATAGTTTCCGTCCTACTCCCGAACTATCATTTGCTATCCGTCATCTTGGTTGCCAAAGTGGTGTAAACATCACTGCATCACACAACCCCAAAGAATATAACGGCTATAAAGCATATTGGGCTGACGGTGCTCAAATCATTGCTCCTCACGATGTAAACATCATCAACAACGTAAATAAAATCAAAGGAGCCGAAAGCATTAAATTTGAAGGCAATCCCGAATTAATTGAAATTATCGGCAAGGAAGTTGACGATGCATTCCTTGCAGCAATCAAAGAACTTTCATTAAGTCCTGAAGCTATCAAAAACAATAGCGACCTAAAAATCGTATATACCCCTATTCACGGAACAGGTGTTGAATTGATTCCTGCCTCATTGAAAAATTATGGTTTCACCAACATCATTCACGTTCCCGAACAAGATGTACCAAGTGGAGATTTCCCAACCGTAGAATCTCCAAACCCCGAAAACCCATCAGCTATGGCTATGGCTATCGCCAAAGCTAAAGAAGTTGGCGCTGATTTGGTTATGGCTTCAGACCCCGATGCCGATCGCGTTGGTTGCGTAATTCGCGACAACAAAGGTGAATATGTACTCATCAATGGTAACCAAATCGCAATGATTCTTCTTTACTATTTGATGACTCGCAATGCCGAGCTTGGTCGCCTCACCGGTAAAGAATATATTGTAAAAACAATCGTTACCACCGAGACTATCAAATCTATTGCCGATGCCAACAATATCAAAATGTATGATTGCTACACCGGCTTCAAATGGATTGCATCGGTAATTCGTGAAAACGAAGGAACTTGCCGTTATCTTGGTGGTGCCGAAGAAAGCTATGGCTTCCTTGCCGAAGATTTCGCTCGCGACAAAGATGCCGTTTCGGCTGTTTCACTTATGGCTGAAGCTGCAGCTTGGGCTAAAGACAAAGGCATGGACTTCCTCCAAATGCTTCAAGACATCTACATTAAATATGGATTCTCTCGCGAAGAAGGAATCTCAGTTGTACGTCAAGGTAAAAGTGGTGCAGAAGAAATCGTTGCCATGATGAAAAACTTCCGTTCTAATCCTCCAAAATCTCTTGGTGGTAGCGACGTTGTAATCATCAAAGATTACGACTCTCTCAACCTTACTGATGTAAAAGCCGGCAAAATTGAAAAAATGGATATGCCAACGACTTCAAATGTGCTTCAATTCTTTACCGAAAATGGTACAAAAATTTCGGTACGTCCTTCAGGTACTGAGCCTAAGATTAAATTCTATGTTGAAGTCAAAGGTCAAATGGCTAATAGCAATGAATATGACAAAGCCATTGCTGATGCAAACGCAAAAATTACTCTTATCAAAAAAGACCTCGGCATTTAATTTTAAATAAATTAGATACTCATTATATAAGTAATGGGGATGTGTGACCACACATCCCCATTACATTTTTTTAGTATGTCTAGTCCTGACATAGCGTTACAGTAAAAAGTAACAAAAAATGGAAGAGACTAAACACAAGTATGTTAAGCGAACACAACGAGATTATTCAATGCCTTTTAAGTTGGCAGTAGTACAAGAAGTAGAGCACACAGGAA
>JAZSDX010000034.1:0-30748 GCA_045531405.1 Muribaculaceae bacterium | reverse complement strand
CTGTATGTTCGCAATGGTGCTACAGAAGAGCGCAAGGCAGAGATACTTCGCGAATGGTATCGTGCAGAGTTTAAGACATTACTTCCACCAATGATTGCTAAATGGGAGGATATTTTGGATGTCAAAGCAAATAAATGGGAGGTCAAGCAGATGAAAACGTTATGGGGGAGCTGCAACCATCGCACTCGCAATATTATTTTCAATCTGGAATTAATAAAGAAGCCACTACACTGCATCGAATATATTGTTGTTCACGAACTATTACATATAAAAGTACGCCTTCATAATGAAGAATATACAGCATTATTAAATCGATATTTTCCCAATTGGAAACAACTAAAAGATGAGTTGAATGAGTTTATAGTATAAAATTATGTCAGAAACCAACCGCATAGAATATAAAAGAGAATTGACCTCGGAACTTGATATTGAGAAGGAGGTTGTGGCGTTCCTTAATTACAAGGAGGGCGGATACATCTATATCGGTATTGATAAAGATGGTTCAACTGTGGGTGTGAACGATGTGGATGATTGTATGCTGAGGTTGAAAGACCGCATAAAGCACAATATTTCTCCTTCTGCTATGGGGCTGTTTGATATTGCCGCGGAGCAAAAGAATGGACGCAGCATTATCAAGGTTACGGTAGCGAGCGGAATAGAGAAACCATATTTCAAAACGAAGTATGGAATGACTCCGCGAGGTGCGTATATGCGTGTGGGAACATCTGCCGAGCCGATGCCACAAGAGCAGATTGATCGTCTGTTTGCTATGCGTACCCGTAACTCTATTGGACGCATCGTATCTAACCGTCAAGATTTGAGTTTTGAACAGTTGCGTATCTATTATGATGAGCGAGGCAAGAGACTCAATGATAACTTCAAGCGAACATTGGAATTGCTTACAGATGATGGCAAGTACAACTATGTGGCATATCTGTTGGCTGACGAGAATGGCAATTCAATCAAAGTGGCAAAGTATTCAAGCCTTGATCGTTGCGATTTGGTGGAGAACAATGAATATGGTTATTGCTCTCTTATCAAAGCTACCAAGAGTGTATTATCAAAACTGGATATTGAGAACAAGGTGGCAGCAACGATAACCCCGATGGAGCGTATTGAAACCCCATTGTGGAATAAAGTCGCTTTGCGCGAGGCAGTCATCAATGCCATTGTGCATAACGACTACTCATTTGAAGTACCACCCAAGTTTGAAATATTCCCTGATAGACTTGAAATAACCTCAGCTGGTCGCTTGCCCGAATCTCTCACAAAAGAGGAGTTCTTCAACGGCATATCTATTCCTCGTAACAAGGAGTTAATGCGTATCTACCGCGATGTGGAACTGGTAGAGTCATTAGGCTCGGGTATTCCTCGTATATTGCGTGCTTATGGTGAAGATTGCTTCAAGTTCACAGATAACTTTATTCGCATTACTTTGCCTATTACTGCTCATGAAGGCACCAAGTCGGCACCAAGTCGGCACCAAGTCGGCACTAAGTCAGTTTTGGATATTGAAGATGTAGATAAATTATTGATATTCTGCGAAGAAGTCAGAACTATTGCTGAAATGTTATCTTATATGAGTTATAGTGACAGGACCAAGTTCCGTAAGAAATATATCTATCCTTTGTTAGATGCAGGAATTATTCAGATGACAATTCCAGAGAAACCCAATAGTAGAAACCAAAAATATCAATTAACCGCGAAAGGGTTAGAGTTGATAGAGCATTTGAAAAATAACAAATAGGTTTTTAACGAAGATGAAAGAAGAAAACAAGATAATACTCTATCAAGACGATAACGAGATTACTCGTGTATCGGTGCGCTTTGCTGATGAGGATTTGTGGCTGACGCAAAATCAATTGGCAGAGATATATGATACTACCAAGCAGAATATTAGCCAACATATAGATAATATTCTAAATGATGGTGAACTGGATGTAAATCGAACTGTAAAGGAATTCTTGACAGTTCGTCAGGAGGGTAATCGCCAAGTGCAGCGCAATATTGTTCACTACAACCTTGATATGATTATCGCTCTTGGTTATCGTGTGCAATCGCAAGTTGCTACCCGCTTCCGTCGTTGGGCTACTCAGCGACTACACGAGTATATCCAAAAGGGCTTTGCTATGGATGACGAGCGTTTGAAGCAGGGAGGCAATCGCTATTTTCGTGAGTTGTTGCAACGCATTAGGGACATCCGTAGCAGCGAACGCAACTTCTACCAACAGGTGACAGATATTTATGCTACAGCAACAGATTACGACCCTCGCAGTGAAATGACAAAAATGTTCTTCGCAACGGTGCAGAATAAACTGCACTATGCAGTTCACGAGAATACTGCTGCCGAGGTTATATATAATCGCGTGGATAATGAGAAGCCATTTGTGGGTATGACTAACTTCAAGGGCGATTATGTTACCCGAGATGATGTAAAGATTGCAAAGAACTATCTATCGGAGATTGAATTGCAACGCTTGAATCTGCTTGTTTCGGGTTTCTTGGATTTTGCCGAGTTCCAAGCATTGGAGATGAACCCAATGACAATGAAAGATTGGATTGAGGCTCTTGATGGTCAGATTGTTGCCCACAAACGCAAAGTTCTGATTGGCAAAGGCAATGTTTCGCACCAACAAGCAATAGCCAAAGCCGAAAAAGAGTTTGAGATATACCGCAAGCGAGAAATGGATTTACTCGAAAGCGATTTTGATAGAGAAATTAAGAAGCTCAAGGAGAAGTAGAATTTTACTCAACCTATCATAAAATATAGAAAAAGTGCTGTTTTTGCATATTATATGATAGGTTAAGGCGGACGAAATATTCACCCAAAGAGACCTATCTTATCTTATAATTGGTGAATTTTGAAAATCGGGGATTTCGAACTGAGGTGGAGTAAAACTTCAAGGTATTTGCTTGTATTTTAGAATAAAGCACTACCTTTGCATCAAAGTAGAAAGAACAAGCATATAGGTTATATGAAAAATTGGGTTTCCTTATGAAGAGGTAAGATACATTGTGAATAAGTATATGTATAGGACCGATATCTAACATAAACAATTAAATACTCTTTTTTAATAGACATATGGCAAGCAACAAAACATTAGCAATCTACATCGTGGTATTCTTTGGGTACATATCATTATTTGGTTGTAACTCAACTAAAAATGAAGACAATGAAATTGTAACAGAAACACAAGAATCCCAAGATAAACATAATAGTATTAACACTGGTAGCCGTTTTCTCATAACCTCATCCAAGGACACCATCTATGTTAATTCGGTAAAGGGACATAAAGAAGAAGATACCATTATCGGCAATTTTACTGGAGAGGGCACTGATACATTATATGTTGAAAGAGTGGTAAACTGCAAGTGCTCTTTGAATAAGGAGTATGACGAGGAAGAACATCTTGCTCATGAGATGGATGACGAGTTGGTTAAATACTATCTTGCTTCAACCAATCCAGCATTGAAAAAGGTAGAATTGTTTGGTTATGCATCGCTTGCCCCAAGACTAGTCAATGAAGGTGATTTGGATGGAAATGGAACTTGTAAGGTTGGATATTTGCCCGTCTGGAGGATGTCTCAATGGAGAATTTATCACCTCTTCACATTTAAAGATATCAACTGGAAATATTTAATCAATCCCTATACTCCTTTGAATGATGAAAATGACGAGGTGCTCCTTTTTGATACGGGAAATTTTATCAGAGAAAGTGGATGCGAAATTGCAGCTCCTTCAAGTAAAAAGGGACTAGTAAGAATAAAATATCAAACGCAAGGCGTAGAACTTCTTATCAAGGATACTCTTGTTACACCGGATTATATAGAAATCTGGTAATTTACCGCAAATACATTGGTACTAATACCTAATATCTCTATTACCATCAGGAAGGAGTTGTCTAACAAGTTTAACATACAGCTTCGTCTTTGGTATATTTTTCATTAAATGCACGATTTTGCATGGTTAATATGTTAAATGTTTGTTATTTTTGTGAAAAAATAATATTCTTTCATATATTTGTATGAACTCATAATTTGCTATTATTATGAAATTTAAGCTGTATATTAGTGTAATAATCGTTTTGGTGGCATCTAATACAATCAGTGCTGTAGCAAACAACATTGATTCTATTGAGAACCAAATTGAAAAATATGTATCAACAAATGGCAGTAAACACATCGACCTAGCTAATTCGTTGATGAAAGTATTTTATGATGCTAAAATTGTAGATGATATAGTTAAGTTTGATGCAAGTAATCCTCGTGACTCTATAAATCAGCAAGTGTGGTATTGGGCTAGTGAATATTTTTACGCTCATCAAGCCTATCCCCAAGCATTGAAATATGGTTTACAAGCACTACCTTTATGTAATAATGATATTGATAAAGCAAACTATTTAAGCCTTATATCGTTGATATATTTTCGTCAATCCAATTATGAACAGGCGGCAAATTATGCCAAGCAATGTTATAAACTTGATGAAAAATCGGGCGACCCCGATATAATGAGTTCTTCACTTAATACTCTTGCCGGCATATATATAGGTGCCAATCAGCCTAAGGAGGCTGAACAATATATCCTCAAAGGTATTGCATTGGCAAAACAAGCAAAAAATTCAGCACGCATGGCTGTATTGTTAGGAATGGCATCTGAAGCATATCATGCACAAGGTAACGATGAAGAAGCTTTGAAATATATTGAGGAAGCATGTAAAATTGAACAAGAACTTGGTAATGAATACAAATTAATGGTTCGCTTGTCACAAAAAGCATCAGTATTAATAGGATTACATGATTATGCGTGTGCAGAGATTTTGCTAAGCAAGGCTATCCCATTTTTTGAACAAATAGGCGATAAACAATCTCATGCTATAGCTAGAAATAAGATGGGAATGGTATTATTGTGTCAAGAACGAAAAATTGAAGCAGTAGAACAATATCGTATAGCTGCCTCTATATTAAAGGCTATTGGAGATCGTGGCAATGAGATGCATTCTCGAAAAGGATTATATGAAAGCCTATGGAGTAGTAATCCTGATAGTGCGAAGATTGAACTTGAACGCTTCAATGAACTAAAAGATTCACTTTATAATCTAGCCTCAGCTGAATGTCTCGCTCGATATAATGCAGAATTTGGAACTGATTGGTTACAGCACGAAAACGAACGACAGAAAGCAACAACACAAAAAATTATCATCTTAGGGTGTGTTTTATTGATCCTTTTTGTGGGAGGTATATCGTTGCTGATGAATCGCCGAATGCGATTGCGCGAGGTTGCTTTGCAAGCAATTATCACAGAATTGCAATCCCAAAAAGATACTAATGACTCTTCAATTACATCAGAACCCAGAAACGAGGGTATAAATATTGCCGATCAAAAATTACTTTCAGAGTTAGTGTTGACAGTAAAGGAAAATATGCAAGACGGAAATTTGTCAATTGAATCCTTGGCATCAAAAATGTGTATCACTCGAGGACAGCTCAATCGTCGCATAAAGGCGATAACAGGAGTCACTACACAACAATATGTATTGCGAATTCGTCTTGAGCATGCTCGATTATTGCTAAGTGAGAATTTGGAAATGTCAATCTCTGAAATTGCTTATAATTGTGGATTCGAAGATGCAACAAGTTTTTCACGAGCGTTTCGGCGCACATTTGACAAATCTCCATCACAATATCGCAACAAAACAATAGCATAACATTATTTCGCATGATTATGCCAAGACCTTGCACGATTATGCAAGGTCTTTTCTTTTCTTTATATCTACCTTTACAAATCAAAAATTAAGGCTTATTGGTCTAAATTAACAAAAAGGTTTAGTGAAAAATAATGAATAACCCTAAAGAACATAGCAAACATCAATTCTTTATAAAACGACTCACTTCTATTATAATTAAAGAAATGTCGTTGGGTAAAATATCATTGGAAACGGTTGCTTCTAAAATGTATATAACACGTGGTCAATTAAACCGCAAAGTGAAAGCCATAACCGGTCTAACTACCCAACAATTCACAATGGAAATTCGCCTTAAAGAAGCATGTAATCTATTAAAAAATCGACCTGATATTATAATCTCAGAGGTTGCGTATAGATGTGGATTTGAAGATGCAACAAGTTTTTCTCGGGCATTTCGGCGCGTATATGGTTTCCCTCCCACAAAGTATAGAAACGAATACATGTCAAACTGATTTAGTAGAAGTTTAATATGAACACAAAAGGTGCAATAATTACAATTTTGGCAACAATAATAAGTTATTGTGCAAATGGTCAGACAATAAAAGTTGGCGATAAGTTTTTTGATGGAGAATGTCTATATACTTGCCAAGAAATCAGAAATAAAAAAATTGTGTATTTTCTTGGCGAAGATTATAATGGAGATCAAAGAGAGTTGACATTGAAGCATCGAGCAAGGAATGAATACACTTTACAACCAAGTTATCAAGCCGAAGATGCACCTTTTAATGTCGCATTTGGTAGTACGGTGAGATATATTCGTAAAGACGGAATGTATTTTTTGGAGGTGTTGAATAAAAACAGCAACTTGGAATGGGTGTTGTTGTTAACCCCCGACAAAATTGGTTATTGTTTATCTTCTTATCCTTCAATTTGTTGCGAGGAGGTCCTTTCGGGATCAAGCTGCTTACTCAATCGACCATATTTAAGCCGTTTCCCCAAGTCATTTTTGAGAATAATGCGTAATTCGATATATGCACGACATGGTCATCAATTTGAGTCGAAAGAGATGCAAGAATTATTTTCCTCAATGGAGTGGTATCGCCCTAAAAGTAAAAATACGAAGATAAATCTCAATATTATTGAGAAAACAAACCTCGCATTAATAATGGCAGAGGAGGCTATACCCGATGAATTACGTAAAAATCAAAACTTTAATTTGCCTGATTATATAATTGAAGATTTTTTGAAATAATCTTTATAAAAAAATTCTCGTTATTATTACTTTTACAAAACTCTAAAATACAAAAAAAATGGCATATCAAGAAACAAAAACTACCGGTTATGGTACAAGGGTTGGAAGATCCTTTAAGGGAATAGGCGCAGGCTTTTTAATGTTCATAGGTGCTACTGCTCTGTTGTGGTGGAACGAAGGGCGTGCTGTTAAAACAGCTGAAATGTTAGATGAAGCTGAAAAAGCATGTATTGAAATGCCCAATCCAAATAAGATAGATAAATCACTAGAAGGAGAGTTGGTATGTGGAACAGCAATGGCTCAAACCACCGATTCACTAATTGACAATCAATATGGTATCGGTGTTACTGCAATAGGATTACAACGCAAAGTAGAATATTTTCAATGGGTTGAAAACGAAGAAACTAAAACCGAGGAAAAATTAGGAGGAAAGGAAGTTGAGACAACAACCTACACTTATACTCAAGAGTGGGTAAATAGCCCGGTTCAATCTCAAGATTTCAAAGATCCTGCTTATCAAAATAAAAACATGACACTATGTGTTGTTGAACCTCAAGAGTTATGGGCCGAAAATGTCTCATTTGGGGCATATAAACTTAATGAAAGTCTTATTCAACGTATCAGTTCTATAGAACCAATGCAATTGAATTTGTCAACTGATATGATGAATCAACTTGAAAAAAGCACAAAAGAGGTTTATGAAAGAACATATGGCAAGACTATATCTGATGCCGTAAAAAATGAGGCAAAAAAAGACACATCAAAGAATGTTGTTGCCGATAGTAGTGCTGTGACTTTCCCCAACTATGAGTATGTGCATATTAATGGAAATGAGTTATATTATGGACGCACTCCGGCTGCGCCACAAGTAGGCGACGTGAAGGTTACTTTTGAGAAAATTACACCAGCAAAAGTTACTATTATTGCGCAAGTGACAGGTGATACATTTAAGGCTTATAAAGCGAAAAAAGGTAAGCGCTTCCAAACATTGTCAATGGGCAAAAAAGATGCCGATGAGATATTTGATGCAAGTCACACTTCTAATAGCTTTTGGTTGTGGGTGATACGCATTATTGGTGTAATGCTCGTCATTGCAGGCTTAAAAGGGATATTTGGATTTATAGAAGCTCTTTTGAAAGTTGTGCCTTTTGTAGCTAATATTATTGGTTGGGGTGTTGGTGCAATTTGTACTGTGATAGGTATTGTTTGGTCTTTGTTGGTAATTGCAGTGGCATGGTTGTTCTATCGCCCTATATTGGCAATAATACTTATTATCATTGCAGCATTCCTTGTGTGGGTATTTGCATTCAAGGGCAAAGAAAAACTAAAATCAATGGTTGAAAATAAACAAGTTGATTTGGTATCTAATCAAGAGAATAAGTGATATATATTTAAGAGTATTAATATTGTCTATAAAACTTTTTATTTAAATTTAATTAATAGGAGATTACAATTATGAAGAAATTTCTTTGGGCTACTTTAGCAATGGTAGCGATGTTTGTAACATCATGTGAACCAGCAGTTGAGTATGAAACATTGAGTAAAGATTACAACAATAGTTGGAAAGTATCGGCAGTTGTGCCTAAAGGTGTTTATAAATTAAACGACACACTCCCTGCTACAATTCCCGCAGATATTCAAAAAGGTACCTATATTTCAAAAACCATGTATCTTGCCGGTGATAAGATTGCAATAGTCTTTAATAAAGGTGATATAATGGATAAAACATTTGCTGAATGGCAAACATTCTACAAAGATGCAAATAACTATAAAGAAATCAACATTGCCGGTCGTAAAGGATTTCGTCAAGACATCAGCTTAATTATTAATGGTCAAAAAGCATGTGTTGGATATGAATATTATGTAGAAGCTCCAGAGGTTGGCGATGATGTATATTTTAAAGCTTCCGTTTATCCAACTACTGAAAAATTTGATGATTTAGATCAAGTAATAGAAACTCCTGAAATTGTACAAGTTCTTGATTCTTTGAAATTTGAAGTTATTAAATAATTTATTAATAATAAAAGTTTTAAGCAATGAAAAAGATTTTATGTGCTGTAGCAGTTGCAGCAATGATGATGAGTTGCGGAGGAAAAGCAGAAACAGGAGATACTGCTAATGATACGACTGCAACAGCAACCGAAAATGCCGAAGCAAATGTTGCACCTGAAGCATCTGCTGTGGCTTTTGAAAAGACCGGAAATGATATTCTTGATGCAGAATTAGAAATAGTAAGCAAATTTGTTGCCGAAATCAAAGATGCAAAGACTAAAGAAGAAAAAGAAGCTATTGTAAAAAAAGCAGAAGCACAAATAGAACAATGGCAAAATGAACATGAGCAAAAAGGTACAGTGATTGACCCTGCTCATCAAGAAAAATTCGAAGTGGAATTTGGGAAATTGTCACTTGAGATGATGAAAGAAATTATGTAGTTATTTTTTATAATAAGAATATGGAGATGTATCGGCTTAAGATGGGTTTGATATATCTCCATTTTTGTCTTTTGAAAAAATGGAGGTTATTATGAAAAAGAAGTGTTTTTTGATATTTTTGACTTGTGTTTCTGTTTATTCTTGTAAGAGTTCAAATAAAGAATCTTTATCTGAAAGAGGATATGTAGAAAGGGGAGATTATTCATTTGCTACTTCATTAGAGAAAAACGAAAATGGATTAGTGGCGGCAGTCAATGTTGATGGGCTCATATCTAATGGGAAGACTAATGTGTTTCAATACCAATGTGAACTTATTCAAGAGTATGAAGAAAGTGAGTTATCTAATGTGGATTGGATTGGTCAAGAAGATATTAATTTTGATGGATATCCCGATTTGACTATTTACAAGGGAACGAATGTAGTAGGTCGTGTATCGGAATTTAAAGAAGCTTTTCTTTGGAATCAAAAAGAACATTGTTTTGATTATCTTGAAGACTTTGGCGAGATTCAAAATCCGCAGATAGATGAGGCAAACAAATGTATAACAGCAGTATATAGGAGTGATATAAATGAATTGACAAATCGCACATATCGGTGTGTAGATGGAAAAATGAAACTGATTAAAGAAACAAAAAGCCCACTTATAGATGAAGATGCATTCGGCTGTTTGTCTGACAAAAAAGAATCGGAACTTGAACCCTATGGAGTCAAGGCTTGGATTGATGCAGATGGAAGTGTGTGGTGGTCAGTAGATAAATCGAAATGGGTACAAGGTGGTCAGTTGGCTGATTTTTTTAGAATTAATGATGGAGAAGCCTATATGGCTTATCAGAATACAAATAATGACCCGGCTCAATGTGTAATGGTGTCGAAATATGATGAATCGGGGCTTGATAATATAGGGCTTGTGTTTATTACTAAATCACACAAAGTGATGATATTGAGCTTGCAAGAAGAGGTTGCTTGCGTTATGCCCCAAGGCATGAGCTTAGGATATGCTCCTATCAACAAGGATAAGACATTTAAAGCCGTTGAGTTGACTGCTCGAAATGAAGATGAAATCGTTAGGATATATGCGATTGATGAACAGGGAAAAGAGGCATGTATTGATTTTGCCACATGGATTCCACGAGAATTTATTATAATGGTTAATGGGGTAGAATACGTTGTGGCTATGTCGGCGACATGGAACATCTCAATTGATGGATATATGGGAACATTTTGTAAACGATATGAAGGTGCATCTAAATGTTTCATAGACTATGAAATAAAAAACTATAATGGCTCTGAAAATATGATAAATGGTTCTTTTCAATATGGAGGCGAAGGTGAACAATATATCATTATTGGGGAAAAAGATCCTCTAAAATGGGGAAAAGGTAAAAAATATCAGATTATGCAAATTCCGTTATATGATTGATATGAAAAAGATTTTTTTTATTACCGTAGCTCTATTGCTGACAGGTTATGGTGGTTCTTCTTCACAAAATATAACCAAACTTGATGGCAAAGGAATGGTTCATAGAATGACTGCTGAAGAGATGCTAATTTCATCTCAGCAAGCCGAAGAGGAACCTACAATTCTTGCGGTAACTCGTCTTGTAGGTATTTCGTCAATAACCCAACTTAAAAAGAGTGAGAATTATGCTGAATTATGTTTGATTTATCCCACGCTAAAGAATCTAAAAGAGCTGTCGGTAGATACCGGAGAAGGGGACTTATGGCTTATTCATGGATTGTCGGGAACTTCATTGGCAATTAATGAATATTCTTCGGCCGGAACAGGAGAGGTTTATTTTCGCACCGAAGATGTGACGACTATTATAGCTCGCTTTTCGGCAAAAGCTCCGGGTGAGGTAATTATTAATGCTGTTGATAATGCAGGGAATGTGGTAACATGGGTTCCGGAGAGGAACGACGATACAAAACAGTTAAAAGAATGTAGTGGCATTATAAATTTACCCATTAGCGAGTAATAAAAACATCAAAGAAACAAACAAGAAAATACCATTATGAAAAAATGCGATGTGTCGAATCGGCACATCGCATTTTTGATGATTCATAAAACAATGATTATTTTACTGCAATTTTAGCCGTTTTCTTGGCTCCTGTTGCATCAATTGCTACTACAACATAAATACCCTTTTGAAGGTTGCTTGCGTCGATTGTAGCGCATCCAGATGCGATTTTCGTGCCGCTGAGATTGTAAACTTCAATTGCAACAGCTTCATCGGCACTGATTATGCCATTAGCGTAATTGATTTCAACTTTTTCGGTGATAATACTTTCTACGCCATCGACATTGCTTGTTTCAAAATAAAGGATTACACCATTTTCTTTTTCTGCCCAAGGGGCATCAACAGATGTGCCATAAGCAAATCCAAGACCGGTGAAATATTCTTTATTGAGAGCCGAAGCTTCTACACTGGCGCCTTCGGTTGTGGTATTTGCTGCTTCTATCGTGTTGTCAACTACACCAAGAGTAGAAACCACATAGTTTTCTTTAATCCAAGCTTCGGCAGTAGGCACTATTGAAGTGTCATATTTAGCGGCGTCGAGATCCTCTTCCCAACGAGAATAACCTACAACGCGGTGCACTGCACCTGATTCTGATTTGATTTCAGAAATAGCAACTACGTTGTTAGAGATAACAAAACCTTTCCATGGGTCGGCAGCGATTGTTTCTTCATCAGGGTCGCTCCATGCAGTAGTTAGATAGCCGGCAATACCACCTACTTTATAATTGCCCGACCAATCTCCTTCGGTAGCGGTAAGAGTACCTTCGGCATAGCAAAGATGAATACCTCCACGATCAGCACTACCTACAATTCCACCGATAGTGTTTTTGCCTGTGATGTCGGCATCAACGTGGCAGTTAAGGACAATGCAATCGGCACCGGTAGAACCTGCGATACCACCAATATTATTATCTGCATTTATTGTACCATTCACAGCACAAGCCGAGATAGATGTACCCGTGCGAGATGCGCCGATAATACCACCCACGTTAGAGCAGCTTGGAGCATCAATTGTGAGATTTGTAGCCGAACATTCGCTAATTACAGAATTGAGAGAAGAGCCACTTGCAATAGTGCCGATAGTTGCACTTGCATCGGCAGTGGCAGTGATTGTTGCATTGTTGATGTGAACATTGCTTATTGTAGTAGTGTTGGCTTCACCCACGAGGATAGCAACAGTGGTAGCATTGCTTACTTCTACCGATGCGTCATTGATTTTGAGGTCTTTGATAGTTGCATTTTCGGTTGCAGCAAAGATACCGGCTTCAAAGTTGCTACCATCAAGAGTGAGATCACTGATGGTGAAGTTGCCACCATCAAGAGTTCCGGTAAATGATGCGATAGGAGCCCAAAGACCATATTGAGTGGCACTGAAATCGTTAACTACTTTATAGTGAGCTGCAGGATCACGCGCAATCATCGCCATATCGCCTGCACTTGCAATGAGATATGGATTTTCAGCAGTACCTTCACCTCCTTTACTAAACATAGCAAAAGGAAGAGGCTCTATTTCTAATGTGATTTTATCTGTAGTAGAGTTGAGGAATGGGATAATCAAAGAAGGATAATCAGAGTTTAGACCCAAAATATCACAAGTGCCGAGGTCGCCATTTGTGCCATCTTCTTTGTAAATCTTCACTTCTGTGCCATCTTCTTTCATGATGCGCAATTCGTCGTACATTTGACCGGATGTGCCCGATGCAAATTGGTTGGCGATAAACACATATTCATGTTGGTCGTCGGTGTCAAAGAGATAAGGATTGAGAGTCTCTCCCATTACCAATGGCACCCAACTTGCGTTGCTTTTGCCAAGATTGAATTTCACGATGTGGTCAATTTTTGCATCTTTGGTAACCCAAGCAAAGCGTTGGTAATAGTTGTTTTCGCTATCGGTTTCGGGAGAAGGGAGTCCAATAACATATTGATAAGAATCGCCCACAGGGTAACGATCGATATTGGTAGAGATAGCCTCGCCTTCAACGCTTGAGCCAAATGACACGGCAGTTTCGCAAGATGGCACATTAACCATATTCAATGTAGCATCGTCGGTGAGGAGGAATGCCATTTGTTGAGAATGGCCGGGTACGTCATACATTTTCATCCAGTCACTTACATTTTCAGCAATAGTTTTTACTTTATTGCTTTCCAAGTCGTAAACATCAAAGCTGATAGCTTCGGCTTCAGAAGTGACGTCAAAACCGGTTGTAGCCACAACCAATCGCAAAGCTCCCGATTCGTCCCAAAAATCGTTACTGAGGTCTTCAGATCCATATAGCCCCACACCATATTGTACCAAATATTTAGATGTAGAGGTTACTGGAATTTTAACTTTCCCTACCTCAACAAAGTTTTTGTTGTAGATAGTAGCGATAAAGTTATTATCGGCCGTAGGAATCATGTCCCAAGGCTCTTCATAAGAAGCTGGGTCGAGGAATGGTTTTTCGTAAGCCGAAACTACATAATACATGCTATTGTCAACTTCAAAAACATTGAAAACACCACCCACTTGGTATTCAGCCAATGATTTAGGTATAATAAATGATTTTTTAAGGCTTGCACCGTTTGAAGACCATGTTGCTTTATTGTAAACATCATATTTCACCGATGCAGTATCGTTGACAATTGTGTCATTGCTCACCACACCAATCCAATCTGTGCTATAGCCGGTATTATAGTCAACGAGCGCCATAAAACCATCGTAGGTATATTTCAACTCACCACTTGTTACATCATACACATAAGTAGTGTTTTTAGTTACTCCGGCTTCAATAATAGCGTGAACCATAACGGGAAGTTCATATGTGTTTTTGTCGCGATCAAAGAGTTTGAGAGTGATAGCATCACCAACTAATATTTGATTTACTTTTTGTCCTTCAGGAATGGTTACATTGATTACACCTTGTTGCTCACCTTTGCTGTTGTAGAGAGTGATTGTTGAAGCAGTGTAATAGTAGTTGTTTTCTTCAAATGATTGAATTGCATACCATTGAGTATTGTCGGGACCTTTTACAAAACTATAACCGTCGGTAGGTCCGAGAGTCAAACCATTGGCTTTAACAGTCATGTGTTCAGGCTTTTCAAATTTGCCGGTCTTCCATTGATGACCTTCGCCGAGAGTGGCCTTGAAAGCACTGTTGTCAAAAGTGGCAATTTTACCACTTGCAGCCATTGCGTTAATGCTGAAAATCAACGCAATTGCTACATTTGCAATACAGAGTAATGATTTTTTCATTGAATGTTATTTTAAGTAAATATTTTGTCAAAGAAAGGTAATCCTAACTGATTTAGAATCACTAAATTTCGTGCAAAGTTAGGTAAAAAATCCTATATTTGAAACATCTAGAATGTTAAAGCGTTGAAATTAAGGCAATATGCGCCTATTTCTTTACCACAAAGGTATTTCCCCATGAGGCGCGGTCGAGGTTGCGATAGGAGATGGCTTCACGCATGTGAATGGGGGTGATATTGGGTGATGCATCAAGGTCGGCGATGGTGCGATTTATTCTCTAATTTTGATGATTTGTGTCGTAAATAGCTAAAAAATGAACAGAAAAAGAACTATAAATTCTTTTATTATTCAAATTTTTACTATTTTTGCGCTATGAATAGACATTTAAGTGAAATAGGAATTGTTCCGATTACGACTTCAATCATTGAATCTTTATATCCGGAACTAAAGTCGGCAGACAAGAAAGTTATTTGGCTTGAGAAGAAAGGTTTTCTTATAAGGCTAAAAAGAGGTCTTTATGTGGTAAACCCCGAACATTCGGGAAAGACTCTTTCAAATGAGCTAATAGCCAATCATCTCTACACCCCATCATACGTGTCAATGTCTTCAGCACTTCGCTACTATGGACTTATTCCTGAAGCTGTTTATACACACCAATCTATGACAGTGAAACATTCGCGTAGTTTTGACACGCCAATCGGGCTATATGATTATAAGCAAATTTCAAGGAAGGCGTTTTCCGTTGGGATTAGAAGTGTGCATAAGGGCGACTACGCTTTTTTAATTGCTTCACCCGAAAAGGCTTTGTGTGATTTGATTGCAAATTCGTCAATGGTTAATCTTCGTTATATGAAAGATGTTGAGACTTATTTGGAACAAGACATTCGTATGGATATGGACGAATTTTTTAAGTTTGATACGACCATCTTGGATGATTATATCAAGGTGGGCAAAAAAACAGATTCGATTACAACACTACTTAAATTTCTCAAACGATGAAGAATGAAATTTTTGATAACATGTTGTCTCGTTATGACTTGACAACAGAGCAACATAAACGAAATGCCATTTTTGAAGTTAATCAACAAGTAATACTTGCAGGGTTATATGCAGGTGGCTTCTTTGAGACAGCAGCTTTCTATGGAGGAACCTGCTTGAGAATATTTCACGGATTACAACGATTTAGTGAGGATATGGATTTCTCGCTTCTTGCGCAAGATGAAAATTTTGATTTCACAAAATATTTTCCTGCTATAGTTGACGCTTTTACTATGGTAGGACGTGAAGTGGAAATCACGAAAAAGGATAAGACGAATTTTGGAAAGGTTGAGTCGGCGTTTCTAAAGGATAATACCAATGTATATGACATTATATTCCAAACAGAAAAATCAATTAAGATAAAGATTGAAGTTGATACTTGTCCACCATTAAATTTCAAGACCGAGCAAAAACTTTTACTACAACCTCATTCTTTTATGACTCGCTGCTTTACTTTGCCCGATTTATTTGCCGGCAAAATGCACGCATTAGTATATCGAGCATGGAAGAACCGAGTGAAAGGACGCGATTGGTATGACTTTGAGTGGTATGTACGACACAATATTTCTCTTGATTTTGCTCATTTGGCAGAACGTTGCCGACAATTCAATAATGAAGAAATTACACCCGAGTCATTTAGAATAAAGCTTTTGGAACGCCTTGCTACAGCCGACATCAAGCATGTAAAAGCCGATGTGTTTCCATTCGTTCGTAATCCCAAGGAGCTTGATATTTGGTCAAACGACTATTTCATTCAACTAGCAGAGATGATTAAATTTGAGTAATTCTGCACCTTACTTTTTCACCACAAAGGTGTTTCCCCATGAGGCGCGGTCGAGGTTGCGGTAGGATATTGCTTCGCGCATGTGGATGGGAGTGATATTGGGTGATGCATCAAGGTCGGCGATGGTGCGAGCGACTTTGAGTATGCGGTCGTAGGCACGAGCCGACATGTCAAATCGTGTCATGGCATCGTGAAGAATCTTCTTGGTATCATCGTCAAGTACACACCATTTTTCAAGCAATCGTGAGTTCATTTGAGCGTTGCAATAAATCGATTTTTCATCTTTGAAACGTAGTGTTTGTATGGCACGAGCGGCAATTACTCTTTCGCGAATTGAGGCACTGCTTTCCCCTTTTTGCAACGATGAAAGTTTTTCAAAAGGCACGGGTAAAATTTCCACTTGGAGATCAATGCGGTCGAGCAGAGGGCCTGAGATTCGTCCGAGATATTTTGTAACTTGCCCCGGCATACATGTGCATTCTTTCGTTGGATGGTTGTAATAGCCACATGGACAAGGGTTCATTGATGCTACGAGCATAAAGCCTGCCGGATAATCGATGGTATATTTTGCACGTGCTACGGTAATATGTCGATCTTCAAGTGGTTGGCGCATCACTTCAAGCACCGAGCGATTAAACTCGGGAAACTCATCAAGGAATAAAATGCCATTATGAGCAAGTGAAATCTCACCGGGCATAGGGTTTGTTCCTCCTCCAACGAGTGCTACAGGTGAAATTGTGTGATGTGGCGAACGGAAAGGGCGTTGAGTCATCAACTTTGACCCTCCTTTGAGTTTCCCGGCCACAGAGTGTATTTTGGTCGTTTCGAGTGCCTCTTGGAGTGTGAGAGGAGGTAGGATAGATGGCAAACGCTTTGCCATCATTGATTTACCCGACCCGGGAGGTCCTACAAGTAATATATTATGTCCTCCGGCTGATGCAACTTCAAAGGCTCTTTTTACATTTTCTTGACCTTTTACCTCATCAAAGTCGTAGTCAAACACGTTGCTTGCGCGTCCAAATTCCTCACGCGTGTTTACGATAGTTTGCGAAAGAATATAAGTGCCATTAAAGAAACCTATTACCTGTGAAAGATTATCTACTCCATATACCTCAAGATTGTTGACTACGGCGGCTTCGGTGGCGTTGGCTTGTGGCACAATCATTCCCTTAAAGCCCAGCTCGCGAGCTTTGATAGCCATAGGCAATACCCCACTTATAGGCAACACCGAACCATCAAGCGACAATTCGCCCATAATCAAGAATTCGTTCAAATGCGATGAATCCAATTTTTCATCGGCAGCAAGAATCCCTATTGCAATGGGAAGATCATAGGCAGCTCCCTCTTTTTTAACATCGGCAGGTGACATATTTACCACCACTTTGCGCCGAGGAAAATCTTGCGAAGAATGTTTCACTGCCGAGAGAATTCGTTGGTAACTTTCTTTTACTGCAGTATCGGGAAGACCTACAATGCAATACAAAATGCCTTTATCAACCGAGACTTCGATTGTGATTAAAATAGCATCAATGCCGTTGACTGCGGCTCCGTAGGTCTTAACTAACATTGGAGTTTATTTTTTAGATTGTTTATTATGAACTTTAAGACAACTATCTACTTCAATCGTAGCTTTATCTATCTGATTTCCTCGATAAACTTGCTTCCCGGTTGAATCTACCACAACATAAAATGGCAAACGTGTGATTCCTAGTCGTTCAATCGAATGAGCCGAAACTGCCCCTACAACCCAACCTTGAATCCATGTTGCACTATCATTCTTTATTGATTTTTTCCATTCTAAAGTATCAAAATCAAGAGACAGATCAATTTGCTGTAGGCGTTTAGGGTGATATTTTTCTTGAAAGGCACGCATACTATCGGCGATTGCGTTGTTATCGCGTGTTTCACCATTGGAAAATGTAATGATTGAATAAGAAGATGTATGAGAAAGGAATGTTTTTAATGAATCGGTACTACTATAATAAGAAGTCATAGAAAACTTCTCATTAGCAATGACATTATTACTCCTATCAAGTAATAATTCATAACATTCTATCAAATGTTGAGGACGAGCCTCAAGAGCAATAGTAGATATGAGTTTTGTGGCTTCTTTCTCATTTTGAGGGTTAACATACTCTGTGATTAGTAACAATGTAGATAAAACATCGTTTTTATTGGCATTGATATAACGAGCAATAATTTCATTAATTTTTTGAGCATTTCCCGAGGCTATAATATCGGCATTGTCGTTAAGAAATTGCGACCATCGTTGAGAGACATCATTCCCTTCTATCTGAGCTTTATATGGAGCATTTTTATACAATACACATTCGATATCATCGCCAGGTTCAACATATGCGCGTCCTAAGAGAGCCTTATTTGACGTATAAAACTCAATGATTGTAGGAGCATTGAGTTTTGCTTCAAACTCAAACTTTCCATCTTTGACCTGAATAGTCAATAGGTTTATCTTGTCATCGGCATAATATATTGCACGCATATTTTGAGTACCACCTTCATTGATTTCTCCCTTAATAGAAAACGTTGTTGAGTCGCCACACGAATTTAGCAACATCAACATTATCATTGAAATTAAAAAACTTACCTGTTTCACGATTTTGTACTATTTATAACACAAAGTTAAGCATATCAAATCATCTAACAAAGAAAAAACAGATATAAAGGACACAAAAAAATACTTTTGATATAATAGGGTTTTTCATGAACTTTATATCTTTGCAACGCATTTTATATAAGAGATGGTAAATAAGAAATTTTTCATAATTTTATTAAATTTAATATTGCTTTGTAGCACAGTCAATGGACAGATTGTATCAAGTGATGCACGAGCCTTTGATGCCGATAGTGTGCGAAAAGAATATAACGACCGTCCCTATTTTGGTCTTTATAAAGATAATTATTTTATTTTTGGGCCATCAGTCGGGGCTGAACCTACGGTGAGAAATACCAATGTTAAATTCCAAATCTCATTTTCTCAACGTTTAACTCGTAACACTTTACCGTGGAACACCTATTTATATCTTTTTTATACTCAAAAATGCTTCTGGAATATCCTTGAAGAGTCAATGCCCATGACCGATTTGAATTTCAATCCGGGGATAGGGCTGGGAAAACCTATATTTGCGAAAGATAGATTTATCGGAGAGCTGAAATTAATGTTGGAGCATGAAAGTAATGGTCGTTCTGAAGAAAATTCACGTTCATGGAATAAGATTTCTCTTGGAGTAAATATAATGATCGACCCTCATTGTATTATTCATGCCAAAGGATGGATTCCTATTGTTGATGGCAGACACAACAAAGATCTGCTTGACTATTATGGAATATACCAAATGGGAATGTCATTAAGATCTTCAAATAACAAATTTGGTTTTAGTACACTGTTCACAAAGCGAAGAGGTTGGGACCTTAATTATAATATCACAGTTGAAGCAAGCTATCGTATCAAGAATACACACAACCAATATCTATTTATGCAGTTCTATAACGGATATGGAGAAGGGCTTCTCGACTATAATAAATTTCATTCGCAATTGCGCGTAGGATTTGTCATAAAACCACGTTTGATTAGTGATTTTTGATACCAAAGAGCATTGAAAATCCCCTAAAATATATTGCGTAATATCCACCACGCAATTAAGCCTCCTACAACACTCCATATAACCCACCGCGAATACATCACATCATAAAATCGTGACCAGCGATGCCTGAAAAGGCTTGCTATTAGCAGAGCTATGAGAATAGGTGTGGCAATTAAAATAGCAGCATTATATTGCCATGCTTGATAGATGTTACCATGTAATAATGCATGAAACATACGTTGACTTCCACAACCGGCACATTCCCAACCGGTGAGACGATGAAATATACATTGGGGGAATGGGTGGCTTTCGGGGTCAAAGATATAATATATTGCTATAAAAATGCCGACAGCAATCACCACCGGCACAACATATCGCTTTATTGATTTTGTCATATTAATGAGAGCATTATTTGGAGTGGCATCAATACCAATCCTATAACAAAACTCAATATTACCCACAAAGCAGCACGCTCAGAATATTTTTCGGCACAATCATAGTCACCTTCGTCAAATTTTGTTTTTACTCTTATGGAATAAATTATTGCAACAATTCCAAATATCTGACAACAACACAAAGTTGACAATATCGCCCACACCAAGTAGGTTGGGGGAGATAATCGTGGGGGATAAGGTCTCACCCCGGCTTTCTCCAAGTCAAATGGAGTAAACATTCCCACCAATTCGGGCAACTGTGCTGCCGGCAACCATTGCTCCATGCCATCACGCCACACAAGTGTATCGGCAGGGAGTTGCTTCAACAATAATTGTTCGCGAGAGTAGGGTCCTTCTCGATTGCCATCAACCGAAATCCAATATTTCATATTATGAAATTAGAAGAATTTTACATCTTTACCTACAATGTCACTCAATAGATTGTTTGCAAGGCGACTTGCACCGATACGGAAGTATTCATTAGTGAGCCATTTTTCGCCAAGAACTTCTTTGACCACAGTGTAATATGCTACAGCATCTTCAGTTGTTGCCACTCCTCCCGAGACCTTCAAGCCCACCATATTTCCTGTTTTTGAGTGATATTCTTTAATACATTTTGCCATTACATACGCAGCCTCAAGCGATGCTCCGAGATAACCTTTTCCGGTTGAGGTTTTAAGGAAGTCGGCACCCGAATAGAGTGAGAGTATTGATGCTGCTTTGATGTCGGATGCTGTTTGCAATGCACCTGTTTCAAGGATAACTTTCAATCGAGCATCACGGCACACTGCTTTTAATTCGGCTATTTCGTCACACACACTTTCATAATCACCATCATAGTAATTGCCAAGGTTAAACACAATATCGATTTCGTCGGCTCCGGCTTCAACGGCAAGAGCAGTTTCGGCAACTTTCACTTCTATAAATGATTGTGAAGAGGGGAAGCTTCCCGATACACATGCAATATCCACGTCACTCACTTCAAGCACTGAGCGTGCGATTTGTGCGAAACATGGGTAAACACACACGGCTGCCACGTTTTTCAATTCGCCATATTCTTCCTCAAAAGCATTGACACGTTCCACAAATTTTGCCACCGACTGAGGAGAATCGGTTGAGTTGAGGGTTGTTAAATCAATAGTGTTGAACAAAAATTTATATACATCTTGGTTTTTGTTTTCTTCCAAGTGGTCGGCAAGAATTTTGGCTACTGCCTTTTTTACCTTTTCGTCATCGGCAACAACGTTACTTACAGCTATAGTATCTCTATATTTATCACTCATAATATTCTATTTTTTGAAATTGATTTTTATGCAACAAAGTTACGCAATTATTCTTTTAATTTAGGATTATTGAGATGGCGATTTTTGTCGCGCAAGGTTTTCTTTTCAATATTGCACTGTAAAGCCTCAGTGAGGTCAATACCCTCTTGGTTGGCTATTGCTATTGTTACCCATAGTAGGTCGGCAAGCTCATCGGCGAGATTAGGTGTTTCCCCCTCTTTGAACGATTGGTCGCCATGCAACCGAGCCATAATGCGAGCCACCTCGCCTGTTTCTTCGGCTAAGATAGCCATATTTGTAAGAGGCGAAAAATATCTCACTCCGATGGTCTTTATCCAATTATCAACCATCTCTTGAGCCTCGCGTATTGATATGTCATCTTTGTTGTTCATTCTTTCAGCTTTGAATCAATAATAATAGTAACCGGTCCATCGTTGACCAATTCCACCTTCATGTCGGCACCAAACACACCTCTGCCGGTTTCTTTGCCGAGGGCTTCACTCACTTGCGTGCAATAAGCCTCATAGAGAGGCACAGCCACATCGTGACCTGCTGCACGGATATATGATGGTCGATTACCCTTGCGTGTTGATGCTGTGAGAGTAAATTGACTCACTGCCAACACTTCTCCACCGGCATCAATAACCGAACGGTTCATTACCCCATTTTCATCATCAAAAATACGCAAAGCTACGGTTTTCCCCACGAGCCATTTCACATCATCGAGAGTGTCACCATGCTCCACCCCTACGAGTATCATTAGCCCATCTCCTATTGATGATTTTATTTCACCATCAACCGTTACCGAAGCACGGCTCACACGTTGTATAACAAGTCGCATAATTAGTTAATATCTAATATTATCAAGTAGCAATATGCAAATTTACAAATTTGTAATTTACAAACCATTAAAATTCGAAATAAAGTATCGGCATAAAACAACAAAAGCGAGCAACCCATGTGGCTTGCTCGCTTTATAAAGATTATTGAGGCTTTACCCCCTCCCCCCTTCGGGGTACTCCCCCTATATTGCGAAAACAGAGGGAGAGTTCCTGAGGGGTATTTCAATTTACTATTTACTTGATGTAAACTTTTTCAGTTTTCTTACCTTGTACCTTGATGTAAGTTCCGTTTGTTGGGTTGTCAACTTTCACACCTTGGAGGTTGTAGTATTCAGCAGGTGCGTTTTCGTCGATATTCACGCTTTCTACTCCGGTAAATTCAAGGATTTGCATTGTGCAGTTTACAATATCGACTTGCACTTTGCATTTACCTGCTTCACACTTCCATGATTGTGAGCCACCACCCCAGTTGTTAGTCATATCGTAAGTAGTGTTAGCTTCAACCACTTGGTTTTCTTCAGTTGCGCCATAACGAGTACCGGCATTTACAGCTTCCCAGTCAGCACCAAGAGTAGTAGCGAATTGGAAGTAACCATAACCTTCGCCGGCATTGTCAACTTCAAATTCTCCTTCATATACACCATTTTCTGTGTGAGTGAGTGCTACACCTTCGCTTGTTGACCATTCTAAGCCATTAACATTACCAATAGCATAAATTACTTCAGGATAATTTACTGAGCCTTCCAATGTAAGAGTCATGTTTACAAGGTCAATAGTTACATCATAAGTGCCGACAGCACCGATAGTGATATCACTACTGTAGCCATACGTCAATGCTACAGGCTCACCTATTGCAACAGGATTAGATGCAACATTTATACCATTAGGATTGAAATCGCTATCCCAAGTACCTTTTGCAGTAGAGAGTTTGAAAGTAGTGTTAGTAAATTCTACACTTTCTGCTTTATAAATGCCATTTTCTCCTGTAATTTCAAGAGGTTCAGCCGGATCCCAAGCATTGTCGTGACCTACCATATACACAGCTGTAGGATAGGTCGTTGGATTTGGAGTTTCAGTAGAAGCAGTCAAAGTAGAGAAGTCGCCTGCTACAGTGATAGTCCACACACCAGCCCATGGAAGAACGATGTCTCCACCATCTTTATTTACTGAAAGATTTACAGTGCCACCATTGGTGAGAGCTGCGTCGGGAGTAAGGTTTCCTTCATTAAATGTAGACCAATCACCTTTTGCAGTAGAAATCTTGAATTCTGAAGCAGTTTCATCAAGAGTGATAGTGTAGTTTTCACCATCAAATGCAAATTCGGCTGCATTAGTAGGATCCCAGTTTCCACCCACATTAGTACCGGTGATATAAAGAGGAGCGATTACTACAGGTTCTACATGTCCATAAAGAGTCAATTTGTTACCATTAAGTGTAACGAGTTGCATGTCGGCATTTTCTCCGGCGATACCACGACCAGCAACAAACATATTAGTAACAGCCGAAGCATCTTCTACTGAAAGTGCTTGAGATGCATTGGCAAGACCATCTGTAATATCGATTACATTGATTGCACCATTTGTAGAAACAACCATCAATGATTTACCTGCATATTTGAAGTAACCTGCATTAGTTGAAGCAACATCGGCAAGGTCGTTAAGGGTTGCGTTTACTCCACAGTCGGTAGAGTTGTTTCCATCAAGAAGAATTTCTTTAGGTTGAGCAAGTGTGCCGTCCAAAATAAAGTTTTCTTCATTCAATGGAGATACAGTAAATTGATATTCAGTACCATATACACTTTCGGCATGAGTTGCACCTTTGGCTGTGTTGTAGCTTGTGAATGTTAAGTTGGCATCACCTTTAACGATTTGTCCATATACCTTTGACACGCCAACAAAACGGAGGTGACCACTCTTTGTTGCATCGCTTGCAGAATTAGCACGAGAAGCAGTGAGCAGTGCTGTACCATTGTCGCGAGCACCGGTGAATGCCATTGTAGCACCTGACCAACCGGCTGTGTAGCGAGCCGGAGCTTGAGTTCCCCACCATTTTGAAGCTGTGCCGGTAGGAAGACCATTTTCATCATTTTCCCATGTATAAACTTTTGTTTCAGGGAATGAAGTATTACCATAAGCAGTAAATACATAGTTACATGCCATCAAATAACCGTCGGCTGTTACGGTGAGGTCAGAAAGAGCAAGACCACCTTCTTCACCTTCAGCTACCAAACCTTCAGTGCTTACTGTTGTAACTGCTTTTGAAGTAGTATTTACTACATATACATAAGGAGCATTTTCAGCATCAAGAGCGAGTACATAAAGATTTTCACCTCTCAACTCAGCTGCACGCACTGTTTTGCCTTCCAATTCAGCGATTTCAGCTTCTTCGATTTTGCCCAAGTTAATATCGTTGATTGTTGCTTCGGGGAATGCTTCAGCAACAGGGTCGGTATAAAGAGCAGGCACTTCAACAACAGGAGCTTCGTATGTTACAGCATACTTTGACGCAGCCTTTGTTGTCAAGTCATTGTTGGCACGAGGTATTGAGAATCCTTTTAGATATTCTCCACTATTACCACAAATATAAAGATTGTTAACAAGGTCCCATGCAAGGTCATATACATTAGTTCCAATACCATGAGTAACTGTATATACTTCTGTCAACGTTGGGGTATTATCCTCGGCATAAGTTATATTATAAATTGAGAATGTAGTTTTAGACGATGCGATAGCAATTTGAGTAAAGTCAGAGTTAAAGCGAATACCTCCACCTCCACGAACTTTACCATCAGCACCTTCTACGTATTTTTGTTCACCATTTGCATCAACATAAACCAACGCAGGGTTTGTGGCAGTAGGAGTTGTGCGATATTGGCATAACCAAAAACCACCACGATTATCGTATGTTACATTTATAGCTTGTGGTGATGTTGGTTCTTTTTCTATTCCTGCACTTTGTACCGGAGCAGGAAGTGTTGTTGCATTCCCTAATGCGTATTCGTCAACTCGAGAACCTCTCCAACTATAACTCCAAAGAGCTGACTGTGCAGATAATGCTATTATTTTAAGATTGTCACCCGAACCTTTGATGTCAAAGCCCAAGTTAGGACCTGCAACAAAGTTGCCTGAAGCATCATTGAATGCATAAGTTGAAGCATTAAGAGTTCCTTCGCCTAAAAGTGAAGTGAACTTATCTTCAGCAATAAGTGTTTCAGCATCTTTTGCCACTGCAATATATGAACCAGAGTCATTACAACGAGTAACAAAGATGCGACCATCTTCTGCTACGCGCACGCGAGCCAAGTCAGCTCCATTTGTAACACTTCCTGATGCCACTTTTTGGTCAACTGTGAATCCTCCCATGAAAGCATAGTTGCCTGTTACTTCATTTTTTACACATTCCATGTCGGGAGTGAAGATGTAAAGACCATTACCTCCACGAGTGCCACTCCAATAAGTCTCAGAAGTTGTCAACATACCTTCAGTAACGTAAATGTTACCAAACGCAGGGCTTTCCATATTGTTATCAATATCTACACCACGTGGGTGATAGAAACGATATGCTGCAAATTCTTTAATTTCAGATTGTGCTGCACCTGTAACTTTCACTTCCCAAGTGTAAGTTCCTGAGGGTTGACCAAGAAGATTGACAGATGCAGAGTGAGCACCTTTTTTAAGGTGATCTCCACTAAGTTTCAAAGTGTTAATAACTTCATTAGTTTCGCTGTTTTTAACAGCAATTTCTACAGCTGAAGCGTCGGCATTAAGAGAATATTTCATCTTAATAACACCATCTTCCACTGTACTTGACAATGCATAGGCAAACGGATTGGCAGTACCACCCGTAGCAGGAGTAACGGCAGTTTGTGCCGAAACGCCTAATGCCATCATTGCCACAGAAGCAAGAAGTAAATTTTTTAATTTCATAAAAATACTATTTAAAATTTGGTTATAAAAAATTGATTTTCAACAAAGATACATCAAATAATTAAAAAAAATACAATTTGTGATTAAAAAATTGCACTTAGTTTTGGTTACTAAACAAAAGCGAGCAACCCGTAATGGACTGCTCGCTTCTTATAAAGATTATTGAGGCTTTACCCCCTCCCCCCTATTTTGCGAAAACAGAGGGAGAGTTCCTGAGGGGGTATCTCAATTTGCTATTTACTTAATGTAAACTTTTTCAGTTTTATTACCTTGTACTTTGATGAATACACCATTTGAAGGATTAACAACTTTCACACCTTGGAGGTTGTAGTATTCAACAGGTGCGTTAGCATCGTTGTCAACAGCAACTTTGTTGATACCTACGTTAACAGTGTTGAATGCATACTTAGCCGCAGCAGGAGTTATAAATGCTTCAGCACGAGGAAGAGCATAACCTTGAACAACTTCGTTAGAAGCATTACCCAAGAAGAAGTTGCCGGCAGCGTCGAATGTAGCACTGTAAGCGCTACCACCCATATTGTGAGTCAAACGATATTGTTCGTTCAATGTGATGTCGCCGTTTTCAGCACGCATGATGCCATAAACAGTTACTACACCACTTGCACTTGAAGCAACAAGAGTATTTCCGTCAGGAGATACAGCAATAGCTCCTTGATAACGAGCTTTACCACCATCACCTTCAAAGTATTTGATTTCACCATTAGCATCTACATAAACCAATGCAGGTTGAGCTGCAGAAGGAGCTCCACGATATTGGATATACCAAATACCACCGCTATTGTCGTATTGAACATTAGCTTTGCGGTCGTAAGAGATAGTATATTTTTGGTCGAGAGCAGATAGTGCAGTAGGAACAGTAAGAGCTGTACCTGTACCGAGGTTGTATTCTACTACACGGTTTTCGTCGTAAGTAGCATCAACTGTATTGTCGGCACGTGAAAGAGCAAGAAGTTTGAGGTCTTCACCGGCACCAAATACGTCGAATGATTGAGCAGGACCGGCAAGGTATTCTGAACCTTCGAAGTAGATACCATCAGTCATTGTTTTACCTGCGAGGAGTGAAGTGAATTCACCGGTAGTAACGAGAGTTTCGAGGTCTTTAGCAACGAGATAGTAATCACCGCTGAAGTTGTAACGGTTCACGAAGATACGACCATCTTGTGCAATAGATACTTCGTTGAAGTCAGCACCACAAGTTTTTGATGAAACACCAAGGTTGCGGTCTTGGTTAGTCAACCATGATGGGTAGAAGCGAGCTTCACCATCTTTGTTGAGGATTTGGTTACCGGCAGCATCGAAGATATAAAGACCACCACCAACGCGACCATCAGCGTGAGCACTTACATAACCTGATGTTTGACCACGGTTGTAACCTTCAGTTACGAAGAGTGTACCGAATGAAGCATTTTCAGGGTTGTTGTCGATGTCAAGACCTGATGGGTGATAGAAGCTATAAGAGTTGAAGCGTTCGATAGTTGCTTTTGCATCGCCATCAACTTCTACTTCCCAAGTGTAATCACCTTTTTCATATTCGCTCAATGCGATTTCAGCAGTGTAGCTACCTTTAGCTTGTGCACCTTGCTCGATTGTTTCAACGATTTCGCCATCGGCGTTAATAACGTTGATCTTAACATCAGTAGCATCAGCATTCAATGCATAGCTTACGTTCAAAGTAGCATCGTTGAGTTCGCTCTTCAATGCGTATGCATATGGGTTAGCAGTACCTGTGATAGAGTTTTTAGCGAGGTTAACTGATTCGTAGAAGTCACCACAAGTGAATTTAGTAGCTTTACCGTCAACAACGAGGAATAATTCGATAGTAGCATCGGTTGTTACTTCAACTGCACTGAGAGTCAATGCGAGTTCACCATGAGCTGAAGCATATTTATAATCTACAGGTTCGATTTCAGCACCTTCAAGAGCGATTTCTTTAGCATTATCAAGACCATCAGTGATGTTGAAAAGTTTAATACCTTCAACTTTGCCTTCGTTTATGTTTGTAGCAACCATGAGGTCTTTACCTGCATATTTGAAGTAAGACTCACCAACAGAAGCGTTATCAAGATTTCCTTCACCAAGATGAGCAAGGATAGTAGGAATTTGAGTATCTGCGGGGTTAAGTTTAATTTCAAATGGTTGAACTTTAGCAGAGTTGAAGATGATTTGGTCATCAGCACGTGGTGAAAGTGTCATGTTGTATGTTTCACCCAAGTAAGGAGTGTTGATATATGTACCATCTTGGTTGTTACGCATATAACCGAGATAAGCACCATCAGAAATAGATGCGATTACAATACGAGTGTGTCCGGTTGCAGCAGTTGTTGATGCAGTATAAATCATCTTACCATCGGCAAGTGTACCATTATAAATTACAGATTCCCCGGCAATACCGTTATTATAGTTACCGGCAAAGTTGTTGGTCCACCACACTGAAAGTTCACCTGTTGGAACTTTTGTTTCTTCATCATTTTCCCATTTGTAAGCAGTTACGTTGCTTGCACCACCGTATGCTTGGTTACATTTGTTGATACCAACCAAGTAACCATCGGCAGTAAGGGCGATATCAGAAAGTTTGTAGATGTCACCAACAGCTGCAGTTGTACCAAGAGTGATTACAGTATCATTTGCAAGGTCGGCAACATAAACCGAAGGTTCATTGCTTGCATCAACGGCAAGAGTATAAAGTTTGTCATCGCGAAGAATTTGACGGCGAACAGTTTTGCCTTCTAAGTTTGTAGCAAGAATATCGTAAGCAGTTGCTTTAGTTTCATAGCTTGGAAGCAAATTGAAACCAGCTTTACCTGCTGTTGAGTCAGGATAGTTTACATAAACAACTGTAGGAGGAGTCCATGCAGTATCTGTGAGGAATACATAAGGGTATTCAGTTTTCGCAGGTTGTACTGTTACATTAAGTGTGATAGGCTCTGAAGATGGTTTATTGTCAGCATAAACTTCAGGTTTGTATGCCGGATGAGAGAATTCAACTGTGTAGTTACCTGGTTGAACTTGTTTGAACACAAACGCACCATTGTAGTTAACGTCGGTTTTGTAAGTATCAACTACATTACCTTCACTATCTTTAAGAGTAACATCTACATCATTAAGAGGTTTGTAAACGTCGGGAGTACCACCTTTAGGAGTGTAAACAGCATCAGAGAATTTTACGTTTTTATCACGAACAACGCCATAGATAGCACCGTAAGATTCTTTTTCCCAACCAAAGTAGTCGGCGATACCGCGGGCGTAGTCAACACCTTCAAGACGGCAAACGTCGAAGTTCATATAACGGTGACGAGCCGGTTGATAAGTGTGGAAATAACCTTCAACCAATGTGCCGGGAACAGTGTGATTCAACACACCTAAGTTTTGGAAACCGATTTTACCTTTACCTGCGGCAACATCAGCAGCAGTCATAGTATAATCGTAGTGTGACCATTGAGTGTGACGGTCGAGAATGCGGTGATTCCACATACAACGGCTCATTTCGACAGAAGTAGCAACATGTGCAGCATCTGCTTCAGCATTTTCAGCAGAAGCAGAACCGCCACCTACGCGATACTTATTGTCGTAAGCAAAGTAGAGGTAGTTAGTAGTGTTACCGTCGGTAGCAGCATTTGAGTGGATAGAGATGAATATGTCAAAGTTGTTAGCATCAACTTCGGCAGCGATAGTACTCAAAGTGCGGTTAAAGTCGTTTTGTTGGTCATCTGGAATATAACCAAGAGTTTCGTCTTTAACATTGCTATAAGGATAAGGACCACATTTAACGTGGCTCATTACTATATTTTGGCTCAAATCGAGAGCTGCACCAATACGATTAGGATTTTCGTTAGTTTGGTTTTTAGTGCGGTCGAAAGGAACACCATATTCTACGAGTTTGTCAAGAAGAGCAAGACCTTTGCGAAGATTGGTGTTTGACTCATAGAAGTCAGTTGTATCAGGATCTTCAGAGCTGATAGGATTGTGTCCTATAGTCGCCATGTGGCGGTTGTTAGGACCCCAAGAGCCGTGACCCGGGTTGATATAGATGCGCACATCTTCTTTTGCAGTTTGAGCCGATGCTCCTAATGCGAGAAGTGCAGCAGCAGCTGATAATAATAATTTCTTCATGGCACTTCTTATTTGAGGTTAATAATAAACAACTCACCAGCTGGAGTTGAATAAGCGATGCGACCACCATTGGTTGATGGGAACATTGCCAT
>JAZSDX010000067.1:0-6411 GCA_045531405.1 Muribaculaceae bacterium | reverse complement strand
ATTCCGGTGCGCTCTACTTCTTGTACTACTGCCAACTTAAAAGGCATTGAA
Source organism: Muribaculaceae bacterium (assembly GCA_045531405.1). Taxonomy (GTDB): domain Bacteria; phylum Bacteroidota; class Bacteroidia; order Bacteroidales; family Muribaculaceae; genus RGIG4079. The sequence continues at coordinate 6,360 of JAZSDX010000067.1, read as the reverse complement.
TAATCTCGTTGTGTTCGCTTAACATACTTGTGTTTAGTCTCTTCCATTTTTTGTTACTTTTTACTGTAACGCTATGTCAGGACTAGACACTTTCTTATAATCAAAAAAGGATAATGCTATTACACTATCCTTTTCAATCCATAAAGTTACTAAAATTTCTTAGAACTTATATCCTATACTCAAAACAATTGAGCTATTATTATCTGTAATCGTTGCCTTTGGCGCCGGGGCATCAATTAAGTCAGAAAATGCATGAAACTCACTTTCTCTATTTTTATAAACATATGCTCCATCAATATAGAATCCTCCTGTACGATAACCCAATCCACAAGTTATATATTGAGTTTTGTCATCAAATGTATAAGAAGGATCGGTGCCTGATGTATATATATATTCAGCCCCATTTTTAGCCCCATCTTTCACATTACTTGATTGATAATTATACCCGGCTCTGACACTGAATTTAGGTGTTACACGGAACTCGGCTCCAACACGGAATATATTTTGACCTTTATAATATGCATTAATATCTGAATCTACAAAGTTATCGGTATAACCCATATCATCTTTAACCACCATATCATTATATGCGTCATACTCATAATCTAAACTCAATATCGCACGTCCTCCTATTACACCTGCTACACCAGTCATTATTTTCCATGGAGTGCGTAGTTTGGAATCAAAGAATGCAACTTCAGTCCAATCAGAATATGGCTTATCAAATGAAGAATAGTCATAATTAACAGATGCATCATAATCATGACGTAATTTATAACATGTGGGAGTGTGAACGGCAAAACCTAAACGGATTTCATTAATAGGTTTGAAAATAAAACCGGCTTTGAAGTTATATCCTGTACCACTTATGTGCTTATAATTGTCTATTGCAAAATATGCATCACCTTCAGTTGTTGACAACCCATCTGCTGTTGGAATTTGAGCATTAGTCAATTCTTCATCATATAACGTTTGCTTTTCATATTTAATTTCAGTTATACCCAATGCAATACCCCAATAAAACATATCAATAAAGTTTCCTCCAAAGTTTATTGAATATTCATCTACATAACCACTTTCACGAACCGAAAACATTGCATCTCCGGCAGTTATTGGATTTCCATTGTTATCATATTTATACAATCCATTATAGTTAGAAGTCAATCCTATAGGATTTATCATATATGCATTATAAGCAAGAATACTTAACCAATCGGCATCAGATTGCCAATATGGATTGTCATAGATTTTGCCATATTCAGTTCGGGCTAATCCATATACATCAGGTGCATATCTATTTGAGAAATCGGCTATATAATTCGACATCGAAGCTGAAATATTTGGCATTCCACCACGATATAATCTGTCAAATGACACCGAACGACCATATGAAACGCCCCAATTAAAAATAGGCATTACCTCATTATCTAATTTTATACAACCAACATAGCCAAAATTGGGACAATAAACTTTTGTTTGACCTTCATTTAGAGAATAGCCCATTGAATTTGATTTTGTTGATTGTATATTTATATCCATCGTAACACCAATTTCGCTACTGCGATACACCCCTATACCTGCAGGGTTTTGAGTCAATGTTGACAAATCACCACCAAGAGCGCTAAAAGCTCCACCCATTGAAACAAAACGAGCAGTCCCCTTTAGATCACCTTGCGATAATTGATATGCGTCAACAGCACTTTGTGCAACCATAACCGATGGTGCCAAACCAACTATTGCTGCAAAAAACAATTTTTTCATACTACTATATTTTTTCATGATTTATAATCTATATCCATTAACGACGACCACGACCTCCGCCACCACCACGACTACTACCTCGGCTACTACCACCAGAGAAGCCTCCACTACGGTTAGAGCCTCCACTTGGGCGAGAGTATGAGCTTCGACTTCCGTGATTTATATTTTCGGGGCGAGAGTATGAGCTATTAGAAGAGCTACGGCTATTTTCTCGACCAATATTGCCACTCGGGCGTGTTGCATTATTACGATTCACCGTATTACCATTTTGCATCGCTCCTTGGCGATTTGAATTTTCTCGACCTACACCAGGGCTATTATATCTACCTCTATTGCCACTTGACATAGTACTTGGACGCGATGAATTAGAAGTTGTCCCGATTTCATTCCTACGACCTCGATTTGAGCTTCCTCCCATATTTGCCGAGCCATTTGTACCGACATTTCTATTGCTATTATATCCCGGTCTATTATAATTTCCACCTCTGCCCGAACGAGTCATGCTCGATGAATAATGTGGGCGAGTTGCCCCCGGCGACACTCTATGACCTCCATGATGAGGTGGGTAATATGCTGGTCCATGATGGTGATGAGGTGGATAACATGGATAATGATATGACCATGACCAATACCAAGGATTATACCAACCATAGTTTGTCCAATATGGATTCCACACACCGGTATAATATGAATAGGTCCATGTATAGTATGGATATCTCCATGAATATCCTGGATAACTATATCCCCATGTCCAACTTGGATATGGATCCCAAAAACTATCTACATAAATATTAACCACGGGTTGATTCTCACTATATGACTCTATCAACTCTTGATTCCCTGAACTTGACACAACTTCAGGATTATAAAAACGTTCAATGCGATTTGTATAAGTATATCCATCCACATTGAGAACAGAATCATTACTCAAGGTATCAGTTACCGAATAAGACGAATACATTCCTTGGCGATTATATTCATCGACATCTCGAATTGAGCCACTATAAGAACTATAATCAAAATTTTCAACCTCCGGCTGTGATATTGTAGCCGGAGTGGATTTAGTTATATCTTCTACCTTTTGAGTTTTAGACTTTGCCTTTGATGCATCATAATATATATCGTCATCAAAATAATTATCTGCCATTGCCATTGGAACAATAACAACCGACATTAACGAATAAAACAATCTAATGTTTTTCAATTTCATAGCGTTATGACTTTAATTCATTACTTATGATATAATAGACTCCGACTTTCGTCAAAAGTTTAATTCATAAATTATTTACAAATTTATCATAAATAAAAACCAAATCATAATTTTTTATATATAATTATGTGTTTTTTATATTTTATTGCCGGTCAATTAGGCTAAGCTCTTAATTGACCGGCAATAATCTAAGTTTTCATCCCACTATATCATGTTTTCTCGGGACGCATATCATTGGCTATTATCATCAACGAAAATCCCCAATAAATAAAAGCAATTGAAGTGAGTAAACTAATCATCATCACATCTTGCAAATATCCCGATTCAATAAAGAAATAACTGATAATCAACAATAAGATACCATTAATAAGGTTTATCCACCAATAACGTCGGCGACGAGCCATTATTGCTCCCACTAATACCGTTAATCCCCAGAAAAAGAATACGATTGCAAAGAAGTAAGGCAATATCAATTCACTTAACACAATGCTACGCACAAGTATAAAACCTAAAAATATATCAAGTATGCCTCCAACAAGCCACCAACCCCATCCTTTGGGGTGTTTTACACTTACTGCTACACATAATTGAATCACACCAACAACTATTAACATCCACCCAAAGAGCATTGACACAACGGCATAACCCATTACAGGAAATAACCAATAAGCAAAACCTTCTATCACCAACAAAATACCAACTACGAGAACTACCCACCACCATTGTGAGGTCCCCCAAAAATTAACATAATTAGTTTTCATAAAATTTCAATTATTTAGTTATACTTAAATTTGGTTTTGAATCTATAACAATCTTTTCCTTTATTTTGTTGAAAAAACTTTTTTCACAAACCTATTAATTACATTATTTGTTGTAAAGATTGACTTGACATAATCAACAACAATTATCATAAAATGTATATAGGTATGAAACAGATTATTTTAGTGGCTATTACCATAGCAATATGTGGCATAGCATCAAACGCACAACATCAAACCGAGATTCAACTCGATTCGTTAAAAAATGAGCATCACATTGCCTTTATTGGTAATGGAGAAAATCCTCATCAGGATTCTGTGAGAGCTCTTCTTGATCGTTTTTATTTTGACCAATTTCGACATCTTCAAGACCCTCGGGCTCCTTATTTTATGTTTATGAGCAAAGACAGCAAGTTTGCCATGGGTATAGGTGGTGTAGTAAGAATGCGTGGATGGTATGATTGGGGAGGAGTAATCCCTTATAATGGATTTATACCACAAGCCATTTCTGTGCCTCGCAATGATATTGCCCGAAGAAAAATCACAACCACTCCGGCAGGAACGGCATTATATTTCAGAGTAATTGGCAATAACCACCGATTGGGCGACTATCAACTTTACATCGAAACCAATTTTGATGGCTACAACCAAGTGGGCATGAAACTTAAAAAGGCATACGCAACTGTCAACGATTGGACTATCGGTTATGCTAACTCAACCTTCGGCGACCCTGCTGCATTTCCTATGCTAATCGATGCTCAAGGACCACAAGCAGAGGTACAAACCACAGCAGTACTTTTGCGATGGATGCACTCTTTTGATAAAAATTGGACAATGGCAGCATCAGTCGAAACCCCTCAATCACAAGTGGGCTATAACAATATCACCACAAGCAAGGTTGACGATTGGGCTCCTAATGTGGCTACATTTGGCCAATATATTTGGGGAAAGAATCAACATGTACGTCTATCGGGCATTATGCGAATGCTCCCCTATCACGACATGATAAATGGGTCAAACGAGCATGAGATAGGTTGGGGGATTCAATTGAGTTCTATTATTCGTCCCACAAACGCATTAACTCTTTATGCCACAGGAAATATAGGTCGAGGATATGGAAGTTTGACCGGAGATTTGATTATGGGCAACTACGACCTTTTAAATAATCCAAATTCCCCAGGCGAAATGTATGCTCCCGAATCATTTGCATGGTATGGTGCCGTCCAATATAACTTCCGACCAAATCTATATGCCACAGCTACTTTCGGGCAAGAACGTCTATTGCCAAAATACAACGTTTCGGGCGACACATATAAATATGGTCTTTATAGTGCCTTCAACGTTTTTTGGGATATAACTCCTCGATTTGAAGTTGCAGCCGAAGTAAACTTTGGCAAACGTGCCAATTTTGACGGACAAAGCAACTGGGCACGCCGTGCCTGCCTCATGGCTCAATTCAGTTTCTAAAAGATTATGAATATTTGACAGAATGAATATGAGGAGTGTCAATATTGAAGTTGACACTCCTCACGTTATATATACCCCTAATCTAATTATAATTCGGTTTTCCAAAGACCATGGAGGTTGCAGTATTCATAAACTGCCACAGCTTTCTCTTCGCCAAGATACACCACTGCTTCAGGCTTATCTTTTAGATTTACTTGAATACCACCATTTTCGGTTTCAACATAAACGAACGAGATATGATGTTCGGGCAACATTGGGTGATGAACACTACCCACTTCAACCTTTATATTATTATTATCGAGAACGGTTACAACCGGAAGATGCTTTTCGCCACTTGCATCAACAGTGTTAGGCACTAATTCTACCATCTTTTCACCACAACACACCACAGGCACACCTGCATCAACAACTTTTACTATTACATTACCGCAATGATTGCATTTATAAAACTTTGTAGCCATAATTATTATCTGTTTTTATTGTTAGTTATTCGTTTGTTTTGATTTACATTGCAAAGATACATATTCTCACAACACCATCCAACAGATAAAATCTATCACGCTATAGATTTTGTTTATATCCTCCTTTTGACAGAATGAACATAAGTGCTAACGCAGTGAGAGTTGGCTTTGCCGTATGGCAAAGTTTACTTTAGAGTCCTTAGGGTCCTTAAAGTCTTTAGTTGGCATAAATAATGAATCTTTCAGATTCTAACCTGCCTCAAAACAATCCGGGCATAACCACAGCGTGGCTATACCCGGCTATATACTAATCAATTCTTACGAATTGCCACTTGTATATTCTTAAATGACAGCTTCCATAAAACAAGGGAGCTATGCATACATCTTTTAGGAAGATTGATTAAATTAAGGACAAAGGACAAGGCGGAAGCCGTAGTAGCTGTAGCGGTTGACCGGGTAGTTGTTGTTGCGATTCGACACTCGGCAGTACTGAGCATTGTAGTCCCAACCACTCCCACGAAGCACGCGGTAAGAGCCAGATGACGGTCCGGTAGGATTAGTTTGTGATGACGATGAATAACTGCCATACCAATCACTGCACCATTCATATACATTGCCACTCATATCATATATACCTAATTCATTTGGTGCTTTAGTGCCTACTTGATGAGTCTTTGATGATGAATTGCTTGTGTACCACGCC
>JAZSDX010000035.1:0-109638 GCA_045531405.1 Muribaculaceae bacterium | reverse complement strand
TCAAAGTTACCATATTTTCTTAACCAAGTAGTAACTGTTGTCTCACTTTGTATTCCATATTTACGAGCTACGGCACAAACTCCGATTCCTGTGTGCTCTACTTCTTGTACTACTGCCAACTTAAAAGGCATTGAATAATCGCGTTGCGTTCGCTTAACATACTTGTGTTTAGTCTCTTCCATTTTTTGTTACTTTTTACTGTAACGCTATGTCAGGACTAGACATGAGTTACAAAATAAAGCAGGAGGCAATGTTTCTATACCTGATTGTGCCGTATGGAATTATGCAAAAAAGAACAATTATACATTATTGACAGGCGACGGTCAGCTACGCAAAAAAGCAATAGAATCAAATGTGACAGTAAAAGGAGTTATATATGTTTTTGACTATATGGTAGAATGTTGCATTATTACGCCTAAGTGTGCTGCTACAAAATTACAAGAATTAATTACACATAATTCTCGATTACCAAAAACTTTGATTCAGGAACGCATAGAAAAGTGGAGCGAATAATCGTTCCACTTTTTTGTTTTACAGCACCCCACCTGAAGATATGTGAAATACTTCTCTATGAGGAAAGTTGGCAATAACTTGCCCAAGTTTGGCTGCACTCGGCATAGTTGGAATAAATTCCACTCTGCTCTCATTGGCACAAACAGTCTCGCACACGCTATAAAATTCCCGACGAAGTGATTGGAAATCTTTCGTACACAGGGAATTTTTCAGATCCGATGTAAAGCTTATCAAATGCGTCTGTTCCGTCGGTGCGATGTTGTAGCAAGTCTTCTTCGGTTTCTGCTAATTTTTCGCCACCTTTATCTTTACGAAAACCATTGCGACCACGAGTCACACCGGCAGACTGCACAGCAAGGATAAGGTCATCGTTGTTTTGACGGTTGAATTTGACATAGAACGACTTGATGATGTTCAATCGTCGGCCGTTTGGCTGTCCTGCCACAATCCAGTTGATATTGGCGTTGTAGTCCATACCAATACAGATTGGGGCATGAGGATTTATATCGTTATCGGCACGACTATCGAGGCGACGCGTATAGATGCCTTTGCTCTGATTTTTTAGTGATCCAGGCGGGATTCGAACCCACAACCCACGGGGTTAGTTTTATTTACATCAAGAGTGAGGCGTCACCGTAGCTGAGGAAGCGAAAGTCGTTGGCGAGGGCAAAGTCATACATTGCTCGCCAGTCGCCACCAACAAAGGCCGAAACGAGCAATAAGAGTGTTGATTGTGGTTGGTGGAAGTTAGTGATAATCCCTTTAACTATTTCATATTTATATCCCGGTGCGATAATCACTCGAGTTGAAGCAATAAGTGTTTCGCAACCCGATGCGTTGAGATATTCCAATATGGCATTAAGCGAATCTGCGACCGACAAATGAGGGTGGGTGTCGCTATAAGGATACCATTGTGGCAATTCGCCAGTCCACTCGTTTTGAGCAATGAGACAACCGATATGATAAAGACTTTCGAGTGTTCGCACTGAAGTTGTGCCAACTGCAAAAACTTGTCGGGTGGTAGTGGCTAATTCTTCAATAAGGACTTTTGGCACAGCAATAAATTCGCTGTGCATTTCATGTTCACCAATGCTATCGCTTTTCACAGGTTGGAATGTGCCGGCACCAACGTGCAATGTCAGCTCGCGACGAGGTATGCCTCGACTTGACACTGCGTCGAGCACTTCGGGTGTAAAATGTAATCCGGCCGTAGGTGCTGCAACAGAGCCGTCGATATGAGAATATACGGTTTGATAATCTTCGCTATCGCTCTCTTCGGTCGAACGATTTAGATATGGTGGAATAGGTATTTCGCCGGCAGCTGCAATAATTTGTGCAAAGGTGAAGGCTGAATTATCCCATGAGAATTGTACTACTGATGCGTTGCCCTCTTTATTGATGCGAGTAGCGTGTAGTGCCACTTCTGTGCCATCAATAGTGATTGTTGCAGTAAGTTCCCCCTGCTTCCAACGTTTGGAATTGCCAACGAAGCAAAGCCATGAGCAGGAATCGGTCATGGCAAAATTCACCGCATAATCGCTTGGAGCAACCGGCTCAAGACAGAAGATTTCGATTAAAGCCCCACCCTCGCTTTTGCGAAAACGCAAGCGAGCATTAATCACACGAGTGTTGTTATAAATAAGCATCGCATTGTCGGGGAGCAACGAAGGTAATTCACGAAAAACATGCTCTGATATAACTCCATCAGCATTACGCACCAATAGTTTACATTGGTCGCGTTGTTCAAGAGGATGTTTTGCGATTCGTTCATCGGGAAGAGGATAATTATACTCCTCAATGCGTATATCTTTAATGTTGCTCATTTATTCTTTTGTTTTGTGATGCAAAGTTAATGAAAAAAGCAGTAATTTTGTGTTATAAAATAAAGATTAATGATATTATGGCACAAGTAGGAGATGTAGTACGTTACCTTAATGCTGTGGGTGGTGGTACAATAGTGAGAATAGATGGCAACATGGCGTATGTTGATGATGATGGATTTGAAACGCCTGTATTGTTGCGTGAATGTGTGGTGGTAACTCCCGTCGGTGGTGCTAAACCTCAAAACGAGAAGAAAGCCGTAACACCAACCATTGTTCCCGAGCAACCCAAAGCACCCAAACCCGAGGAAATAGAAGAAACCGAAACCGGTGATGTTCTTAACATTGTGCTTGCATACGAGCCGGTTGAAATTAAGCACCTCAACACCACAACCTACGATGCTTATCTTGTAAATGATTCTAACTATTACCTATATTTTACATATCTCACTCGTGCCGACAAAGAGGGTTGGATTACTCGCCATGCCGGGATTGCAGAACCTAATATGTTGCTTCCTCTATGCGAAGTGACACATCAAGATTTGCCGTCGATGGATCGCGTGGCAATTCAATATATAGCATTCAAACGCGACAAAGAATTTACCCTCAAGGCTCCGGTTGCTGTGGAGTACCGACTTGACACTACCAAGTTTTTCAAACTACATTGCTTTCACAAAAGTGTATATTTCGACACCCCTGTAATTGCCATTGATATTGTCAAAAACGATATTCCTTTGCGTTCGATGGTTATTGACAGTCGTGGTCTTGAAGATGCAATGATGGCTAAGAAAAATATTAAGTCCGAAAACAAAAAATCTCAAAGCACCCTGGCTCTACGTCCTCAAACTATCGTTGTTGACCTTCATATTCATGAATTGCTCGACACCACTGCCGGGCTGTCAAATACCGATATACTCAATGTGCAATTGCGTGAATTTAACCGAGTAATGACCGACAATCTTAAATTCAAGGGACAAAAGATTGTGTTTATACATGGTAAAGGCGAAGGAGTGTTGCGTCAAGCCGTGTTACAAGAGCTTAAAAAGAAATATCCTCGTTGCCAAGCCCAAGATGCCTCTTTTCGTGAATATGGCTACGGAGCCACACAAGTAACAATTCATTAAAGATTCACAACAATGATACTTTGTTTCTCCGGCACCGGAAATAGTAGATTTGTAGCTCGTGAACTTACAAAAATTCTCAATGAGCGAGTTATAGAATTGCAAGGCGAGACTCTTATTAATCCGTCATCGTTTTCTTGCGATATGAGCAAGGAGAAACGTTTCATTTGGGTATTTCCCATTTACTCATGGGGTGTGCCTCCTATCGTTGTGGAATTTATCAAATCGGCACCACTTAACATTGCCGTTAACAACTGCCATTTTATGGTTTGTACCTGTGGCGATGATATAGGTAATGCGCACAAACATTGGCGAAAGCTAATCAAAAGTCGTGGTTGGTATGCACAATGTGCCTACTCGGTAACGATGCCCAACACCTACACTCTGATGAAAGGTTTTGATGTGGATAGCAAAGAATTGGAGCAACAAAAACTCTCCGACGCACCGGCTCGCATCAAAGAGATTGCCCACAAAATAAAATCAGGCTACACAATCGATGATGTGGTGCGTGGCAGTTGGGCTTGGATAAAAACCGCAATCATATATCCCTACTTCAAACGATTTTGCATGTCGCCACGACCATTTCACGCCACCAAAAGTTGCATCGGCTGTGGAAAATGTGCAAAGGCATGCCCCCTCAACAACATTACAATGAGCGATGGACTCCCACAATGGGACAATAAATGTGCACTCTGCCTCCGATGCTATCACCTCTGCCCCACCCAATCCATCGCCTATGGCAAAGCCACCAAAGGCAAAGGGCAATACAACACACTTATTGAAAAGAACGACGACTAAGTCAAATATGGCATATAGGTTGAGGGTATATCAGACTCGGTGTACTGAATTCCAACAACTATTATTCAACGATGTGTAGCATGAGCTTTGTTATAATGCGATTGCCGTAAAGCAAATGCGAAATGTGCAAATTTTTTAATATTCGCACTTTCTTATCCTATTAGAAACTAATGGTTTTAACAACCTTTAGTTCGACGTAAGAGCTTTACTTTCATCTAAATCTTTCAAGAGAGTTTCAACTGCTGTGCGTAGTTGGGAATCTTCGCCGGAAACAATGGTTGCCGGGTCATTGGCAACTTTAACGTCGGGCTCAAGTTGTGAGTTTTCGAGATATGAGCCGTCTGGTAGACGATAGCCTACAACCGGGATGCCAAATACTAACGATGGGTCTTGCAATGTAACCCAATTCACACTTGTCATAGTGCCGGGGACAGGCATACCAACCAATTTGCCTAATCCACGATGTCTATACACCCATGGAGTGCCATGAGCATTGCTATAGTTGGCTTCGCATTGCACCATGATGCTCGGTTTGTTCCAACGGCGACTTGGCATGTCGCAAGCTTCTACACCACGCACCACTTGTGTGAAATATTTTTTACCACTAAATAACACTTCAATATCTTCGTGTAAACGCCCTCCTCCATTCCAACGAGTATCAATAACGATACCTTCGCAGTGGTTGTATTTACCGAGTACATCGGCATATATTTCGCGGAAACTACCATCGTTCATTGATTGGATATGAACATACCCCAATCTTCCATTAGACCAACGTTCAACATCGGCAGCACGTTGTTTAATCCATCGATTATAGAGCAATGAATTTTGTGCACCCGAAGTAATGGGTAACACAACCTCTTCCCAACGCTCGCCCGAAATAGGATTATATATTGATACGAGAGTTTTCTTTTTGGCAATACCATTGAAATGTGTTGTATAGTCTTCTTCTGCTTTGATTTCTGTGCCATTGATTTTTTCGATTATGCAACCTGCTTTTAGTTTTGAGGTGGAACGATCAAATGGTCCCTTTTCGATTACTTCGGCAACTTTTAATCCATCTTTAACGTAATTCCAATCATAGAGCAATCCAAGTGTAGCAGTTGCTTCGGTAGCCGATTTGCCACTATAGCGACCTCCGGTATGTGACACATTGAGTTCGCCTAACCACTCGCTCAACATTTCAGCAAAATCATAGTTATTGTTGATATGAGGTAGAAACCTACGATAATTTTCAGTCATCATTTTCCAATTGACTCCATGCATGTCTTTTACATAGAACATCTCTTTTTCTTGACGAGCCACATAGTCAAACATATATTCACGTTCGGCAGAAGCATCAAGATCCATTTTTGCCGAGTATGTGATATTGGTGAGTTTGTCACTTGCCGGGGTGAGTTTTTTCATCATTTTGCTTCCAAGCAGATATATATTGCCCGATTTGTCCATATGTATTGATAGATATCCGGCATTGAGTTTACTCACTATTTTAGCTTCGGGTTTACGAAGTTTAATTTTCCAAAGGTCATACCCTTTTTCTATTTTTGATAGATAATAAAGGTTTTCACCATCTTTAGTAATTATCGCATCACAAATATCTGATGAATTAGGGGTGAGTCGCACAATTCGATCCTCTATGCCGTCAAGTTCTACATTAATCTCATTGGAAGATTTGATTGAGTCGGCACTTTCCTCTTTCTTGTCTCCTTTATTTTTCTTGTTTTCTTTTTTCTTTGATTCGGCAGGCTCTTTCTTTTGTGCTTTTTCTATTTCTTTATATAGAGCATAATCTTCTTCGTTGAGACGATATTTGTCGTATGCGTCTTGATTGAGGAATACTAACATTGCATCACTCATCGAACCCCATGACGCATGGTTTCGCATTCCGTATCGCTCTGAAAGGAATAGAATCGCATTACCATCCATGACCCAACGAGGCGATTCGTCAAAGTAGCCACTACGTGTGATATTTGTGATCTTGCCTCCCTGGGCACTTACGATTGCAACATCACAATAAGGGTCGTGCATATTGTCAACAACCGAGAGCGTGAGCCATTTGCTATCGGGCGACCATGAGTAGTCAAATCCACCATTGCGACGAGTATGAGTAGAGCCATCTGTGATTTGACGCACTTTTTTACTCTTTACATCCATTACCATCAACTTGTTGCGTTCTTGAATAAACGCAAGTTCTTTTCCGTCGGGAGAATATTGGGGATATGTACGTTCAATATCATCGTTAAAAAGTTCTTTTTCTACGATTGTGGTTGCATTAGGGAAATTGGGATCATCTTTACGCTCAATAGTGGCAGTATAGATATTCCATCGACCACCTCGTTCACTCATGTAGGCTATTGTGCGATTGTCGGCAGCCCATGTGGGTGTCGTTCAGCCTCAGGAGTGTGAGTGATTTGTTTAGTGGTAGCGTATTCACTTGACGTAACAAACAATTCTCCACGATATATAAACGCTACTTGTTTGCCATCGGGTGAAACTGTTGCCGCAGAAGCTCCCGTTGTTACATTGAGCTTTTTTATTGGAGTTTCATCATCAGAGACAATATTGATTGTCACCTTTGAAGGTTTGTTGGTGCCTCGTTTTGTATATATTTCACCATTATAAGTAAAAGCCAATGTGCCATCAGCTCCTTGTGAAAGAAATCTCACAGGATGAGTCTTAAATGATGTAACTGCAGTAATATTATTGGGATTGTCGATAGAGAATGAGAATACATTCATCGATTTCCCATCGCGTTCACTTAAGAAATATACTGTTTTGCCATCAATACCCATAACAGGATTGCGATCTTCACCTGCATGATTGGTGAGATTGTTATGTTTTTTTGTTGAGGCATTATAGAGCCATATGTCACGAGTAATTGATGAGATGTGATGTTTTCGCCATTCATCCTCCATCCCTTTTTGGTCTTGATATACAAATGATTCTCCATCGGTAGTATAGCTTATCATTTGAGCAGGAGAAGCTATTACCATTTTAGTGCGTCCACCATTAATAGGTATGCTATAAAGCTCGGTTAGTCGACGAGAAGGAAACAGAGCGCTATTTGCAGGGTCTTGAAGTGCTGCTGAAAATATTATATTTTTGCCATCGGGTGAAAATGCTTCCGGAGTTTCTATCTCAGAAGAAAAAGTGATGCGAGTAGCCTTTCCTCCATTTGCACTCATAGTATAGATGTCTTGACCTCCATTTCGGTCGCTTGTAAAAACGATTGTTTTACCATCTGGCGACCATATGGGTGTTGCTTCATAAGAGTCAAGTGTAGTGAGTCGAATGGCATTTCCCCCTTCAGTTGCTACTTTGTAAATATCACCTTTATACGTAAATGCAATTTGTTTGCCATCGGGCGAAATTTTCACATCGCGCAACCATAATGGGGTTGTTGCTGATGCTCCAAGAACCATCGAAGCTAAAGTTATAGAGATAAGCGTCTTTCTCATGATTGAATAATTTGATTGTTTTAATTATATATTCCACAAAGATACACAATTTACATTTATGTGAGTGAAATTAAAATATGAATCTTAAAAAGTTTCATTAAATTTGTAGTTTAGAAAATAAGCAGGCCGGTATTACGTTATATTATTTAAGGTGAAGTATAATACCGTGATATAAATTGTATTTATGAAAAGAATATTTTATTTCTCTGTTATAATTTTAGCATTGTTGATTACCGGTTGTAAAGGTGCAAAGTTATCGGTAGCAGATGAGCAAATGGCTCGTGGTGAATATTATGATGCCTCTAAAACCTATCGTAAAATTTACAATAAATTAACAAAAAAAGAGCAACGTGGTTTGCGAGGTGAAGTAGCATATAAAATGGCTGAATGTCATCGTAAACTCAATCAGAGCGCTCGTGCATCGGCAGCTTATCAAAATGCGATACGGTATGGCTATCCCGACTCAATGGCTCAACTTCATTTGGCTGAAATGTTGCATGCCGAAGGCCGATATGCAGCTGCTGTGCCGGTGTATAAGGAATTTTTGGCACGTTGTCCAAATTCTCCTATAGCAAAAAATGGTCTTGCCGGTTGTGAATTAGCTTTATCTCAAAAAGGTAAAACTACACGCTATGAAGTTAAAAATGCAAAAATGTTTAACTCGCGTAGAGCCGATTATGCTCCAATGTATCTGGATAAAACTTATGACGCATTATATTTTACAACAACCAATGAAAAGGTTACCGGAGATAAAAAAAGTGAAATCACCGGAATGAAAAAAGGAGATGTGTGGTTTGCTAAGAAGAATGAAAAAGGTGAATGGCAACGAGCTGAACCTGTAGAAGGAGAATTAAATACCGAGCTTGATGAAGGGATTGTTGCATTTTCTCCCGATGGAAACACGATGTATCTCACAAAGGCTCGCCGAGAATTAAATGCGAGTACCGGAGTTGAATTATATACATCGCAGCGTTCTGAGGCAAAATGGAGTGCCCCTGTGAAATTTGAGGTTACATCTGATACGGTTTCAAGTTATGGGCATCCATCGGTGTCGCCTGATGGTACATATCTCTATTTTTCATCAGATATGCCCGGTGGTGAAGGAGGAAAAGATTTGTGGCGCATAAATCTTAAAGAAAAGGCAGGCTCGTTAGAAAATATGGGTAATATATTAAATACTCCTGGAGACGAAATGTTTCCATTTGTGCGTACCGATAGTCTATTGTATTTTGCATCAGATGGGCATCCCGGATATGGTGGGCTTGATATATTCAGAGCCGAATTACAACCTGATGGTCGCTGGAAAGTTATAAATATGGGAACTCCGGTAAACTCTTCGTCTGATGATTTTGGCATAACATTTGGAAATGGAGAAAGTGGCTTCCTCAGCTCAAATCGTGGTGATGGACGTGGTTATGACCACATATATTCGTTTGAATTGCCCGATTTGAAAATTTCCATTTCAGGTTGGGTATTGGATAAAGATGAAGAACCAGTGCCTAATGCTGTAATTAGAATTGTGGGCAATGATGGCTCAAATCAGAAAGAAGTAGCTCGAGATGATGGCTCATTTAAATTCCCATTAAAACGAGGTGTGAGTTATGTAATGCTTGCCGGAGCGAAAGGGTATCTTAATTCAAAACAAGAATTTGTTAGTGATAGTGCAGAAGAGGATGCCGAGTATAGTATTGACTTTTTCTTGTCATCGATAAATAAACCAAATGTTGTAGAAAATATCTTCTATGATTTTGATCAGGCTACATTGCGACCTGAATCAAAAGAGGCTCTTGATGAATTGGCACAAATACTTCGTGATAATCCTCATATAACAATAGAAATGGCTTCGCACACCGACCGTTGGGGTGAAGATGATTATAATCTTAATTTATCTCATCGTAGAGCCAAGTCAGTAATTGATTATCTCGCAGAGGTTGGAATCAATGCCGATAGATTGCAATATCAAGGATATGGTGAAACTCGTCCCAAAACTGTGACAAAGAAAATTGCGAATGATTATCCTCAATTTGAAGAAGGGACAATCTTGACCGAAGAATTTGTTAGCACATTAAGTGAAGAAGATCAAGAGATTGCCGACCAAATAAATCGTCGTACAGAATTCTCGGTATTGTCGGTTGATTATAATATGTATTAGTGTATGTCACACTTGTTTCGAACCATAATAGAACCACTCAAGTATAGAGGGTTGATAAATCATCATAGTGGAGTGGTGATGATGGGTTCGTGTTTCAGTGATAATATAGGAGGTAAATTAAAACAAGCTTGTTTTAATGTTGAAATCAATCCGTTTGGAGTATTATATAATCCTGCAAGTATTGCTTGTGGGATTGATGATTTGTTAAATAAACGCATATTCCAAAAATCAGATCTTATTCAAGTCGCAGGAGATAATAGATGGCATAGTTTTAGCCATCATTCGTCGTTTTCAAGCGTGAATGCTGAAATGATGTTAAGTGATATAAATAAGCATATTGAAAAAACACATCAAGCAATAACTCGCGCATCACTGTTGATTGTTACATTTGGAACTGCATGGATTTATGAACATATTGATTCGCAAAAAGTAGTAGCTAATTGTCATAAACTACCCATGACTCATTTTACCCGTCGCTTGATGAGTGTAGAGGAGATTATCTCCCAATGGCAAGGTGTAATCAGTAAGCTTCGCTTGGTAAATAGGGATATTCGGATTGTATTCACAGTTAGCCCTATTAGACACTTGCGTGATGGAGCACATGAAAATCAAATAAGCAAATCTATTTTGCTCTTGGCGATAAATGAATTAGTTAAAAATGATAATCAATTAATATATTTCCCTGCCTATGAGGTGATGAATGATGACTTGCGCGATTATCGGTTTTATGAATCAGATATGGTTCATCCATCGGATGTTGCGATTGATTATATTTATAAAATCTTTTCTCAGTCATTCTTTGACGATGAAACAATGTGTTTGGCTGGAGAATGTGAGCGATTGACTCGACGATTGTCTCATCGCCACATGAGTGATGATAAAGAGGCAATAGCCCGATTTGAAAAATCAACACAAGAAATTAAAACACAATTGTTGCAACAATATCCTTTTTTGCAACAATCAATGATGAAAATTACGTCCAAATGATATATTCAATTTCTACAATTGCACAGATATTGCATTTGCCCGAGCCTAAAATTCCGGCATCAAATGTAAGCATTCTACTCACAGATAGTCGCTCTCTAACCTATCCCGAAGATACATTATTTTTTGCTCTTCGCACCCGAAATAATGACGGTCATCGTTATCTTCATGATTTATACCAAGGTGGTGTTAGAAATTTTGTGGTCGATCATGTACCAGCTACAATGCAAAATGTAGAAGATGTCAATTTTTTAGTTGTTTCTGACGTAAAGAAAGCATTGCAGACAATTGCTACTTATCATCGTGGTAGATTCACAGCCCCGGTGATAGGAATTACCGGAAGCAGAGGGAAGACCATTGTAAAGGAGTGGTTGTATCAGTTGTTGTGTGCCGATTATAGCATGGTGCGCAGTCCTCGCAGTTTTAATTCACAGATTGGAGTACCATTGTCGATATGGGAAATGAACGAAAATACGCAATTGGCTGTATTTGAAGCCGGGATCTCTCAACCAAATGAAATGGCATCATTACAATCAATGATTCGTCCTAAATTGTCAATTATAACCAATATTGGAGATGAGCACAATGAAGGTTTTGCATCTGACAGATTGAAGTGTGAAGAGAAAGTGACCCTTTGTCGTGATTGTGATTGTATTGTGTATAATGGCGATGATGAATTGATTAGTGAAGTTGTTGCCAATGCCGGATTGACTGTAAAAGAAATTGCGTGGTCAAAAAAAGACCCCGATAGTCCTTTGTTTATTTCGTCAATTAAAAAAGAAAAAGATAAAACAACAATAGGTTACTCATATCTGAAATATGATGGAGAGATTTCAATCCCATTTATAGGCGATCATGATATAGAAAATGTCATTCATTGTTTGGCGGTAATGTTATATTTATGTCGTCCATTTGATGTAATTGCAGCTCGCATGTCCACATTATCGGCTGTGGGTACACGATTAAATGTAATAGAAGGTGTTAATAATTGCTTGTTGATATATGATGCCTATACCTCAGATTTCCGTTCATTGGCACCAGCTCTTGATTTTATGGCACAACGAGCAACAAAATCTCACACTACGACAGTGATATTAAGCGATGTAATACATGATGCAATGGGTGGGGAACTATTATATCAATCAATTGCTCGTTTGTTACAACAGAAAAATATTACACGTATCATTGGAATTGGAGAAGAAATATCAAGTTATAGTTCTTTATTTGGTAAAAATGCAACATTTTATTCCTCAACAAGTGCGTTCTTGTCTTCAACAACAATGAGCGATTTCAAAAATGAGTTGATATTGATAAAGGGTGCATCTCATTTCCACTTTGAATCATTGAGCGATGTTCTTGAGGCTAAACAACACGAAACAGTATTGGAGGTAAATCTTGACGCAGTGGTGCGTAACTATAATTTCTACCGTTCGCAAGTAAATCCTGAGACCGGAATCGTGTGTATGGTTAAGGCTTCGGGGTATGGCGCAGGGTCTTTTGAATTAGCAAAGACGCTACAAAATCAAGGAGCTGCATATCTTGCTGTTGCAGTGCTTGATGAAGGGGTTGATTTGCGCAAGGCAGGTATAACTATGCCTATAATGGTGTTAAACCCCAAGGTGGGAAATTATAAAACACTATTCACATATAGATTAGAACCTGAAATATATAGCTTTGATATACTTGAAGAGATAATAAGAGAGGCAACAAAATTTGGCATAACAAATTATCCGGTGCATATAAAGCTTGATACAGGAATGCATCGATTAGGATTTCTTGAAGAAGATATGCCTCAATTGGTGGAAAAATTAAAGGGACAAAATGCAATAAAACCATGCTCGATATTCTCGCATCTTGCTACAGCCGATTGTCCCGATATGGATGATTATACTAATAGCCAATTTGACTATTTTTATCGTTGTTGCGATATGTTGCAACAGGGATTGGACTATCCTATATTAAGACACATACTAAATTCAACAGGGATTACTCGATTTCCACAACATCAATGTGATATGGTGAGATTGGGAATTTGCTTATATGGAATACCTACGATGGACGACGGCTCCCAAGAAGACCTACGTCCGGTATCGTCGTTACATAGTGTAGTTATATCAATAAAAGAATGGCAAGCAGGAACAACAATAGGTTATTCGCGAAAAGGAGTATTAACTCGAGATTCTCGTATTGCTACAATCCCTATTGGATATGCCGATGGTATTGATCGCCACTTGGGAAATGGGAATGCCGATGTGTTAATAAATGGTCATCGTTGTCCTACTGTTGGGAATATATGTATGGATATATGTATGGTAGATGTTACCGATGTAGCATGTAAAGTGGGCGATGTAGTAGAGGTGTTTGGAGAGAATATCACGGTAATGGAACTCGCCGAGAGATTAGGCACAATACCTTATGAAATATTGACATCGGTATCTCAGCGTGTAAAAAGAGTCTATTATAGAGAATAGTGGATTGTCAAGTGATTAATTGATGGCGTAGATAAATGATATTTAAGACAATGCCTCTAATTATCAAATAGCAAAGAAAAGCTATCCATAATGCGTGATTCTCTAATATAGGAGATAATATAAAAAAGATAGCAAAAAATATTACCATAGCAGTACCCATCGACACAAGCATGGCTCGAGTGCGTGTCGCTCCTATAAATATTCCGTCCCAAGTGAAGGCCATAAATCCACACAATGGGATTGCTACTGCCCAATAAAAATATGATGTCGAAGCATTGATAACCATTGAATCAGAGCTTAATAGTGATAAGAATGATTTGCCTCCAAAAAGGTATATCATCGTAAATAGAATAGCCATTCCTAATCCCCATTGAAACAATGCTTTGATACTTGTTTTGAGGTTTAGCCGGTCTTTAGCTCCGATGTATTTCCCTACCATGGCTTCTCCGGCGTATGCAAATCCATCCATAAAATAGGAAAACAGCATGAACAGTTGCATTAACAATGTGTTTACGGCAAGGATAACATCGCTTTGCTGAGTCCCGGCACGCGTGAACCACATCGTTACAGCAACAAGGCATAGTGTGCGAAGAAAAATATCACTATTGATTGAGAAAAATCGTTTTAGCTCCGATTTTTGTAAAATATCAGATAGAGAAACCGAAGCTAAATGATATTTTTGATTGATGATTAATAGCCCTAATAAAAAGCCGCCCCATTGGGCTACAATAGTTCCGGTTGCTACTCCTATAATTCCCCAATCAAAAATGTAAACAAGAATCAAACTTGTTGAGATGTTTAATAGGTTTATAAATATCGAAATCCACATTGTTGCTCGTGAATTTTGCATACCAATAAACCAGCCCGATAAAGCAAAAGAACTGAGCATTGCCGGAGCTCCCCAAATACCCACCGAAAAATATTGTTCAGAGAATCGTAGAGTGTCATTGGTTGCCCCCATGAAATAAAATGCGCATTGAGATATTGCGTATTGCATGGCAATAATTGTAATACCAACAATCAAGGCAACAGCGAGCGAACGATATAACACGAGTGTGCATTGACGATTATCGTTGGCTCCATAGGCTTGTGCTGTCATACCACTTGAGCCCATGCGTAAGAATGCAAAAGGCCAGTAAAGCATGCTGAATATTGTGCTACCAACAGCGATGGCAGCAATATACACTGCACTGCCCATATTTCCAACTATTGCAACATCAACAATGCCAAGTAATGGAGTTGTAATGTTGGCAATAATCGAGGGAATGGACAGTGCAAGTATTTCTCTATGAATAGAGCGAGAGTTCAATTTAATTATGCTTTAGCACGACGGCTATCCCACATAAGGTAACAAATTAGTAATGCGTAAGCGACCAACCCGAGTGATTGTGAAACACCTTCGCTTAGAGGAGAAGTGTATTCAAATCCGGCAAATTTGGTGATTGCTGCAAATACTCCAAACAATGCACCTCCGGCAATAAGCCCCGATGCGATGAGTGTACCTCTTTCGTGGCGAGCTTTGCTGAGTGATTCGTCGTTAGTGCTTTTTGCAACGAAATAAGCGATTGCTCCACCTACAAGCATAGGGGTGTTAAGGGGTAGTGGAATAAACATACCAAGACAGAAGGCCAATGCTGGAACACCAAGCCAATTGAGTAGTAATGCAAGGATTGCACCTACGAAATAAAGAATCCATGGAGTATCTCCACCCATCATAAGTGGTTCGATAACTTTGGCCATTGCGTTGGCTTGAGGTGCAACAAGAGCATCATCACCAGTAAAACCATATACTTTGTTCAATACAAGAATAACACCTCCAACAGTTGCTGCCGATACCAATGTGCCGAGGAATTTCCATGTTTCTTGTTTGCGAGGAGTAGAACCTAACCAATAACCTATTTTAAGGTCGGTAACAAAACCTCCGGCCATAGAAAGTGCAGTACACACTACACCTCCAATTACCATTGACGCAACTATGCCGTTTGTGCCATTAAGACCTATAGCTACAAATATTGCCGACGCAATGATAAGTGTCATCAAAGTCATACCCGATACGGGGTTTGACCCAACGATTGCAATTGCATTTGCAGCCACGGTAGTAAATAAGAATGCGATAACTGTAACAACAACCCATGCAACAAGGGCTTGCCACAATGTGCCGATAACTCCGAGCCAGAAGAATACAAAAACAACAACAAGAGCCAATGCAATGTAGAATACAACTGATTTCATAGAAAGGTCAGTTTGCCAACGCTCAGTTTTAGCTTTAGTTGTCGAACCTTTAAATTCACGACCGGCTAATCCTACGGCTTGCATGATGATTGGCCATGATTTCACGATTCCAATGATGCCTGCCATTGCAATACCACCGATGCCAATCAAACGAGCATAGTCGCTGAATATTGATTGAGAGTCCATTGCCACGATTTCGGGCGAGCCGTATGTACCAAGAAGAGGAATGATAATCCACCACACAAAAAGTGAACCGGCAAAAATAACAAAGGCATATTTTAATCCAACGATATATCCAAGTCCGAGCAATGCTGCTCCGGTATTACAGCTGAATACAACTTTTGTTTTTTCAGCAATAGTAGCACCCCATGAAGATGCTGTAGTTGTAACAGTTTCAGCCCACCAACCAAATGTTGCTACAATATAGTCATAAATACCCCCAATGAGTGAAGCAATGATAAGAGTTTTAGCCTGACCTCCATTTTTTGAATCATTACCTTGTGCGCTGATGAGTACTTGAGTTGTAGCAGTTGCTTCGGGGAAAGGGTATTTGCCATGCATATCTTTTACAAAATATTTGCGAAATGGAATAAAGAACAATATTCCCAATATACCACCCAACAATGAACTTAAGAAGATTTGCATGAAGTTTACCGAAATTTCAGGATACTTAGCTTGAAGAATGTAAAGAGCTGGGAGGGTGAAAATTGCTCCGGCAACAATCACGCCCGAGCATGCTCCTATTGATTGAATTATAACGTTCTGACCTAAGGCATCTTTCTTTTTAAGTGCCCCAGAAAGACCTACTGCAATAATTGCAATGGGAATAGCAGCCTCAAAAACTTGTCCCACTTTCAGTCCAAGATATGCCGCAGCCGCGCTAAAAATAACGGCAAGAAACAAACCCATAGTGACTGAATAGGGTGTAGCCTCAGCATAATTGCGGTCTGGATTCATCACTGGGCGATATTCTTCGCCATCTTTTAATTCTCTGAATGCATTTTCGGGGAGTTCGGTGGGGTCAATATAGTTGACCTCTAAATCTTTCTCGTTTTGCATAATGATATTGTCGATTTATTGTGTCTGTTTTAATGAGTATAATGGCAAATCTGTAAAGATTATTAACTGCTATCTTTTTTTCTTAGATTTGCTTTTTCTGCTTGAAGATTTTGATTTTTTTGCCGGGATTTTTAGTTTATCTCCGGGATGTATTGTATCATCACCCTTCTTGATGCGGTTGGCTTTCTTGAGCTCATCAACAGTAACTCCATATTTACGAGCTATGCGGTCAAGACTCTCTCCACTTTTGACAGTGTGATTTTTTTGCTTGCTTGTTGCTTTGCTCTTATTGTTCTGCTCTCTACGCTTATCGGCTTGAGAGTTTTTATTTGTTTTTTGACTATTAACTTTTGTAGTTGATTTTTGATTAGTTGTATTGTCGGCGAGTACTTTCTTATATACAGTAATTTTTAGTTTCTGTCCACGTTTGATTGTATTGCTTGTCAAATTGTTGTCTTTCTTGATACGAGAAGTATTAGTGCTATATTTATTGGCGATAGATTTTAGTGTTTCACCTCGACGCACTTCGTGAATAATAGTCTCCTCTTTAGACGTGAAACCATCATTGGCATCGATTGTTTTCTTGCCTTTATTTGTTGCATTTGCTACTTGAGGTTGATTGATGGATACGGCTAAAGAGTCAGATATTGAGTCGTTTAGAATGGTCCTTGCCTCATCTCGGCTCACTCCTGGTTCGGCGGTTTCTCGAATTGCATACTCATCCTCTTCGTAATTACCTATAGTATTTTCACTCATTAGATAACTATACACTTGTTTTGAGGGCAAAATAAGCACATATGGTTTATAAGGAGTGCCGGGTATTATTTTTTTGCGATATTGAGGATTGAGGGTTTCAAGAGCATCAACTGAGAGGTCTATTACGTTTGAAATTTGATTAAAGTGTAATCGACGACTGACGTGAACCGTATCTGTGAGTAGTGGTTTTCTTGCAAGAGCTGCACTAATGCCATGTTCATTGTGATAATTCATCACATATGCTGCTGCAATAAAAGCCGGCACATAGCCACGTGTTTCTCGAGGAAGATAATTATATATTTCCCAATAGTCCTTTATTCCTCCACCCGAACGACGAATTGCTTTATTTACGTTGCCTGGGCCACAGTTATATGCAGCAATAGCAAGCGACCAATCTCCATAGGTTTTATATAAACTTTTAAGAAATTCGGCAGCTTTTTGCGAAGCTTTGTAGGTGTCGCGACGTTCATCAACAAGCGAGTTTATTTCAAGCCCCATACCACGACCGGTTGATAGGATAAATTGCCACAATCCGGCTGCCCCGGCTGGAGATACTGCATTAGGGTTTAGTGCCGATTCAATGATGGGCAAATATTTCAATTCAAGAGGCATCCCTTCTTTTATAAGAGCTTCTTCAAATATAGGTTCATAGTATAGCCACATGCCCAGCATGCGTTTTACTAAATCACTACGACGAGTGGTATATAATTCAATATAACTTCTTACTATACTATTAAATGGTAGCTCAATTTCAAAGCCTTTCTCATTTTGAAGACGTTGAAGTCGTTCTATATACACACGATCATTTACAACCGAACGAGTTTGGTTCTCAATTGGCTCGATAAGGTCTGTGTAATTTTGAAAATACCAATTTTTCTGTAATTCTTCATAATCGGTTTCAAAACTTGTCGGAGGGACTATGTCGTTGTCGTTAATAGAGTCTTTAAGGGTGTTGATTGTGGATTGTGCCATTGCCGGCACAACTACACATGAAAGAATTAAACTAAATACAAATTTCTTTATCATAAACAAATTTTGAAGAGAGTGAGTTAAAAATTTATTGCCCATTGTACCCCTACTGAGGGAAGCTTGTTATGGGAATTTTGGAATACGGCAGGTGCGACATCAATAGAAAGATCTGGACTGATGTCGAAGTGAGAAAGCGAAGCATCTACATAGGCATCAACCATAGCTACGAGGTAAACACCAACCATACATATGATACATAGGTCGCGATTGCGACGATAAAAATCTTTGCGAGATTTAAGCACTCGAGTAAGCCAGGCTTTGTCGAGACTTGATTCTTGTGTGTTATTTGGGAAAAAATCCATATAACTATTTGTCGTGGGGTCGGTGTCCATGATGTCGGTATATGCTCGAGAATAATCTCTGAGCATGCCATTATTCCATGTTGTGGCATATGCAAGACCCATGTATCCACCAACAATAATTGGCAATTTCCAATAGCGACGATTATATAATTGACCCAATCCGGGGAACAGCGCTGATAACCATACGGCTTTCTTCGGGTTGGGGTTAAATGCAACTTCTCGTTCTTCCCATTCTTCAATTGCCGGTTTTACAGAGTCAGTTGTTATTGTTGAAAATGTAGAGTCGGTGGCAACGAGAATTGAATCGGTATTAAACTCTATGCTATCTTCATATGATAACCACGAACTCAATGCAAGAGAATCGGTTGTTGCATCGGTTTTATATTGCTGAGGAACATCTTTTTTTGCCGGCAGACGAGGAGAATTAGAAAAAACGTTAAAAGTTGCCAACAACACAAAAAACAATGTGCTGATGACTACTTTTATCCTATTTTGACTATTTTCTCTTTGTTGTGCTCTTTGACGCGTTGTCATTTGTTAAAGTATTGACTCATTGTGGTTTGGCATCCTCAACAGCCAATTTGCTATTAAGTTTTAGTTGTCTTGAAATTTTAATGCATCAAAGATAGTAATTAATCTTTCAAGTTCATCTTCATTTTTGAAAGGAAATGTTATTTTTCCTTTACCATTGTTATCACAAGAGAATTGAACCTGAGTTTTGAATGTCGTTGAAAGATGTTTTTTAAGAATGTCAAAGTCGTTTGAGGAATATCGTTTTGAGGCAGTCTTATTTAAGGCTTGTTTTTTGTCACTATCTTCATTATAAGAACGTGCCAATTCTTCAACTTTGCGCACCGACAACCCGTTTTTGATGATTTCATTGTAGAGTTTTAATTGCAATGCCGGGTCTTCGATTGAAAGTAATGCACGAGCGTGTCCCATGTCAACGCGTTTGTCACGAAGACCGAGTTGAACTTCGGCCGGAAGTTTTAGCAATCGTAGAAAATTAGCAATAGTTGTGCGTTTCTTTCCGATGCGTTCGCTTAATCGTTCCTGTGTTAAGTTGTACTGATCTATAAGTTTCTTGAAGGTGAGGGCAATTTCGATGGCATTAAGGTCTTCGCGTTGAATATTTTCAATTAATGCCATTTCGGTTAATTCGGTATCATTGACGGTGCGAATATATGCTGGTACCGATGTCAGTCCTGCTCGCAAAGCTGCGCGATATCGACGTTCTCCGGCAATGATTTGGTAGGAGTCGGCTCCCATTTTGCGCAATGAGAGAGGTTGTATTATTCCCAATTCTTTGATTGATGATGCCAATTCGTCGAGTGCATCTTCGTCAAAGGTTGTTCGAGGTTGTTCGGGATTGGGTGATATCTGAGAAAGTGCGATGTCGTTGATTGCCGATGAACCACGAGCAGGCACATCGTCCATCGAAATGAG
Organism: Muribaculaceae bacterium; assembly: GCA_045531405.1. Classification (GTDB taxonomy): domain Bacteria; phylum Bacteroidota; class Bacteroidia; order Bacteroidales; family Muribaculaceae; genus RGIG4079. The sequence continues at coordinate 89,497 of JAZSDX010000035.1, read as the reverse complement.
AGAGTCGAGACCTCGTCCCAAAGCATTGCGTTTTGTTGCCATATATAATTATTTTAGCGTGTTGGAGTGTTGATTTATGATTGGCGTTTATGCTTGGCTATTATCTCTTTTGCAAGCATGATGTGGCTTGTCGCTCCACGGCTGGTTGGATCATATAAAATTGCAGGTAATCCATGACTGGGAGCTTCACTCAATCTGATGTTGCGAGGAATTACGGTATTGAATACCATATCTCCGAAATGCCCCTTCAATTCTTCAAAAATTTGATTTGCTAATCGCAAACGTGCATCATACATAGTTAATAAGAACCCTTCGATTTCAAGCGATGGATTAAGTTTAGACTTTATGATGCGAATCGTATTTAGCAACTTGCTTATTCCTTCGAGTGCAAAATATTCGGCTTGAACAGGAATTATTACAGAGTCGGCAGCAGTCAACGCATTTACTGTAATGATGCCAAGCGATGGAGAACAATCGATAATAATATAATCATAGTCGTCTTTGATTGAGGATAATAGATTTGCCAATACTTTTTCTCGATTAGGTTTGTTCACCAATTCAAGTTCGGCACCGGCAAGGTCTATGCGAGAGCCTACCAAGTCAAGATTTTTTACACATGTTGCGACTTGAGATCCCTTGATTGGATAATCATCAACAAGGCATTCATAAATCGAAGATGTCATTGATTTGGGGTCAATGCCGTAGCCCGATGTGGCGTTGGCTTGAGGATCGGCATCAATTATCAATACTCGTTTTCCTTCGTTGGCGAGCGATGCCGATAAATTTATAGTTGTGGTGGTTTTTCCTACTCCACCTTTTTGGTTTGCTATTGCTATGATTTTACTCATACTGTATTTATAGATATAGTTTGTAATGCAAAGTAATTACAAATTTTTTACAACACGATGATTAGTTAATTGCAAATTGATATAATTGTTGATAAGTGTCGATAATTGTTGATAACTATGGCTCGGGGAGATAATTTGTAGGCATTTTTGACATTAACAATAATGCAAAGGGGCTTTTTGGTAATTTGTAGAGTGAAATTTGGTATTTGTATATAAAAACAGATTCGATTTTGCAAAATTGACAATATTTCCATAAATTTGTATTTGCTAATAAACCCTAAATTGTTATCATGAATAAATTGTTATTGGGCTTTGATCCGATTTCTTTAGATGAAATGAGTGGCATAAAACTGATGAATCGTACCGACACAAAGTTTATTACCACTGTGGCACGATTGGAAGAATTGTTGCTAAAAGCTCAAGAACAATATTGGGTGCAAGATATTGATGGTAATAGAAATATGCCATATTTCACGCGCTATTTTGACACTCCCGAATGCCACATGTATGTGTCGCATCAGAATGGGAAGAAAACACGTCAAAAAGTACGTATTCGCAGTTATGAAAGCTCAGGATTGGCTTTCATTGAAGTGAAAAATAAGAACAATCATGGGCGCACAAAAAAGAAACGCATCTCACTCGAAAATAAAGATGTGGAGCAAGAATCATATAATGATTTTTTGAGTCAACACTTGTCATATAATCCCAATATATTGATTTCGCAAATAGAAAACAATTTCAATCGCATAACTCTCGTTAACAAGCAAAAGACCGAACGCCTTACTATTGATACCGGGTTGAAGTTTAATAATATTGTTACCGGTGAAAATATGTTGCTTGATAAGTTGGTGATTATTGAGTTGAAGCGCGATGGAAATGTATATTCGCCCATTCGTGATATAATGCGTGATTTGCACATTCAGCCTCAGGGATTTAGCAAATATTGTATGGGAATGGCATTGACAAATGAATCACTTAAACGTAATCGTTTTAAGGAACGTTTGATGCTACTCGAAAAAATGAAAATAATATAATAACCTAAAACATAAAATTAATGGAAGAATTAGAACAAATCATGTCGGGCGATACAATACAGACCGTCCAAACAACGGTTGAAAGTCTTACATTTATGGGTGCTCCGTTAGTAAATATTACCGACTTTTGGTTTTTGATTATTCGTTGCTTGTTTAATACCGCAATAGTGTGGTTTATTATTCATTTTTTGTATTATAAAAAAAGTCAACGACGAGACTATTATTTCACATTTATGCTCATTAGTTTGAGTATATTTTTCTTGATATACTTGCTTGGTAGCGTTAAGATTAAGATTGGTTTTGCTCTTGGGCTATTTGCGATATTTGGCATCATTCGTTATAGAACCGAATCAATGCCGGTGCGAGAAATGACCTATCTGTTCGTAATTATTGCAATCTCGGTAATTAATGCACTTGCCGGTCCGGTTAGTTTCTTGGAATTGGTTGCGACAAATATTATCTTTGCACTCGTAATATGGTTGTGCGAAGGGAATAAGTGGATTAAGCACACTGCTTGCAAACTTGTTCAATACGACAAAATAAACCTTGTCACACCCGAAAAATATAATGAAATGGTTGAAGACCTCACTAAACGTCTCGGCTTGGACATTGTAAAAGTTGAAGTGGGAGCAGTTGATTTTCTTCGTGATATGGCTGTATTGAAGGTTTACTATAAGCCTCAAAATGACGATGTGAACACTATTGATGGTATAATAAAACTAAATAAAGAACAATGGGCACAAAAAGATTCTTAATTGCATCAATGTTATCGGTAGTTGTGGCATTGCCCTCAATGGCTCAACCCGATATATTAGATATCGATGATGATATTAGTAATTTTGGCGTATGGACATCAATTGGTGTCGAAAAGAAAATAAATAAGAAATTTAGCGTTGGGGTAGAAGGCGAATTTCGCACTGCCGATGTCCTCAATGAAGTCTCAAGATACTCGATAGGAGCTTCGGTTGACTATAAGCTTACATCGTGGTTAAAAGCTGAAGTCGGGTATGTATATATTGCCGAACCACAAGCAAGAGAAAATAAGTTGGAATTAAAAGAATATAAAGATACAGATGACGATGGAGTAGTTGATGAAACTGAATATGAATATAAAACAGATGCTCCTTATGTTCGTAATCGTCATAGAGTAAATGCCTCGTTAACAGGTAGCGTAAAATTTGGACGTTTCAAAATATCACTTCGTGAACGTTGGCAATATACATATCGCCCGGAAACAACAACAGAGAGGGTTGAATATGATTTAAAGTATCAAAATATGATGGAAGGGTTCTACGATGGTGATAAATATTTGTGGAAAATAGAAAGTATGAATCCAGAGAAAAGACAAAAGCAAATAAAAGCAAAGGAATCTCATATGCTTCGCTCTCGACTTCAAGTTTCATATGATATAAAATCAATACCATTTGAACCATATGCTTCAATCGAATTATATAACGATTTTGATGGCTTTAAGCTAAAGAAAACTCGATATACTATTGGAGGAGATTATAAATTCAACAAGAAGCATTCGATAGGACTATATTATCGTTATCAAGATTTCTCCGGCTCTGATGAAGGTGAAAGCACCAATATTTTGGGGGTTGGATATAAATTCAAATTTTAGGAAGTAACAACACTTCATAATGTAAAGAACTATTTGAAATGAGCTCGGCTTTAAGTCGGCTCATTTCTTTTTATCAAAGAAAATGCCTAACTTTGTTGAAAATAATCAAACATGAATATGACACAAAATAGACCACTTATATTGATAACTAATGATGATGGAATAAAAGCACGAGGCATCTTTTATCTTGCCGAGGCTGTAAAGGAAATGGGAGAGGTATATATCGTTGCTCCTGATGAACATCAATCGGGACAATCGTCGGCTATGTCGATTAATAAGCCTCTTCGCATCACTACTTACCCCGATTATAATGGAATAAAAGTATATTCGGTCAATGGTACTCCGGTCGATTGTGTGAAATTGGCATTACACACAATTGTGCCACGCCGTCCCGATTTATTGCTTTCGGGCATAAACCATGGAAGCAATGCCGGCAATAATATTATATATTCAGGCACTATGGGGGCTGCACTCGAAACGTGTATGCTCGGTATTCCGTCGATAGGATATTCTTATTTGAGCCATTCCCCCGAAGCCGATTTTACTAATACTCTCCCTTATTTGAAATCAATTACACGTTCAGTGATTGAAAACGGATTGCCACAAGATATATGCCTTAATATCAATTTCCCCAAAGGAGAGATAAAAGGTGCAAAAGTGGTGAGAGCTGCACGAGGATTCTGGACCGAAGAGTATGCCGAATATACCGACCCTATGGACAAACCATTCTATTGGCTCACAGGACGATTCCAAAACACCGAACCCGATGCTCCCGATACCGATTACTATTGGCTCAACCGTGGCTACGCATCAATCGTACCTTCACGTCCCGATCAATCGGCATTAGATGTGATAGAAGCAATGAAAGAAACTTTTGAGTAAGGATTAGTTAAATATAAAACGCTTATAAGGTCAGTTGCATATCGATAACATCGAGCAATTGACCAAATTTTTGCCAAAATTTTCAAAGTGAGACACCTGCTTGAAGCCGAGTATTTTGTTATTTTTATGCTTGCCAACTCATCTGTCGAAAATAACAATGCGTCATATTCGTACCATCTCAAAAGACAAATATGTGGTAATATTAATGGATACAACTTATTGGGGAAGAACTTCGGGTTTAATGGTTATAAAAGACGCGTTACGTGTCAAAATCTTATGGCACAAACATGTTCGACATGAAACCATAGCCCTTTATATGGAAGGAATAAGATAGTTAGAGGAAAATGGGTTCAAAATATGGGGGATTGTTTGTGATGGGCTTAAAGGGCTGCTTAATACTCTATCAAAATACAATGTTCAGATGTGCCAAGTACACCAACAAAGGATAATACAAAAGTACCTCACGTTAAATCCAGAACTGCAGCCCTCAAAAGAGTGGGCTTGGAAATCGCAAAAAAGAATCTCAACCGCATTAAACCTGCGATTGAGACTCTATTTCTATGCTTTACCGTTTTTATCGGACACCAATAAAAAACTTATTAGACTCAATAATATCAATACGATATTCAGAAAACCACACAGAACAAAAAGAATTCTTCTACATAGACTACTTGTATTAAATACTCAGAATCAACCTTGATGTGCCGGACGTAGTAAGTCATTAACTGTTTTTACCGGATTAAATGTTTCGATAGGCACTTCAACAAAAATCGTATTCCAATCGCTCATTGCTCCATTCCACAATCCTGGCAATTCTAGTGCTCGCAATTCTTTACCATGCAATGATTTATTTGAAATAAACCCTGTTGCCGGATCCACATATTTAGGCAAATCATAGTGCTTGCCATCAATATCTTTAATGTAACAAACCAAATCTACAGGATTAAAGTGTGTAGCTTGTGCCATCATCTCTTTATAATCTTCGCGAGAAAGGTCTATCTGATGGCTTTCGAGTATTTGTGGAGATGTTGAGCCATCTTCATTATATGCGATATATGGACCTCCTCCGGGTTCTCCCTCGTTGCGCACCATTCCACATACACGCAAGGGGCGATCTAATTTCCTTTTTATATATAATACCAAGTCGGCATCCTCAAGATGTTTCATCTTTTCATCACGCACATTCAATGTTTTGTGAAGAAAATCTATCATTTCTCTCACATCTTCAATTGTATAATTTCCACTATTAATTTGACGCAAATATTTCTCTATCTTATCATGAACTTGCATCATATAGCCGGCTATTACTTGTTTATATTGCAATGTCGCTCCTCTAAGCGAATCAGGCACTACATTGTCTATATTTTTTACAAATACTGCAGCGTGATCTATATCATTTAAATTTGCAATTAATGCGCCATGACCTCCGGGACGGAACACCAACGAACCATTTTCTCTAAACAATGTATTATCTGGATTTACTGCAACTGTATCGGTTGACGATTTTTGTTCTGACATTGAAATCTCAAATTTCACTCCCATTTTTTCTTCCAATGCTGAAACTTTTGCTGCTAATTTATCGGCAAATAGTTGTCGATGATTTCCCGATACTGTGAAGTGCAAATGCACAATACCATCAGAACCTGTTGCCGATTGAGCACCTTCAACTAATTGTTCTTCCACCGGAGTACGTGTTGTACCATCGGCATAAGCATGGAATGTCAATAAGCCTTTTGGCAAATTACCATAATTCAACCCTTCGGGAAGGATTATCGCAGCGATAACTTTTTTATATTCCCCTTCGGCAATCAATGTATCAACATCCTTTGAGTGTAATTTCAATACAACTTTATTAAGTTCACCAAAGAATGCAAGATTATGCACATTTGCTATTAATTGTGTTACATCTGACCCTTCGGCTGGAATATCTGAATTCCCTTCCACAAATGAGAATAATGACTTAAACATTCGAGAGGCAGCACCCGATGCCGGCACAAATTTACACACCTCTCCCCCATCAGCCAAATATTTTTTCCATCGAGCAACTGCTGATGCTTCTTCTTCGGCTGATAGTTGTTTTATTCCATTTCCTATTTGTGCCGAATTGGCTATTTTCAAAAATGGGAATCCTGTTTTGAAACGATTTATTTGCGATTCTAATTCTGCTTGAGTCACACCCTTTATCTCAAGGTTTTTTATGTCTTCAGAGGTAAGCATAAGGATTTTTTTTAGTGTTAGTATTTAATAATTACTCAAATTTAGACAAAAAAAACGAAACTTAAAAATTTTACACTATTTTTCCTTATTAAATCTATTTTGCAAGTCGTTTCAATAGATTATAAGACGGGATTACTCCTAATTCTCCGGCTTTACTTAAATCAGCTACGCCTTTTTCCTTATTCCCCATCTTAAGGTAAATATATCCTCTATTATAATAAGCCTCTCCCATTAATGGGTCGAGCTGAATGACCTTATTATATAAAGATATTGCTTGAGCAAAATCTTGCATTTCCAATAATGTATTTGCCTTGTTGTAATAAGCTATAGCCATACGTGGCTGCAATTCTATTAGTTTATCCCAATCAGTCAACACCTCAGACAAAACTGAATGACGACTCTTTGCCTTTATCTTTGCTTCATCAGCAACTCCTTTTAATGGTTCTTGAGCAATCTCATCAATCTTTATCTGATTATATTTTGATATAGCCCTCAAAAAATATGCCAATGTAAAGTTTGGTGTAAGTTCAATTGCCTTATCCAAATCGACAACAGCCGATTTATAATTGCGAGTCACTACAAAATCCAATGCTCTACCAAAATAATCGATCGCTCGAGGCTTATGATTTGCTATATATGAGTTAAAATATTCAATTGATTCAAAATGTTTTGCGATAGTAGCATTATCGGCAAGGACCTGTTCCCTATTTGTTACGACAACATCAAATCGCAATATTCGCATTGCATTTATTTCTTCTACCTCTTTTATATAATTGTCTTTAAGTTTTAATTCAGAAGATTCTGAATAATATGACAATACAAACATAGGCTCAGGTTCTATCACAACATTTTTATCTTGAACACTTCCTCTAATGTCTTTACTATTATATTGTTGTTCAATTTCACCACTATGATTAACCATTAATATTTCAGAGAATTGTCGAGCTACAACATCCTCTACATTTGGATCTTGAGATTCGATAGCTTTTGCAAACGGGTCTCCGATTTTGCGAGTTTTCTCTGACGAAGATAATCGTCGAACCATTGCTATTGATTTATCATATTCTTGATTGGCCTTACGTTCTTGCCCCATATCCCGATATATTTCATATCTTAAGAAATGTGCCACAGGGAAATCGGGCATCACTTCAATAACCTTTGAAATATCACTTAAAGCATTTTTATAATCATGAATATTTTTATATAAAATAGCTCGATTGTATAGTGTACGATAATCGGCAGGGCTTAATTTCAATACTGCCGTAAAATCTTCAATAGCCCTATTTACATCATTTATCTCAGCTCTTAAAATTCCTCTATTATAATATGCAATCGTATTGTGGTGGTCAAAATCAATTGCATAACTATAATCGTCTAATGCCCCATTTAAGTTATCCAAATTATAATTCACCTGCGCTCTTATTACGTAATATTGCGACTCCTGTGGTTGCAATCTAATCGCTTCATTCATATCCGATAAAGCCTTCTCATAATCTTTTGTAGCTGTTGCAAGTAGCCCTGCTCGCATTGCAAACACCTCATGTGAATATTTATTTATCATCAATGCCGTATCCAAATCGGCAATTGCTTGCATTGTATCCCCTTGAGACATTCGCAATTTTGCACGTCCTCGATATGCTCTATCATAATTTGGATTATATTTCATCAATTCCTTAAACGTACTATCTGAAGCCTCCAATTTCCCCATTGCCTCTAAAGCTAACGCTTTATTAAACAATATTTGCTTGTTCCCAGGCAATGTTTCCAATGCCTTATCATAGTCATCTACGGCTTCTTTATTTTTTCCCATATTTTGGCGAGCAACACCTCTAATTTCCCACACATCATTCAAAAATGGGTTACGTTCAATTGCCAATGATGCATCTTCTTCGGCACCTAAATAATCTTCTAAATTAAACTTAGCTACCGCTCTAAAAAAATATGGTTTAGCTTGATCGGGCTTAGCTTGAATTACCAAATTAAAATATTGGATTGACAACATATAATCTTCAAAATACAACGCATTTTGCCCAATTCGCATCACCTGATCTGTATTTATCTGCGAATGAGCAACTATACTTGTAAAAAGTAGTATTATATGTAATATTATTTTTTTCATTGATTTTTAACCTCTCTATTTCAACATTGGCAACAAAACATTTTGAACTATTGATATCATCTGCTCATAACCTTCTCGTGTAGGATGACACCGATCCTTTGTGTATTTAGTATTTAATGCACCATCAGGTGTTGCCAATATACTATAATAATCTACATAAGCATATCCTTTTGACTTTGCATATTTAGAAATCATTTTATTCATTTCTACCACAATCGGGGCCGGTTTCAAATCTTTGCGCCAAACAAAATAGTCACATGGCAAAATAGAGCATAATACAGGAGTTATATTATTGGCAATGGCAATATCACACATGGACATGATATTTTGTAATATATTCTCTTTTGATATTGGTCCATTATTTTGAGCAATATCATTTATTCCCGCCAAAATTACTACAATTTTGGGGTTAATTCCAACTACATCTTGATGAAACCGAGCAAGCATTTGCTCGCTAGTCTGCCCACTTATTCCTCGTCCCACATAATTGTTTGACTTAAAAAAATCAGGCATTTCCCTTACCCAGAAGTCTGTAATTGAGTTACCTAAAAACACCACTTGAGGTGCTTTCTTCAACAAACTATTAGCCTGTGCATATCGTTCATATTTAGCCCACGTTTTTTGAGTACTCGCCTGAGCATTCAAAATCAAGCAACTACACACAAATGCCAATATCAATATATATCTAGCCATTATTTATCTTAATATCATCTTTATACCTCACAAAGGTACATATTTAATTTTAATTGCAGAAAATTGCATATACAATTAAAATTTCGTTGTTGTTTTTTTACATTTTAATGCCTAACTTTGCATAAATTTCACACACTAATAATTCGCGAATATAAACTTATGTCGAGCTATTATGTTTTGATATAAAAAAAGGTTGTTTATGGCAGAAAAAAAACGCATTGTTATTATCGGAGGAGGATTTGGTGGATTAAATGTTATCAAAAACATTGACAAGAAGAAATATGATATTCTTCTTATTGATCGCAACAATTTTCATAGTTTCCCTCCTTTATTTTATCAAATCGCATCATCGGGTTTGGACCCAGGCAGCATTTCATTCCCTTTTCGCCGAGAACTTCGCAAAGGTAAAGTTAAAGGAGCTAAATACAACATGGGAGATGTCAAAAAGATTGATCTCACCAATAAAACTGTAACAACTCAATATGACTCTATAACCTACGACATCTTGATCATTGCAGCCGGCACCACAAACAACTTTTTTGGGATTGAAGGACTACACGAACAAGTTTATACTCTAAAAAGCACCGGAGAAGCACTTCGTTGTCGAAATGAGATATTATATCGACTTGAAGAGGCTTCCATCACAACTGACCCCGAAAAGAAACGTAAATTATTAAGTTTCACAATTATTGGAGGTGGACCTACCGGTGTTGAAATCGCCGGAGCCATAGGTGAAATGAAAAAGTATGTTTTATGTAGAGAATATCCCGACATTGACATCAATGACCTAAAAGTAACCATCATTGAGGGCACTGATCGTCTATTAAGGAGTATGAGTCAACGATCATCAGATGAAGCGCGTGAATATCTTGGGCACTTGATGGTAGATGTTAAGCTACAAAAGACCATGCAATCCTACAAAGACAATATTATTACCTTAGCTGATGGCGAAGAAATATATAGTGAAATGGTAATTTGGACTGCCGGTATTACCGGAGAGCCTTTTATCTTTGAAGGGGGACAACCAGAAATGACTAGAGGTAATCGTTTTGTTGTTGATGAATATAATCGAGTATTAGGGGTTGAGGATGTATATGCTATTGGAGATATTTCATCTCACAGCGATGAGACATATCCATATGGTTGTCCACAACTTGCGCAAGTTGCAATACAACAAGCAGTCACGTTGGCAAAAAATCTCAACAAAGGAGCAATGGAAAAACCTTTTCAATATAACGACAAAGGGACCATGGCAACTGTTGGGCGGAACAGAGCCGTTGTTGACCTAAAACACATACATCTATACGGAAGACCTGCATGGGCTACATGGATGTTTGTTCACCTAATCTCTATTTTGGGTATGCGCAACAAAATATCAGTATTAATCAATTGGATATGGTCATATTGCACATATAGCACATCATTGAGATTATTATTCCATCCAACAAAGTTCCCCAAAAAAGGAATAGATAGTCAAATTTAGGAACTTCATTAAATACAACAGCCTCTATTCTCTCGAGTAGAGGCTGTTTTCTATGAAAAAGCTAATTTTTTATTATTAAAATTCCAACTTGTATTAAGTAAGACTCATTTCAATATCAAAAGTTTAATTACACTCATTATTTTTGCACCAATTAATATATAATTATATTTTTAAGACTATCTTAGTTATCTAAAAATTATTAGTATCTTTGCATTATAATAACGAAGATTATGATTGCAGATAATAACATATCTCAAATCAAAAACGAAATCAAAAACGCATGCGAAGTTATGCGTAACGGTGGCATCATCCTATATCCTACCGATACGGTATGGGGCATTGGTTGCGATGCAACAAATAGCGATGCAGTGGCTAAAATCTTCGAGCTAAAACAACGATGTGACAGCAAGGCACTTATTGTACTTCTCGCCAATGATTATCAACTAAATCAATATGTAGAATCTGTTCCTGACATTGCATATGATTTAATAGAAGCAGCAGTAAAACCATTAACAATCGTATATGACCAAGGTCGCAATCTGTGCGATAAATTATATGCAACAGATGGTAGCGTTGGCATTCGCATTACCACCGAGATGTTTTCCAGTCAATTATGCAAAGCCTTTCGCCGTCCTATCGTATCTACATCAGCCAACATTAGTGGCACCCCTACTCCATTGACATTTGCTCAAATTAGCGATGAGATTAAAAAAGGAGTAGATTATATCATTAATTATCGACATAATGATAATACAACCCACCAACCATCAAGTGTAATAAAACTCAGCAGTAACGGAGTTATAAAAATTCTCAGAAATTGATTAGCGAATCTCGACAACGATTAAAATATATATTAAGCGACTTCCTTGCCTCCAACATTGCATGGTTGTTGTTTAATATTGTTCGCTATTTTTTCCTTGACACAAATCAGCTTAATTATAGTTCATTGTGGTCTTTTTTGACATCTCACCAATTAGTATTGGGACAATTCATGTTCCCATTACTAATGTTAGGGTTATTTTACCTTTCAGGTTATTACAATAATGTCTTTCTAAAATCAAGGTTGCAAGAGATTGTTCAGACATTCAATTCCTCATTCATTGGCATGATTGTTATCTATTTTGTAGCATTAATTAATGATAACATCCCCGACCGTCTTCATAGTTATGAACTCATGGGAATGCTATTAGGCATAATGTTTGGCACTACATATATCTTTAGATTTAGCATTACCCAAATTGCCACCCATAATATTCACAATAGAAAGTGGGCATTTAATACCCTTATCATTGGCACCTCACAGACTGCATTAAAACTCGAAGAACGACTTCGTCTGTCTAAAAAATCAATGGGATTTAATATTATTGGATACGTTGAATCATGCGAAGGGCACGATTCAAGACAATTAAACTTGCCAATCTATCAACTATCAGATTTACCCCAACTATGCAAAGATTATAACATCAAAAATCTCATAGTAATCCCTCATCGCAATGGGATAAAAGCAACTATTGATTTAATCAATAAGTTATTTCCCTTAGATTTGCCAATGTATATATCTCCCGATTTATATTACTTGATTACTTCAAAAGCTCGTATATCAAACATTGTAGGAGAACCTCTTGTTGATATTTCACGAGCGTCAATGAGCGAAAGCACTATTAACCTAAAGCGAATTTGTGATATTTTCATTTCACTAATTACCCTTGTCTTAATATCGCCATTATTACTCACGATTGCAATTCTCATCAAATCGGACTCTAATGGACCGGTAATTTATAAACAAAAACGCATTGGTTTTCATAAAAAGCCATTCTATATCTATAAATTTAGGTCAATGAAAGTCAATGCCGAAGCCAATGGTCCCACGCTTTCAACACTTGACGACCCACGTATCACAAAATTAGGGAAAATATTACGCAAATATAGACTTGACGAGTTACCTCAATTTTGGAATGTCGTTAAAGGCGACATGTCACTCGTTGGACCTAGACCAGAACGCGAATACTATATTAAACAAATTATCCAAAAAGCTCCATATTATTCATTTATACATCAAGTAAGACCTGGAATAACATCTTGGGGAATGGTAAAATTTGGATATGCGTCAAATGTGGAAGAAATGGTTAGTCGATTAAAATATGATATTATTTACATCGAAAACATTTCTTTTGCTGTTGATTTGAAAATATTATTCTATACAATTCACACAGTATTTACAGGCAAAGGCATTTAATGAGTTTGACAATACAAAATATTACCGACACCATTAACGACAAGTTTATGTCTCTTGTAATGTGGCGAGAACGTCATATAAAAGAGAAAACATTTGTTATTTTTTTGGCTCTTATAGTCGGTGTTTTTTGTGGATGTGCTGCTTTATTCTTAAAAATGTTAATCCATTTCTTCTCAGGGCTTGTCACATCTCATATAGAAATTACTCAAGGTAATTATTTATTTATCATTTATCCCGTTGTCGGCATCATTTTAGCAAGTTTATATGTGAGATATGTGGTAAAAGACAATATTTCTCATGGTGTTACTCGAGTGTTACATTCCATTTCTCAAAATAAAAGTCGCCTAAAACGCCACAACATATATTCTTCAATTGTCGCAAGTTCGGTTACCATTGGGTTTGGAGGATCAGTTGGAGCCGAAGGTCCAATTGTCTATACCGGAGCTGCAATTGGGTCCAATTTAGGTCAAGCATTCCGACTTTCTCCTCGCATTTTGATGATACTCGTAGGGTGTGGCGCTGCTGCCGGCATTGCAGGAATATTCAAAGCACCAATAGCCGGCATGCTTTTTACCATCGAAGTGCTAATGCTCGATCTCACAACTGTATCTATTATGCCATTACTAATAGCATCAATCACAAGCGCTACAATGGCATATGTCTTCACGGGATATGACTTTGAGTTCTTTTTTGTTCAAAGCGAATCATTCGTCACTAATCGCATTCCATTTGTTATATTATTAGGTATATTTTGTGGCATATCATCACTCTATTTTACACGAGTGATGAACATGATGGAAAATGTATTCAAAAAAATCAGTACTCCGTGGAAAAAAACATTTGTTGGAGGCACAATCCTCGCCGGATTAATATTTCTATTCCCCCCTTTATATGGAGAAGGTTATTCTTCTATTATAGACCTTTTGGGAGGAGACCCATCTTCTATCGCTAATGGGAGTATATTCTATGGCGACAAAGATGATGTGTGGTTTATTACCTTATTTATTGCGCTCATCATCCTCACTAAAGTATTTGCGACATCTGCAACAAATGGTGGAGGTGGCGTAGGTGGAACATTTGCCCCATCTCTATATGTTGGATGTATGTCTGGGTTCTTCTTCGCATTCCTTCTCAACCATGTATTTGGGTTAGACCTCTCTATCAAGAATTTTGCCTTGATGGGGATGGCCGGTGTAATGTCGGGAGTTATGCATGCCCCATTAATGGCTATCTTCCTTACCGCAGAGCTAACCGGTGGATATGATTTATTTCTTCCGTTGTTAATTGTTTCCACCATATCATATGGCACCATTAAATTGTTTGAGCCATATAGTATTTACACAATGCGTCTTGCTCAACGAGGAGAATTACTCACTCATCACAAAGATAAAGCAGTATTGACCTTGCTAAAGATGGATAGTGTTATTGAGAAAGACTTTGCAATAGTGAGTCCGGAAATGAGCTTAAAAGAGATGGTAGATGTTATCTCTAAATCTAATCGCAATCTTTTCCCGGTTGTAAATAAGCAAAACGAATTACTTGGGATAGTACTTTTAGACGAAATACGTAATATTATGTTCCGTCCCGACCTATATCGCAAAATGTATGTACGTCGATTTATGAGTATGCCACCGGCAAGAGTTGAAGTTGGAGAAAGCATGGAAAATGTAATGAAAACTTTTGACCGCACCGGAGCATGGAATCTTCCGGTTGTTGAAAATGGCAAATATGTTGGATTTGTCTCTAAATCAAAAATATTCAATTCTTATCGCAGAGTGTTACGCCATTACTCTGAAGATTAGTATTCAATAGCAAACCTTCCATTATTTATTGCAAAAAATACTCACTATTTCTTTTTTTTATTGAAATAGGAAATGCTTATGCCAAAGTTTTTGTATCTTTGACTATGCGTAAAATAATTAATTCTAAATAACTCATGAAAATTAAATCATTTACTCTTGCGACTTTGCTTATCGCATCAGCCAGCATTTGTAACAATGCTTTCGCATCAAAATTTACTGACTCAAATGACAAAGTGATATTACACGCTTGGTCTTGGTCCTTTAATACAATTGCCTCCAACATGAAAGATATCGCCTCTGCCGGATATGATTATGTACAAACTTCCCCGGCTAATACTTGCTATATTGGCGAAGATGGAGGAATGGCCCTATTTAGCGAACCAGGCGACAGCGTGAAAGGGAAATGGTATTACTATTATCAACCCACCGATTGGAAAATTGGCAATTACATGCTTGGAAATCGCGATGAATTCAAATCAATGTGCGATAGTGCATATAAATATAATGTCAAGATTATTGTAGATGTATTACCAAATCACACAGCAATTGATCATAATGCTGTTCTACCATCACTTGACAATGCTGTCGGAGGACACGAAAACCTATTCCATGCCAATGGATTTAACCCCATCACAAAATGGAATGATCGCATGGAATGTACCACCGGAGAAATGGGAGGGTTACCCGATGTCAACACAGAAAATCCCGATTTTCAATACTATTACCTACAATACGTCAATGATTTGATAAATCTTGGAGCTCGTGGATTTCGTTATGACACAGCAAAACACATCGGATTACCATCTGACCCTTTAGATCCTAAATCAGAACGTAACAATTTTTGGGATATAGCAACCGGACGCGAAGGTGTAAAAGGTCTATCTCTATTAATGCCCGATAGTCTATTTATCTATGGAGAAGTGCTTCAAGATAAGAACGTAAAAGAATTAGAATATGCCGAATATATTGATCAAACAGCGAGCAGTTACGGACACGCACTTCGTGAAGCCATAAATAAAGAATCATATAATGCCGCCGACCTCAAATCCTGGCATCATCCTGTCGAGGCAAGCAAATTAGTCACATGGGTTGAATCTCACGACACTTATTGCAATGCACATGAATCAGCCGGCATGAGCGATGAGCAAATAAGAGCTGCATGGGTATTTTTAACCGCGCGCAATGGTGGTACCCCACTCTTTTATAGTCGTCCGGCAGGTAGCACTCGCGAAAATTATTGGGGGAATAATAGAATTGGAGAACGAGGCAACGACGAATTTATGCATCAAGCAGTCATTGCTGCCAATAATTTTAGAAAAGAGATGAAAGGCGAGAGTGAACAGGTATTTGCAACTGACGATGGTTCCGTTGTAGAAATAGCTCGTGGCAACAAAGGTTTTGCTCTTGTCAACTTTTCTAACGATGAAGCTAAATATAATTTGCCAACCCCTCTACCCGACGGAGAATACACCGACCACATCTCCGGCAATACCATTAAAGTAAAAAATGGCAAAATCAAAGGCAAATTAGCTCCATTGGCTACCTATATTATTTATTAGAAGGTTATAATAGGAATTTAGCAAAGTTTCCACGAAAAAATATCTAAGAGACTATTTCAATTGAATTGAGATAGTCTCTTTTTCATTTTGCCACACGAATTACCAATTTTAACTCAATTTAACAGCATAACAGTTCCTCACTTAATGCGACATTTAAGATGACTTTTCTTAATAATTTATACATTTTAGATTGAATTCCTTTCAAAAAACACAAAAATAAATACAAATCATCACTCATATGTTGCACAACATATATTCAAAATGCTATATTTATCAAAAATAATTATTTACTTTGTCTCAGAAATAGAACAAATCTTCTTACTCAAATTTATACCAAGTAAAAATACAACAGTTATAGAACTTTTTTTTCATATAATTTCAAAATAGACGACTGAATCTAACATTAAGTACTATGTGTGTAGGAATTTAAGAGTGGCATCCGTGAGGATATCCACTCTTTATATTTTGCTTCATATAGCTCAAAAAAGCAAGAGCACCAATTGGCGCTCTTGCTTTATCTACATTATACTTACTTTTATTTCCCTTTTTCTACATCAGGGGCAATAAGTTTATATCCTTTTCCGTGAATATTGATAATTTCGATTGATGGATCATCTTTGAGATGTTTACGTAATTTTGTAATATAAACATCCATACTACGTGCATTAAAGTAATTGTCATCAATCCAAATTGTCTTCAATGCAAAGTTGCGTTCAAGGATTTCATTAACATGCGCACAAAGAAGGCTTAATAATTCAGACTCTTTAGTTGTCAATTTAGTAACCTTATCTTCGATCATGAGCACTTGTTTTTGAGTATCAAAAGTAAATTTACCTATCTTATACATAGTAATTTCTTTACCTTTTTTACCCTTCACACGACGCAAAATCGCTTCAATACGGAACACAAGTTCTTCCATCGAAAATGGTTTTGTGATATAATCATCAGCCCCAATTTTGAATCCTTCAAGAATATCTTCTTTCATCGATTTTGCGGTAAGGAATATCACAGGTGCTTCACTATTCACCGTACGAATTTCTTGAGCCAGTGCAAATCCATCTTTTTTAGGCATCATCACATCAAGCACGCAAATATCATACTTGCCTTTAAGAAATGCCTTATATCCACTTTCGCCATCAGCAAAGAGGTCTGCATTAAAACCTTTTGCTTGGAGATATTCTCGCAACAACATGCCAAGATTTTCATCATCTTCGCATAAAAGAATACGCATACGATCTTCCATAATTTTAATCTTTAGTTATTAATGGTAATGTTATTATAAATTTTGTTCCTATATTCAATTCACTTTCTACCGAAATATCTCCACCAAGTTCATGAACCATTTTATATACATATGCAAGACCTAAACCAAACCCTTTTACATCATGTCGGTTTCCGGTTGACACTCGATAGAATTTTTCAAATATACGTTTATGATTTTCTTTTTTTATTCCTATACCGTTGTCTGAAATAGATATTTCAAGCTTGCTTCCCGAAATATTTCGAGATGAAACTACCAATTTTAATGGCACATCTTCTTTTCGATATTTTACAGCATTATCCAACAAGTTAAATATCACATTGGTAAAATGCATTTCATCTACATTTACTATTGGGTCATCAGCATTTAATTGAGCTTCAATGCGACCACCATATTTCTCAACTTTTAGTTTGAATGTATGTACGATATTATCTATTGCAACATTTGCATCAATCTCTTGTAATTTAAGAGTGGCCTTTTGTCTCTCAAACATTGACATCTGCAACACTTTCTCTACTTGAAATCGCAATCGTTTTGTTTCATCATTTATTACATTTGATATATGTTGCAACATCGTGGGCGATTTCCTCACTGAGTCATCCTTTAACATTTGTGCAGCAAGTGAAATTGAGGATATCGGGGTTTTAAACTCATGAGTCATATTATTAATGAAGTCATTTTTCATCTCAGTGAGTTTCTTTTGACGAAAGACAACTATAATTGTAAAGATAAAAATTATCAATAAAATGAGAGTAAACACAAATGAAGGAATCATGAAACTTATTGAGGAAAATATATAGTCCTTCTTCGTTGGAAAATATACTTTTAGATAATTTATCTTATTGGCAGGATCATTTGGGAACAAAGTTTGTACAAAAACAGATTGCTCTCCATCTACCTCATCAGCATTATAACCTTTTGTTGAGTATATTATCCCTCCATTACGATTAGTCACAGCAAATTCAAATGGCAATTTCAATCCATTATTTTCAAATTCAGTTTTCAGATAAGAACTAACAACAGCCGAATCGGCACGTTCTTTCATCGGGCGATTACTTGATTGATTGAGGATATTTAATATCACTTCATCAATAAGCCCTTTTTGATATAAATATTGTCCTCTCAATACTTCTTTTAATGAAGCATAATGATTTTTAAGGTCTAATTGTGCAACTTGAATCTGATTTATTTTATCGGCATCTCCTTTTATTGTCAAATCGGCTTCTACCCCTTCTGACGTTTTATATGAATAGGTAATCCCCGTTTGTTGAGGCAATTTTCCATCATGTTTGGTAAATACCATTGATGAGCCCATCTTTGCCACATCTTCCTCCAAAAAATGACGAGTCTCATCTTGTTCCAACATCGCAGTAACAGCATAAAGACTTCGTTTGACCCCTTCGGCAAACTGGTCTTCGCGCATACGAATCATATTTCCCATATATGACATCTGAACATACAATAGTCCCATAAATGTGAGACCCATTAATATTGCCAATATCCAGATTGTTGTCTTTTTCATTTTACAAACAATTAATTATTCTGATTTACAAACCATTAAAATTTACAATATTAACAATCCTGTTGCTTTTTTGTTTAATTTTTCTATTGTTTGTAAATTTTCAATTTTAACATTACGTGTCAAAATTAACATTTAAGTGTGAAATATCCAAATTTCAGAACAAAAAAAAGAATATTTACACAATCATTTATGCAAATATTCCATTTATTATTTAATAAAACTTAGTTTAATCAAGTTTCAACACTGCCAAGAATGCTTTTTGTGGCACCTCTACCGAGCCTATTTGCTTCATTCGTTTTTTACCTTTCTTTTGTTTTTCAAGCAACTTACGTTTACGCGAAATATCTCCACCATAACATTTTGCAGTTACATCTTTACGCACTGCCTTTATCGTTTCACGTGCAATAATTTTTGCACCAATCGCGGCTTGAATTGCAATATCAAATTGTTGTCGAGGTATCAGCTCTTTTAGTTTTTCACACATTCTACGGCCAAACGACACTGCATTATCAACGTGAGTCAATGTACTTAAAGCATCTACACTTTCGCCATTCAACAATATATCAAGCTTAATGAGCTTTGACTCTCTAAAATCATGAATATGGTAGTCAAACGACGCATACCCTTTAGAAATTGATTTTAGTTTATCATAGAAGTCAATCACAATCTCGCCAAGTGGCATATCAAATATAATCTCCATTCGATTACCCGAGATATATTCTTGTTTTACCAATTCTCCTCGTTTGCCAAGACACAACGTCATTATAGGTCCGATATAATCGGCTGCAGTAATTACCGATGCTCGAATATATGGTTCTTCAATATGGTCTATCAGTGTAATATCGGGCAATCCTGAGGGATTATGTACTTCGGTCATTACGCCTTTTTTGTCATATACTCGATATGACACGTTAGGAACCGTAGTAATAACATCCATATCAAACTCTCTTCCAAGACGTTCTTGCACAATCTCCATATGCAATAGTCCAAGGAATCCACAACGGAAACCAAATCCAAGAGCCATTGACGACTCGGGTTGAAATGTCAAGGAAGCATCATTGAGCTGAAGTTTTTCAAGCGATGCACGTAAATTTTCATAATCTTCGGTTTCGATAGGATAAACCCCTGCAAAAACCATTGGTTTTACCTCTTCAAATCCATCGATAGCCGATTCACACGGATTTTGAACATGTGTAATTGTATCTCCAACCTTTACCTCTTTTGAGGTTTTGATACCCGAAATAATATATCCCACATTTCCTGCCGATAATTCATTTTTAGGCATCATATCAAGCTTCAACACACCTATTTCATCGGCATGATACTCTTTTCCGGTAGCAACAAATTTCACAAAATCGTTTTTACGGATGCGACCATTCACAATTTTGAAATAAGCAATAATACCACGAAATGGATTAAATACCGAGTCAAAGATAAGGGCTTGCAATGGAGCCTCCGGGTCACCTTCGGGCGCAGGCACACTCTCTACAATTGCTTGCAATACCTCCGGAATCCCAATACCGGTTTTGCCACTTGCCCGTATTATTTCTTCACGATCACAGCCAAGCAAATCTATTATTTGATCTTCTACCTCCTCAGGCTTTGCACTATCAAGGTCAACTTTATTGACGACAGGAATAATTTCCAAATCATTGTCAATTGCCATATAGAGGTTTGAGATAGTTTGAGCCTGAATACCTTGCGAAGCATCAACAATCAACAATGCCCCTTCACAAGCAGCGATTGAACGCGACACCTCATATGAGAAGTCAACGTGCCCCGGAGTATCAATCAAATTTAATGTATATTGTTCGCCATTGAGAGCATATTGCATTTGAATAGCATGACTTTTAATTGTAATCCCACGCTCTCTTTCAAGATCCATATCATCAAGCACTTGCGATTGCAAATCCTTTTGATCTACTGTGTTTGTATATTCAAGTAGGCGATCGGCTAATGTTGACTTACCATGGTCAATATGAGCAATAATACAGAAATTTCTTATATTTTTCATTAAAGCTATGATTTCTAAAAAGTACAGACAAACAAGCACTATTTTTCAATTTACAAAATTACAAAAATTTAACCGGTTTACAAAACATTGATTCAATTACTCAAAATAAAGGCGTGGCACACACGCCACGCCTACATCAATCATATCCCTATACACAAGACTTTACATTGATGTTTTAATTTATTAAAAATTCCCTTCCGAAGCAATCATCCTCAAATTTGGACAGGCTTGAGTGCGCAAATCGGTAATCATATTAAATCGACAATTTATATATGATAATTGTTGGTCAAATGAGACATCAAGCGTCATCAAACTATTATTATTACAAATAAGTCGTTCAAGTAAATATTGATTTGAAAGGTTCAATTCTTCCAAGTCATTAAACGAGCAATCAACAATTGTCAATTTAGGGCAATCAACCACCATTAAAGATGTCAAATCATTATTTGAGCAATACAAATCCAATAATGCGCCACAATCTCGCATTGCTAATGATGTCAAATTATTATTTATACAAGAGAACGCAGATAATGATGGTAACCCTTGCACAACCATTGTCTTAAAATTATTATCATCGACATTTAGATATTGCAACTTTTCAACATCTAACAAATTCAGCATCGTCAATTGATTATAACCACACATTAAGGTTGATAAATTTGAACATCCTGCAACGTATAGGTTCTCTAATCTACAATCTTGGCAATATAGAGTTTTTAACGTTGTTGAATTTCTCACATCTAAATCTACCATATTATTTCGAGAACAATTTAGATACTGCAATGATGGCACTTCATTAATTTCAAATTCAGAAAGACGATTATTGTTTATTGCCACATGCATCAATTTATTACATCCGGTTAAATCTATCTGTTTCAATCTATTATGCGAAGCATTTAGCACAACCAAGGCCATATTGCCATTTAGGGATATTGCCGTTAATTTATTTCTTGACACATTTATTGCTGTGAGGTACTTGAATTTATTTAACGACAGTTCACCAATCAAATTCTTCCCTTGCCAATCAATTTCAACAACATGCCCCCCTTCAACAGTAACTCCATGCCACATTGATGGAGCATTTAGATCTGAGATTTTCAACTCTTGAGCATTTGTTTTGCCCTTATCATCAGCTTGAGACAAAAATGTTTTAAGTTGAGCCAACTCATTTTTGTCAATTTTTTGAGAGAAAGCACTCACACTCATCAGTGCAATTGCTATCAATAAAATAGATTTTTTCATAAAAATTTGGTTAGGTTATGAGGTTTTTAATTTATTTGATTAACACCCCAACCCAACCAAAAGTTTATAATTTTTTTATTTCTAAATTTTATCTTCTAAAATGGTGGTTTTTCATCGCCACCTTCGGATAAGAAATCTGCATTACCTCCTACAAAGGGGTTTGTTGATTGTGATTGCGATACATTTTCATCATTCAATCGCGAGCTCACTGTTGTAGATGCCACATTCGTTTCATCATCCCAATTTTCAAATCGCGCAAATCTTCCTTGGAATTTCATCTTAACATCATCGACCGAACCGCTACGATGTTTTGCCACAATAAATTCAGCCAACCCTCTAATGTCGTTCCCCTCAGCATCAACTCCCGAGCGAAGATAATATTCAGGACGGTGAATAAAACATACCATGTCGGCATCTTGTTCAATCGCACCACTTTCACGCAAATCGGACAATTGTGGGCGTTTCCCATCTGTACGCGATTCAACACCACGATTCAACTGAGAAAGTGCCACGATAGGGATATTTAATTCTTTAGCCAACTGCTTTAATGAACGAGAAATCAAACTCACCTCTTGCTCACGACTTCCATATTTCATCCCCGAAGCATTCATCAATTGCAAGTAGTCAATAATAATAAACTTCACTTGATGTTCTCTAACCAATCGGCGAGCCTTTGTTCTCAACTCAAACACCGACAAAGAGGGAGTATCATCAATATATAGTGGTGCACTATACAAATGCTTTACTCTTGACATCAACTTATCCCATTCAAGTTTTGTCAATCGTCCACTTTTAATCTTTTCACTCTCAAGTTCACATGTGTTACTTATCAAACGATTAACCAACTGAAGATTTGACATTTCAAGAGAGAATATCGCTACAGGAGTATTGTAATTTACAGCCATATTCTTAGCCATCGACAACACAAACGCAGTCTTACCCATCGCCGGACGAGCAGCAATAATAATCAAATCGGAATTTTGCCAACCCGATGTGAGTTTATCCAAATCGTGATAACCCGATTCAAGACCACTTAATCCCGATGTTCGATTTGCTGCCGATTGAATTTGCTCGATAGCTTGACTGATAACCGGGTCAATCTGCGTTACATCTTTTTTTACATTGCGTTGAGAAATCTCAAACAATCGTCCTTCGGCTTCTTGCAACAAGTCATCAACGTCATTACTTTCGTCAAATGCCTTTGACTCTATTTGCGATGCAAAAGAAATAAGCTCGCGAGCCAAATATTTTTGAGCTACAATACGGGCATGATACTCCACATGGGCACCCGATGCCACTCTTGATGTTAATTCTGATATAAAAACAGGTCCTCCAACTTTTTCAAGAGCATCATTTTGTCGCAGCTGCTCTGTTACTGTGAGCATATCGATTGGTTGCTGTGCAGCTCCTAAATGCTGAATAGCTTCATATACCAACTGATTTGCCGGCTCATAAAAACTTTCAGGTTTAAGAATATCACACACTGTTGTATATGCGTCCTTCTCAAGCATCAATGCTCCAAGAACGGCTTCTTCCAAATCTTTATCGCGTGGTTGCATTCTTCCACCGGTATCATATAAAGGTTGATGCTGGGGTTTACTGCGTCGATTATATGTTCTATTTTCTGCTTCTGCCATTAGTATATCATTTTATTGCCACAAAATTACATTAAAAAATCCACACTCTTAATATTGAGTATGGATAATTATTAACGTTTTATTTACATTGAGTTATCATGGTGCTACATTCACATCTTCCATTAATGTTTTTTCAGTTATTATGCGACGAGCACATAGAAAACGAGTATAATAATAATTATCATCGGGATAGGTATTTATCACCACTCCTCGCTTGGTTGATGCGTGAATGAATTTTATTTGATTAGTCTTTTTATTTACCTCTATGCACATTCCCACATGCCCTACTCGTTTAGGAGTTGATCGACCTCCAAAAAACATCAAATCACCGGGTTTTATATCACCTTTTTCTACTGCAACACCTTCATCTACCTGATATTTCGATGCCGAGGTTATCGGGAATCCAAAATAACGATACACATAGCTTGTAAAACCTGAACAATCAAACGAATGTGGTCCCTTTGTTCCCCACACGTATGGAGTACCTAAAAAAGAGTACGCAAAATTTATCACATCATCGGGTGTAATAAATTCTTCATATTCATGTTGACTTACGACCGTATCTCCTACCTCGATTACCAAACCATCTTCATAAATGAATGGTTCGTCCGATTCTACCTCGGTTAATGGCACGTCAATTTCCGGATCGTCGTCTTCATCGGGTCTTGCCAACATGGTTAATGGCAACACCAAAAGCATCAACGCTAATAAAATATAATGTGATAATTCTCTCATAAAATAGAATGAGCATTTTTATTTCGCGAAAATACTACATTTTCGTCATTCACTAAATCTCAATTCTATTCATTTACAATAAAATAACATAATTACACATATCTGACATAGAGAACAAAAGATATAAATTCACAATTAACATTTGTCACCAACCGATAAGGCTGTAATTTTACCTAATTGTTCATCTTTTTTACAACTTGCAGATTCCGGTTTAAGCTCTTTCGTGTTTTTGCATTTTATATTTCATAACCTCATGTTTTTTAGTATATTTGCATTTAGTATTCTTTCTTACTAAAGAAATATATCTTAATTTCTAAATATTTTGTTGATTATCAATCAATTTAATTTCATACACTTATGAGAAAGTTTTTACATTATAATAAAGCCTGCATTTCAATAGTTTTGAGCTTATTGGTGTGCTTTAATACTCATGCCCAAAATTTTATAATAGATGGTATATATTACAACATTACCGATTATACTAATAAGATGGTTGAAGTTACTCATAACGAAAGTCCTTTTGGCATTGATTTCAATAATTACTCTGGTTCTGTTACAATCCCTTCTGCGGTAACTTATAGTGGCACTACATATTCCGTAACATCGATTGGCTCAAGTGCGTTCAGAAATTGCACCGGTTTAACTTCAATTACTATCCCCAACTCCGTAAACAAAATTGGCGAATATGCGTTCTCCTATTGCGACAGCTTGAACGAAGTTAATATCTCTGATTTATCTGCTTGGTGTAAAATTGATTTTGTTGGCATTAGCGCAAATCCATTATCTTATGGAGCGAAACTAAAACTAAATGATATTGAAATAACTAATTTAATTATCCCCAATGATATTTCTCAAATTAAAGACATTGCATTCTATGGTTGCATAAGCTTGACTTCAATCACTATTCCCAATTCCGTAACCAAGATTGGTGGCGGTGCGTTTTATGGTTGCATTGGTTTGACATCAATCACTATCCCCAATTCCGTAACCGAGATTGGTGGCGGTGCGTTTCGCTATTGCTCTGGCTTAACATCAGTTACTATCGGCAACCTAGTAACCAAGATTGGAGGAGCTGCGTTCGAGGATACCGGCTGGTATAATAATCAATCTGATGGGATATTATATTTAGATAATTATTGTTTAGGTTATAAAGGAAACAAGCCAACAGATATTTTATCTATAATAGAAGGCACTCGTTTGATTGGCGATTGTGCATTCTTTGATTGCTCTGGCATGACTGAGGTATCTATTCCTAATTCTGTAACATCTATCGGCGACTCTGCGTTCGAAAGTTGCGATGCGTTGACCTCGGTAACCATCGGCAACTCCGTAACCTCGATTGGAGACGGGGCATTCTCACATTGCTTCGGTTTGAAATCGATTTCTATCCCCAATTCTGTAATCTCGATTGAAGATGATGCGTTCCGTGGTTGCGACGGATTGAGCGAAGTTAACATCTCTGACTTATCTGCGTGGTGTAAAATTAGTTTTGGAAATTTTGATGCAAATCCATTATATAATGCAACGAAACTTATACTAAATGGAACTGAAATAACTAATTTAGTTATACCTAATGATATTTCTCGAATTAATGACTCTGCATTTATTAATTGCTCTGGTTTGACATCGATTACTATTCCTAATACTGTAACTTCAATTAGCAGTTGTGCGTTCTATAATTGCATAGGCTTGACCTCGGTAAAATCTCTTAACCCAATTCCTCCAATGTGTAGTTCGTCTTCGTTTGATGGTGCTTATGATGCCATATTATTTATTCCAGAAGGAACTAAAGATGCATATACTACGGCTGTGGGATGGGAATATTTTACTAATATACAAGAGTTTGCCGGCATCGACAATATTGAAGCCGACAGCAACGCTATTGAAATCGCTCGCTATGATATCCATGGTCGATTATTAAGCGAACCAACAAAAGGTATCAATATCGTAAAATATAGCGACGGTACTACAAGAAAAGAAATCGTAAAATAAAATCATTTTTATCAACTCTATAATAAACAAATTGAAGATGTGCCAAAACTCAATTAGACACATCTTCAATTTTGTCTTTATATCTTTAATCTGCTTATTTGCGTGGGGCGACAATGCGTTCGCCGAGTACTTTTGCAAATTCGCCTTTCAATTGTTGCAACTCCATTGTTTTTGTCATCAACAACAATAACTCGTCGGCATTTCCACTCTTTGTGCCAATTTCCTTTATTCGGCGTCTTATTTCGCGAAGTTGACACTCTAATATTGCATCTTTTAATTCATAAATAGCACGAGGCACAAGCTCATCGAGTTTATCTTGTTCGGTATCTATTTTAGCATACTTAGTGTGCACCTTACTCAATACATATTTTTCGCTAATAAGGTCGGTTGTAATGCGACGCACAATATCGTCGGGGCTTGAAATCAGTTCCCTCACGATATACATCATATTAAAATGAGATAAGCCTTTATAATATTCGTCATCACATTTTTGAGTCAATATTTGTTCTTGCATTGTTATATCCGACAAGTCGGTTGCTGTTTTTTGAATTTCAGCTACACCTTCATCAAACATCTGCTGACGTTTCTCGGATATCTTTTGTTTCTCACGCCTATAATCCTCTTCATACGATGTAACAGCATCTTCACACACCGTTGCAAGCACTTTGGCATAATGACTGTTTGTAAATTTTATATCATCTTCTTTTAGCTCGCTTAAAACATAGTCAAGCACCGTCAATGGCGATGTGTTTCCATTCTCATCACAATTTTCACACATCACAACCATGCCATATTTGAGGACATACCTCAACACCTCCCGTTCATACGGTTGAAGGAATCGGCTATTTGAATCATCAACGATAGGTACCTCAATTGGTGCAACAGGAGCTATATCTTCTATCACCTCCACATCAGCAACGAGTTGTGATGTGGAAGTGGGGGTGGTTGTTTGAGTATCGCCCAACGACTGCATTGCCGATTGGCGTTGACGTTGTTGCGCTTCTTTTTCAAGTCGTTCGGCTATTTTCTTAGCAACCGAACGTGTGAGCAATTTTTCGTCAATCTCCAATCGACGGCTACACTCCTTAATATACATTGCACGTGTTATATCATCGGGAATTACCGAAATTGAACGTACTATATCGGAGATTGCTTTTGATCTTTGAATAGGGTCATTTTCGACCCCTTGCAATAATATCGCAGTCTTAAACTCGATAAAGTCTTGTTCATGAGAAGCGAGATATTCTTCAAGTTCACTTGTTGAATGACTTTGAGCAAACGAGTCGGGATCGTCTCCTTCGGGCAATAACATAACTTTTATGTTAAGTCCCTCGGCAAGTAACATATCAATTCCACGCAATGAAGCCTTTATTCCGGCAGGGTCGCTATCATAAATAACCGTTACATTTTCGGTAAACCGATGAATGAGACGTATCTGTCCTTCGGTCAAAGATGTACCCGATGAAGCAACAACATTTTCCACCCCCGACTGCGACATGGAGATTACGTCCATATACCCCTCGACTAAAATACATTTATCTTTCTTTACAATTGCTTGTTTCGCTTGATACAAACCATAAAGTTCATAACTCTTGCGATAAATAACCGATTCGGGAGAGTTAACATATTTTGCGATATCTTTATCTTTTCGCAATGTGCGTCCACCGAAAGCCAATACCTTTCCACTAACGCTAAAAATAGGATACATTACACGTCCTTTGAATCGGTCATATATTTTGCCACCTTCGTTTTGAATACACAAACCGGTACTCACAAGATATTTTTCGTTATACCCCTTAGATTTTGCCGATGAAACCAAGTCATCGCGTTTTTCCAATGAATAGCCAAGACGGAATTTTTTTATCGAAGCCTCATTAATGCCTCTTTCATAAAAATAGCTTAAGCCAATAGCACGACCATCATCGGTATTGTTTAGGTTATTTTCAAAATGTTGCAACGCAAATTCGCTCACAGCAAGCATACTTTCTCGCTCAGTAGCTTCTTCACGTTCTTTTTCGGTCATTTCATGTTCTTTTATCTCTATATGGTATTTCTTTGCGAGATAACGAAGAGCATCGTAATATGACATCTGCTCGAGTTCCATCAAGAAATTGACCGGACTGCCACCCTTTCCACAACTGAAACATTTACATATCCCTTTTGATTTCGACACCGAAAACGATGGGGTACGCTCATTATGGAATGGGCATAATCCTATATATCCAGCACCTCTACGTTTGAGATGAACAAAATCGCTCACTACATCAACGATGTCGGCAGTGTCAAGGATTTTCTGTACTGTTTCGCGATCAATTTTCTTCATACTGAATTTTCAAGACTACAAAATTAATGAAATATGATTTTATTTCAGTATCTTTGACAATCAATTTTATTAAATATTTATCTACAACCCTTAAAATCATGAAACTCAAATCGTTTTTAACAAGTTTAATACTCCTTTTTTCAATATTTTCAGTTAATGCTACTCGCATAATTATTTTTGCCGATCTTCATGTTCTACCCGGTAATGATTGCGAGAAAAATCTACGCATTGCCGTTGATGAAGTCAATAATTCTGATGCAGATATGGTAATAATCAATGGCGACCTCACCAATGAGGGCTCTGACAAAGAATTAAGCAATGTGAAATCAATACTCGACCTTATTAACAAACCTCAATTTGTGCTTCCTGGCAACCATGAAACCACATGGTCACAAAGTGCGACAAAAACGATTTTCGACCTATGGGGTAACGATCGTTTTGTTACCGAATTTGACAATTTAGTGATTGTTGGCATAGCTTGTGGTCCTTACATGAAGATGGGCGATGGACATATCAAACAAGAGGACCTCCATTGGCTTGATAAAACACTTGCTGAGCGTTGCACAAGTGGGAAACGTGTGATATCATTCAACCACTACCCCCTTCAAAAAGACCTTGACAACTACGATGATTATATCAATGTGCTTCGCAAATATCCTGTTATCGCCCATGTAAACGGTCATTACCACAAATTCCATAAATATGTGAGCGAGAACTTCGGTAATATCAACTGTATGATGGTTCGTTCACTTGACTTTAAGAACGGCAACTACGGATACACTATCATGGATATTTCTAACGATTCAATAACATTTCACAACAAGCAATTAGGAAAAGCACCTGTGTATGTTGATGGTTTTGCCATTTCAATGCCCGATGGCAAAAGCGAATTTAACAACACAATTAACAGCATTGCACTTTATGCCGATAGTGCCTCTATTTTCACTCGATTAGGCTTTGACAAAAAAAATATCTACTATGGCAACTCACTCGGCTATGCCAAGGCAATTAATAAAAAAAGTGGCAAAGAATTATGGAGCATCTCAACCGGAGCTTCGTTATTTGCTCGTCCTGTGGTTGCCGGAAAATATGTTGTAATACCATCTGCTGCCAAAGAACTATTATGGGTAAATCCTAAAAACGGAGAAATCGTTCAACGCAATGAATCGGAAGGTGCATATGTTGCCGATGGCATATATAAAGATGGCGCACTTTACATTGGTGGTTACAATAAATTTGAGAAATGGGATGCAAAAACACGCAAACTCATATGGAAATACGATGCTCTCAACAACTATTGCCAAGCAGCCCCTGTGGTAGATAATGGCGACGTTATCTTTGGAGCTTGGGACACTTACCTTTATTGTCTTGATGCTAAAACAGGAGCATTAAAATGGAAATGGAACAATGGTTCATCACGCAACCAACTCGGACCGGGCAACGTAGTCCCGGTTGTAACACCAGAACGTATTTACATCGTAGCACCCGATCGCTACATGACTGCTATCGATCGTAAAACAGGAGAAACAATTTGGAGAAACAAAGAGCATAAATATAGAGAAAGTCTCGGTCGCAGTGAAGATGGCTCTCGCGTATATGCCAAAACAATGGACGGAGAGTTAGTTGCCGTTGACGCGACTACTGCCAAATTCAATAAATTATGGGTTGTGGATATGCAACTTGGCTATGAACATGCACCCTGTATCGTAGCTGAAAAAGATGGCATAGTATATGCCGGTTCTCGTCGTGGTCTTGTTGTGGCTGTTAACCCTAAAACACAAACAATTATTAACACATTTACCCTCGGCAAATCAGAAACAAACGGCATCGACATCGACCCTACAACCAACAATGTTTATACGTCACTTATCGAAGGAACAATCTTCAAGTTGAACAAGTAATTCTCTCTTTCAAATAAAATAAAGTCGTAATAATTAGCATTGCACATTATTACGACTTTATTATTGTATCTAATTCTACATCTATCGTTTATCCATAAGTCCAAACTCACACCACTTATCAATTGGATAATTATTCCTAACAACCATCCTTAACTCATTGTACTTTGCCTTTACATCGCCTAATACCATATTTGCTTCACGAAGTTTTTTTGAAGCAGCATCTCGAAGTTCATCTACCTCTCGACTAATTCTAATAGCCTCTTCACTTGTTTTTATTAGCAAGTCAAGAGTTTCTTGTTTTACACCTTTTGCAGAAAGTTCATTTAAGTGTTTTTTCATTTCTTCTGCAAGATTTTGAGCCTTCATTACTTGGCTTTCAAATGTTTTTGACATAATAAATTTATTAAACGTGAAACGAGTGTCTTCGTGACACTGTCATAGCAACAAATTTAGCAAAAAAAATCATCTCTATAAACAAAAACAATTGTATTTTTTCAAACTATTAACACTCCTATTATACTGAATTATTGATTATTGTATAATATCATAGCAAATATTTCAAGATTCAAAACTCGTAGATCTCAAACAACATTTCAATTATATTAGTTTGAGATTTTTCTCTCAAAAAAATGGGATAAAATGCTTCGTGTTTTTTATTTATTGGCAATTAGGGAAATTTTTCCGTAAAATATTCGATTTTTTATTTGTGTATGCACAAAGATTTTGTAAATTTGCGTGATTAAGAACAAACTTTCTAAAAACAATAAATTTAATAACCTTATTATGGCAGAAAACAAAGAAAAATTGTTTGACCAATTTCCTCCAATTTCTACCGAAGAATGGAAGGCAAAAGTAGAAGCCGACCTTAAAGGTGCTCCATTTGACAAGAAATTGGTGTGGCGAACAAATGAAGGTTTCAATGTTCAGCCTATGTACCGTGCTGAAGACATTGCCGATCTCAAAACAACTGATTCTCTCCCCGGAGAATATCCTTATGTGCGTGGTACTCGCACCGAAAACGACTGGCTCACTCGCCAAGAAATCATCGCCGACAATGCTGCCGACGCTAACAAAAAAGCGCTCGACGTATTAACAAAAGGTGTTACTTCTCTTGGTTTCAAAGTAAAAGAAGCCGGTGATGTTGCTACCCTTGTTGCCGGCATTGACCTCGCAAAAGTTGAAATCAACCTCAACTGCTGTCCTAAATCAGCTGCTGAAGTAGCAAAAGCTCTCGTTGATGTAGTGAAAGCTGCCGGTGCCGAAGAATCATTCAAAGGTTCTATCGACTTCAACCCATTCCGCAAAGCGTTGAAACATGGTGTAGAATTCCCCGGCGATATCGCTAAGATGGCAGTTGAATTACTTGACGTAGTTAAAGATGTTAAAGGCTTGCGTGTTCTTGCAGTTGACTCTGTAATGTTTAACAACGCCGGAGCTTACATCTTCCAAGAATTAGGATATGCTCTTGCATGGGGTGCAGAATGGCTTGCTATGCTCACTGAAGCAGGTGTAGATGTTGATACTGTTGCTAAACGCATCAAGTTCAACATGGGTATATCTTCTAACTATTTCATGGAACTTGCTAAATTCCGTGCAGCTCGTATGCTATGGGCTCAAATCGTTGAGCAATTCAAACCGGCATGCAAATGCTCTTGCAAAATGATGGCTCACGCTATTACATCGGAATTTAATCAAACTGTATTTGACGCTCATGTTAACTTGCTCCGTAGCCAAACCGAAGCTATGTCGGCGGCTCTTGCAGGTGTTGACTCAATCACAGTTACTCCATTTGACAAATCATACAAAACTCCCGATGAGTTCTCAGAACGTATCGCTCGCAATCAACAATATCTTCTTAAAGAAGAAAGTCATCTTGACAAAGTTGTTGACCCTGCCGGTGGTTCTTACTATGTAGAAACTCTCACAGCATCTATCGCTCAAGAAGCATGGAAACTCTTCCTCGATGTAGAAGAAAAAGGTGGCTTCCTTGCCAACGTTAACAACTGCGCTATCCAAGATGCAGTAAATGCTTCTTCAGAAAAACGTCATAGCGATGTAGCTCGTCGTAAAGAAATTCTTCTCGGAACTAACCAATATCCTAACTTCAGCGAAATGGCTGCCAACAAGATTGAGAATGCAGGTGGTTGTAAATGTTGCTGTTCTGAAAAAGAAGATAATGGTCGCGGACTTTCTACAAAACGTCAAAGTAGCGATTTCGACGCACTTCGTCTTGCTACCGAAGCTGCAGCAAACCGTCCAAAAGTGTTTATGCTCACTATCGGAAACCTCGCTATGCGTCTTGCTCGTTCTCAATTCTCAGCCAACTTCTTTGGTTGTGCAGGATATGAGATTATCGACAATTTAGGATTTAATACAGTTCAAGAAGGTATTGACGCCGCTGTTGCTAAAGAAGCTGATGTAGTGGTTATCTGCTCAAGCGACGACGAATACGAAACTCTCGCACCCGAAGCGTTCAAAGCTCTTGATGGTCGTGCTGAATTTGTTGTTGCCGGCGCTCCTGCTTGCACCGAAATTCTTCAAGCACAAGGTATCACTAACTTCATCAATGTGCGTAGCAATGTTCTCGAAACCCTTCAGGCTTTCAATGCAAAACTTCTTAAATAATCGATTATGAGACCTGATTTTAAAAATATCAATATAACTGCTGATGCTTTTGGTGGCGCACAAGCCCCCATCGCACAAGGTGAAGAATGGCTCACTCCTGAGTTGATTCCTGTAAAACCGATTTATACAAAAGATGACCTCGAAGGTCTTGAACACCTCAACTATGTTGCTGGTATTCCTCCATTCCTCCGTGGTCCATATAGTGGCATGTATGCTATGCGTCCTTGGACTATTCGCCAATACGCAGGTTTCTCTACTGCCGCTGAGTCAAACGCATTCTATCGTCGTAACCTTGCTTCGGGTCAAAAAGGTCTTTCTGTGGCATTTGACCTTGCTACACACCGTGGCTACGATGCCGACCACGAACGCGTAGTGGGTGACGTTGGTAAAGCAGGTGTATCTATCTGCTCTCTCGACGATATGAAGGTACTCTTTGATGGTATCCCCTTGAACAAAATGTCGGTTTCTATGACAATGAATGGTGCTGTGCTTCCTGTACTCGCATTCTACATCAATGCCGGTCTTGAACAAGGTGCTAAACTTGAAGAAATGGCAGGTACTATCCAAAACGACATTTTGAAAGAGTTCATGGTGCGTAACACTTATATCTACCCACCCGAATTCTCAATGCGTATCATTGCCGATATCTTTGAATATACTTCTCAAAATATGCCTAAATTCAACTCAATCTCTATTTCAGGCTACCACATGCAAGAAGCAGGTGCAACTTGCGACATTGAGTTGGCTTACACTCTTGCCGATGGTCTTGAATACCTTCGTGCCGGTGTAAACGCAGGAATGGACATCGACGCATTTGCTCCTCGTTTGTCATTCTTCTGGGCTATCGGTATGAACTTCTTCATGGAAGTTGCTAAAATGCGTGCTGCTCGTATGCTTTGGGCTAAGATTGTGAAACAATTCAATCCTAAAAACCCAAAATCACTCGCATTGCGTACTCACTCTCAAACATCGGGTTGGTCACTCACTGAGCAAGATCCATTCAACAACGTAGGTCGTACGTGTATCGAAGCTATGGGTGCTGCTCTTGGTCACACTCAATCACTTCACACCAATGCGCTCGACGAAGCAATCGCACTTCCTACCGACTTCTCGGCTCGTATTGCTCGTAACACTCAAATCTATATTCAAGAAGAAACCTACATCACTAAGGAAATCGACCCATGGGCAGGTTCTTACTATGTAGAATCTCTTACCAACGAAATTGCTCAACGCGCTTGGGCTCACATCCAAGAAATTGAAAAACTTGGTGGTATGGCTAAAGCTATCGAAAGTGGTCTTCCTAAACTACGTATCGAAGAAGCATCGGCTCGCACTCAAGCTCGCATCGACTCTGGTCGTCAAACTATCGTAGGTATCAATAAATATCGTCTCGACCACGAAGATCCTATCGACATCCTCGAAATCGACAACACCGAAGTTCGCAAAGACCAAATTGCTCGTCTTGACGTGGTTAAAGCCGGTCGCGATGAAGAAGCAGTTAAGAAAGCACTCGAAGCAATCACTGAATGTGTACGCACTAAAGAAGGAAACCTCCTTGACCTTGCTGTTAAGGCTGCCGGTCTTCGTGCTACCCTTGGTGAAATTTCAGATGCCTGCGAAGCTGTCGTAGGTCGTTACAAAGCAGTAATCAGAACTATTTCAGGCGTGTATTCAAGCGAAACAAAACAAGATGCAGACTTCGTTAAAGCACAACAATTGTGCGAAGAGTTTGCGAAGAAAGAAGGTCGCCAACCTCGCATCATGATTGCGAAGATGGGACAAGATGGTCACGACCGTGGTGCTAAAGTTGTCGCAACAGGTTATGCCGACTGTGGATTTGACGTGGATATGGGACCATTGTTCCAAACTCCTGCCGAAGCTGCTCGTCAAGCCGTTGAAAACGACGTACACATTCTCGGTGTATCATCATTGGCTGCAGGTCACAAGACTCTCGTGCCTCAAGTAATTGACGAATTGAAGAAACTCGGTCGCGAAGACATTATCGTTGTTGCCGGTGGCGTAATCCCTGCTCAAGACTATGACTTCTTGTATCAAGCAGGCGTTGCAGCAATCTTCGGTCCCGGTACTCGCATTCCTGTTTCGGCAATCAAGATGCTCGAAATTCTCATGGAAGAATAAACCTTATTAGGTATTCCATAAAAATATAAACGGCTTCCCCTTTTTAGAGAAGCCGTTTATATTTTTTATTAGTATATATCATAATTTATTCGTAACTTTGCACCTTATTTTTTGATTATCATTATTTTAACCAAAATTACATTAATGAAAAAGATTCTTTTAGGTTTAGCAGCTATTGCTATGCAATTTAGCGCAATGGCGGCTACTTGGTCTTTGAATGGCACATCTTATACCGTAGATGTAACCTCAACAAAAGACCTCGGGGCTGGTACTACCTACACAACAGCTCATGTTTACACAAGTTCGCACCATATGCGAATTTTCTACACCGTTACCGATTTAACAAACGAAGATGTTGCTGTTCGTGCTATGCCGGGTGGTAGCAAACTCACAAATGTGGCGACTGTCGCCACAATGGCAGGTCGCATCACCGATGCTACTCCTATCGTGGGAACAAATGGTGGTTTTTTTACCGATACTTCTAACGGAGGCTTAACCGTTGTCAATGGTAGTGCACGCAAAGGATTTAGTGGTGATGGATATTATGCTATTTCTTTTGATGATAGCAAAACACCCACTATCGGTTACCTCAACAAAATCACTTGTTGGTGTAGTGCTGTAAACGGGGTTGAAGGTTGGACCGATTTTGCAGCTATCAATACCACTTCAACTGCAGCAACAAATGCCGGTGTTGGCGAACAAATCATTTTCTACACTCCCGAAAGCAATAGTACTACATCAGGGACATCTGGCATGGGTGGATATGCAGTACAACTCACTCCGGTAAACGGTTCAAAACTCACTCCCGGCAAATATTTGAAATACAAAGTGGCAAGTGCTCCTTCATCAGGAAATGTGACAATTCCTTCAAACGGGATAGTAATGTTTGGTAAAGGAACTCAAAATGGCACATATGTAAGTGGTCTTACTGTAGGTACAGAAATCACTATATATATGAATACCAACATCAAGGACAATGCAGGCAATATCACTACTCCGGTTGCTTCTCAAGCACTTGGTGGATCATTAATGGTTCTCGATGGTGGTACACGCATCAGTTCATACGCAAACTCTCTCGGCAATATTTCCGGCAACGAGCCTCGTACGGCAGTAGGCTACAATGCCGATAAAACAAAACTAATCATGTGTGTTGTCGATGGTCGTAGTAGCGGTTGGTCAACAGGTTGTAATGGTAAAGTTCTTGGTGATATCATGAAAAACCTTGGCTGTAATGATGCAATGAACTTTGATGGCGGTGGTTCTTCACAATTTTGGATTACAGGTAGCGGTCTTGTGAACGATGCAAGCACAAATAATGGTGGCAGTGGCGTGCGCTCTGTTGCCGATGGTTTGTTTGTCGTGAAACTACCTACCCCGGTTTTATCTACAAGTGCAAGCTCTCTTTCATTAAGCACTAACGACAACGTGGCTGTCACCAAATCTTTCACTGTAACGGGAAAAGACCTTCGAGATGCCATTTCACTCTCTCTTTCAGGCACAAATGCCAACCAATTCAGCATTTCGTCAACATCAATCAGCAAAGATGCTGCAACCGGGACAATCACTGTAACATATGCTCCTACTGCTGAAGGCTCTCACTCTGCAAATATCACAATCTCAACCAAAAGAGCAACGTCAGTCACAGTTAGCCTTTCAGGTTCAAACTCAAAAACTCCTGAAGATCCCGGGACATCCGACACCCCTGTTGAAATTACAGGACACAAACTAACTCAAGATTGGGCACATACATCCGGTCACCTCACCGCAAACACTAATACCCG
Source organism: Muribaculaceae bacterium (assembly GCA_045531405.1). Classification (GTDB taxonomy): domain Bacteria; phylum Bacteroidota; class Bacteroidia; order Bacteroidales; family Muribaculaceae; genus RGIG4079. Next base: position 51,828 of record JAZSDX010000035.1, on the reverse strand, counting down.
TTGGGCAACCGGTTTTGGCGGCAAAATCTATATCAACGACAACGCAAACTCACTATTATATTATTGGGACGCTAACGGATTGACTAACACCGGCATTACATCTGCTCCAGGTACAGCCATCACAAGCGACGATGCCGGAAATATCATTGTTACAACATCTATGTATGCAGCAGGCAATACCGCATTAAAAGTGCTTCCTGCCGATGGCACAACATTCCAAGATCTTACACTTACTATGCCTGATGGTGTTACTGCAAATCAAATGCAATATCTTGGCAAAGTAGTAGGTAATATTTTGAATGGCGAGGGTGGTATTATGTTTATGTTCCCTAAAGACAACACCTCAGTTGCTAAAATTTACATCCAATATGGCGAACAAAAAGCTCAACGTGGAATCCCTGTTGGTATCACTGCCGATGGCCAATCATTTGCAATGCCATTGGAAGACAACTTTGGCGATAACTTTGCAGTTCGTGTTCGTGGCAACAAGCACTTCTACCACAACGATGGCACAAGTTTTGTTGCATACCCCGATAATGGCATCAACACAACTCAAGGTGGCACATTCTTCACTCTAAATAACACCCTTTATAATGTGCAACCAATAGGCACCGCATATGTTGACGGTTTCCAAATCGTAGATATTACAAACAACAAAGTTGTAGCTACTCACGAAGCTCAATTCTCAACACAAGCTACTTCTTCAGGCACCCCTAATGCCAACTGCTTCTCTGCCGAAATAGTTGACACCTATCAAGCAATACTATACCAATACGTGCCCGGACAACTTGCCGCTCAATACACCTTCAGCCTAATCACATCGGGCGTTGAAGATGTAATAATTAATGAAGAAGATGCTCCTGTTGAATATTACAACCTTCAAGGTATTAGAGTAATAAATCCATCAAATGGCATCTTCATTAAAAAGCAAGGCAACAAAGTGACAAAAATAGTTCTATAGACTCAAATCTACTCCTAATAAAATTGATGGTGATAGGTCTTATTGATCTATCACCATTTCTTTTTTGTGTATTAAAATTAAAAAACTACCTTTGTATTGTTGTTTTATAATCCACCTAATATGACTCGACTATATTTAATTATCATTACCTTTATACTTTGCACTACACAAGCTATGGCTGTTGATTACGACAAAGAATTTGCTAAAATGGGGTTTGTTGATGTTCAGTCTCTTGATTCTACAATCCAAGTAGATCTTAAATATTCATCGACCGACAATTTTATGGGAGTCAATATGTATGGCAATCTTTACAAAGCATACCTTCGACCCGAAATAGCACAAATGGTTGTTGATGCACAAAAATATCTCAAAGAGATAAATCCCGAATATACTCTTGTGATATACGACGCAGCTCGCCCGCTAAGTGCTCAACGAATGATGTACGAGAAAGTACAAGGAACTAAATATAGCAAATATGTTGCAAAACCAACAAAAGGTGGTGGTTTTCACAATTATGGCTGTGCTGTTGATGTAACAATATTATATAAAGGTAAGCCTCTTGATATGGGTGCCGGATTTGACGAGTTCTCTACCCTATCCCACATCAACAATGAAAAACAAAATCTCAAAAAAGGGAAACTCACACAAGAAGCCTACGACAATCGCCAAGTACTACGCAAAGTGATGAAAAAAGCCGGATTCGACACTTATCGTTGTGAATGGTGGCACTTCCAACACTACACCAAAAAATATATGCGCACCCACTTCAAGTCGATTGATTTCTAAGTACCCACACAAACTTTAATCAATAAAAAAAAGAATGTTACTATACCACGAAGGTACGATAACACAAAAGCATGTTTTGACCCAAAAATAAGTGCTTTACAAATGGCGTAAAGCACTTATTACTCAGAGACAATAGCCTTTATTTGATTTTCTATTTTCAAAAACAGGTGGAGAGAATATCTTATAAATAACCAATTTCAACCAAAGTATGTCTCCTTGTTCTAAACACAACCGAGCTATCCACTTGAATCACTGCCTGAGCATTAAGATGTGGTAGTGTTTCTACACTGTTGAAATTAAGATTAGAGTTGTTCATAAAAAAAGTAGCTTTGTGATTTTATTCACAAAGCTACTTCTATTTTGTCGCTGTCCAAAAGACAAAAATTATTTTGCTTCACCTTGACTTTGAAATCTTTTGAGCCCATATTCATGTCCCCAAAAATATACAAGTAAAGTATTCTTTTTACTACCATTGAAATATTCACTATCTTCTTTAATATGACCGAATAGGGACGATTGAAAATTCTCCCATTCTTCAATAGTATACTCTGATTTAGGCTTGTATTTTTCAAAAGGAGAATAATATGAATTACCATTTATAGCCCCTTCTTTATACCCTTTGACAAACCATTTTCTCCAATGTGAAGAATTTTCAATACTCTGAAATGTGCGTTTTAATTTAGCCTCTGATACTATAATAGCTAAAGCTTCTTCCTCTAAATATGCATCTCTTCGTTTTATTGCATCATTTAATTTATAATCATCAATCTTGTTACCTATCCAAATATATATAGCTACAATAAGGAATATAGCCATTCCTAAAAAGAATAATAATGCAAAAAACGGGTTTACTTCATTTGAATGAAAAGTATAGTGACAGATTATTAAATGTAACATCGTAAATATTAGTTTTAAATAATTTCTTTATTTGTTATAATTTTTTGTAAAGTTACAAAAAAACTTCCATTCCATTGATACGGAAAATGCACACATCACGCACTAAAAGACAAAAAGCCCACTCAAAAGAGTGAGCATAAACTACCAGTAGAAAATTTTAATATGACTTTGTGAAAGTTGATGCATGATCTCCACAGTAATATCCATCTAGATTACCTTCACTATTTATTACATAAACATCATCTGGATCTTCTGCATTTTTGAAAGCAGTACGGCCTTTGTATGTCGTTTTAATAAATATTTCAGGATCTCCATAGTTAGAGCCACCATAGTGGTTTATCATATAGCACTTATTACCTTTTTGATAAACAATAAGTGTAGCCCCCATCATATTCCATTTACCATAAACTTTACACCCATCATAAGGAGCTTTAACTATAACCTCTTCCTTTGCAGGTGGTGCAATGTAGTTTATCTGAGAACTGCGTTCAGAAGGAGTTCTCTTTGAGATACCATAATTTGGGCCATTCTTTAGCTGTGTTGGAAGATAATATTCTATAAAAACATATTCAAGAGTATCAGAGTATGCGATAACATCTGCTATTTCATCAAGAGCCGCCTCAGATAGTTCTGACGGAATCTCTAAAGTATATGTCATTTTGGTTATTTGCTTATTATCTGGAAGGGAGAAAGAAGACTCTTCCTTTGACAATATTGTGTATGGATATGATGTGGTAGGTACGATTTGAATAGGCTCAATTTGTTCAGATTCCACAACTTCAACACACCTTTCTTCAACTTTGTTTTCTTGTTTATTACTGCAAGAAAATATAACAGATGCAAACACAAGAAGCGTAAGTAACGGCAATAAATAATATTTTTTCATGTAAAAACGGTTTATTAAGGTGAAAAATTTAATCAATAATGCAATATATTATATCACAAATTTAAGTACAATTGGCAACAAATCCAAAATATGAAGATAAAATGCGAAACATCTATCCATTAAATATTCTGCCGACCTAATATAATCCCAATATTTCTTGAAAGTGTCAGAGATAATCCCTTGAGAAACTCTCGTCGGAGGTAAAAAAATCCCACCCTTGAATAAAGAGTGGGATTTATATTGAATTATTTATTATTCAATTAATATTCGCTCCAAGCTGCGATGTTGATGTCATCGATAGGTTTGTTGATGAATGCACGGATATATGCAGCAGCAAGACGAGCGTTGGTCAACAATGGAATGTTGTGGTCGATTGCCGAGCGACGAATGCGATAGCCGTTGGTCAACTCACGTTTGCTATGGTTCTTAGGAATGTTGATTACCATATCAATGTGGTGGTTGGCAATGAGGTCGAGGATATTTTCACCCTCTTCATCGGGCCAACAAACAGGAGAAACTTTCACGCCGTTTGATTCGAGGAATTTGGCCGTTCCTTCGGTTGCATAAAGTTTGTAGCCTGCTTCGTCGAGCATTTGACAGCAGTCGAGCATATCCACTTTACCACGCACGTCGCCCGATGACACGAGCACCGCTTTATCTTTGCTTGGCACACGATGACCAACCGAAATCATTGCGTTCAACAATGCTTCGTCGAAGTCGGCGCCCAAGCAACCTACTTCACCTGTCGACGACATATCTACGCCAAGCACAGGGTCGGCTTTGTGGAGACGTGCAAACGAGAATTGCGATGCCTTGATGCCGATGTAGTCGATATCGAATGTTGATGTATCGGCTTTTTCTACAGGTTCATTAAGCATGATGCGAGTTGCAGTCTCGATAAAGTTGCGTTTGAGGATTTTTGAAACGAATGGGAAACTACGTGATGCACGCAAGTTACATTCAATAACTTTCACATCATTGTTTTTAGCAAGGTATTGGATATTGAAAGGACCTGAGATGTTGAGTTCTTTCGCAATCTTCTTACTGATGCGTTTGATGCGACGTGCTGTTTCCATATATATCTTTTGAGCAGGGAACACGAGAGTGGCGTCGCCTGAGTGTACGCCGGCAAACTCGATGTGCTCAGAGATTGCATATTCGATGACTTCGCCATTGCGTGCCACTGCGTCAAATTCGATTTCTTTAGCGTTTTGAAGGAATTCGGTCACCACAACAGGGAATTCTTTCGACACCTTAGCTGCAGCTCCGAGGAATTGGTGCATTGACTCGTAGTCGTAGCACACGTTCATTGCCGCACCCGAAAGCACATAACTTGGGCGAATCAATACAGGGAAGCCCACTTCGGCTACAAATTGGTCGATTTCATCGAAGCTGGTCAATTCTTTCCAACGTGGTTGGTCGATGCCGAGGCTATCGAGCATAGCCGAGAATTTGTGACGGTTTTCGGCACGGTCGATGCAGATGGGCGATGTGCCAAGCACAGGCACATGGCGACGATAAAGTTTCATCGCAAGGTTGTTAGGAATTTGACCACCTACCGACACGATAACGCCGCGTGGAGTTTCGAGGTCGATAACGTCGAGCACACGTTCGAAGCTCAATTCGTCGAAGTAGAGACGGTCGCACATATCATAGTCGGTCGAAACGGTTTCGGGGTTATAGTTAATCATGATTGATTTATAACCGAGCTTGCGGCAAGTGTTCACAGCGTTAACCGAACACCAGTCAAACTCTACCGAACTACCGATGCGATAAGCACCCGAGCCGAGTACCACTATATTTTTGCCTGAGTTATAATCGTAAGGAATTTGGTGAGCATCGGCACCGTATGTTACATATAGGTAGTTGGTCAATTCGGGATATTCCGAAGCGACGGTGTTGATGCGACACACTTTAGGAGTAACATTGAGGTTTTTACGATGTTCACGCACGCGCAACACTTCGGCTTCGTAGGTAGAGCTTGGATTTTCTACATAACGAGCGATTTGGAAGTCGCTAAATCCGAGGCGTTTTGCTTCGGCAAGCACTTCGGCGGGAAGCTCCTCAATCTTTTCATAAGTGCCAAGCACCTTAGTGTAGTCGACGATATTTTTGAGGCGTGACAAGAACCATGTGTCGATTTTTGTCAATTCTTCAATACGTTCTACAGTATATCCTTGTTCAAGGGCTTGAGCTATTGCAAAAATACGCAAGTCGGTTGGGTGTGACAAAGCATGGTCGAGGTCGTCAAATTCGATGTCGCGGTTTCCTACAAAACCGTGCATGCCTTGACCTATCATGCGAAGCCCCTTTTGAATGATTTCTTCGAATGATTTACCAATCGACATGATTTCGCCTACCGACTTCATTGAAGAACCGATTTCGCGATCCACACCTGCAAACTTGGTGAGGTCCCAACGAGGAATCTTCACAATCATATAATCTACCGACGGTGCAACGTATGCCGAATTTGGAGTACCCATTTCGCCAATTTGGTCGAGGGTGTAACCAAGAGCAAGTTTTGCGGCAACGAAAGCCAAAGGATAACCCGATGCTTTTGAAGCAAGTGCCGAACTACGGCTCAAGCGGGCATTGATTTCGATGATACGATAATCGTTTGTTTCGGCATTGAAAGCATATTGAATGTTACATTCACCCACGATACCAATGTGGCGCACCACTTTGATGGCGATTTCTTGCAACATGCTTATTTGCTCTTGAGTCAACGACACGATGGGAGCCACCACGATTGATTCACCGGTGTGAATGCCAAGTGGGTCGAAGTTTTCCATTGGCACCACAGTGAAGCAGTGGTCGTTTTTATCGCGTATTACTTCAAATTCGATTTCTTTCCAACCTTTCAACGACTCTTCAACAAGAATTTGTTTTGAGTGAGCGAGAGCGCTTTCGCAAAGAGTGTTAAACTCTTCATCGTTGGCACAGATACCCGAACCAAGACCACCGAGAGCATAAGCCGAGCGCACCATCACAGGGAAACCGATGCGATGAGCCACCGCCTTAGCGTCGTCCATTGTCTCTACCGCTTGCGAGATAGGAGTCTTTGCCTCAATCTCATCAAGTTTTTTCACGAAGAGGTCGCGGTCCTCAGTTATCATAATAGCCTCAACCGATGTGCCGAGCACTTTCACTCCATGGCGTTCGAGAGTGCCATTGAGATAAAGTTCGGTACCACAGTTCAAAGCAGTTTGACCACCAAAAGCCAAAAGAATGCCATCAGGTTTTTCCTTTTTAATCACTTCCTCAACGAAATAAGGAGTAATTGGGAGGAAATAAACTTGATCGGCAACACCTTCCGATGTTTGAATCGTAGCAATATTGGGGTTGATAAGCACTGTAGCTATGCCCTCTTCGCGGAGAGCCTTTAATGCTTGAGAACCAGAGTAGTCAAATTCGCCGGCTTGGCCAATTTTCAAGGCACCAGAGCCGAGTAGTAATACTTTTTTAATTCCGTCGATCATATTTTTGCAAAATTTCTTGCAAAGGTAATAAATCTCAAGCGAAAATCACGCAGATATGTGCAGTTTTTTATATTCAATTTTATACTGATGGCTGTTTAGTGAGTAATGCGAAGTGCGAAATGCAGAATTTGTGCAGCATCAAAGATGATATGTGCGCGGAGTACCCCCTGCCCCATTTCGTAGCATCGACTTTGGGTTCAATATGTTACGTCTGTAAACAGTTAATTAATTCGGGCTTAAGGATTCCATCTTTCGGCGTGGCAGTAGTTATGGTGAATAACGCAATCGGGAGGCGAGTTGGGGCGAGGTGTGGAGATAAGATGATTAACCGGGAGTGACGCATTTGTGAGAGGTGGTCCGGAAGTTAAATTAAGAATATTTATGCCAGTTTGTATGATAGTTTTGGTGATGTAGCATATTATTCTATTTATAACGATAGAGCCGTCGTTATTGAGTCGGTTATATTCTTGCGAGAAACGATTAGCGAATGAGTGTGATTTTTGTTTTTTATGTTGTTTTTCTCTTTGAGATTGAGATTTTAAGTGAATTTCTTTTTGAGCGATTATAGCCATTTCTTCCTCATTTGCTTTTTCAATAGCTTCTTGTTGGAGAAGATATTTGATATATTGTTGCACAATTAAATGCACACGAGATTCTACCGAGTCGTAAAAACGCGATGGAGAGAAGTCTCCTTCAATATTTTTATTGATAGCAGCAATAATGTATTGAGAATTGTAAATGCGATATCGGATTTTATATCCTTGGTAATATTCCCATACTTTTTTGATATTTTCAGGTTTCATAATAAATAAGATTTTAGATAAAGAATTATGCTGCAAAGATACAACACAAAGCAGGTCAAAAAACTGCGATAATGAAAAATATTTTATAGACAGAAAGACCGCGACTGAATTAATGCCTAATTAACTCTGTCAAGCCTCGTCGAGCTCTTCGGAGTTCATAATGCGCTGACGCGTGCAACTTTTCTTTTGACAGTAATGAACTATATTTAAAAACAAATCTTTTTTTGAAAAACATTCATCATAGGAGCAATTATTTTTACGATAGCAAAATTAAAATCTCTTTTGTCCTTATGTTCTTATGTCTAAAAAATCAAGACAGAAGGACAGAAAGACAGAAATCATCCAACCACAAAAACAAACCACTCGACTTTAAAGCCGAGTGGCTATGTATGAGGATTAAACGATGTTTACCGAAGTCGATTGCGACCGACAAAACAACCAAAGCCCATAATCAACAGCACATTATCGTATGTCTATCGTAAAAGTTAGTCTTTTATTTTAATTTCTTTTGTGAATAGGTTGAAGTTAATACTTCTAAGTGTGTCATTAATAGCATAAAGCGATTTGCTTATATTTGAATAAGGCTCTCGTATATTCATTATGCTAATCGTTTCTTGCATTTCATACTTATTGTCATAAGAGCCGTTTACTTTGATTTCTGCTGTGGAAATCGCATTAACAAAACGATTAAATTCTTCTTTCTCTACTTTTACACCAGCTATACTATATTTATCATGGGATTTGTCGCCACAGCTAATATAATCTTTTTTATATAACGAAAATATTAAAGATTCATTGGGCAATAAAAAAGATGGGCGAGAATTACCTATTTTCTTTAAATTCTCTTTCACCGTATCTAACGGTATGTCATCAAATATGCTACAATCAATTTTAAATAGTATATTTTTAGCGGGACTTTTACCGATATTCAAAATTTCAATATCAACTGAATCACTTAAAAAACCTCTCACTAAATAAATTAGAACATTAGGCTTATGCTCTTCTTCCCATTGTCTTTTTAATTCATCAAGCTGATTTTTATTTTGCCTTAATGTTCTCCATGTTACAAAGACCATTGCAAACGAAGCAATAGCAGCGAGGTATGTAGCCCAATAAATCGCCCAAGACGATGGTGAATGCAAGACTTTGCAATCTGTTTCCCACTTATATAACCAGTTTATAATAAGAGGAAGAAATAATAAGAATATAATCAATATAAAAACAACAAATTTATGATGTTTTCTTATCCACTCCGTAAATTTACTTTTATTTGGGCATGAATGTAATTCTTTGTTATTCATATTGTGATATTTTTAATATTAATTACAATTTACTTAGCTAAGGATGCAAAATGTTTGATTATTTGTCAAGGGATATGAGTAAATTCCACGCATTCTCAATATCTAAATAAGTACTACCATATTCTAAATTTAATAATTCATCAGAAAGTAAATAGTCATATTTTTGCTTAATTTTATAATCACGACTTACTGGTGTGGATAGTTGTTCTATCGTTGGTTTATTATGAGATAGAATTGTTTGTATATTCTCAAGTGTAATATCAATCAACATCAACTCGTTATATGCTACTCCCTCGCCAAATATATATTCATAGATTAGAGAAATTGTTCTGTTAATTTTAGCCCCCATCCATGTAATCAATATACTTTTATCTTCATATTTAACAAAGGGCGATTTATCCATATTATTGTTCTTAAAAAAGTTCCTAGCGATATCTAGCTCAGTATGGCATCCGGTTTTACAATCAAGATATGGATATGTTGTATTATCTAAATAGATTTCTTTCATTTTTTGAGTTATTATACCATCAATTTCTGTTCCATTGATGTCAAAATAAACATAGCCTCCGGACATTGCTAAATTAACATATATACGATTCTTTTTAGTATCAATATTATTAACTAGCCATCTTCTCCCTGCAAGAATTATTACGCTTCCAATTTCAGGGAGGTATGAAATCTCTCCCAATGTTTTGGAGTCAGATAAACTTATAACAATAAAATTATCTGGTACAGTGAAAGCTGTATAGAAATCAAGTTTCCCTAAAAGTTTTTCACCCTCTTTGCCTATTATTATTTGACCATTATTAAGTTGGGAAATTACTTTCTTTTCTCCTAAAGATTTTAGAAGCATTAAAAATAATGTAGGGGTGACATTTTTAAAAGCACCTTTGTTGCATAAAAAATCCCAACCCTCTTTTGGGTAAAAGCCACTATATGAGGCTAGTATTGACAAAATTTGTTGAATTAGAGTAGATAAATGGAACTTGCCAATATTAGGACTCTCATATTTATGTTCTCTTAGTAATTCAATAACTGCAATATTTTGGACTAAATTTGTCCTTAAATCATATAATAAGCCATTACTTTCTGCATTTTCAACTGAAAATATACGAAGAATAGATGGCTCATTTCTACGTCCTGATCGTCCTAATCGTTGCCTCAAAGAGGAAACCGAGTTAGCAACTCCTATTTGTGCAATAGATTTAACTTTACCGATATCAACGCCTAATTCTAGGGTAGATGTGCAAATAGCGGTAATGGGCATACGTCCTAATTGGAGTTCTTTTTCTACATTTTCTCGTTCAATTTTAGACAAATTTCCATGATGAATATGAAATTCATTGGGAACACATAGTTTGTCACTCATATCTCTCAATAAAACGGCGTATAATTCCGTTTCAAGTCTACTATTTGCAAACACAAGATTGTTAGTTCCTCGAAGTTTTGTAAATATTTCGTTACAAATCTCTTTTTCTGTACATTCTTCCTGCAAATAATTTTTTATTATTAGGCAAATTTCATGCTTGCTATCTCCTTGATTAGGAATAAAACATTCTAATGCTTCATCTTGACGAAGAAAGTGTTTTACAGAATCATAGTTTGAAAAAGTTGCACTCATCGCTATTCTTGGCGTAGCCTTTCTTGTGATTAATTCGATGCGAGACAGTAATGATTGTAATTGTTTTCCTCTTTCATTTCCAATAAAAGCATGAAGTTCATCTATTACAATATATCTTAATTTGCCAAATACCGAATTAACATCAGAAAATCGATTTATAAGAAACGATTCTAAAGATTCTGGTGTTATAATAAGAATTCCGGAAGAGTTTTTGACTGATTTATTTTTAATGCTAATACTAATGTCTCCATGCCATGGAGTTACATTAATATTTAAATCTTTTGTAATATCTAATAAACGTCTATATTGGTCATTAATAAGAGCTTTTAATGGACTAATATATAAAACGTCATAACCCGAAGAGTCAAAATCTTCAGATAAAATATTAGATAAAATTGGTAAAAAAACTGCTTCGGTTTTTCCGCCAGCGGTAGCAGCACTAACTATGACATCACAATCTCCTTTTAGTACTATTGGAATAGTGTTCTCCTGGATTTCTTTTAAAGAAGTCCATCCTTGTTTCCATATCCAATTTTGCACCTTTTCGTGAAGTAATTCAAATGAAGAAGATTTGTGAGTCATTTTGAATTAATTATATCTTAAAATTGGCAAATTCATCATCTGTTTGGTCGGAATTAATACTTTCGGTAGTATCTTGATTGAGCAGAGAAGATTCTACATCTTTGTTCACTTCTACCACATCAATGACATCAGACCACTTGTGTTCGGGATATTGCTCTAAAATAGATAACAAATCTAAGAATCCTTTAATAGTTGTTCTTGGTGTTCTAAAATAACTATCTCCAATTTTATTTGAGCAATGGTTAAGGAAAGCAATTAAAGCATTATCTGGAACTAGATATTTCTCTTCATTACCACCTGCAAAAACATGTCTAAGATTACAAAGAAGAATGTATAGTTCTTCTTTTGTTAGGCTTGCCAATCGTAATACTACAGAATTAAAGTCTACAACACCAAGTTTCTTTGAGAAACTATTTTCTGCAAGTCTTGACCTTAAAGCTTCATAACTATATAAACCTCTATTTGTATCAGTCATAAATTCTGGTGTCCCACACATTATAAAACCTATATTTGACAATGAGCCTTGTAAAGTGTTATTTAGCATTGTTAGTATTACTTCATAATTTGCTTTACGAGAAACGGTATTTGTAATTTTATATAAATTAACCATTTCATCCATACAAATAAGTAGCCCTTTATATCCTGCCTTTTTTACTAAAACAGAATATAAAATTAGTGTATTAAAGAACGAGGCATCATTAATGAAATCTTTGATTCCTAAATCTTTATAGGTTTCTGTTTTAGTAGTATAACCAGCCTTAAGCCAATTAATTGCACAATTTTTCAAATCATCATTTCCAGATTCTACGGCTTCGTAAAATTTCTTTATAACTGTAATAAAAATATAGCCACCAGTGTATTCGTTGAGTTCACTGAGCTTATGTGTAATTATTGTTGAAACACTACTGTTTTTTAATTTGGCTTCTTCTTTTGCAATAGATATAAATTTCTCAAGAATATTTTGAAGAGCATTACCGTCCTGTTTTGTTCGCGTAGATAGATTGTTGATCATATCAGCTAATAACATTCTTGCTTTCCCATCTGTTCCTTGAAAACGCTTTGTAGGAGATAAGTCTGCATGCATAGTGACTAATCCTTTTTCTAAAGCTATACTTCTAACTAATGATAGGAAAAAAGTTTTACCTGAGCCATATTCACCAATGACAAACCGGAATGAAGAACCACTATCTGATATTATATCAATATCCTTAATAAATGATTTCAACTCATTACTTCTTCCGACTTGAATATGTTGCAATCCAAATTTCGGAACTACACCACTTCTCAACGATTGTATTATTATCTCTCTTTCTTTAGGTTTTATCGGTTTATTCATACAAGTTTATCTTTATATTCTAATGCAACATATATTTTATCTTCAGATTCTTCTACCACTATATCATTAACAACTTCATAGGCATAATCATTAATTTGCTCTAGCATAGAACCTGGTAGTACACCATTGTTTTGACATAATTCAGCAAAATCGCTATATTCCCAGTCTTCTTGTTTAAATAAAGTAACAAGAATTTGCTTCATTATATTTCCTCCTAAGTTTGTATTTAAACTATTATCCTCTTCATTGTCTGATGAAAAAATTTCAGATAGTAACGAATGGCTCTCTTTTGTTTGTTTCTTAAATTTATTAAGCTTATTACTATCAAGTTTTATTTCTGACATTACACCTACACTTTCATCTGAAATATTATCAGTTTCCCTTGATGGGACATAATTGTTATCATCTGCAATAGCTTGGTGTATTAAAGAGTGGACTGATTCAATATTATCATCTAAGTAGGGAAGTATTTTATTTAACGCTGAAATTCTGTCAACGTTAATGAAATCATAGATAGTAACAATGTTTAATATTACATTCAGAATGACTGATTTTTGTGATTTAGAAAGAGCTGATAAAGCTTGTTTTATACCTTTGTCTAATACATTTTTCCTTTGCGAAAGCCATAAAAAGTATGCATATAAATATATGAGGTTATGTTTGTTATCTGTTAATTTAGAGAGATTAACATAAATAGCTGTTAATTCTAACTCATTAACATTTGTTCCTTGCAAAATTAATGCTAATAATCTACATAGAATTTCAGAACGTTTAAACGCTTGGTCAATGCTGAGTCGTATAGATTTAGGATATTTATACAGCACACAAGACTCTTTAGTATTTATGAGTTTTTCATAGGAAACATCAATATTGGGAACTATACCATACCCAAAGGTACTTAATCCAGAAATGATACATCTTATAACTGGTCTTGTTAAAAAATCTTCATCACATTTAATGCCGAATATTTCAGCAAGAGTGCTGAATTTAACAACTTTGGCTCTGTCAATTTCTAAAGATTTAAGACTCTCTTTAAAATCTGATAAAATTTCAGTTTCTTTCTCAGTTATATATTTAGGAAGCGAGAAATAAACTAACGGACAATTTTGTTCCATAGAATATGGATATATTTGTTTATATAACAAAAAATCTCCATCAAATTTTTTGAAACACTTCTCTAATGATTCAATAATATCACTTGAGTAATTATTCGTTTCAAAGAGTTGGAAGTTACAAATCTTTGGAATAACTAAATATGTATATGAAGGCAAATCGTTAGGTACTAGAACCACGTCTTTATAGTTGTATCCTAAACTTGAAAACTTGAAAAACCTTTTATTTTTTTCAAAAAATAATGTGAAATAATTTTTGCTCTTAGCAAGAGGACTATTATGGTATAAATCCTCATATATCTCAAAAATTCTATCATAATTAATATAACTCTTAGAAAAGATTAAAGAATTTAGATATTTATTGAAATTCAAAGGAGTTCTGAAGAAATTAAATTTATCAAGAGGGAATCTATATGTTTCGCCAAAGAAAAATTTTGCTAAAGAAATATCAATTACTTCATCAATATAATATGATATTCTTGATTTAGCAGATAATTCTGACTTCAAATTAATTAAATAATTTATCAAAACTTCTTTTTCTTCTATAACGCAATCAAAATCCAAAAACAACCGAAGTTGTATTCCACAAATATATAATAGTAGAATATCATCAGGAACATCTTTAGTCGGAGTTAAATTGGCTAGCCAAGATAAATAAATATAACGTCCTTCTGGGGATAAATTATAATAAGAAAAGAAATACGAATCTTTGCAAAACTTTCCCTGTGATATTGAAAGTTTTGGATTTATAGTTCCCCATAAAATAATTTTATCTTTCGAAGTGTATTTGATGCCACTAGGAAGTTTATGAACCTTATAATAATTACCAAGATAAAAATTGCCTCGAGACAAAGTTAATCCCTGAATTATTATATTAGTTCCAGGTTTAATCCATTTACAATCTTGTTCCTCCTTAGTAATAGTAGAACGGATTTGTGAATAAAGATCTTTCTTGGTTATAGTCTCTGACTTTTCAACTGAAGCGATAGTACTTATTGGAAAGCTATTTTTTAAACAATTACTATTAATTCTAGCATCTAATGCTTTTGTTAATTTCTTTTTTAATCCAGTGTAATCAAAAACGGTTTGTTTGTAAGATGTTACTTCATCAGGAAAAATATAATCGGTGATGCCAGCGGTTGCAAAGGCAACTAACGTACCATCTATAATTAAGCATCTTTTATCCGGTGTCGTCAGATTGCTGTCAAATGAAGATAGCGATTTACAACCGACAAATGCCCAATCAGCTACTTTTATAAGGCTATCTGGAATAACAATATGTTTAAGATTCTTGCAGTTAGAGAAAGCACTTTGGCAAATTTCAAGAACTCCTAAATCCATAATTACTTCGCATAAGGTTTTGCAATCTTGAAATGCACATAATCCAATTATCTGGACAGATTCTGGAATGACAATCTTTGTAAGTTGTGAATATTTAAAAGCTCCTCCACCAATTTGAGTAGCATTACTAGGAACAGTATATTCTGTAATATTGCCTGGGGCAAAAGTAATTAAAACTCCTTTTGAATTAATTAAGCATCTTTTGTCTTGCGAGGAAAATTTATGATTAAATTCTTGGAGATTATCACACCCCCAAAAAGCATATCTTGAAAAATTGTCAATAGTATCAGGGAGTGTAATACTAACAAGTGTTTTACACCCATTGAAAGCGTCACGAATTTTGGAAATAGGTTTATCAAATACTAATATTCCTTCTTTTTCATAAGTGTGAGAAAGAACATTTGCATCAAATTCACTTTCACGAACATTTGCAACCTTACCATTAGTAGTCGTATAATGTATCGTACATCCATTTGTTGCCATAATTCTAAAAAGCAAAGAACCCCTCGATAGTTACCGCGAGCCGACCAAAGCTCATAAAACCTATCAAGGAGTTCCTAATATGTCCTACGCCTTTACAGGGCGATAATTCGTTAGTTTTTCTTGGTCTAAGCGGTAATTTATGTTAATAGAGCAAAGTTACTAATTATTACTAATAAATACAATCTTTGCTATAAATTATTTGTGGATGTAGAGCCTAAAGGAAAATTTTATCCTCGCAGTCGCGGAGCAATAGCTCCATTTGGAAAGGTTGGAAGTTGTAGTATACATGGATAAAAAAGTTTGATATATCGCTATATTACAAGTGGTTATAAAGTTAAATAGATGCCATCTATCATATTATAAAAACTATCAATCGGAAAAATTGTTATGATGTGGGAGGGGGTGTATATCTTTGCATCAGAAACGAGGAAGAATCCTCAACAAAATACAATTTTTGAAATTAAAAACATTAAAACGAATACAAATTTATTAACCATTAAAACTATAAAAATTATGACTCCAATTATCAATTCTCAATTACCCGAATTTAAAGTACAAGCGTATCACAATGGCGAGTTCAAAACTGTGTCACACGAAGATGTTTTAGGCAAATGGGCTATCTTCTTTTTCTATCCTGCCGATTTCACTTTTGTATGTCCTACCGAGCTCGTTGACCTCGCTGAAAAATATGACCATCTTAAGTCGCTCGGCGTGGAGGTGTACTCTGTAAGCACCGATTCACACTTCGTTCACAAAGCTTGGCACGATGCTTCGGAATCAATCCGCAAAATCGGTTACCCAATGCTTGCCGACCCAACAGGTGTGCTCTCTCGCGGTTTTGGTGTGATGATTGAAGATGACGGAATGGCTTATCGCGGCACTTTCGTGGTGAACCCTGAAGGCAAAATCAAGATTGCCGAAATTCAAGACAACAGCATCGGTCGCAATGCCGACGAACTTGTCCGCAAGGTTGAAGCTGCTCAATTTGTAGCTACTCACGACGGCGAAGTTTGCCCGGCCAAGTGGAAACAAGGTGCTGAAACTCTCAAACCTAGCATCGACCTCGTAGGAAAAATCTAGGATAATTCATAATGCATAGTTCATAATGCATAATGGTTAACCCCTCAGCCGCAAGCGGCAGCTCTCCACTCTGTGGACAATAAAAAGGAAAGAGGAGAATGGAAAGAGGAAAAATTTCACTCCCCTACACTCCTAAACTCTGCTAGATTACAAAAGAGCAAAGAGGAATAAAACCAACTAAACTAATTTCAAATAAAACTCTTTGCTCTTTTTATTTCGGACACGGCTCGCCGAGTCCTTACAAGATTCTCAATATTCAACTTTCAATTCTCAATTTAGCTCATGTTGGACCAAGGTATAAAAGATCAAGTAAAAGGTGTGTTTCAACTTCTTGACGGAGGTTACACTTTCAATGTAAGATATAATCCCAATCGCAGTGATGCACAGGAGTTAATCAGCTTCATCAACGATGTGGCAGATTGTTCTCCCCTACTCTCGGCGACGTTCACAGAGGTTGCCGACCGCGACGCTCTTGAATTCTCTTTATTGAGAGAGGGAGTCGACACCGGTGTGAAGTTCCGTGGCATTCCGGGCGGACATGAGTTTACATCGCTATTGCTCGCGGTGCTCAATGCCGACGGCAAAGGGAAGAATTTGCCCGACAGCACGATAGTGCGACGCATCAAGGGTATTCAAGGGAAGGTGACTCTGCAATCGTTTGTGTCGTTGAGTTGTACCAATTGCCCCGATGTGGTGCAAACGCTTAATATCTTTGCGTTGCTCAACCCCAACATCACTCACGAAATAGTTGACGGTGCAAGATTTGAAGATGAGGTAAACTCGCTCCATATTCAAGCCGTGCCAACGGTTTATGCCAACGGCAAAGTGTTTCACACCGGACGTGGCGACATGGCGACATTGCTTCGTAAAATGGAGGACACATTCGACTGCCTATATGACGACAGTTGCGAGCCTACGGTGAGAGAATTTGATGTTGTGGTTGTGGGCGGTGGCCCTGCCGGCAGTTCGGCAGCCATCTATTCGGCTCGCAAGGGATTAAAAGTGGCGATTGTGGCCGAGCGTATGGGTGGACAGGTGAAAGAGACCGTTGGGATTGAAAACCTCATATCGGTGCCTTACACTACCGGCGAGAAACTTGCCGCTGACCTTCAGAAGCATATCGGCGAGTATGCAATCGAAGTGTTTGATCAACGCACTATCGACCGAGTGGACTTGCAAGGCAACGTCAAGAAAGTTTATGCCATAGGTGGCGAAGTATTCGAAAGTCCGGCACTCATCATTGCCACAGGTGCAAGTTGGCGCAAGCTAAATGTTCCCGGCGAAGCGGAATATATGGGACGTGGAGTGGCATTCTGCCCCCACTGCGACGGGCCGTTCTATAAGGGTAAAGATGTGGCAGTGATAGGCGGAGGCAACTCGGGTATCGAAGCGGCAATAGACCTGGCAGGGATATGCCGAAAAGTTACGGTGGTGGAGTTTGCCGACACGCTTAAGGCCGACGAGGTGTTGCAAAAGAAAGTTGCGAGCCTTGCAAACGTAGAGGTTTTCACATCGTCACAAACCACCGAAGTGATAGGCAATGGTTCAAAGATGACCGCTTTGCGAGTGAAAGACCGCACAACGGGCGAAGAACGAGAAATAGCCCTTGACGGAGTATTTGTACAGATTGGGTTGGCAGCCAATAGTGCATCGTTTGCCGAGCACCTCGACACCAACGCGATGGGCGAAATAAAGATTGACGAGCGTTGCCGCACATCAGTTGCCGGAGTATATGCTGCCGGCGATGTATCGACCGTTCCTTACAAACAAATCGTCGTGGCAATGGGCGAAGGTGCCAAAGCCGCCCTCACAGCCTTCGACGACCGAATAAGAAATAACGCGTAAATTATAGGAACATAATAAGTAATCTATAAAAACAGAAAAATAGGTATTAGTTAGATTTCATTCTATTGACAACACGATAATCCATAAACAAAAACTGACTTTTGAGTAGCCACAAATATCTGCAATGGGGATTTGCAAAAAAAATGTGAATCCCCATATATTTTTTTATATAAATTGCATCTTTTTTAATTTATCCATATATTTGCAACAATAACCTAAATGATATATTATGAGAATTTTTTATTTTTTAATCATCACTATTATAAGTTCATTATTCATTGCTTGTGAAGATGATTTTAATTATCTAAAACCAATTATTCCTCAAGATGAATTTATTGGCGATTTCAACACCCTTGAATTAGGAGCAGAAACTGAGAATTTTCACATCAATGACACGGTAACATGTTATATGATTGCGCCCGACAATAGCCAAATCTCGCGCAAGAGTTATATTTCCAAGAAAAATGGCAAAACAATAGTAAACTTTGAGCAAGGCCTTGCCGATGGCATTTATCGTTTGCTTTATTTTGAATACCAAATTGAGTCAAATGATAGCACAATCACAATGCAATATGGTCTTGGTTGTCGTATTGAAATCTTCAAACAACAAGTCAGTCTATTAGATTCGTTTGATAAAACGATGCAAATGACAGGTAGTGGCACTGAGGACGACCCATATATAGTAACCTGTGGTCCACATCTATATAATCTGACATTGGGAGTAAAAGACTTTTATGAATACGACAAATTCAATGGAGCCTATTTCAAACAAGTAGCCGACATCTCACTTCATGATGCATCATATTATTGCAAACACGAAAATGGCTGGACTCCTATTGGCGATGTTGCATATCCATTTGTAGGGACATACGATGGTGGTGGTCATAAAATTACAAATATGTATAGCCACCACGAAGAACTTTGTGGAGTTGGTCTATTTGGGCATATAACTAATTCATCTATTCAAAATCTCACAATCGTGAATGCAGATATCTCGGGCCCGGTTGGAGTTGGGGGAATCGCCGGTTGTCTTATGACATTGAGTGGGGAACGCACTACATCTTCAATTATTAATTGCAAAGTAAAAAACAGCAAAATTAAAGCAAGCGGAGATGGTGTTGCTACCGGTGGCTTAGTGGGAATGATCGACATGCATACAGTGGGAATGATTGAGCAATGCCAGTCAGAAGGAAATACTATCACGGCCGACTATAATGCCGGAGGCATTGTTGGTAGTAGCAGTGCCTATTCATTGACGTCTATCGACTTGTGCAAAAACTCAAGTACAGTTACAACCAACTATGCCGGAGCCGGTGGCATTATAGGAGTTGCCGATACTCTATCGATAACAACAAGTACCAATTCGGGAGCAATAACCGGAGCAATTAAATATACAGGTGATAGCGAAAGCTCAATGAGTCGAGGAACCGGTGGCATTTGTGGTGGTTCGGGTGTGTCTTGGATTTCAGGTTGCGAAAATAATGGAACAATTTCAGGATATGACGGAGTTGGTGGAATTATAGGTACTACACGACTTGCCTATACCGAGAGTAACGGTGCTTTATACAACAGCACTTATTTGCGTTATTGCAAAAATTCAGGCACTGTTACTGCTAAAGACTCACATGTGGGTGGACTTTGTGGCGAAGCTCAATTGGGTTGCGTAGCGTCAATAAACAACGGCTCGGTTTCCGGAATAGATCATGTTGGGGGTATTGCCGGACACACATCACTGTCGGTTATTCACAACTCGATAAGTACCGGAGCTGTAAATGGACGTAATTATGTCGCAGGCATATCGGCTCTTTCCAATTCGGGTGTATATACCAATTGCCAAAACTATGGAACTATAACGGCATCAGGCTCTCACGCTGCCGGGATTGTCGCTCTCGCGGGAAATAACACAATGATTCACTATTGTGGCAATCACAACAAAGTATCGGGTGCAAGTTCTCCGGTTGGAGGTATAGCCGGCGAATTTGGAGACCCACGAGAATGGTCTCCAATAAACATTGCAGAGGTGGTATTTGGCAGTGCCGAAATTGCTCTTGCGTTTCTCGGTCCTACATTTGCAATAATAGAACATGCAAAAGATGTAACCGGAACAGCAAAATATATAATGAAAGGGGTTGAATTGGGTATAGAATTGGTAATGAAAGTACCATCAATTACATTATGGGGCTATGGTGTTGATCATTTGGCCAACCCTCATCATATTGAAACAATTGAGACTGATATTAAGGCCGACCTAAATAATCGAGTGACCAATATCCTCACTGACATAAATAACGTAAGAAGTGAAAAGCATTTTCAACTTGATGACACTTTTTCTTCTGATGCGTTTATGAATTATTCAAATAACACTGTGTCGTTGTCAAATTATTTAATGCCGTTATCGGGCAATGACGAGACAAAAAATGACCATTTTTTTGAAAAAATAAATGACACGATGAGTGAGCGAGCCGAGGAAATACACGAGAACAATAAAAATAAGGAAATTGTATATACTGTTTTTGGCGCAGTAAGTATTATTGCCACAACCGTATGTGCAATTGGTGCGACTGTCGCATCAGGAGGTTTGGCTGCCGGATTTATAGTAACCGGCACAGTAGCAGGAGTTGTGGGTGGCATCAACTCTATTTCAAAAGGTGCAGCCGACTACACCGATAACGTAGTGATTATTTCCCAATGCGTAAATGCCCATGAAATATCTTGCAATAGTATATCGTCTCATGAAGCAGGTGGTATAGTTGGGCATATCTATGATCGTGGGGTGATTAGTAATTGCTTAAATACAGGAAATTTCCCCGACGACGGAGGACATTTGGCAGGGAAAGCCGAAAATGAGGTTCAGATATCAAACTCATTATCCTTGGTTGATAAGCAGTTTGTTTTCCTAATAAGCAAGTCGGGAACTAATTGCAAGTCTAACAATTTATATTATTTTGATACAGGAGCTTATTATGCAGACCCTTATGGCTTTGCTCTTTCATCTGACGAGATATCTGATCCCAACAGCTATGATGACTGGGACATAGGCACATCAAATGAGCTATGGACTATACCCACTCTCAGTTCGGGCAATTCATTCCCTGTTCCTTTTACATCAGAAATGACAAAATAATTAACTAAAACCATCTTTTAATATGACTAAGACATTAAAACTATTATTATTGACAATATTCGTTTTTAGCATTAGCTCATGTAATGATGAATTTGTTGATATATACGAAACTTCACGAGTGGAAAAATTCGGCACCCACCATTTGAGTGTATTTCGCATTCCGCATATATGCTCAACATCTGCCATTGATAGTGATGTTGATATTATACAAATAAATGGCTCATACGTCAAAAGACTTCATGCAAATATTACACCGGTTAACGACTCAGAGTCGGAAATAGGATTGACAATTCCTATTGACGTAAGTATGCCCGATGGCACTTATGTAATCAAAGTTGATTCAATCGTCAATCGTTACATTGCCCAAGTTAAGGACCAATTAATTGTTATCAAGGAGATTAACAACGGTGTTTATTCTGAATATATAGGTTCTCGCTATACCGATGGTTCCAAAGATAATCCATTCCGGATTAATAACAACGACAAATTCAATAAATTTATTTTTGCCCTCAGCAAAGACGAATATCATGGTGCCGGTTTTTATTTCAAGCAATCAGACTCTTTTCAATGGTCAAACAACGAACAAAATGATGGGGAAGGATTGGCGTCTCAATCTTTTGCCGGCAATTACAATGGCGATGATTTTCAGTTAAGTGGTGTTGTGATTAATGGTAAAAATGAAGCAGGAATATTTAGGCAACTGTTAAACGGAGCGACAATATCAAATTGGAAAATTGAGAATGTAAGCATCAGTAGCACTGGTGATGCATTAGGGGCTATTGCCGGTTATGCACAGGGAACGGTAGAAATAAGTAATATTTCTGTAAATGGTATCATCTCAGGATCTAATAATATCGGTGGTCTTATCGGCAACACTGCTTACGGCAGCATGTATATTAATAACATTACCATGAATGCCTCTATTTTAGGTTCTAAAAACATTGGAGGAGCAATTGGAAATGCGAATTGCTCCTCCTCGATAAATAAATTTAAGACTGCAAGTAGTTTCAGAGTGGGAAATGGGAATTCATCGGCTTCAAATATTGCTAAAAATATAGGTGGAGTTATCGGTTGTGTAGATAACGCATCTTTCGAAATTACAAACACTGAAATTATACACACTTCATCTATTGACGATAATGCCGAAATTATTTCAGGGGACAGCATCGCAGGAGGTTTGATTGGATATATCTTTAATCTATCCGAGCAAACAAGTAAAATTGACAATTGTAAAGTAATATCACCAATCAAAGCAAACAACTATGGTGGTGGATTTGTAGGATATGCCGAAATTGCTCACAAACTTTCAATCACCAACAGTCAGTCATGTATAATTACCAAACAAGGAAACTATATAGGAGGTATTATTGGCTACCTCAAATGTTCAAACGATGACTTGTTAACATTCAGCAACAATAATGTTGTAGCAAGCGATGGCAGTGAAATTCAAATTAAAGGAGGAAATTATGTAGGAGGACTTTTCGGCTATGTAAACGCAAAATCCCTATCATTGAACGGTGAAAATTATATTATGACTCCAATATATGGCAACTCCTACGTTGGTGGTATTGCTGGTGAAATAGAAAAAACAACTTTTAATATCGGTACACCATTATATGGCAAGACAGGAACTCAAATATCAGGGTTACCAATCGAGGCCAACTCCGTTGTTGGAGGAATTGTAGGAAATATGAAGTCTTCAACCCTAAAAGGGACTCAATCATTATATCCTACTTCGGGAATAAATCATTTTGATGACAGCAAAGCTTCTGTCATTTGCACAGTAAAAGGCAAAGGAGACAAAGTTGGTGGAGCTGTAGGCTGTGCCAATAAATCGTCGATTGAAGGCATCGCCGTGAAAGCAAATGTTTCTAACACAGGAGGAATATACACAGGAGGAGTTGTAGGGTATTTCGACGAAGGAAATCTCGCCGTAAAGTCATGTTCTTTTTCGGGTATCTTAGATGGTGGTGATTACATCGGTGGCATTGTCGGCGAAATAAACAACCTTGGGCAAATCGCCCAATGCATTAATTATGGGACTGTTACCGGTGGGGTAAGAACCGGTGGCATTGTTGGGAAAGTAATGAACAAAAATGATGAGCCATGGGTTAATGAATGTGCCAATGTGGGTAATGTGACTGGTTCCCATTTTGTTGCCGGTATTGCTGGGCATATCTCAGCCGATGGCGATGAAAGTAACGATTGGACTAAAATTGCCCGTTGTGGAAATTTCGGTTCTGTCACTGCTTCAAGTAGCGATTGGGGGTGTGTAGGAGGTATTGTTGGCAAATGCGATTCTGATAAAATCAGAGTAAACCATTGTGCAAACCATGGAACAATCACCGGTAATGGTTATTTCAAAGGAATTGGAGGCATTGCAGGTTCACTTGGAAAAGATGCCGACGGATTAGAGGAATATGACAATGTTCATGTATATAATTGTGCGAATACAGGAACTATTGTTTCTGACCGAACATCGAGTGCTCACATGGGAGGAATTGTAGGATATATGGAAGAAGGGAAATGCCTTGCCGAAGATTCTCACGTTGAATTATGCTATAACTGTGGCAGTGTCGGACCGGCGAAAGAAGCCACTCATGGTGGCATAATCGGTCATTGCGACTATTACATTGCTTTGGAATATTGTATAAATTATGGTAATACAAATGAAGATGGAGAGTCAATGATAGGAACAGTTGTAACGGCAGGCGTTGTTTATAACAATAATTTGTATCATCTTAAAGGCACAGGCGACGATGATGGTCATAGCTGGAGTTCTACTGCTTTTTCCGAGAGCCAAATGGGTTCTCTATCCACATTTGATGGTTATAGTGAAAATGATTGGGTTGTTGCTCAGCAATTAAATATGCAAGGCTCGGGCGAAAGCACTAAACCAAGAGTTATTCTTAAGGATTGCCCATTCCAAAACATCGTCTATAAATAATATTTAACCTATTTCATATCAAAAACGGCAATTTTGAATGTTGCCGTTTTTTGTTTTGTTACCAATTATTACTAATTTTGTGATAGATTAGAACAAAATTAATGCTCTATATTGCAAAATATAGAAATATATCCTCTACATAGTAATTAAACTCTAAATTTTGAGATTATGAGTCAAGACTATAATGCTATTATCGACCAACAAGTCGCCGATATGATGGAAGCTATTAAACGTCGCATCGAGCCCGAAGATATGATTCGCATAAAAGAAGCATTTGAACTTGCACGTGAAGCACACAAAAAACAATTCCGCAAATCAGGCGAACCTTATATACTCCACCCCATCGCAGTTGCACGCATCATCGCCGAAGAGCTTGAATTAGGGGCAAATCCCATAATGGCTGCATTTCTACACGATATTGTAGAAGATACCGATTACACAATTGAAGATATTCGCAAACGATTTGGCGACGATGTTGCATTCCTTGTTGGCGTTGTAACAAAAAAGAAAAAAGACCACTATGAACGGTCAAAACAGGTTGACAATTATCAACAAATCCTTGAATCGGTGCAATTTGATGTAAGAGCATTGCTTATAAAACTTGCCGACCGTCTCCATAATATGCGCACTCTTGATAGTATGCGTCCCGACAAACAAATGAAGATTGCAGGTGAAACAGATTATTTTTATGCTCCACTTGCTAATCGTTTAGGACTATATCACATTAAGAGCGAATTGGAAAATCTATCATTCCGTTATAGATGTCCTCAAGAATATACCGAGATTGAAACTCTCCTTACACAAGAAAAAGAGAATATTAAAGAGATGACCGAAACATTCCTTTCACGCATCTCCGAAGTGTTCACTCGCGAAGGAATAAAAGCTCGTACCGAGATGCGTTTCCGTCCCCCATTCAGCATTTGGCGTAAGATGAAAAATAAAGGTTGCGATTTCTCTCATATTTCAGGTAAACATTACATTCGCATCATATATCCTAACATGACTCAACTTTCAGAAAAAGATATGAGTTTGCACATATATTCAGTTCTCACCGATGTTTTCAAAGAACGTCCGGGTAGCGTCGCCAACTATATTAATGCGCCAAAAGAGAATGGATATCAAAGTTTCCATGTAAAACTATTGTCCCCTCGTGGCAAATGGGAAGAAGTGCATATATCTTCTGAACGCATGGTGCGTAATTCTCGACTTGGTTGTACAGCAGAACGTAGCGAAAAAAACATCAAAGCATGGCTTGACAAATTCCGTGAAATACTTAAGGACGTAGCACATCATAGCAATGAAATTGACTTTATGGAAGGTGTTACTTCATCATTCTACAATGATGACATTATGGTATTCACTCCTAAAGGGAAAGCCATTATATTACCCAAAAATGCTACTGCTCTTGACTTTGCCTACGAAATACACAGTAAAGTAGGTCAGCATGCCAAGTATGCTCGTATCAATGGCCGCTTATCTTCGATAAAATCGGTATTACAACGAGGCGATTGTGTTGAAATTGGCACCGACGAAAATGTTAATCCTCGTCCCGATTGGATACACCATGTACTCACCTATCGTGCCAAACGCCAGATTCGCTCTTTCCTCGCTCATCAAAAGCACGTTAAATACATCTTATGCCCCAATTGCCACCCAATTCCCGGCGAAGAAGTAATAGGCTTCAAAAATCAAAAAGGAGAAGTAACATTACACAAACGTAATTGTAAAAGTGCTATAACAATGGCCTCTCACGAAGGCGATTCTATCGTTGCCGTAAAATTCGAAGAAGACCCAGATTTTTTATACCCGGTGAGACTGCTAATTCGTGGCATCGACCGTTTCCATCTTTTGAGCGACCTAATCGAATGTATCACCGAGCAACAACATCTTTCAATGACTGACCTCAAAACAAAAACGATTGATAATATCGCCGAATGTACCATTGACTTTGCCGTTCACTCCATTAGAGAACTAAACGAAGCTATGGAAAATATCAATGCCATTGATGGAATTGACGAAGTGTATCGTATAAATATCTAATTAATGTGGTATCCTTTTAATTTTTTTTGGTATACATTAGCGATATTATTTACATAGATGAAACTATTTAAAGTAAATATTCAAGACGCTACATAGAATTCTCTTAGAACGATAAAATATATAACTCCATAAAAACAAAATTATATGTCAGCTACAACTATTGAATTTTATAACGATTCAAAATCTTCAAATCCTGATAAGAGAAAAATAGGCAAGCAGTTTCTCGATTACTTGTAGCAAAATGCGCCTAACACTTAATAGACACAATTGGGGGCAGATATTGACTATAAACTGCGTGATGACGGATTTATTGAATCTATTCACACTATTGGAGAAAATGATATGCTTAAACTGTCAAAATTGTGTAATAATGCTAAAAGTGAGAAAGCAATTATCCGTTACCTATATGACAGATTCTCTCAAGATGGATACGCGTCATATAATAATATGCTTTCGTGGTTAGAAGATAATGGTATAAACTATTCTACTTATTGGAATGTTTAAGACATACTATCAGAAAAAAAGGAAATAACATTCGTTGAGGGAAATATTCAAGTATGACTTTACTTTATTATAAGAGGAATTAGACTATTCAAATATATGAAATCGGTTGCCCAAGGATTAACAAGGACAACCGATTTTTTATGCCGTTTCCACCTGCATTGCCTGTCATGGTACCTTATTTAGATACAAAATGTTTTCAATATGGTTGTATGCCTACAACCTTTTTCGCTGTTCATGACTATATTTTTTGTTCAAAAGATATAAAATGGCGTTCAAGTAGTAAAAATGAAACCATAGAGGATACTCAGCAGCAAAATTTTGAACAATAAAGGAATTCACACTTCCTTTTCTGTTCAAATATTATCCGTTGTCACATTTTCCCGACGAAATACAGCCTCTTTTTCACATTATCCCATTATTTTTGGCTATAAAATTCACATTTTCCCCTAATATAATAATCGTTCTTGCTTTAATTGTCCTATTTTCACTTTTCAATTAAAAACATTACCTTTGTAGTGTTTTTCTTAAATATCTAAATTTATGCCTGTTAGAGTTCCTGTTTCGCTTCCGGCGGTTGAGACATTACGTTCTGAAAATATTTTTGTTATTGATGAGCAACGTGCATCATCGCAAGACATTCGTCCTCTGCGAATAGCGATTCTCAACCTTATGCCGTTGAAAATCATGACAGAAACCGACCTTTTGCGTCTTATCTCTAACACTCCTCTTCAAATAGAATTAGACTTTATCGATACCGATAGCCATGTTTCAAAGAACACGCCTCGTGAGCACATTGAAACATTCTACAAAAAATTTGACGAAGTAAAACACAACAATTACGACGGGCTTATCATAACCGGTGCTCCTGTTGAAAAAGTTGCATTTGAAGATGTTGACTATTGGCACGAACTCACTGAGATTTTTGATTGGGCAAAAAAACACGTCACATCTACCCTATATATTTGTTGGGCTGCACTCGCCGGGCTTTATTACCACTACGGGATACCTAAATATGTACTTGACAAAAAAATTTCAGGTGTGTTCAAGCATCGAATTGACGATGAACTCAACCCCATTTTCCGAGGGTTTGACGATGTGTTTTATGTGCCTCATAGTCGTTATAGCGAGGTGCGTCGTGAAGATATAGAAAAAGTTCCCGAACTTAAAATCATTGCCGAGAGCGATGAAAGTGGCATATATATGGTGATGGCTCGTGGTGGTCGCGAATTTTTCATTACCGGACATTCAGAATATTCACCCGGAACACTTGACTTTGAATATCATCGCGACCTTGAGAAAGGCATCAATCCGGCAATCCCTGCCAACTACTATCTCAACGATGACCCATCGCAACAACCCATTGTGCGTTGGCGTTCTCATGCCAATCTCCTATTCTCAAATTGGCTCAACTATTTCGTTTACCAAGCAACCCCCTACGACATTCGCGACATTAAATAAAACTTCAATAAATCAACTATTGATAAAATATGAGGGAAGAATGCCTACCAATCACAAAACGACGAATCGGATACATTGATTCGTTGCGCGGATTAATGATGTTATTAGTGGTAAGCGTTCATGTCGCTTGGAGTTCAGAGTGCAATGCGTTTCCCTATTTCGAATTTTTCGGATTGTTTAGACTGCCATTATTCTTTTTTATCAGTGGGTTTATTTTTTATAAAGATGAACAGATTTGGGATTTTTCCAATTGTATTAAATTTTTATCTAAAAAGTTTTTAGTACAAATTATCCCTACCACAATATTCCTATCCCTTTTCATGTTTATTTTTTCTATTAACACTCTAAATGCCAAATATAATGGTTTTTGGTTTACCATCACTTTATTTGAGTATTTTTTTGTTTATGTGCTATTCAATCTCATAATAAAGAAGCAAATTATATGTAAAATCCTTCTTTTAATCATTGCTATCATCCTATATATACTTGCAAACGATGCTGCGATTTCGGAGAAGATTCCAATTCTCTTTGATGCAATAATATGGAATTCTGAGTTTTTCATCTTCTTTGTCGTAGGCACTCTCTCAAAAAAATATTTTGACAAAATCAAAATTATCTTCAACAAAGATATAATAATGACCCTTACTATTATATTTATGTTTGTAGGAGCATGTTTGTTTCTCAAAAAAATTTTTTTTAAGTTAGAACTAAAATTAGCGACATCTATGCTTGGGCTATTCTCAATCTTCTATTTATTTATGAAGAATAGTAATTATATAGATAACTCCCGTATAGGACAAGCTTTACAATATATAGGGCGTCGCACTCTTGATATTTATCTTTTACACATTTTCTTTATTTCAGACTCTATTTCATGGATTAAAGACACAGGGATAGACTCTCCCTTTATCATATTTATAATCTCAATCGCTACAAGCTTGGTGATTATCGGAATATGCTTGTTAATTAGTAATATTTTGCGAACAAATCCTATTTTAGGTAAAATCCTATTTGGTGCAAAAACACCCACTAAAACCGCAAACGATTAAGTGGGTGTATAATATTCTACTTTAAGGAGAAATTTAATTACATTATATCCCAAGTTTTTTTCTCATTGTTTTTGGGATTGAGTTCTTATTTACTACAATTGATATTGTTTTTCCTTTCACATATTCCTCTGACATAAAATGATAGCCGGAGCCATTACGTTCTAATCCAAAGGAATTTTTTGTTTTGTAGTATTTCACTCCGTCTTGGTCATGTGCTATACCTGTGATATGCTCCAAGTGGTCATCAACCGTTTGAAACGTTTCAAAATACGTTTGACGGCTTTCTTGTGTTACCGGTATTTCCACTGCCTTTGCACTTAATTGCTTCTGGTTGCGAATATCCTCTGAGGTATTAACTGCCACATAGTGTTGAAAAGCATATCCCGGCTCTGTCAAATCGCCGTCCCACACTACAGTATAACCGGAATTAATAGCATGGTCAATTATCTGCATAAACTCATCAAGAGGCACATTATACATTTTTTCATAATCCCAATTATCTGGTACTTCAACCATCACTTTTTCATAGAATGGGTGATGTGTAAAACTCGTAATCTCTACATAATCATCGGCATTTAGCCCCAAACTTCTACCAAAGCTTTCAGCTGTGTATTCCTTACCTTGATATATGAATTTCTCAGGCACTTTCCCCAAATAAGCATCAAGCACACCCTCTACAATCTCAATAGGAAGAGGTTTCTTCATATCAACGGCAGTAGCGTTTATCGCTTTCACCCATTGATTTAGATCTTCATGATTATGTTTTTCTGAATCATATGCGATTCCTCGATAAGCCTCTTCAGGCATTATCCCTACATTCTTCATTACCCATGTGTGCATATGACCAATACTGCCCGGAGTCACATTGCCTCGTCCACGGCGAAGTACATTGTCCTTTATGCGACGAATGTAATTGTGTCGCACTATAAACATTTCCGACAAATCATGTTCACCTTTACCGGTGCGTATCAACTCCGATTCCATAAAAGATGTCATGGCATAACACCAACAAGTTCCCGTCTTTGCCTGGTCTTTTACCGGGGTTGCAGCATTTTCTTTTTCTATCGTAAATTCATATACATAGGGTTGCTCAGACTTCACTAATTCTGATGACATTTGAATAAAAGTGATTGTCAACAACACCGTAGCAATAATATGTTTCTTCATCGGTTATTTCATTATTTAATTGTAATATTTATTCCCTTAGCCTAAAAATTTTAATATTTATCGTTTAGAATATCTTATCTAAAACTTTAGCAATTAATTTCACAAAATTAAGGATTTATTTTTTAATTTCACTACCTTTGCCGTAGATTATGGAGAAACCTCGCAAAATAGAATTATTAGCACCTGCACGTGATGCCAATACTGCAATCGAAGCCATCAAACATGGAGCTGATGCAGTGTATATGGGAGCAACAAGTCATGGTGCACGGTCGGCTGCCGGAAATTCTCTTGAAGGCATTGCCAAAGTTGTCGATTTTGCTCATCAATTCAACGTAAAAGTTTATATTACCGTAAATACAATAATCTACAATAATGAAATTGAGGTTGTTGAACGCCTCATCCATAATCTTTACAAATTAGGCGTTGATGCACTTATTGTGCAAGATATGGGAATTTTACGAATGAACACCCCCCCTATCGCACTTCATGCAAGCACCCAATGCGACACTCGTGATGCAAAGAAAGCCCAATTTCTTGAACAAGTAGGATTTTCGCAAATTGTACTTGCTCGCGAATTATCCTTTGAAGAAATTGCCGAAATTCATAACAATGTCAATGCCCCTCTCGAGGCATTTGTGCATGGGGCATTGTGTGTGAGCTATAGTGGCGACTGTCAAGCTAGTTTCATTGCTACTGGGCGTAGTGCTAATCGTGGTGAATGTTCACAAATGTGCCGATTACCTTATGACCTTATAGATTGCGATGGTGAGATTTTAGAATATCAGAAATATCTACTTTCGTTGCGTGATCTCAATCGCATTACCGACATTGAAGCAATGTTGAATGCCGGAATTTCTTCATTCAAAATTGAAGGAAGGTTAAAAGATATCAACTATGTAAAAAATACGGTTGCAGCCTATCGTCAAGCCATTGATATGGTAATCGAAAAATATCCCGAAAAGTATCAACGAGCATCAGTGGGAAATAGCGTAATCTCGTTCACTCCAAATCTTGCAAAAAGTTTCAACCGAGGCTTCACTCGCTATTTTGCCGATGACATTTCGGCTCATCGCTCTATGGCATCGCTCCACACTCCTAAATCTATTGGAGAACCGGTGGGACGAGTAAAACGATTCTTATCGGCTAACGCAATTATATTAAAAGAGATTTCTACAGAATTACATAACGGAGATGGCTTGGGATTTTTTGACAATGGAGGACCATTCAAAGGCTTCCGACTTAATAAAATTGACAAAAACACCATTTATCCTGCCATAAAAGTATTTGTAGAAACCGGGACAACCATCTATCGTAACAGAGATAAACATTGGGACGACAAGCTC
The DNA here is from genome assembly GCA_045531405.1 of Muribaculaceae bacterium. Taxonomy (GTDB): domain Bacteria; phylum Bacteroidota; class Bacteroidia; order Bacteroidales; family Muribaculaceae; genus RGIG4079. The sequence goes on along the minus strand of JAZSDX010000035.1, from coordinate 19,683 downwards.
GCACAAGACACCGCTATACGATTAATTGACATTGATATGACACTTCGCACTGCTTCGCCAAATATCTTGGCTCTTGATATTTCGGACCAACGAGGCAACAGAATAACATCTACTCTTTGCACCAATCTTCAAAAAGCTAAAACACCTCAACTTGAAGCACGACGTAGGGTACTTGAAAAAATTGGAGGAACAATTTATAACATATCTTCTATTAACGATAATGCTGGGAATATTTTCGTTCCGGCATCACAACTTGCCGACCTTCGCCGACAAGCCATAGACCTTCTTGATAAGACACATCGCATTAGATATGAACGCGATTATCGACTACCCGAAAACATAAGCGCAGTTCCACCGATGGGGACTCAACTCTCTTATCACGACAATGTGTCAAATCGATTAGCGCAACAATTCTACGTAGAACATGGTGTGACGAAAATCAAACCAGCGTTGGAGGTGCGACAGCCTGAGCATGAACTTGTTGTAATGACTACACGCTATTGTATTCGGCGCGAATTGGGTTGTTGTCTAAAGTCATCAAAAGCAAAGCAACTACCCAACTTGCTATTCATCAAATCAGGATATAACCGTTTTCGTCTTGACTTTGACTGCAAAAATTGCCAAATGAAAGTCGTAAAAATATAAACATCAGTATCAACACCTAAATCTATCTTCTAATAATCGTTAGTTAATCATTTTTATTTCGTATCTTTGTAGAAACAATTAATAAATGATTTTACGATTATGAAAACTGAACGCATATTAGTCACCGGTGGTACTGGATATATTGGTTCTCACACTGTGGTTGAACTTCAACAAGCAGGATATCCTGTTGTAATTATAGACAACCTTTCAAATAGCAATGTCGAAGTTCTTGATGGTATTGAGCGCATCACCGGCATTCGTCCAGATTTTGTAGAAGCCGATTGTACTGATTTTGATGCATTGTCAAAACTTTTCCAACAATACCCCGACATTACCGGGATAATAAATTTTGCAGCGAGTAAAGCTGTGGGAGAGTCAATGGAGAAACCCACTCTATATTATCGCAACAACCTCAATACATTGATAAACTTGCTCGACCTTATGCCACAAAACGATGTTAAAGGGATAGTTTTTTCTTCATCGTGTACAGTATATGGCGAGCCTGATGCAAATCCTGTTACCGAAGCTGCACCTATAAAAACTGCGACTTCACCTTACGGCAACACCAAACAAATATGTGAAGAAATCATTCACGACGTAGTGCGAAGTGGTTCTCCTATCAAGAGTGTGATTTTACGCTATTTTAATCCAGTAGGAGCTCACCCAACTGCTGAAATCGGCGAATTACCCAATGGGGTTCCTCAAAATCTTATCCCCTACCTCACTCAAACAGCCATTGGCATTCGCAAAGAGTTGAGCGTATTTGGCGATGATTACAACACTCCCGACGGCTCATGTATTCGCGACTTCATTAATGTTGTTGACCTTGCAAAAGCACACGTAATTGCAGTTGAGCGTATGTTACAAGACAAGAGCCTTGATAATGTTGAAACTTTCAACTTGGGAACAGGTATAGGTCTTTCAGTTAAAGAACTTATCGCAGCATTTGAACGTGCAACAGGTGTTAAAGTTCCTCACAAAATAGTAGGTCGTCGTGCCGGAGATATTGAAAAAGTGTGGGCAGACCCTAAATTTGCCAATGAGGTGCTCGGTTGGAAAGCAACAGCTTCAATTGACGACACTATGCGCTCGGCCTGGGCATGGCAATGTCGCTTACGTGAACGAGGCATCATGTAATCTCGAATTATTACGATGAGATGAAACGATTGCTTAATATTGTTGTCGGTTTAATTTTGTGTTGCACTGCTTGGGCGACACAAAATGATTCTATTCAAACACCTCGCATCAGCCTCATCACATGCCATGCCGGTAGCGTGATGTATGAACTTTGCGGCCACACAGCCATTCGTGTACAAATCAACGGAGAAGACATCGCTGTCAATTATGGACTTTTTGAATTTCAAACCAAAAACTTTGCATTGAAATTCCTAAAAGGAGAAACCGACTATCGAGTAGGAGCATATCCATTTTATCACTTCTTAGAACATTACACAAGAGAAAATCGCAGAATCGTAGAACAAGAACTAAATCTCACTCCTCAACAAGCGTGGAATTTAGTAACCTTATTACAAATCAACCTATTGCCCGAAAATTGTGTTTACCGTTATAATTACGTTAAAAACAATTGTGCTACCAAACCAATAAACCTCATCGAACAGGTTGTTAATGATACAATCGCATTCAATGAACCTAATATTGAAGGGGCAGAAAGATGGACCTATCGTGATGAGATGCGACATTTTCATCAAAATTATGATTGGTATCAATTAGGCATTGACTTGGCTCTCGGCTCCGGAATTGACTATGCTCTTCCCACTCGTGAAAAGATGTTTGCACCTGAAGCCCTTGAAAGCATGATGCGAGGAGCCACAATTACCGATTCTTTGGGAAACAAAATTCCTATTGTAACAAAGGAAACAATTATCAATGAAGGTGTTCCTGCTCAGTTACCCCCAACTCCATACGTTATATCTCCTAATTTTATTTTTTCTTTAATCTTTGTTTTATCATTAATGCTTTCTGTCAAAGATATTAAGAAAAAAAGAGCTACTCGATGGTTTGACTCGACAATTTATGGAATATACTCTTTTGCATCTTTATTCATTTGTTACCTCATTTTCATTTCGGTTAATGAAGCAACATCTCCCAATTACATGATTTTACTATTTAATCCATTATGTTTTATCCCCACGATTTGCATTTGGTTTAATCAATTTAATAAAATTGTCCTCTATTTCCATTTTGTTAATATTGTGGCATTAATTTTGCTATTGACAATATTGCTAAGTGGTATTCAAGTGGGCAATATTGCAGTTCTACCACTCATTCTAATAAGTTTGACTCGTTCAGCTACGAATATATACATTACACGATGCGTTGCAAAGAAAATAAAATAACTCAACGAATCATCTTGTCGCTCATAGCCTCAATGATTACGATGTCGCTTTCAGCCCAAACAGCCTCAAAGCGACCATCGCTCGTTGTAGGCATTATGGTTGATGGTCTAAATCAAGAATATATTGACCAACTTCGTCATATTTTTGGCAAAGATGGGTTCAATCGAATAATCAAAGATGGTGTAATTTTACAAAATGTCGATTACGGAACCCCTCTTGACAATGCGTCAGCCACGGCTGTAATATATTCAGGAGCAGCGCCATCTATTAATGGCATTCCTAACTATGAAGTATATGATGCTGAAAAAGGCAAAACCTATCCTATACTTCTTGACCCATCTAAAATTGGCAACTACACAAGTGAAACATATTCACCTTCAGCATTATTGGTTTCAACCTTAACTGACGAGGTTAAAATAGATGGCGATGGACTTAACCAGGTTCACTCAATAGCCCCCGATGCAATTCAGTCAATTATCATGGCAGGGCATGCTGCCAACTCGGCTTTTTGGGTAAATGACCTTACCGGGAAATGGGCCACAACTACTCACTATAAGGATGTCCCAGCCGTTATTTCTAATCGCAACCATAAGTCTCCCCTATCTGATCGCCTTGACAAAATTGCATGGGAACCGACCTTAAATATTTCACTCTACCCCGACGTCCCCGATCATCGTCGGGCCTATCCATTCCGTTATACTTTTCCTAAAAACGAAAGAGATAGATATAAAATGTTTAAGCAATCGGCATGTGTCAATGATGAAATAACTTCAATTGCCAACGAATATATAACAACACTATTACTTGGGAGACATCAAAGTGTTGTTGATATGCTCAACATATCTTATACATTAACTCCCTACCAATATTCACACACTCCCGACTCTCGAGTGGAGACAATGGACGCATATATTAAACTTGACAACAATCTTGCTCAATTATTTTCTACTATCGAACAATCGATAGGGATGCAAAACACCCTTATTTTTATAGCCGGAACTCCTTCCCGTCCACGATGTCGTCGCGATGATGAACGTTGGAGCATTCCTTATGGTGAATTCTCTACTCACCGAGCTATTTCGCTACTCAACATGTACCTCATGGCCAAACATGGGAACGGGGAATGGATTAAAGGATTTCACAATAATAATTTATATCTAAACCACAAGCTCATCAAAGATAAAAACATCGATATCGTATCAATGCGACAAGATGTAGCTCAATTCTTAATTAGGATGAGCGGAGTAACAAATGCTTATACTATTGACGATATTATTGCTCGTAGAGTTGGAGACAACCCAGATGCAATACATCGTAACACAAGCATTAAACATGCTGGAGATATAATATTTTCAATTGCTCCCGGATGGAGTATTGACGATAACGACAACAATATTGACAACAATATCGTAACTCGTGCAGCAAAATCGGCGGCACCGGTATTTATATTGTCTCCCTCTGTAACATCTCAAACAATATCACACCCTATAGATGCTCGCGCCATAGCTCCAACAGTGGCTCGACTTTTGAGAATTCGCTCGCCAAATTCGGCAACGATTATGCCATTGCAATTTTAGTCATACATTCTCGTTCTCAAACAATCAATTTATAAGGATTTATAGCTATCTTTGCAGTTGCAAATTTTGTAACAGCACACTATTTTATGTGTGCATTTAATTGATAATAAACAAAAACAATTATAATAATGTCATTTACAAGTTTTTTAAGTAAACTCTTTGGGAATAAATCGCAACGCGACCTTAAAGAAATCATGCCTATTGTAAACAAAATTAAGGCATTAGGTCCCGACATGGAGCGACTTTCAAACGATGAACTTCGCGATGCAATTACTCGTGTGCGTCAATCAATAGCCGACAGCACAGCTTCCCTTGAAAATTCTAATAAAGAATTACGAGCAAAAGTTGAAGAATTGCCATTTGATGAACGTCAACCCATTTGGGACGAAATCGATAACAATGAAAAGAAAATTCTTGACATCATCGAAGATCAACTCAATGAACATCTTCCCACCGTATTTGCCGCGGTAAAAGAAACTGCCGCTCGCTTTGCAAAAAACGAGACTGTAGAAGTTACAGCAACCCAACTCGACCGCGACCTCGCTGCCGAAGGTCGTGATTTTGTATCAATAGAAGGCGACAAAGCTATTTGGAAAAATCATTGGATTGCCGGTGGTAATGAAATAAAATGGGATATGATTCACTATGATGTACAGCTCATCGGTGGTATTGTACTCCATCAAGGTAAAATTGCCGAAATGGCGACAGGTGAAGGTAAAACACTCGTAGCAACACTACCAGTATTCCTTCGCTCATTGTCAAAACGTGGCGTTCACGTTGTAACTGTCAACGACTACTTGTCAAAACGTGACTCGGAATGGATGGGACCTTTATACATGTTCCACGGCTCAACAGTTGACTGTATTGACAAACATGAGCCAAACTCTGATGAACGTCGTGATGCTTATAATTGCGATATTACATTTGGCACAAACAACGAGTTTGGGTTCGACTATCTTCGCGACAACATGGCTATGACTGCACAAGACATGGTTCAACGCAAACACTATTATGCCATTGTCGATGAGGTTGACTCGGTGCTTATTGACGATGCTCGTACCCCATTGATTATTTCAGGTCCTGTTCCCAAAGGAGACGACCAATTATTTAATGAATATCGTTCAAACGTAGAAAAAGTTGTTCAAGCACAACGCCGTCTTGTAACTCAAATTCTCAGTGAAGCAAAAACAAAAATTGCATCTGACGACAAAGAAACACGCAAAGAAGGAGCAATCTTATTGTTCCGTGCATTCAAGGGTCTTCCGAAAAACGGTGCGCTCATTAAGTTCTTGAGCCAAGAGGGTATGAAAAATATCCTACTTGAAACAGAAGCTTATTATTTGCAAGACAATAGTCGTGAAATGCCATTCATCACCGACCCACTCTATTTTGTAATTGATGAAAAAAATCGCAGTGTAGAACTTACCGATAAAGGTATCGATGAATTAACCGGAAAAAGTAACGACCCTCAATTCTTTGTATTACCCGACATCGCCGCTCAGCTTTCTGAGCTTGAAAACATTACCGATTTATCCGAGAAACAACAACGCAAAGACGATTTGATGCAAAACTACGCAATCAAAGCCGAACGCGTTCACACCGTATCACAACTACTCAAAGCCTATACACTCTTTGAGAAAGATGTAGAATACGTTATCGACGATAACAAAATCAAGATTGTTGACGAACAAACCGGTCGTATCATGGAAGGACGTCGCTATAGCGACGGACTACACCAAGCAATTGAAGCAAAAGAAGGTGTTAAGGTTGAGGCTGCAACACAAACATTTGCAACAATCACATTGCAAAACTATTTCCGTATGTACCACAAACTTGCCGGTATGACAGGTACTGCTGAAACTGAAGCTGGAGAATTGTGGGACATCTACAAACTTGATGTTGTAACAATCCCAACAAATCGACCAATCGCACGTTTTGACCTAAACGACCGTGTGTATAAAACAAAAAAAGAAAAATATGCTGCCGTAATTGATGAGATTGTTAAGCTCAAAGAAGCAGGTCGTCCAGTTCTTGTAGGTACAACCTCTGTTGAAATCTCAGAATTGCTTAAGCGTATGCTTGACATGCGCCACATACCTTGTCAAGTACTCAACGCCAAACTTCACCAAAAAGAAGCTGAAGTTGTTGCTCTTGCAGGTAAATCCGGAGCTGTAACCATCGCAACCAACATGGCAGGTCGTGGTACCGACATCAAACTACCCAAAGAGGTGAAAGATGCCGGAGGTCTTGCAATTATCGGCACCGAACGTCATGAATCACGTCGTGTTGACCGCCAGTTACGTGGTCGTTCCGGTCGTCAAGGTGACCCGGGTTCTTCTGTTTTTTATGTCTCATTTGAAGACCAATTAATGCGTCTGTTTGCGACCGATCGTGTAATGAAAATGCTCGACACCCTCGGATTAAAAGAAGGTGAAATGATTGAGTCAAAAATGGTAACCAAAGCAATTGAAAACGCTCAAAAACGCGTAGAAGAAAACAACTTTGGAATCCGTAAACGCTTGCTTGAGTATGACGACGTGATGAACAAGCAACGTACCTACATCTACAACCGACGCCACCATGCGTTGCTTGGAGAACGTGTAGGTATCGATATTGCCAACATGCTTTACGACACTATTGAAAACCTCATAAATACTCACGAGGCACCAAACTTCTATGACGATCTCAAACTTGAGGTATTCAAAGTTCTCACAATAGAAGTTCCATTCTCCGAGCAAGAATTCAAGACTCTTGGAAAAGCTGAGCTCATTGATCGTCTCTACCAAGCAGCCAACGAAGCTCTCGATCGCAAGAGCCAACGCATTATTGAAATAGCTCAACCCGTAATCAAAGATTGGGTAGAGAATCGCAATGCTCAAGGAAAAATTATGGTTCCAATTACCGATGGTAAACGCATATTTAACCTTCGTGTTGATATAACCGAGGCTTATAATAGTGAATGTAAAGCTATCGTAAAAGAATGGCATAAAGCATTGCTACTCGTATCTATCGACGAACTATGGAAAGAGCATCTTCGCGAACTTGACCAATTGCGTCAATCGGTACAAAATGCATCTTACGAACAAAAAGATCCATTGGTTATTTACAAAGTTGAATCATTCCACCTATTTGAGAATATGCTTAACAACCTTAATGTTAAAGCAATGTCGGCTTTATTGCGTGGTCAAATTTTCATTCAACAACGAGAAGCAACCGATGATGCTCAACAACGCCAACCTGAGGTAAAACAAGCTATGCCCGAACGTCGCAACGACTATTCACAATATCGAGCATCTAAAGAAGATCTTCCAGGACAGGCAGCACAACGTGCTGCAGCATCAGCCCCTCAAGGAGAACGTCAACGCCCACAACCGGTTGTTGCCGGGCCTAAAATTGGTCGCAACGATCCATGTCCTTGTGGAAGTGGCAAAAAATTCAAAGCGTGCCACGGTAAAAACGCATAATTATCTTTCTCAATATTCTAAATGCCGAATCAAATTATGGTTCGGCATTTTTTTTCTAATTAAGCTATTTAGTTTCAGTGATAATTACTACCTTTGTAATATTATGACAGCTGAAGAAAAATTAAAAATAGAAGAAAAGGTCGTAGAGATGATTAAAACCGTCTATGACCCTGAAATCCCAATCGATGTATATAGTCTTGGGTTGATTTATAAAATAGACCTTGCCGAAGATGGCTCATTAAATATTGATATGACTCTTACTGCACCCAATTGCCCTGCCGCCGATTTTATTGTAGATGATATGCGCATGAAGGTAGAGAGCGTTGAAGGTGTCAGCAATGTTAATATTAATATTGTATTTGAACCAGAATGGAATAAAGACATGATGACCGAAGAGGCCAAACTCGAACTTGGTTTTCTATAATTTTAATTTCAAGCCCATGTCCCAACGCAATAAGACATACTTTATTTCTGATCTCCATCTTGGTGCTTCATATCTAAAAAATCCATTAGATTATGAACGTCGAGTTGTGCGTTGGCTCAATACAATCAAAGACTCAGCTAAGGCGATATATCTTTTAGGCGACGTTTTAGACTATTGGTATGAATATCGCAATGTTGTGCCTCGTGGATTTACTCGTTTTTTTGGCACATTAGCATTATTGGCCGACGATGGCATAGAGATACGTTGGTATATTGGAAACCATGACATTTGGATTTTTGACTACCTTCCCCATGAAATTGGCATAACTGTCATAGATGGCTATGAGATAAAAGACATTGATAGTAAAAAATTTTTTCTCTCACATGGTGATGGCATTGGTAGCTTAAAACCCGGTTTCAAATTTATTCGTACCCTATTTCGTAATAAAGTGTGCCAATGGTTATTTTCGGGCATTCACCCCCGATGGACAGTTCCATTTGCTCATCGATGGTCGTCTCATAGTCGCAACTTCTCCGATGAAAAGCCTCAGTTTTTAGGCGAAGACAAAGAACCATTTATTCCTTTTGCTCTGAATTGGAGCAAAAGCCACAACAACGAGCATATCGATTTTTTCATCTTCGGGCATCGTCACATATTACTCGATTTTAATATAGAGAATAATTCGCGAGTAATTGTTCTTGGAGATTGGATACACCATTTCTCTTATGCCGTCTTCGATGGTTCAAATCTCACCTTAGACACCTTTAACGACTAATTTTTTCAACAAAATTACGAAACATGTTTAACAACATATATTTTTTCTTGCTTGCACAAGAAAAAATCAAGACCTTTGCATCACAAACCTAAAACAATCTTTTTTACCTTAGAAGTTATACCTATTGAAATCATAGGAACAAGTCCACTGACAAGTGGGCTTGTTCTTGTTTTATCCAGTTTATCATCCGCCAAACAGTATCGTCCCCTTAAAAAAAACAGCAACATTTCTTTCCGAAATATTGCTGCCATTTATTTTATCGTATTATTAGTTGTTTATTTCTTTGACTTTTTAGTTTTTGTGCTTGCAGTTGCTTTACTTTTAGATTTCTTATTTTTTGAAGCTACCGACTTCTTAGATTTTGATTTAGACTTAGATTTTGAGTATTTAGACTTCTTTGCCCTTGATTTTTTATTAGATTTTTTTGCATATGATTTTTGCGCATCGGCAGGAGAATAGTTGCGTGAATTTTGATATGTTGTTTTATTAAATGTAAACACATCACTATGAACAGTGGCATTTGCAAAGTCGATTATAGCAGCAGGATTAATCGCCACACCCATATAACGAGTTTCAAAGTGTAGGTGTGATCCAAAGCTACGACCGGTATTGCCTCCGAGACCAATAGGTTCTCCAGCCTTAACATATTGGTTACGCTCTACAAGATGCTTAGAGAAATGACCATATACAGTTTCAAGACCATTATCATGGCGAATTACAACATATTTTCCATAACCACGTCTTTCATAATTTACGATACGCACACGTCCGTTAAATGCGGCTCTTACAGTATCGCCTGTATTTAGGTTCAAATCTATACCACGATGCATGCGACGGAAACGGCGACGATAACCATAATTAGAAGTAACTTCGCCCGATACTGGCATATAAAACCCACTAACATCAATTTTAGCAATAGCTGGAATTTCTATTCCTTCGTAACAATTTACGAGTGGGCTGTCCCAACCATATTGTTCATCAATTTCACTGATTGAAACCTCCTCAACGTTATTTCCAAGAACTACGTTTACAAATTTATTTGTTTCTTCGTTTTTGATTTTATTGGCATTATTACTCACACCTGCAATATAATCTTTATGCAATGATTCATGTCGATTATCTTGAGCTTGCATTGTAAATCCAACGCAAAGAGTAATAGCTAATGATACTGTAGTTTTTATTATATTCATCATTTGTTTTAACCTACAAATAGGGAGAGATCTGATTTAAAATTTTACATTTTTTATTTTCAACGATGGCAAAGTTACTATGATTCATTTTGTTAGCAAAATATTGCACAAATAAAAAATGTAAATCGATAAGGAAATTCCTTAAAATTAAACTCTAACAAATTAGCCACCAGCCACTTATGCGAACAAATTAAGTTATGTTATTTTTTACCCATGCAATTTTCGTTGCGCATCAATTGTTAATTTGTGGTTAAAAATTGTATTCAAAATAAATCAAATTTTAACTTATTAGTCCCCAATTAATATTTTTGGCAAACAACACCTCTAATTGATGCCTCAGCATTGCATGATTTTGCATTGTCAAATCGGGGTCTGCATCAAGTATATCTGAAGCCATATTTCGTGCCATTTGAATAATTTGCCCATCGGTTGCAAGGTTGGCAATATGCAAATCGAAAGCAACTCCACTTTGCATCGTTCCCTCAAGGTCCCCGGGTCCCCTCATCTTAAGGTCGGCTTCTGCCACTACAAAACCATCGGTTGTGGATGTCATTATCTCCAACCGCTGACGAGTTTCTCGCGCAATTTTGACTTTAGTCATTAATATACAATAACTTTGGTCGCCACCACGACCTACCCTACCTCGCAACTGATGAAGTTGAGACAGTCCAAAACGTTCAGCGTTCTCTATAATCATCGTCGTTGCATTAGGTACATTTACTCCCACCTCAATAACTGTTGTAGCAACCAAAATATGAGCTTCTCCCGATGCAAAAAGCGACATTTGATAATCTTTTTCAGCAGGTTTCATTTTGCCATGCACAAAAGCCACTTGATAAGATGGAAACGTTTCACAAATCAACTCATATCCTTCTTCAAGACTTCGCAAATCAAGTTTTTCGTTTTCTTGAATCAATGGATATACTATATACACTTGTCGTCCTTGCTTCAACTGCCGTCCGACGGCTTGATATACCTGCATTCGTTGCTCATCATATCGCAAAAGAGTCTGCACCGGTTTGCGTCCGGGAGGCAATTCATCTATTACCGACACATCCAGGTCACCATAAACCGTCATTGCCAATGTGCGAGGAATTGGAGTAGCAGTCATCACAAGCACATGTGGAGGCGTCGTATTTTTCTTCCATAAACGAGCCCGTTGCGCCACTCCAAATCTATGTTGTTCATCAATAACGACGAAACCCAAGTTATGAAATTGCACATTATCCTCTATCACTGCATGAGTCCCAATTAACAAATGCAATGAACCATCTTGCAATTGTTCATGAATGATGTCGCGTTGTTTCTTTCGAGTAGAGCCGGTTAGCAATTTCACATTTATACCTATTGGTGCAACAAGTTTAGAAATCGTTTCAAAATGCTGTGTTGCCAATATCTCAGTAGGAGCCATCAAGCACGCTTGCGTGTTATTATCAACAGCAATGAGCATACATAACAAAGCGACAAGTGTTTTCCCACTACCCACATCGCCTTGCAACAATCTATTCATTTGCCTTCCACTACCCATGTCGGCACGAATTTCCTTTATCACACGTTTTTGCGCACCTGTAAGTTCAAATGGCAACTGTTGCGCATAAAATGTATTAAAAAAATGTCCTATACGAGGGAAATGGAAACCCCTAATCACAGCCGACCGCTTACGAGTATATCTTAATATATTGAGTTGCATATAAAACAACTCCTCAAACTTAAATCTAAAACGAGCGCGTTGCAACTGCTCATTATTTTTAGGATTATGTATCGCCACTACAGCCTCACTCAACGTCATGAGATTAAACTTTGCAAGAATTTCAGGGGGTAATGTTTCTGAAATGCGTTGCACTACCGAAAGGGCTGTTTGAATATAATTAAATAATGTGCGCGACGATACACCTCTATTTCGTAATGTCTCGGTCAATGGATACACACCTCTCAAACCTTGCATGGCTCCAACTGCCGCAATTGGATCAACCTCGGGATGCACCATACTCCAATGACGATTAAATTCGGTTGGTTTTCCAAATAAAATATACTCATTCCCCGGAATATAAGCATCTTTCAAATATTTAATGCGTTGAAACCACACTACCTCTATCGTACCCGTTCCATCGGTAAACAATGCCACCAATCGGCTTTTTGCTCCTACTCCTTGGACCGAGAAGTTTATAAATCGCCCTTTTAATTGAATCGATGGCATTTCTCCACACAACTCCTTGATGGTATATATTGAAGAACGATCAAGATAGTGATTAGGAAAATGATATATCAAATCATAATATGATTTAATTCCGAGCTGTTTCTCCAACAATTCGGCGCGTTTAGGTCCTACTCCTTTCAGATATTTTATATCGAGCGAGCGTAAACGATTCATTACTGACGCAAATATATTTGAGCCACCTCTATATCAAGAGGATTAGTTATCTTTATATTATAAGCATCACCCTCAACAAGTGCAACATTATACCCCAATGCAGCCAACACTGAAGCATCATCGGTAAATGACTCATTAAATGAAATAGAGTATGCCTCTTTCAAAACTTTGGCATGAAACACTTGAGGAGTTTGCACTGCTTTATACTTTGACCGTTCAACCGGCTCCGAGCCGTTTTCTTTTATCATCCTCAATGAATCGGTTACCGAAATTGCAGGAATTGCACCACACACATTATCAAGGGCTCCAATCAATCGAGCAACCATATCTTTATTTACAATAGGACGCGCACCATCATGCACCGATATAATCTCTGCATCATCAGGCACTACATCTATTGCATTTTTAACCGATTGCCAACGGCTATCCCCCCCCAACACTACTTGTGGTGATTCAAACGAATACTCTTTACACAAATCGCGCCAGTAGTCAACAAAATCGGCACTCAAAACCAAGATTATAGGAGAGCCGGGCAACGCACTTCGCATATTTTCAATCGTGTGCATCAACACCGGACGACCATTCATCAAACAATACTGCTTTGGCAACGACGCACCAAATCGGCTTCCACTTCCGGCTGCTACAATTATATTATATATATGTTGAGTATTCATCATTGCAAATATACTAAATTTCAAATCCTAAAACAACACTCGGGTAGAGATATTGAATACAAGTGCATGAGTGGTTGTTTCTATATTCTCGGGCTGTGTGATACTATACGTTTCATTGGGAGTCAACAAATATTTTGCCGTTCCTACTTCATATCCCAAAGATGCCCCTACACTCATATTATCATTCAATCTATAAGTCGTTCCGGCAACGATGTGAGCATTGACAAAATCATCATTTATCTTTATCACCTTGCCTATTGATTTGAGCGAAAAATTGCGATAATATCCCACTCCAACCTCTCCATTAATTGAGAATCGAGAACTTAACTGAGTCCTATAATATGGCGAAACCTCTACACCAATTGCATTTTCGGGAGCAACAAAAGTGCGTCCACACAATGTCGATTCAAAAAAAATGGGAGTGGAGCGCATCAATAGCCCCACAGATGCGCCCCAAAAATTGCCAAAAGGCACTCCACATTTAACTCCGATGTTTAATGATGGCTCACGCGATAGTTTGTATTCTCCAAGGGAAAATTCCGTTAGATTAAAACTCATACCGGTTTCAAGTGATAAAAACATATTATTTTCATCATTTTCCGAATAAGCGTTATATTTATTTTCCAATTGTCGTGTCCCAAAAATCTTGTCGCTTATAAAATAGCCTAAATGTCCGGCAACAACCCCTAACACAGCTCCTCCGGCAACATCTACCGGAAAATGGCGACAATCAACCACTCGTTGCATTGCCATTGCCGATGCAAAAGTATAACCGCCAAAAGTGTACCATGGCGAACGCCAACCAAGTTCACGTTCTATCATTGTTGCCCCAAGAAAGCTCCATGCAGTGTGCCCCGAGGGAAAAGATCTATTGTTTGTAGCATCGGGACGCGTATCAGCAACCGTGCGTTTCAACAATTCCACACTTCCTGCCATTGCCACCACGCCTAAAGCTTGAGATGTGACCATTCGCCCCCACCCCGACCGAGTTGGTTGCCCTATGGCTTTCATTGCCCACGGGAATACCATTGGCACATACTGCGCACCATCAACCAACAAACCATTTTCTTCACTGGGTTCGATCCATGTAGGAGTCCAATCCGCTCTCATTGTTTGATGACTCAATGAATTTTGGGCTATCATTGACAGCACAGCACCACACATTAATATTACTAAAACAAGTTTTTTCACAATGCAAAGATACCCATTTTGAGGTAGATATAAAACAATGAGAACCGACAAATTGTCGATTCTCACTTATAAAGATTTTCTAATTCCTTTTATTAGATGATACCTTGAGCCATCATTGCACGAGCCACTTTCATAAAGCCGGCAACGTTTGCACCCTTAACATAGTTGATATATCCATCTTCTTCTTTACCGTAGATGGTACATTGTTTGTGGATTTCAGCCATGATACCTTTGAGTTTAGCGTCAACTTCTTCAGCACTCCAATTAAGTTTTTGTGAGTTTTGTGCCATTTCAAGACCTGACACTGACACACCACCTGCGTTTGCAGCCTTACCGGGAGCATAAAGAATCTTAGCATTGAGGAATTCTTTGATTGCATCGGGAGTTGAAGGCATGTTAGCACCTTCCGACACTGCGAAACAACCGTTAGCAAGGAGAGTGCGAGCATCGTCACCATCAAGTTCGTTTTGAGTTGCCGATGGCATTGCGATATCACAAACAGCGTGTTGCCATGGGCGTTCGCCTTCGAAATATTGACAATCATATTCTTCGGCAAACTCTTTGATGCGACCACGATAAACGTTTTTGAGTTTGAAGATATAGTCGAGTTGTTCTTGTGAGATACCTTCGGGCACATAGATTGAACCGTTAGAATCGCTCATTGACACAACTTTCGCACCAAGTTCGAGAAGTTTTTTAGCTGTATATGTAGCCACATTACCTGAACCTGAGATAGCAACTTTCTTATCTTTGATGTCAATACCTTTTGTTGCAAGCATGTTCAACAAGAAGTAAACGTTACCATAACCTGTTGCTTCGGGACGCACGAGTGAACCGCCAAAGTCAAGACCTTTACCGGTGAATGTACCTGTGAATTCGCGAGCCATTTTCTTGTACATACCATACATATAACCCACTTCGCGAGCACCTACACCTATATCACCTGCAGGAACGTCGGTATCGGGACCGATATGACGCCACAATTCAGCGATAAATGCTTGGCAGAAACGCATCACTTCCATGTCGCTCTTGCCACGTGGAGAGAAGTCGGAACCACCTTTACCACCACCCATAGCGAGTGTTGTGAGTGAGTTTTTGAATGTTTGCTCAAATGCGAGGAATTTCAAGATTGACAAGTTTACCGATGAGTGGAAACGGATACCACCTTTGTATGGACCAATCGCATTGTTATGTTGCACACGGTAACCCATGTTGTTTTGTACATTTCCTTTATCATCTACCCACGAAATGCGGAATGTGAACACGCGATCGGGAATGCAAAGGCGTTCAATCAAGTTGTAGCGTTCAAATTCGGGGTGTTCGTTGTAAACATCTTCGATTGTAGATAAAACTTCTTCTACTGCCTGAATATATTCAGGTTCATTTGGAAAACGACATTTCAATTTGTCGATTACTTCAACTGCTTTCATAAATTTCTTTCTTTAATGAAGTATTATGTGTATGTAAATATAATCTAAAACAATCATGATGCTCTTTCGCATCATTTACGGCTACAAAGATATAACCTTTTATCGTATTATCCTAACATTTTGTAATTTTTTTCTTGAAAAATGTAAACTTTTTCTATTTTTCTTCATTTTGCAAAGATTTTTGCAACCTCAACCAACACAAAAATAGCAAAAAGCAAAACATTTAGAGATAGTGCAACTCTTCAATTTATCTTTCGAATAGCAATTGCTTAAGTGTTCTATAATTTCGGCAAATAAACAAAATGACAAAATGGGCAGAATGACAAAAAAATTATTAAGGTTAAACAAAGTTGAGATTTAGTAAAAGTTGGTATTGGCTCTTCGAGCCAATACCCGGCTACATAATAATCAACCCTACGGGTTGCCTTTGCTCTTGAAAACTTTTATCAGACGTAATTATAACAAATACAAAGCAAAAGAAGCTTCGACTAAATCCTACCACTGCTTTTGCTCTATGGGGAATTTTATCCTCTTTTTTCTTCAATAACGATTACACTAATCTTTAGGCATTTTATTAGCTTTTTAACCTCAATATTGAAGACAGACGATAATCGGTTTAATCAAGAAATCCATCTCACTTAAGCTACGGACAGAGGACAAGGCGGAAGCCGTTGTTGTTGTTGCGGTTGTCTGGGTTGTTGTTGTTGCGATTCGACACTCGGCAGTTCTGAGCATTGTTGTTCCAACTACCCCCACGAAGCACGCGGTTAGAGCCTCTTTCCTATGACTATCGACTACAATACATTATCATATCTCACAAAATTAAAAATTGAGCACACTATCCTCCTGATTTACAGTAGCTAATCTTAATTTTCGTGTATATGCTTTATTTACAAATGCTATTAATGGCAACATGTGGTTTTGATATTCAAGCTCCCCTATAGTTTGATTTTCTAATAAATTAGTATAATAACGATATTTTCGCTTAAACCTCACTTTGCTACGACGGTTTAATAACATTACATTACTTGTCAACTTATATCCCAAAAATGAAATTCCATTATCAGAGGTTGAAAACACGTGTGGTTTTAACGATAATAATAATTCATTTTCTATATATTCGTTTACAATTCTCACATATTCTTTTAATTGCGTCCTATCTTCGGCAAACAGAAGCATATCGTCCATATATCTTACATATACAGGCACTCGCAATCGCTCTTTTATAAAATGGTCTAATGACGACAAATAATAATTGGCAAAATATTGACTTGTGAGATTCCCAATAGGAATACCTCGTCCATTCTCTGTGTTATATGAATCGATAATACTATCAAACAATTTCAACAAAGCATTATCTTTATAAATCTTTCGTAGTTTTGCTTTAAGAACATTATGCGAAATTGAATCAAAATACTTTCTCACATCAAGTTTTGCCACATATTTATAATGACGCATACCATATCGAGCTCGTTCTATTGCCGAATAAACACCTTTCCCCTCACGTGTGGCATAAGTGTCATATATTAAATTTCTCTCAAAATATGGTTTACATATATTCATTATTGCATGGTGCACAATGCGTTCTTCAAAAGCTGCCGCACATATCAAACGTTCTTTGGGATCATATATGCGAAAATAATTATATGTTCCCGGGGTAAAAGTGCCATTAAGTAATTGCAATCTCAAGTCAAAGAGGTTTTGGTCTATTCGTTCAGAATACTTCAATACCGATATTTTGCCCTGCTTCCCCTTTCGAGCTTTATGAAAAGCCAATCTCAAATTGTCGGGGTCGCAAATTTTATCCATCAAACAGCCAACCCTTTTCATTACATCAAAACACCATCATTAAACAAACCACATAATTTCACCCCATACTTTTCCACTCGCTTATCCCCTATTCCGTTTATTTTTCTCAATTCTTGAGGTGTTACGTTTTCAAGGCGGGCAATCTCGGCTAATTCGGCATCGGTAAAAACAGCATACGCTGGAACGGCATCTTCCCCTGCAAGCTGTTTTCTAATCTCTCTCAACCTGCTAAACTTTTGAAACACCTCATCATCAAGCACTTGCTTATAATCAATCTTGGGTTTCTTTTCTTGTTGTGATTGAAATGCTGATGGTGTATTTTCAAGATAGGAAACAAATAACGACCAACAACCTACCCCATTGTGATGAAAAAATTCCTTATCTATTTTTAAGATTTTATGTGATCGCAAAAACAGATTTATCCGTTCTTCATCTTCTTTCAAATTATATGTTGAAATTTCAAATACTTTTATTTGCATACTAATTACTTATTTGTTTATGCATTTAACAATTTAGGCATTACCCCTCAGTCACCAACCCCCTCGGCTCTTCGAGCCACTCCCCCTAAAATTTCTTTCGTAAATTTCAAGGGGAGAGCTACTTTGTCATTTATTTCATTGCGTCAGCCAAGCTGTCCCCTTGTTTTTCGCAGAAAAAGAGGGAGACGAGGTGCCTGCACCGGAGGGGGTTAAATCTCACAAAACACCAATTCTCTCACAATATTTACAAGTTGGGAAACGTAATATAATCATGAAACTAACCAATAAGCCCGAACTAAAAACCATTCGTCAAAGCTTACGCACTAATGGCACCCCGGCAGAAGCAACCTTATGGCGAATACTAAAAAACAAACAATTTGATGGTTGGAGATGGAGAAGACAACATTCCATTGGAAACATCATTTTAGATTTTTATTGCCCTAAAGCTAAATTAGGTATTGAATTAGACGGAAATCATCACTTTTCTTCTGGTGGGCAGATTGAAGACGATATTAAAACTGAAATACTACATGATTTTGGGATAAAAGTAATCCATATCGAAAACAATCAGCTATGGAAAATGCCTGATGCTATATTAGAACTTATCAAACAAGAATTAGATTCAAAATAAACTCTTTGTTTCTAACCCCCTCCCGGCTACGCCGTACTCCCCCTAATTGCCTTGCAATCAGAGGGAGAGCTAATGATACTCCTGTCAATAATATTGGCAGCTCCTCCTCTGAAAATTTGAAAAATTTTTAGGGAACCTCGCAGAGCTCACGAGTGAGCGAGCAGTGCATGTCGGCTTGCCGGTGCACGATTGCGAGACTCACCGTAACGTGGCACGAAGTGACGGAGGGGTTAATTTTGACACAGCCTCAATACATAGAAATATTTTATTTTCGGGGGATATTCGCTCTTTTCGCAGGGCTTTTTATTTGCCCTGCTTATTGAGCGAATATCCTTTTTTAGCTTAAGTGAGAGAATTTCTCGATTAAACTACGGACAGAGGACAAGGCGGAAGCCGTTGCTGAAGTAGCGGTAGTCTGGGTTGAAGTAGTTGCGATAAGACACCCGGCAGTACTGAGCACTGTTGAACCAACCACCCCCACGAAGCACGCGGTAAGAGCCTGATGTGGGGCCGGTAGGATTGGTCTGTGATGACGATGAATAACTGCCATACCAATCACTGCACCATTCATATACATTGCCACTCATATCATATATACCTAATTCATTTGGTGCTTTAGTGCCTACTTGATGAGTCTTTGATGATGAATTGCTTGTGTACCACGCC
>JAZSDX010000031.1:0-28265 GCA_045531405.1 Muribaculaceae bacterium | reverse complement strand
TCTCCTTTTTTTGTATTGCTTGTTACTCTACAAATTCACTCTTTGGGGCTACGCGCCCCAGCCGTTTGGCAAACCTGCGGTGTTTTTCATATTTTTATTTTTTTACCGTAAATTTTGCACTTCGGTTTTGAATGTACATTTAATTCAGACGCTTAAGATTTAGAAAATGTCTAATTTTATGCCAATTGCAAGAGATAGAATGTCTGTAATTGAGATTTTTTTGTTAACAAATGCCGATACTATATATAAATCGCAAGTACTAAGTTCATAATACATGGTAATGTTTCTATTATAGGTAGGTATTTTGAAGTTTAGTTGTTGACCCAGAAAGATATTTAGACGCATTGCGGTTGGGAACCCGTAGTAGCTGGGCGGGTATTTTGATGGTTCTTCTTTCCAAAAATTCTCGCCAAAAATAGTATTTAAAAATAATCCGACTGATAGGGGATTGAGGCTAAATTGTTTCCCGACTTTGAAGTTCCATGGTACAAAACGTTGTTTTAGTGTAAATGTAAATTTGTTTTCGTTAGATATGTATTTTGGTATATATCCAATTAGGATGTCGGTTTCCCATTTGTCGTTAAAATAATGCCATCCTAATCCTGCAGATATTAAGCCTATACTCCCGGCATATTGTGTGGTGATTTGATTTGGTGTGAGTTTTTGCCAAAATGTAGTAGGTTTGTGGTGCTTATGTGTGGAACTTATGGTTGAGTCAGATGCAATAATATTTAGCGTTGTTTTTTGAGCATTTGATTGAGCAAAACAAAATAGCAATATGATATTAATAAGAAACAATTTCATAGTTAATACCTCCTTTCTTATCTATTGTGAACAAAAGGTATTCTCGTTTAATAATTGCTCCACAGGTGTAATATGTAATATTGTCGTTAAAAGGGGTTGATGTGGTGGTGGAGTGGGTGTGCCCACATACGCAAAAAAGCAAATTTGGGTAAGATGATATTTCTTGTTGAAAGTAAGGAGCAATGTTGTTGTTAAATTGGTCGGTATAGGGCATCGCATGCATTGCTACGATGGTTTGAGTTGCAACATCGGATAGTGATTCTCGATTGGCTCTGATGAAATAAAAGTCGGGAATGTTGTTGGAGTAGTCAAATTCTAAAGCATTGGTGTTTAAGCAAAGGAAGTGTGTATTTCCTGCATTAAAAGAAAAATTAGGATTGCCATAGATATGTTGAAATACAAATATGCCATTGCCCAGGCAGTCGTGGTTGCCGATAAGACATACGTAAGGAACTTTTAATTTTTCAAGTTCTCTAACCATCCATTCGAATTCTTTTGTTGCTCCAAAGTCAGTGAGATCGCCACAATGAATAACAAAATCAATGTCGTTGCGAGAGTTTATGTTTTTGATAGCATCTGAAGTTTCATCATACCATCTTTGTGTGTCGCTTATAATGGCAAATCGTATCTGATTTTTGTCTTTGCATATTGATGCTATTTGGTTGATATGTTGATTGTTGAGATTGGTGTAGTCGTTGATTTGAGCGTCATAAGGGTGTATATCTATAATATCACAGCCGATGCATGTGAATAGGGTAAAAATGAGTATTGTTATTTCGCTTTTTTTCATTGTGGCAAAATTACACAATGAAAAAATATTATTATTGGTCTATTTGCCATAGAAAGAAGACGAAAAGGAATGTGTGGATTTTGGGAATAAAAAAATGGACTTTTCGTCCATTTTTTTTAGTTAGCAATGAGTCCTCCTAATGAAGGGTGAAGCTTGTGATTGAAATTGTAGCTTCTTGCAAATTGTTTGATAAAATCAATTGTTGATTTGCGAGGATTAAAATCTTTAGTTCCCTCATTTGTTGTATTCATTGTTGCCATTGATTGAGTAGAGGTTTTCTTCATAGGCAAAATGCTTAAACGTTAATACATTATTATTAACGCAAACAAAAATAGATTATTATTAATAAATGAATTTTTTTTGAAATATTTTCATAATGTGTAAAATCTAAGTGAAAAAGACTATTTTGAAGTAATTTTACATAAGAAAGTGAGTTTTATTGTGTGATAAATGTGAATAAATCTAAAAAAAGAATGGATAAATTTGTGATTTTCATTTGTGATTATTTACTTTGTACCCGGTAAACCAATATAATTATTCCTAACCTCTAAAAACATTTCTGCCTATAGCACGACACTACTCTAAAACTTAAAAATAGATTAGTAATGCAAACATTAAAAACGCTCACCGATGATCAATTGGTGGCACGTTATGCTAAAGGTTGTAATGAAGCGTTTGATGCACTTCTTTCTCGCTATCAATCACGCGTATTCTCATATATATTACATACCGTAAAGAATCAGGATCTTGCTGATGATATTTTTCAGGAGACCTTTGTTAAGGTTATTATGACTATTAAGCAAGGTCGATATACCGAAAACGGGAAGTTCTCGGCTTGGATAACTCGTATCGCTCATAATTTGATTATAGATTATTATCGTCAAGAAAAATCAGAAAACACGATTTCTACCGATGAAGATGAGACAAATCTGCTTAATCGCAAGGATTTGTGTGAAGAAAACATTGAAGACTCAATGGTAGTAGAGCAGATTCACAAAGATGTAAAACGAATAGTTGATGCTCTTCCCGATAGCCAGCGAGAGGTGCTTGTGATGAGATATTATCGCAATATGAGTTTTAAGGAAATTGCCGAAGCAACAAATGTAAGCATAAATACAGCTTTAGGGCGTATGCGTTATGCAATTCTAAATATGCGTCGTATAGCCGAAGAAAATAATATCGTACTTACGTTCTAAACCATTAGTAAAAGAAGAATTTTTTCATAATAGTTTTATTTGTAAAGCCACTCAGGAAAATTATTTCGGGAGTGGCTTTTGAATTATTTGATTAGAAAATGTCGCTATTGTCGCGGCGAAGGTGGATGAATGCTTCGGCGCGTTTACAACGAAATTCTAATCCTCTAAATTGTTCCATTGGAATGTGCCAGTCGTTGTATAGCGTTTCCATGTTTTGGCTTTTGTGACAAAGGCACGCTGCTTGTTTTTGATTGGCAACGGTTGAGATGTCAACATAGTCGGTCGGCTGGAATAGTTGAGACTGTGTGCCACTCATCACTTCAAAGTAATATAGCTCAAAATTGTAATCAAGTCTGCGCCAGGCATTATAAACAAGTGTAGAACATACGCGATGATCGGTGTGAGAATCAATGGGCCAATGAGTAAATACGATATCGGGTTTTTCTGCAGCGATTAGTTCTTGCATTTCGGCATATCGTGCTTTTGTGACTTCGGCATTTCCATCAATTTGTGTCATGAAGATGGGGTGGGTCTCAAGAATTTTGCAGGCTTCAATTGCTTCTTGGGTGCGTATCGTTGCTGCTTCATCGTGACTTTTTCCTTCAATGCCTCCATGTCCTTTCGTAAGATATACCGACACTACTTCCCAGCCGGCTTTGCGAAGCATCAACATTGTGCCTCCACATCCGGTTTCGGGGTCATCGGGGTGTGCGCCTATAATAAGGGCTTTTCTCTTTTTGTTCGTTGATTCATTAGTCGTTTTACTAGCAAATGCTTCTGCTCCCAATAATGTTGCTCCGGCAATAGCTGTTCCGGCAACTTTTAGCATATCTCGTCGATTCATGATGTAATATTAATTTAATTGCACAAAACTAATGATTATTTATTTATCATCCTAATTTTCCAACCGGTCCATGCAAAGAATAGTGAGAGTAGGGGGCTGGCGATATTGAAAATGCAAAAGGGAAAGTAGGTGAGGGTGGCAACGCCGAGCACGGTTGATTGTGTGACGCCGCATGAGTTCCACGGAATCAGTACCGATGTGACAGAAATGGAGTCCTCAAGAGCTCGACTTAATAAGCGAGGCTCTAATCCATTTTTGATATATAGGTTGCAAAAAAGATTGCCTCCAAGAATTAATGAGAGGTATTGGTCGCCGGTGCAGCAGTTGAGGAATAGTCCGCTACCAACGGTAGCACCCACGGTTTGTCGCAGTGTGTGGATTTTGTTGGTAAATGTTGTGGTTATTGCCCCAAGCATGCCAGTGCCTATAAGTGTGCCCCCAAATAGCATCGCACATAACACGAGGTAGATTGTGGGTAGCATTCCGGCTACTCCACCAGTCGCCACAAGGGGATCGAGAAGTGAATTGTTGGTGCCGATAGCTGTATCGGTAAAAAGAATGTCGCAACACATTATAGTTAAATCGCTCCATGAAGATGTATATCCAAGCGACAAGATGATTTGAGGTTGGAAAACGAATATTCCGATAAGTCCTAATGCCGAACTGATGGCTAATATAATATATGTTTTTATTCTTAAGGCAATGAGTATGCCGGTAATTATGGGGATAATCAAAATCCAAGGAGTGATGTTAAAGGAAGAATGTAATGCCGGTAGAATATCTGATGAGCTTGAAGAAACAGTAGGATTGTATAAAAAACCTACAATTCCATATATTATCAAGGCTAAGAATATTGCAGGCATTGACGTGAGCATGAGGTATTTAATGTGTGTAAATAGCTCAACTTTGCATGAAGAAGAAGCAAGTACGGTGGTGTCGGAAAGGGGTGATACCTTATCGCCAAAATAAGCTCCCGATATAATCGCTCCTGCAATCCAACCATCGCTATATCCCATCACGTTGCCGATCCCTTGAAATGCAATGCCGATTGTGGCAATCGTAGTCCACGAGCTGCCTGATAAAACTGAAATAACAGCACATACGAGACATGCAATGAGTAAAAATAGTTGAGGGTTGATAACTTCAAGCCCATATGCGATAAGGGTGGGTACGACCCCACTAAGCATCCATGTGGCAGCCACGGTGGCTATAAATATTAAAATAGGAATTGCGGGAAGTATTTGAGATGCGCTCTTTTTTATGCCGTTTGCCATTTTAGATAGTGGTTGAGGACAAAATATCAGGGAGAGGGTGACTGTTAACAATGCTACACCCAATAAAATAAGGTAGCTTGTACTTTGAGCTGTGTCGGCATCTTTTACGACGATTATTCCTATCAAAGTTGAAAGAAGAGTAATGATAGGAGTTATTGATAAAAGAAATGATGGTTGGCGATTGCTTTTCAACTATATTGAATGTTAAATTGTTGTTGTAATTAAAAATGAGATGCAAAATTAGTGAATTGCTTATTTAAAACAAAAATAATTCACTATCTTTGCATCGCAATAACATTAGTTCTGCAAAATAATGCAATCGGGGCTGACTGGCTTTGACAGCGTGTAGAGGTGGTGTGTAAGCATGCAGAGAAATGATGCCTACTCTCTTTAATCAGGGACATCGCAATCTTAAATGGCGAAAATAACTACGCTCTTGCTGCTTAATCGAAGTACAGTAGATTAGCTTAATCTTTGCAACAGTTGCGAAGACAAGACATCACCCAATTGTCCTTTTCCCGAGACGGATTGATAAGGTGGTGCAGGTAAATCGGGAATAGGCATTCAAGAGCTTCGCGCGATTGCCGAAATTTTAGAAGCTAAGGTTGTGGTTGGTTGTCTTTTGCCTGCCATAGCTCGAAAAATAAGGAAAGACTAAGCATGTAGAAAGCTCATTAGTTCCACGTTTGGACGAGGGTTCAAACCCCTCCAGCTCCACAATCCCTACTAATTAAATATCTAAATCAAGAGGGCAAAGCGAGGTGTTTTACCTCGTTTTTTGTGCTATTTGTCCACTTTGTCTATGCAAAGTATAATCGCATTGACCACTTTGTCTTGATTTTGAGCAATAAAAAAAGAGAGCCGATTGACTCTCCTTTGTGATCCGCCTGGGGCTCGAACCCAGGACCCCATCCTTAAAAGGGATGTGCTCTACCTGCTGAGCTAGCGAATCTACCTTGTTAGCACTAAGGTTTCCCTCAAATGCGTTGCAAAGGTACGCACTTTTTTATTACTATGCAAATAAATGAGAAACTTTTTTTGAGCTTTTTTGTCTATAAAAGATTGATAGTTGTGTGTAATCGTTGATAATTAGGCTGTTGAAATGAAAAAATAAATTTGTAAAAATAGAAGATATAAAAGCCTTGTTTTTATTGTTAGGGCAGAAAATGAGAGATACTACTATCAATCCTCGAAATCGTCGATGACTTCATAGTTGGTTTCGTTATCGTCGGGGTGTAAATAGGTCATATATTCTTCGTATGAAATAAAGCGTCCTCCCATAGATTTGAGATGTGGGGTTTCAAGTTGGCAGTCAATGAGGGTGCCACCATTTGCCTCCATCCAATGAGCAAGTGCGATGAGCGCGAGTTTTGATGCACTTGGCACACGAGAGAACATGCTCTCTCCAATAAAGCAATTTCCCATTAATACACCATATAAGCCACCAACGAGTTTTTCTTCGTCCCACACTTCAACACTTGCAGCCCAGCCTTCGCGATGTAGTCGGGTGTATGCTTCGATAATTTCATCGCCAAGCCAAGCTCCAGGTTGTTCTCTTCGTTCCTCTCCACAACCGCGTATCACGCCCTCAAAATCTTTGTTGATCGTAACATCATAGCGTTGCTTGCGAATGAGAGAACGCATTGAATGTGAAATATGAATCTCGTTTGGAAAAATCACAAAACGATTTAATGGACAAAACCATAGCTTTTGCTCATTACGAAATGCCGACCAAGGAAAAATGCCGTTGGAATAGGCAAGGAGCAGGCGCTCGATGGAGTAATCACCACCAACAGCC
Organism: Muribaculaceae bacterium; assembly: GCA_045531405.1. Taxonomy (GTDB): domain Bacteria; phylum Bacteroidota; class Bacteroidia; order Bacteroidales; family Muribaculaceae; genus RGIG4079. The sequence goes on along the minus strand of JAZSDX010000031.1, from coordinate 21,559 downwards.
AATAAGCCATCTTCTTCACCGAGGTATGGATCGGGAAAAATGAGTTCGTCGCTTAATTGGAATACCATGGCATTATTTTTTTATAGATAATGCCAATTTATCGTTCTCAACGCCAACTTCGGCCACTCCTTTTTTAGATAGTTTGCCAAAGAGTATTTCGTTGACAAGAATAGGCTTGAGGTTGTGGGTGATAACACGTTCTATTTCGCGCGCACCATATTTGGCAGAGAAGCCATGCTCGAGTAGCCAATTGTGGGCCTCGGGAGTGAGGGATATTTCCACATTGCGTTCGTTTAGGCGTTCATTTAGCTCGGCAATCTTTTTGTTGAGAATAAGAGTTGCCATATCGCGACTCATATCGTTAAACACAACGATGCCCGATAGACGATTGATGAACTCGGGTTTGAACGTTTTTTTGACTTCCGACAGCATTGCATCGCCGGTAGTTATGGTTGACCCGAATCCTATACCTGCAAGTTTGGCAAATTGAGCACCGGAGTTTGATGTCATTATAATTATGGCATGTGAGAAGTCAACTTTACGTCCTCGGCTATCGGTCAACGAGGCATAGTCCATAACTTGAAGCAATGAGTCATATACTTTTTCGTGAGCTTTTTCGATTTCGTCGAGCAATAGCACGCAATGAGGATTTTTGCGAACAGCCTCTGTGAGACGTCCACCTTCTTCATATCCCACATAGCCGGGAGATGAGCCGATGAGTTTTGACACACTGTAGCTTTCAGAATATTCACTCATGTCAAATTTGTGTAGTGTTACCCCCAATTCTTCAGATAAGACTCGTGCCACTTCGGTTTTGCCCACACCGGTTGGACCTACAAACAATAGGCTTGCTTGAGGTTTATGGTCGTCGGTTAGTCCGGCACGAGCAGTGAGAACTGCTTCTACAACTTGTTTTATCGCTTGGTCTTGACCGAATATGCTGTTACGCATATTATCGCCGAGATTGCGAAGTGGAGTAGTGTCGTTGTCGTCAATTATTTTTGTCTCGACGTTGCCTAATTGTGCTACAATATTGTCAATTAAGTCGTTATGAATGACTTGTTTTTTATAGCCTTTTAGTGGATTTAATTCACGATAAGCTCCAGCTTCATCAATAATGTCGATGGCACTATCGGGAAGTGCTTTTCCCGATAAGAAGCGTTTGCTTAATTTCACGGCACGCTCGGTTACTCCGGGAGCAATGCGGATATCGTGAAATTTTTCATAGCGACGTTTCACACCATTGAGAATCTCAATAGCTTCTTGTTGTGTAGGCTCATCAATATCAATGCGACGGAAGCGACGAAGAAAACGATTGTGTCCATCAAGATGTCGTGTGGCATCTTCAAAGGTTGTAATGCCAATAAAACGTAATGATTCATCATCGAGGTAGGGTAGTAGCATGCCTGTTAAGTCGCGCGAACCGTTAGCATCACCTTTGCTTCCTGCCAGAGTGTGAATGTCGTCGATGACGATAATTCCCCCACCTAATTGCTTAATCCCATTCATAGTTGATGCAATGCGTTGCTCTATATCGCCTTGATATTGAGCATTTGCAAGAATTGTGGTAACAGAAAGTTCGTATGCCGGTAATTGAGCTATTTTAGATGGAAATGTGTCGAGTTGCACTACAAATCCTTTAACAATAGCCGATTTGCCTACTCCCGGTTCACCCACAATAAGAGCATTGTTTTTGTCGCATCTACATAATATTTGAGCTAATCGCGACATCTCCTTTTTTCGACCAACAATAGCTTTTGAAGCATCACCACGTAATGGATTGAGGTCGGTAATATACTTCATCCAATCGTTAGATGGTTTTGTTGATGAAGAAATATAATCATCATTGTCGGCAAGGTCATATCCACGAAGACTTTTCCCATCAATGCTCATGATGAAACTAAGTACATCGGCAATCTCTTTGTCGGAGATGTGTTGAGCAAGAATGTTATTACATATACATTCCGATGTGTTTAGTGTTGCAATAACAATGGCAGTTGCCGGAATGGGAACATCGCCCTCTTGTTGAATTATTTTGCGAGCATTGCTCATTACCTTTTTCATCAAACTCGACATTGTCGGCTCGATTTCTTCATCGGCTTGAGGCACATGCTCGGCTAATATTTTGTTGATGTCGTCGGATATCTTTTCAAATTTATTGCCAAAACGGTTGTTTTCATCAGCGAAGTTGCATAAATTGGCTGTTGCCATCATAAAATGCTCGGGCATGATAAACTCATGTCGCATAATTGAGGCTATTTGGTGTGCGTCATTAAGTATTTCTCTCGCAAACGGAGATAGATTGAAGTCAATAATATTTTTAGACATATATATGTTTTTAGATTTTTTGATTAACAGTTAGTTGAAGAGGAAACCCCTCGGCACGAGCCAATGACATGGCTTTGTCGGCTTTTGATTGGGCTATGTCGTAAATATAAGTACCCACAACGGCCTCGCCATTTTCATGAACATGTAACATTAACTGCATCGCTTCATCTTGATTCTTATTAAATATTGTTTCAAGAATCATTACCACAAAATCCATTGTAGTGTAATCATCGTTGTGGATAATTACATCATACATTGGTGGTTTGCGTTTGCGATAACGAGTTGAGGTGCTCGACGATGTTTGTTGCTGTTCCATAGTGCAAATTTAATGATATTCTTGAGTTTTGCCAATAATATAATGTGTATTAATAAAAAATAACCACTACCTCAATATGAGATAGTGGTTAATATAATGATTCAATTAATAATATTAATTCTTTTCGGCTGATGTTTCTTTGATGATGAACACTGAAAGTGCACCAATGATAAGTAACACACCTGCAAGAACGAGCATGCGATCTTGTGCTGCGATTTCGCCAGCAGGAGTGAGTAAAGATACAAATACACCACCAAGGGTTGCAGCAATGATTTGTGGGAGACAAATTGTGCCGTTAAACAAACCAAGGTAAGTCCCCATGTTTTTACCCGACAATGAGTTTGTAAGGATTGTAAATGGCAATGCTAACATTGCAGCCCATGCACAACCAATAAGTGCGTAAGAAATGAACAACAAATATTGATCGGCAATATAATATGTAGAAATAAATCCAATACCACCCAATACAAGACTTAGTGCGTAGATAAATTTGCGATTTTTGAACATAGGAATTACAATCGCCCAAAGGACAGAGCCGATAGCCTGAACAGCAAATAATACACCTACCCAGTCGCCCGCCGATTGATATTGTTTCGATGCAACATCTAATACTTCTACGCCATCTTTTATGATTGTAGGAGTGTCAAATGCACTCACTGCGATAGCTCCATTTGTGTAGGTCCACATATACATAAATGCAGCCCAACAGAAGAATTGAACAAGCCCTACAGTCCAGAATGTTTTAGGAGCTTTGATTAGAAGCTTAATCATGTTTGTTTTTTCATTTTTGTCATCTTCGCTAATGCCATGATATTCAGCATATTGTTTTGGAGGCATTTCCTTAACGGTTACAGTGGTGTAGATAACGCATAAAATAAGGATTATAGCACCAATATAGAACGACCATTTAACCGAGTCGGGTATTTCGCCTTCGGCAGCAACGCTTGCGATGCCAATAGCTGTGAAAATATATGGGAATAAATATCCCACCAAGCTACCTGCATTACATAGGAAACTTTGAATTGAGTATGCCAATCCTTTTTGTTTTTCGTTAACCATATCGCCCACCATCATTTTGAATGGTTGCATTGCCATGTTGATTGATGTGTCGAGGAACATTAATGACACAAGTCCGAAAATCATTGCAGCACTAACTGTCAACCCAAAACTTCCGGCATTTGGCAACATACACATCACCAATACTGCAACAAGAGCACCAATAAACAAGTAGGGAATGCGACGACCAAATCGAGTCCAAGTGTTATCGCTCCATTTGCCAACAAGAGGTTGAACGATAATACCCATCAATGGGGGGAGAATCCAGAAGAAACTTAAGTCGTGAGGGTCGGCTCCAAGTGTGGCAAAAATACGAGAAATGTTTGCACTTTGGAGAGCGTAAGCGATTTGTACGCCAAAAAATCCGAAACTTAGATTCCATAGCTTCCAAAAACTTAAATCGGGTTTTGTTTTCATGTCTTAAAATGTAAGTTGATATAATTGTTAATTTTATTTTATTAGCGATTTTAACCACGCGATTTCTTGAGCCCAAATTGATTCGTCGGGAGTTTCAAGAATCAAAGGAATGTTATCCATGCGAGGGTCATTCATTAAAAATGAGAAAAAGTCGGCACCAAGCACACCGTTGCCAAGAGTTTCGTGGCGGTCAACTCTTGATGCAAGACCTTTTTTAGTGTCGTTGAGGTGCATACCACTCAAATATTTAAGACCGATAATTTCATCAAAGCAACGCCATGTGTCGGCATAACCATCGATGGTAGATAGATCATATCCGGCGGCAAATGCATGGCATGAGTCGATACATACCCCCACACGCGTTTTGTCCTCTACTTTATCTATGATATGTGCTATTTGGTCAAATGAAAAGCCGAGGTTAGAACCTTGTCCGGCAGTATTTTCAATTACAGCCTTTACTCCCGAAGTCTTTTCAAGAGTTATATTGATTGAAGCAGCAATGAGGTCGAGACAATCATCTACTGGCATCATGTTGAGGTGGCTTCCGGGGTGGAAGTTGAGCATTGTAAGTCCTAACTGTTCGCAGCGTTGCATTTCATCAAGGAACGCTTCGCGTGATTTTTCGAGTTTGTCGGCTTCGGGAGCACCGAGATTGATTAGATAACTGTCGTGTGGCAATATCTTATCGGGAGTATAACCATATTTTTCGCAGTTTTCTTTGAAAGTTGCAGCCTCTTTGTCGCTAATAGGCTTTGATTGCCAGCGCGATGGGTTGCGAGTGAATAAAGCAAAAGCATCAGCTCCAATAGCATGTGCATTGATTGGGGCTTGGCTCACTCCATTACTTGCCGAAACATGTGCTCCTATAAATTTCATAATATCATTGCTTTTAATGAAATATTAACTCACAAAGATACTAAACACTTTTGACTTAAGAGGTAAAATAGGCTCAAAAACAACCTAAAAACGAAGAAAAAGAGATAAAAGTTGTGTTGTGAATAAAAAAATAGGCAGAATTACAAAGTTTGTTGTATCTTTGTTTTATTATGACAGAACTTACAAATAATCTTCGCAAGATGGTGGCTTCGCTTGGTAATGCTCGTAATCGCCGAGTGGAGGGGTGTTTTGTTGCCGAAGGGACGAAGTGTGTAATTGATACATGGAACGCTTTTGAGTGTCGTTACCTGTTTGCAACTGTGGCTTGGATTGAACAGTATGCCAAGGAGTTGCCGGGGACTAATCCTATTGTGGTAAAACGTGTAGATATGGAACGCATGAGCCAATTATCTACTCCTTCGCAAGTACTTGCTGTGTATGAAATGCCCCAAGTGAAATTAGACGAATCATCGTTGGCGACAAATCTTGTGATTGCTCTTGACCGAGTGCAAGACCCGGGAAATTTGGGCACGATTATGCGCATTGCCGATTGGTTTGGCATAACTGATATCGTTTGTTCGCCCGACACTGTTGATGTGTATAATCCCAAAGTGGTACAAGCCACAATGGGTGCAATTTCGCGAGTGAAGGTGCATTATCTCGACCTTGTAGATTTAATAAAACGCAATCCCGACATTCCGGTTTATGGTACATTCCTCGACGGAAGAAATATATATGAAACATCACTTACTCCTCATGGCATAGTGGTGATGGGAAATGAGGGACAGGGAATCTCTGACGAAGTTGGTGCATTGATAAAGCGCAGATTGTTTATCCCATCTTACCCCCAAGAACGGCCAACGTCGGAGTCGCTAAATGTGGGAATGGCTACGGCAATCACTATTGCAGAGTTTCGTCGTCGCATATAACTAAGAATATAAAGCACAATCAATATACCTATGGCAAAAGTAAAAACAATGTGGTATTGCACATCATGTGGTGCTGATTCACCCAAATGGGAGGGTCGTTGCCCCTCGTGTGGCGAATGGGGTACGATGGTTGAAGAAAAAGTGAGTGCCAAACAATGTAAAGGCTCAAAGTCAACACGCGTAGCAAAAAGTACACCACAAAAGGTGTCGGAAATCAAGGCGATGAACGAACCACGCATACACATGCCAAGCGAAGAACTTAATCGTGTGCTTGGTGGTGGACTTGTTGCCGGTTCGTTAGTGCTTATTGGGGGAGAACCCGGGATAGGAAAATCTACATTAGTATTACAAAATATACTCTCAATAAAATCAAAAACGATTCTATATGTGTCGGGTGAGGAGAGTGCTACACAGCTCAAATTGCGAGCCGATCGCATAGGGCGTCAGAGCGACAACTGTTACATAGTGTGTGAAACTTCGCTCGAAAATATTTTTGACCACATAGAGGAAATACAACCTCAAATACTTATTGTCGATTCAATTCAAACGATTGCTACCGATGCGATTGAGTCGTCGGCAGGGAGTGTGAGTCAAGTGCGTGAATGTTCGGCACAATTGCTTAAATATGCCAAAGAGAGTGGTGTGCCGGTGTTGCTTATCGGTCATATAAATAAAGAGGGTAGCATCGCCGGACCGAAAGTGCTTGAGCATATAGTTGATGCAGTGTTGCAATTTGAGGGCGATCGCCAATATATGTATCGCATACTCCGTTCAATTAAAAATCGATTTGGAAGCACATCTGAGTTGGGAATTTACGAAATGTGTCAACGTGGATTACGTGAAGTAACAAACCCATCTGAAATGCTTTTGTCGCATAGCGATGAAGAATTGTCGGGAGTGGCTATCGGTGTAACACTCGAAGGTATTCGACCATTTTTGATTGAATCCCAAGCATTAGTTAGCACAGCGGCATACGGTACACCTCAACGCTCGGTAACCGGTTTTGACTCAAAGCGCATGAATATGTTACTTGCCGTGCTTGAAAAACGAGTGGGTTTCAAGCTTGTGCAAAAAGATGTGTTCTTAAATATTGCAGGTGGACTAAAGGTAAATGACCCTGCACTCGATTTGGCGGTTATTTGTGCTATACTTTCGTCGAATGTTGATATGGCTATCCCTAAAGGAATGTGTATGTCGGGCGAAGTGGGATTGTCGGGCGAAATCCGTCCTATTACACGCATTGAGCAACGCATCATGGAAGCCGAAAAACTTGGAATGAAAACAATAATCATACCTCGCAATAACCTTAAAGGAATTGACACTTCACGCCTCAAAATCAAAATTGTAGAGGTCGCTAAAGTCGAAGAAGCCTTCAGAATGTTATTTGCATAGGAATTAACGACAAATAAATATTAAAGCCGAGCATTTGCCCGGCTTTAATTATGTGTAAATGAGGGTGGTTGCTATTTTACTCTAGCAAGGATTAGGGCTGATGTTGGAGCTATTGTCATTTTGCCACCTTTGGTTGTACCCATGCCGTCGGCTTTGAGTTTGCCATCTTGTGCAATGATTGTCCATTCGCCTTTTTTGATTTTTACTTCTTGAGCTTCGTTTGAGCCATTGAACACGAGTTTGATTTCTTTCCACTCGTCGCCATTTGCATTGTCTTTGATTGAATAAGAAAGAAGATTGTCGCCCTTAACATCATCAAATACAATGTGCTTAGCAATTGCTTCGGCTGTAGTCATGCGGAATGCAGGGTGAGCTTTACGAAGTTTGGTTAATTCGCAGTAATATTCAAATTGTTCAGCATTTTTGTTTTTCAATGCCCAATCGATAGCATTAACAGAGTCGGGACGATTATAGGTGTTGTGGATGCCTTTTTTGTTGCGAAACACTTCTTCGCCGGCAAACATGAATGGTGTACCTTGTGAAGTGAATACGATAGTTTGAGCTAATCGAGCCGCACGCATCTTTTCTTCTTCGCTTGCACCTTTCATCGATACATTTAGCTTGTCGGTGAGGCTATAGTCGTCGTGACAAGAAACATAGTTGATGATTTGAGTAGGAGCAGTAGCGTAGGCAAATTTAGAGTTATTACCTTTTGAGTAATCAACTTGTGGGTGTGCTGTAGATGCAACGATGCCAATTTTTACGGTTTCTTTGTTGCCGGGAGCATTTGTTGCAAAGCCTTTGTTTTCGCCATTGCTATAGTGTCCCTTAACTGCATCACGAAGGTCGTCGCTAAACACTGCAATGCCTTCCATTTTAGCTACATTTTCTTTCAATGCACGGCGTTCAACGGGTAGAGGAGTGTCGCCACATGTCCAACCTTCGCCATATATAAAGATGTGTGGATTTACTTGTTTAAGTGTTTTTGCAACTTCGTTCATTGTTTCGGTGTCGTGAATGGCCATGAGATCGAAACGGAAACCATCAATGTGGTATTCTTCGGCCCAATATTTAACCGAATTTACGATATAGTTACGCATTTGTTGGCGTTCTGATGCTGTTTCGTTGCCACAGCCCGATGCATCGCTATAACTACCATCTTGACGGTGGCGATAGTAGTAGCCGGGTGCTGTCAATGAGAAGTTTGAATCATCATTGTTGGCAGTGTGGTTATATACAACGTCCATAATTACGCCGATACCTGCATCGTGAAGTGCTTTAATCATTTGCTTCATTTCAAGGATGCGAGTTGCAGGGTTTGAAGGATTGGTTGAGTATGAACCTTCGGGTGCATTGTAGTTGTATGGGTCGTATCCCCAGTTATATACATTTGAAGGAAGTTGTGTTTCATCAACACTATTGTAGTCGTAAGAGGGGAGAATGTGAATGTGGGTAATGCCCAACTCTTTCAAGTGGTCAATGCCTGTTTTATCACCGAGAAGAGAACGAGTGCCTTGTTCGGTAAGAGCAAGGAATTTCCCTTTATTGGTAATGCCCGATGATGGGTGGATTGAGAAGTCGCGATGATGCATTTCGTAGATGATAACATCGGTAATATTTTTTACTTCCGGACCTTTGTCGTTTTCCCAGCCGGTAGGATTTGTTGTTGCAAAATCAATAATTGCAGCGCGACGACCATTTACACCTACTGCTTTGGCCCACACACCGGGTGTCTCATCCAACCATTTATCATTATATTTGATTCGGAAGGTGTAGAACTTGCCATATAATTTTTCAGGAACAGATACACGCCAAGTGCCATTGTCTCCTTTCTGCATTTCAAGGGTTGCTGTTGCAGCCGAATTGCGGTCTGTGTTATAAATCAACACTTGTGCTGCTTGTGCTTGAGGTGACCACAAAGTAAAATGTGTACCTTGATTATCTACTTTTAGTTCGAGGTCTTCGCCATTATAGGCGGGAAAAGAAGCATATGCGGTTTCCATGTCTTTTACATTGGCATTTGCCGATACACCACATAGCAATGCTGCCGAAATCATTGTTCCGGTGCAGAGTTTAATGAGGTTGATTTTCATTTAATGATTATGTTTAAGTATGATTATAATTCTATAAATTATTTTACAATCACAGTCTTTGACCAATAATTACATTTTACAATGTAGTATCCTCGTGGTAATTCAATGGTGGTTGAACCTTGTGAAAGGGTAACGGTCTTAATTATTTGACCGGTAATGGAAAATATTTGAAATTGAATAGGTTCATCACTGATGGTCGTTAATGTGATTGCTCCAGAAATTGATTTTACTGATGCATGAGGAGTTGTAACTTCAATTTCTTGAGCAGAAAAGGCATAAACGGCAGATGAGCCAATGGTCATCATGCTTATAAATAAAGCTACCGATATGTATCTTAGTTTCTTCATGTTTTATGGTTTATACCTTTTGTGATACAAAGTAAAATAATAAAATTGTATTTTCCAAATAAATCAGCGAGAATTAAATCGAATTATTGAATATTCGAGAATTAAATCGAATTATTGAATATTTATTTAATTTTTGCATGGCCCGACGTTTTTCTATTATCTCTTTTTTTACATGAGTAGTTATTGTGCGAAAAAAATATTAATTTTGCCTAATATCTAATTAAAGCATGTAATATGGTAACTTTCCCAAATGCAAAAATAAATATAGGGTTAAATATAGTGTCGCGACGAAGTGATGGCTATCATGATATTGAATCAATAATGGTGCCTGTGCCTTGGTGTGATATTCTTGAAATAGTCCCGTCGCAAGGCGATGTTACAACTTTGACTATTTCGGGGCGAGAGGTGAATTGTCCAATGGAGAAAAATCTTGTAATGAAGGCTTTTCGTGCAATGCAGTCAAAATATGATTTACCCGAAGTGGATATTCATTTACATAAGATAATCCCTGATGGAGCCGGGTTGGGAGGGGGAAGTGCTGATGCAGCCTATTCAATTGTAACGTTAAATGATGTGTTTGAGCTGGGTGTGACAAAACAAGAAATGGCAGAAATAGCATCGACAATAGGTGCTGATTGCCCATTTTTTATATATAATAAATCAATGCTTGCAACCGGGATAGGTACTGATTTTACAGAAATAAAATTAGACTTATCGGGATATAAAATATTAATTGTAAAACCTCAAGTGAGTGTTCCCACAGCTCAAGCCTATGCAGGTGTCACTCCTCAACAACCTGATGTTGCGATTAAGGATTTGATAAAAATTCCGATAGAACAATGGCAAGGGGTGATTAAAAATGATTTTGAAAAAAGCATATTTCCGTTACACCCAATCGTTGCCGATATAAAACAACAAATAATAGATATTGGAGCAATTTATGCCTCTATGTCGGGCTCAGGTTCATCGGTATATGGAATTTTCAAAAGTGACAATTTGTCAGAAGAAAATTTACCCATTTTTGCTCAATGTGACATCTTTGTTGGGGATTTGTAGATTTTGTTGAGAAAACTAATTTTGGCAACATTTTTGATATAATGATTGTTGGAATATTAATAGAATAAAAAATAATCATTATAATGAGCAAAAAAGAAGAATCTCAAGTAGAGGAAATTTTGAATGAAGAGAATGATGTTGTTCCAGAAGTAGAAGAGGGCGATGTGTCAAATGAAGAAACTGTGGAAGAGCCTCTTGATGAAGTAGAGCAATTGAAACTCCAATTAGAAGAATCTAAAAAGGAATATATGTTTTTGATGGCTGAGTTTGATAATTTCAGAAAACGCACCATCAAAGAAAAGGCAGATATAATTCGCAACGCAACCGAAAGAGCAATGAAAGATTTGCTTCCCGTTGTCGATGATTTTGAACGTGGACTTGCAGCAATGGCAGAAACTACTGATGCCGATGCAGTAAAAGAGGGGATGGAACTTATTTACAATAAATTTGTAAAATATCTTGAGCAGAACGGCGTAAAGGCTATTGAAAGTACTGGCGCTGATTTTGATACTGAACTTCATGAAGCGATTGCAATGATTCCGGCTGTCGATGAAGACCAAAAAGGTAAAGTTGTAGATACAGTCATGAAAGGTTATACAATAAATGATAAAGTGATTCGCCATTCAAAAGTTGCTGTAGCACAATAATGGTATTATGATTAAACAAGCCAATACCTAATGGAAAAGAGAGATTATTATGAAGTCTTAGGCGTTGCCAAAAACGCTACAGATGATGAAATAAAAAAAGCATATCGCAAACTCGCGATAAAATATCATCCCGATAAGAATCCCGATGATAAGGAAGCCGAAGAGAAATTTAAGGAAGCGGCAGAGGCCTATGATGTGTTGAGTAATGCCGACAAGCGTGCACGTTATGACCAATTTGGACATGCTGGAGCACAAGGCGCAGGTGGCTTCGGAGGTTTCGGTGGCTTTGGCGGTGGGATGTCAATGGATGATATTTTTGCTCAATTTGGAGATATATTCGGAGGCCGATTTGGTGGCTTTGGTGGCGCAGCCGGTGGCCGTAGCCGTCGTCAACGTCGTGGTAGCGACTTGCGCATCAAAGTATCTCTTACACTTGAAGAAATTGCAAAAGGTGTTTCAAAAACACTTAAGATTCCTACAATGGTTGGTTGTGAGGCTTGTAATGGTACGGGTGCAAAGAATGGAACTGCATTTAGTACTTGTTCAAGATGTAATGGCTCGGGTACTATTATCAGTCAACAACAGACTATCTTTGGTACAATGCAATCTACGGCAACTTGTCCTAATTGTGAAGGAAATGGTAAAGTTATTACAGATAAATGTGATAAATGCCATGGAGAAGGTGTTGAGCGTAAGGAACAAACAGTTTCGATTAATATTCCGGCCGGAGTTGCCGATGGAATGACTCTAAGCGTTAGAGGAAAGGGCAATGCTGCTCGCCATGGTGGAGTTAGCGGTGATCTTCTTGTGCTTGTTGAAGAAATTAAACACCCCGAACTAATTCGTGAGGATAGCGATGTGATTTACAATCTCATGCTTGATGTTGTGACAGCAACGCTTGGTGGCTCGGTTGAAGTCCCTACAATATCGGGCAGGGCAAGAGTTAAAATTGCACCGGGAACTCAACCGGGTAAGATTTTGCGTTTAAGAGGAAAGGGATTGCCTTCGGTTAATGGTTATGGAAACGGAGACCAACTTATTAATATAATGGTTTATATTCCTGAAAAGGTGAATGATGCCGAACGTAAGGCTATTGAATCGCTAAGAGATTCAGAAAACATAATTCCTAATGATGATACAAAAAATCGAATTTTCAGTAAATTAAACCATATGTTTGAATAATGGTAAATTTATTAAGATATTGATATTGAGCCCTTAATTGCGAAATTGAGGGCTTTTTATTTATGCGAAAGGGTGTATGGTTCAGAAAAATAGACCAAGAATTATCTGTAAAAGACCAATATAAATACTAAAAAGATGTTAAAGTAGATAACATAATTTAATATTTATGCATACCTTTGCCGCCGATTTGATAAATTAAATAGAATTTTATGAAAAAAATTATTTTTTCTGCCCTCGCTTTTGCAGCATCGTTGACGATGATGGGCGAAGGTTACCAAGTAAACACTTTAAGTGTTAAACAAGAAGGTATGGGACACACCGGTGTCGCTCAAAAATTAGGTGCTGAAAGCATGATTTTCAACCCTGCCGGAATGGCATTCATGAACAAGACATTAGATCTTTCAGCAAGTGTAAGTCCGATTTTCTCTACGGCAACAGCAACACTTGAAAATGGCAGTAAATATGAAACAAGTAACGATGTTAGTACGCCTTTCCAAATCAGTGGCGCATTTACAATCTTTGACAATCTCAAAGCCGGTGTGACAATCAACACTCCTTATGGTAGTGGTATCGATTGGACTGATAACTGGCCCGGTGCAACATTCAGTCAATCAACAAAACTTCAAGTATTTAATATTCAACCTACAGTTGCCTACAAAATTCTCCCTAACCTATCTGTTGGTGCTGGACTTATGATTGCATGGGGAAGCGTTGACCTAAATAAAGGGTTATTAAGCGCATCATCGATTAATGCTATTATTCCTGGTGTTGTTCAACAACAAATTTATCAACAACTTGTTGGTCAATACGGTGCTGAGAATGTCAATCAAGATCTTGTAAATTCCGTATATGAAACAAAAGGACAAGCTATTGTTAATAGTATGCTTTTAGATGAAGAAATCACTCCTGCTTCGGTAAATCTCAAGGGTAAAGCTGAAGTTGCTGTTGGTTTCAGTGTTGGTGCGATGTGGGATATTAACGATAAAATCACCATTGGGGCAAGTTATAAATCAAAAATGGATATGAAAGTAAAAGCAGGTGATGCAAAAGTTTCTTACAATATTCCAAATGAAACAGTTGCAGGAGTTGTTAAATCAAAGCTCAACCTTCTTAATAATACCAATTTTGCAGCTCAGCTTCCTGCTGTTGCACAATTAACTTTTGGTGTCTGCTACAAACCAATAAAACAACTTACATTGGCATTTGATGCTCAAATGAGTAGTTGGAGTGCTTATGATGAATTAGCAATCGACTTTGTTGGATTAGATGCTCCATTTGATCAAAAACTTACTAAAAAGTATAGTGACGCATGGGCTTTCCGCCTTGGAGCTCAATATAATTTAACCAAACGTCTTGACCTACGTGCAGGTTTCATAGTTGATACGACCCCTGTTAATGAAAACTATTTCAACCCTGAAACTCCGGGTATGACTCGTTATGAACCTACAGTAGGGCTTTCATTCCGCCCGCTTGAAAATCTATCTGTTGACTTTGCATTTACTTATATTGCAGGCGATTCTCGCAAAGGATCAATAGAATCTACAGATTTCTTAACCGGTCAAACAAATAAATTCACTGCTGAATACGACCTCGAAGCGTTTATTCCGGCTATAGGACTTAGCTATTCATTCTAAGATAATTATAATAGATTTTTCATGATAATGGATGAGAGGTTGCTCACCTCGGAGCAACCTCTCTTATTTTTTTACTATAAAAAATGGTATAGAGAAAAGATTTTGTTGAGAAGTGACCATAGCCGTGAAAAATAATTTGTATCTTCGTGAATTATTTAGAAATTGAGGGGAATTTATAAATTCCTAAATGAAATAACTATTATAGACAATGTCAAAACTTAGATTCAGAGTAGTAGAAGAAGCATATAATCGTAAGGCTGTTTCTGTTGAAATGCCTAACGAACGACCAAATCAATATTATGGCAAATATGTGTTTAATCGACAAAAAATGGCGCAGTATTTGCCTCAAAGTGTTTATGATGCACTTGTTAATGCGATAGATAACAAAGAATCACTTTCGCGAGATATTGCCGATAGTGTTGCCGAGGGAATGAAACGATGGGCAATAGATAATGGAGCACGTCACTATTCTCACTGGTTTCACCCATTGACCGATGGCACGGCAGAAAAACATGATGCTTTTATAGACCTTGACGGAAAAGGTGGCGTAGTTGAGGAATTCTCAGGTAAATTATTGGTACAACAAGAACCCGATGCCTCAAGTTTCCCAAATGGAGGTATTCGTAATACATTTGAAGCTCGGGGATATTCAGTGTGGGATATATCTTCACCTGCGTTTATCCTTGGTAAAACATTATGTATTCCCACAATTTTTATATCATATACAGGGGAGTCGCTTGACTATAAGGCTCCGTTATTGCGAGCAATAAACAGTGTGGATAAAGCAGCGACCGGTGTCGCTCAATATTTCAATCCGAATGTTAAACATGTGACCTCTTATTTGGGATGGGAACAAGAGTATTTTTTGGTTGATGAATCGTTATACTCGGCACGTCCCGATTTGGTTATGACAGGTCGTACACTTATGGGGCATGAAAGTGCAAAAAATCAGCAGTTGGAAGATCATTATTTTGGTGCTATTCCATCGCGAGTTGATGCGTTTATGCTTGATTTGGAAATTGAATGTCATAAATTGGGAATTCCGGCAAAAACCCGACACAATGAGGTTGCGCCTAATCAGTTTGAACTTGCTCCGATATTTGAAGAAACCAACTTGGCTAATGACCATAATTTATTGTTGATGTCATTGATTGCCGAGGTGGCTCGTCGTCATAGATTTAGAGTGTTGCTCCATGAAAAACCATTTGCCGGGGTAAACGGTTCGGGTAAACATAATAACTGGAGCTTAGGAACAGATACGGGTACAATGCTTTTTGCTCCCGGAAAGACCCCAACAGCAAATTTGCAATTTATTACATTTGTTGTAAATGTGATGGCTGCGGTACATCGCCATAATGGATTGTTGAAGGCATCTATAATATCGGCTACGAATTGTCATCGTCTTGGAGCAAATGAGGCACCTCCGGCTATTATCTCAATATTTTTAGGCTCTCAATTAAGTGAAATTCTCAGTCAAGTAGAAAATAGCACAAGTGATGAATCATTTAGTGTCTCAGGAAAAGAGGGACTATCGCTTGGGATGTCGCAAATACCTGAAATTATGGTAGATAATACCGATCGCAATCGCACATCTCCATTTGCATTTACCGGTAATCGTTTTGAATTTCGTGCAGTAGGTTCTTCTGCCAATTGTGCTTCGGCAATGATAGCTCTAAATGCAGCAGTAGCAGAGCAATTGACCGATTTTAAGCAAAAGGTTGATGCTCGTGTTGCAGATGGCGACAATCTCACTCATGCTTTGATTGAGGAAATAAAGACGCTTATTACTCAATCAAAGGCTATTCATTTTGATGGTAATGGGTATAGTGATGAGTGGAAGATTGAAGCTGCCGGCCGAGGACTTGATTGTGAAACAAATGCGCCAAAAATTTTTGATTCGTATTTGAGTGAACAAACAATAGAAATGTTCCGTAAAACAGGGATATTTACTCAGGTTGAACTTGAAGCCCGAAACGAAGTGAAATGGGAAATGTACACTAAAAAAGTTCAAATTGAGGCTCGAGTGTTAGGCGATTTGGCGATTAATCATATTGTGCCGGTAGCAATGCGCTACCAATCAATATTGGTAGATAGTGTTTTGAAATTACGCTCGTTATTTGTTGGAGAAAAGGGAGAAGCAATGTCGGCACAAGATGTGGCTACTATAGAAAGTATAGCCTCACATGTATCTAAAACAAAAGATGAAGTTTCAAAAATGATAGAAGCTCGTAAGGTTGCGAATCGCATAGAAAGTGAACGAGAAAAAGCTATTGCATATCATGATACGGTGGTGCCATGTATGGAAAAAATTAGAGAATATCTTGATGATCTTGAATTGATGGTTGATAATGAAATGTGGCCATTGCCTAAGTATAGGGAATTGTTGTTTATTAGGTAATTGAAGTATAAAGGGAGGAGGTCTATTAAGGGTATTGCATAATTAAAAGATTCTTTGTAACTTTGCGACCGATTTCGCAATCTCTGACGTGTAAAGTGAACCGTGAATATTGCGAGTAATGTTAACATTTTAAATATCAAAGAAATGGATTTAATTAAAATCGCCAACGAAGCATTTGCAACAGGCAAACAACACCCAGAATTTGGTCCTGGTGACACTATTACAGTGGCTTACCGTATTAAAGAAGGTAACAAAGAACGTATCCAACAATATCGTGGTGTCGTTATTAAAATTGCCGGCGAAGGCGAAAAGAAACGCTTCACAGTTCGCAAGATGAGCGACAACATCGGTGTAGAACGTATTTTCCCCATCGAATCACCATTCATTGATTCAATCACAGTCAACAAGTATGGTAAAGTGCGTCGCGCTAAACTTTATTACCTCCGTGGTCTCACAGGTAAAAAAGCACGTATCAAAGAACGTCGCGTTGTTAAGTAAGAAACACTTGCAAAGAATAAAAAAGACTTGCTTTCTCGAGGAGCAAGTCTTTTTTGTTTCTTTTTCTTCATACTCCAGATGGAGTATCTACTATTGAAAGCCAAATAATGAGCAAAAACACCATGATAGTGGCAATTATTGCGAGCCACACACTGATTTTAATTGGAGACTGTTTCTTTTTTCCTTTCATTGCTTGAGATATTTATCTTAAAACAATGAAAATGTAATTCTGGTTTATTGTAAGATATTATTTGCAGCCTATTACTCGGCGAAGCGTGTCAATTTGAGAACGCCAAAGGTCTTGTGACTCTTGTGTTTCATCTTCTTCGGCAAAGTCGGTGATTTGGAGCACAGTGCTATCGGTCATTTCACTTGTGAGAATACGCATTTCAAAATATGTTTTTTCGGGAGCATCTACCCACTGTAATTTTAATGCCAATCCTTTGCGCATGCCCACCATGTGTGCCTCTTGGCTATAACCTTTCCATGAAAATGTGTATTCGCGATCTCTTATTTTGACATTGTCGGCAAACCATTGTCGCAAACCATTTTCGGTAGATATATAATCCCACAAAATTGCAACTGGCGTTGATTTCATGTCAAACTCTAATTTATATTTTATATGCTCCATGATTTAGATGGTTTTCTTAGATTTCTAAATGTTGATAAATGCTGGTTTGATTTTATAACTGCGAATTAAAATAAAAATATTGATATAAACATCATTTTTTTCTTTTTTCTTTTCAGAAGTATCGCAATTTGTGGTAAATTTGCAATTAATAATAAATACAAAACTAATATTTAAAACACTTCACTATGGGATTATTTGAAAAACTAACCGAAAGAGCGATTAAAAATCGCCAACGTATCGTGTTGCCCGAAGGGACTGAACCACGAACATTAACTGCTGCTGATAGAATTATCGCCGAAAATATTGCCGACGTAATCCTTATTGGTGACCCTGCCGACATTTTAACAATGGCAAAAGATTTACATCTTGGAAATATAGAAAAAGCTCAAATAGTAAACCCTGCCGACGAAAAGGTGATTGATAAGTATGCCGGGATATATTTTGACCTTCGCAAGAATAAAGGTATTACAATGGAAGAAGCTCGTCTCACCACAGCTAATCCTCTTTATCTTGGTTGCTTAATGGTTAAAGCAGGTGATGCTGATGGTCAGGTTGCGGGTGCTCAAAATACAACTGGGAATGTGCTTCGTGCTGCATTTCAAGTAATTAAAACTCAACCAGGTATTGATGTAGTGTCGGGAGCATTCATTATGCTTCTTCCCGAAGGCTCACAATATGGAACAGATGATCTGCTTGTATTTGCCGATTGTGCGGTTATTCCCGACCCAACTGATAAAGAGTTGGCACAAATAGCTGTTTCAGCATCTCAAACTGCTCGCGACATTGCAGCGATTGAACCTCGTGTTGCAATCCTTAGTTTCTCAACTAAAGGAAGTGCACGCCATGAACGTGTTAATAAAGTGATTCGTGCAACAGAGATTGCTCACGAAATGGCTCCTGAACTTATTCTTGATGGAGAGCTTCAAGCCGATGCAGCATTGGTCCCCGGTGTAGCCAACAGCAAAGCTCCAAATAGTCCATTGAGCGGTCGTGCCAATGTGCTTGTATTCCCATCTCTTGAGGTGGGCAACATTGCTTATAAACTCGTGCAACGTCTTGCTGGAGTTCAAGCAGTAGGCCCAATTCTTCAAGGTCTTGCGGCTCCGGTTAATGACCTTTCTCGTGGTTGCTTCCCTGAAGATATTTACAAAACAGTTATCATAACTTGTAACCAAGCAATAGGTCTTAAAGAAAATAAATAAAATCAACATTTATAATAATCAAACAAACATTAATCATGAAAATTCTTGTATTAAACTGCGGTAGTAGTTCAGTTAAATATAAACTTATTGATACATCCAACGACAATACACTTGCCGAAGGTGGTGTGGAACGTATTGGTCTTGAAGACGGATTTCTAAAGTTCAAACGTGCCGACGGCTCAAAAGAGTCGGTTTCTCTTGGACACATTGATCACAATGGGGCAGTTTCGGCAATTCTCAACAATCTCACCGACGAAAAGGAAGGATGTATCAAAGGTTATGACGAAATTGATGCAGTGGGACATCGTGTAGTTCATGGTGGCGAAAAATTCAATAAGAGCGTACTTATTGATGAAGATGTAAAAGCAATGATTAAAGAATGTTATGACATTGCTCCTCTTCACAATCCGGCAAATATGACAGGTATCGAAGCTATCACTGCGTTGATGCCTAATGTGCCACAAGTGGGTGTATTTGACACAGCATTCCACCAAACAATGCCTGCAAAATCATATATGTATGCTCTTCCATATAAGTATTATGCCGAAGATGGCGTGCGTCGTTATGGATTCCATGGCACAAGCCACCGCTACGTATCACAACGCGTATGTGAGTTCCTTGGCGTAGATATTAAAGAGCAAAAAATCATTACTTGTCATGTTGGTAATGGTGGTTCAATCACTGCTGTTCTTAACGGCAAGAGTGTTGACACTTCAATGGGATTAACACCAACTGAAGGTCTTATGATGGGAACTCGTGTAGGTGACGTTGACCCGGGTGCATTGACATTCTTGATGGCAAAACATAACCTCACTCCAGCTCAAATGCAAAACATTATCAACAAAGATAGTGGCGTAGCAGGTGTTTCAGAAATTTCATCTGACATGCGTGAAATCGAAGCTGCCGACATCGCCGGCGTTGAACGTGCTCAATTGGCATTAGCTATGTATGAACAACGAATCATTAAATATATCGGA
The DNA here is from genome assembly GCA_045531405.1 of Muribaculaceae bacterium. Lineage (GTDB taxonomy): Bacteria > Bacteroidota > Bacteroidia > Bacteroidales > Muribaculaceae > RGIG4079. Next base: position 1,580 of record JAZSDX010000031.1, on the reverse strand, counting down.
GCTTATGCAGCTGAAATGGGAGGCGTTGATATTATCGTATTTACCGGTGGTGTGGGTGAAAACCAAACAGGTGTGCGTGAAAATGTGTGTGCCCCACTTGGTTTTATAGGTGTAGAACTCGACAACGAACTCAATGCAAAAATTCGTGGCACAGAAACTGTAATCTCAACTCCTGCATCAAAGGTTAAAGTGGTTGTGATTCCAACCGATGAAGAATTGATGATTGCCCGTGATACCGAGGCAATCGTTAATGGTCGTCAACCCGAATAATATTAGGAGAACCCCTCAGTCGCAAGCGACAGCTCCCCTAAAACAGGGGAGCACTATACTTGCTAATGACTTTCAACCCTTCTTCAATTCTCCCCGGCTTTTAGTGAAGGTAGTTTGAAGTGGAGAAGGGGTTAGATAAAAAAATAAAAATCTACAACACATAGTATATCATTTTTATGAAGAAAATCAGAGCAGCCATCGTTGGATATGGTAATATTGGTAAATTTGTGCTTGATGCTCTTGAAACAGATCCCGACTTTGAGGTTGCAGGAATTGTTCGTCGTAGCATAAATAATATCCCTGCTGAATTAAAAGAATATCGCGTGGTTACTGATATTGACCAATTAGAAAAGGTTGATGTGGCAATATTATGCACTCCCACACGTGAAGTTGAGAAATATGCAGTTGAATACCTTGCCAAAGGCATTAATACCGTTGACAGTTTTGATATTCACACCGGCATTGTTGACCTTCGCAATAGCCTCAATGCCGTAGCGCAAGCTAACGGCACTGTAGCTATAATTTCGGCAGGTTGGGATCCGGGAAGCGATTCGGTGGTGAGAACATTATTGCAAGCTGCAGCTCCCAAAGGATTGACTTATACAAACTTCGGTCCTGGCATGAGTATGGGACACACTGTGTGTGTAAAGTCAAAAGAGGGAGTAAAAAATGCCCTTTCAATGACGATACCATTGGGTACAGGCATTCATCGTCGTATGGTGTATGTTGAACTTGAAGAAGGTTATACCCTCGACCAAGTAGCAAAAGCGGTGAAAGAAGATCCCTATTTTGCAAACGACGAGACTCACGTGATGCAAGTAGAGTCGGTTGATGAAGTGAAAGATATGGGACATGGTGTAAATATGGTACGCAAAGGCGTTTCGGGCAAAACACAAAACCAACGCTTTGAGTTTAACATGAGCATTAATAATCCTGCCCTTACAGCACAAATGCTCGTGAGTGTGGCTCGTGCTTCTATGGTTCAAAAACCGGGAGCATATACGATGATTGAGATTCCTGTTATTGACCTATTACCCGGTGATCGCGATAATCTTATCGCACACCTTGTATAATAAGAGTTCAATCCCACTCAAAAATAGTAAGGCGATGTATCACAACGACACATCGCCTTGTTTTTCTGTATGAGATAATGTTTATGTAAATGTTTCTGTACATTCAAAACCGAAGTGCAAAATTTACGGTAAAAAAATAAAAATATGAAAAACACCGCAGGTTTGCCAAACGGCTGGGGCGCGTAGCCCCAAAGAGTGAATTTGTAGAGTAACAAGCAATACAAAAAAAGGAGACTT
>JAZSDX010000050.1:0-120280 GCA_045531405.1 Muribaculaceae bacterium | reverse complement strand
TGACGATGCCGACCAATATGGATTATCTGTCTATGGGACAGTCCACTTGAGCAAAGTGGTAGATGTGTTTGCACGATATGATTATCTCACCTCAAAAGATGATTGGAACATAGGAAAAGATGGATCGGCGGCAATGTTGGGCGCACAGTTCAAAGTGTGCAAATATGTGAAAATCGCTCCCAACTTCCGCATGAATATCCCCTCGGCCGATGGTGCTAAAAACGGCTACTATGCATTCGTGAGTTGTTATTTTGGAATTTAAAACATAGGTTATTATAAACAGAATTATGAAAAAGAATTTTATGTGTGCTCTATTGAGCATTGCTACAATGGTGGCTACCTCTTGTGGCGGTAATAATGCCCAAACATCAGAGGGCGAATCAAAACGTGAATCAATCGAACTGTCAGGAGCAGGTGCAACCTTCCCTCTTCCATTTTATAACGCAGTTTTTGAAGAGTTTCATGCCGTGAACAATGATGTGGTAGCATATGGTGGAATAGGTAGTGGCGGAGGTATTCGCAACTTAAAAGATGGCATTGTAGATTTTGCCGGCAGTGATGCGTTTTTGTCGGATAAAGAGATGAGCGAAATGAACCCGGTGGTGCATATCCCCACATGTATGGGTGCGGTTGTGTTGGCTTATAACCTCCCCGGAGTAAACGAACTTAATCTATCGGGAGATGTTGTTGCCGATATTTTTGCCGGAAAGATAACAATGTGGGACGATGCTCGCATTAAAGAACTTAATCCACAAGCACAACTCCCATCGCAATCAATAATTCCGGTATATCGTTCCGATGGTAGTGGTACTACATTTGTATTTACCGATTATCTCTCAAAGGTGAGCAAAGAATGGTCGGAAAAATATGGGGTAGGCAAGTCGGTGAATTTCCCTGCCGGACAAGCGGCAAAGGGTAATCCAGGAGTGGCAGGAGTGATAGCCCAAACGACAAATTCGATAGGGTATGTAGGTTCGGAATATGCTTTTGCTCAAAAAATACCATATGCAACGTTGAAAAACCAATGCGGAGAATTGGTGAAACCTACTGCTCAATCAATTTCGGCAGCAGCGAATGGTGAGATGCCTTCGGATACTCGTACAATGATAACAAACTCATCGTCCAAAGGAGCCTATCCGATTAGTTGCTTCACCTGGATTGTAGTTTATAAAGAGCAAAACTATTCAAATCGAACAAAAGAGCAAGCCTTGGCCACACTTGATTTAATTGAATTTATATTGAGTGAAAAAACACAAGGAATAACTACAAAAGTTCATTATGCGCCCCTTCCTGCAAAGGCGATTGAGTTAAGTCGTGAAAATCTCAAGACTATAACATTCAATGGCGAAGCGTTAAAGAAATAATAGATGAACGATAAGATTTTTCGAATAATATTATACCTTGCGGCATGTCTTATGCCGGTTGTGTGCGGGGGCATTGTATATGCCCTCGTCACTGATGCTTTTGAGGCTTTTAACCATTTTGGATTTCTCAATTTTTTGACATCATCGGAATGGAGCTATACCGATGGAGCAGAGCGTTATGGAGCATTGCCATTTATTACCGGCACATTGCTCACTACTTTATTGGCATTGGTGTTTTGCATTCCGTTTTCATTGCCGGTAGCGCTGTTTGTGGGCGAATATTTTAAAGGGACTCGAATTGCCGAGGTGTTGTCTACCATTACAAGTTTGCTTGCTGGTATTCCTTCTATAATATATGGATTGTGGGGATTTTATACCTTGCGACCTATTATTATGTCGCTCAATATATCCCCACAAGGTTCAGGGATATTGACCGCATCGTTGGTGTTGGCGATAATGATAGTGCCTTATGCAGCATCGCTTAGCGCAGAGTTTGTTAAGATGGTTCCCGATGACCTCAAGGAGGGGGCTTATAGCCTTGGAGCAACGCGTGCTGAAATGGTGCGAAAGGTGATTTTCCCTGTCGCAGGGTCGGGAATATTCTCTTCATATATTCTGGCTATAGGAAGGGCTCTTGGTGAAACTATGACGGTGACAATGCTTATAGGAAACACTAATCAGATGCCGGGTTCAATTACCGAAACGGGAAATTCGATGGCAAGCATTATTGCAAACCAGTTTGGAGAGGCCGATGGATTGCGGCTATCGTCGCTCATTGCAATAGGATTGGTGCTATTCCTTATCACAGCCATAATTAATCTGATAGGTAAATATCTCATAAAGCGAGCACGCATCGCATAAACCGTTATTGATATGCAGAAAAAGAAACTATCTCAAAGATTATTTATTGACAGCCTTGTGAAAAGTGTTGTGTGTGTGCTTGCCGCGTTGACAGCGGTGCCACTGATTGCTATTATTGGCGAAGTGTTGTTGAAGGGTTACAATCAGTTGAGTTGGTCGTTTTTTACAGAGCCTACTCCCACCGCCTACAAAGCGATGATGGCAACGGCTGCCGGTGAACCTATTCCCGGAGGTATTGCCAATGGAATTGTGGGAACGGTAATAATGCTTGGTATGGCAGTTGTGATTGCTGTGCCTATCGGGATTCTGTGTGGAGTGTATCTTGCCGAACATGGCAAAAGTCGTTTTGCCAAGACGGTGAGTTATCTTACCGATTTATTACAAGGTACACCTTCGGTGATTATAGGTATTATCACTTATATATGGGTTGTTGTGCCCATGAAGGGATACTCGGCTATAGCAGGCAGTGTAGCACTATTTATCATGATGCTACCATTGATTGTTCGTTCCACTGAAGAAACGATGAAAATACTCCCGGCATCGCTCAAGGAAGCGGGATTGGCATTAGGTGGAAATAATGCAAGAGTGATATTAAAAGTGCAACTTCCGGCTGCTTTTGGAGGCATTTTTACCGGAGTGTTGCTTGCAGTATCGCGTGTTATAGGAGAGACTGCTCCTTTGATGTTTACGGCATTAGGCTGTTCGATGATAAGATTTAGCATCGATAAACCTATCTCGGCTGTGCCATTATTGATATGGGAGTTTTTTAATGACCCCAATCTCCAAAGTCTAATTTGGGGAGCATCGTTATTCCTTTTGTTATTCGTATTGTTTTTAAATTTAACAGCTAAAAAGATTGCAAATAAATGGAACTCATAAACCCTATTTTGGAATTTAAAAAAGTGTGCGTGTCATATACCAAGCAGACAATGGCGGTGAAATACGTATCTGCACAAATTGAACGAAACTCAATAACGGCTATAATGGGACCGTCGGGTTGTGGAAAAAGCACATTACTGCGAGCGGTAAACTTGATGCATAACCTATATCCTAATATTCATGTTGATGGAGAAATATTACTAAACGGAGCTGATATATTGACAATGGAGCCTATTGATGTGCGAAGAAAAGTGGGAATGGTATTTCAGCGTCCCACTCCATTCCCCACAATGAGCATTTATGACAATGTATTGGCGGGATTTACTCTCAATGGTATTCGTTTGTCTAAAAACGAGCGTGAAGAAACTGTAGAGAGTTGTTTGAGAAGCGTATCGTTGTGGGACGAGGTGAAAGATGTGTTAAACAAAAAAGGCACATTCCTTTCGGGAGGACAGCAACAGCGATTGTGTATAGCACGAGCATTGGCATTAAAACCTGATGTGTTGTTGATGGACGAACCCACATCGGCTCTCGACCCAATAGCAACAAAACATATCGAAGAATTGTTATTGCAACTCAAAAACGATGTAACGATACTTATTGTTACTCACAATATGGGGCAAGCCAAGCGCATATCGTCTCGCTCAATGTTTATGTATCTTGGTGAGTTGATAGAATATGATGATACGCAAAAGATGTTTTCTGATTCTTCAGATGAACGTACCAAAGCCTATCTGACGGGCAAAATGGGATAAAACAATATTTTATTAATCTTGAGCCTCAAAGTTGTGATAACTTAGAGGCTTTTTTATTGCAAAAAATCGCAGAATTTGCAATTATCTTAGAATTAAACGGTTATTCGGGTTGCATGGAAATTGGGTAACGAGATAGCAACCGTTCGTATTTCTGAGTTCTTCATTGATATGCTTCAATGTGATAACTCTTGATGGAACAAAGGTACAAAAAGAAATGCAGACGAAAAGATAATGATGATAATTTTCTTTCGTCTGCGTTCATTTTTAGTGCATCGACAGTACAAATTGAAATTTTTATCGGTTCAGCAGTATGAACAATGAGTAAAATTCGCTATCTTTGCCAAATAATGTCAAGACAAAAATAGGTAATATGCTGTTTACGGAGAAAATAAAAGAGCTACGCATTCAAAATCAGATGCCGCAAAGACAGATTGCGGCTGCTCTTGATATAGATACTGCAACATATTGTAAGATAGAAAAAGGTGAACGCAGAGCCAAGAAAGAACAAGTCGCAATATTGTCGGAGATGTTTCATGTAGAAATGACAGACCTCCTTACATTATGGCTTGCCGACAAGGTAACTGATATGGTATCTGATGAACATATTGTTGCATCGGAAGCTCTGTCAATGGCTGCTGAAAATTTAAGAAGAATAGGTTAATATGGCAAAAGTAAAATTATACCCAGAGTTGGAAGTCCCCGAAATGCTATTAGCAGATAGGCGTTCTGCATATGGATTGAGGACTTATGTCAGCCTATTCAGTAGTGCAGGAGTTGGTTGCTATGGCTTCAAGGAAGAGGGTTTCTATTGTGTCGCTACGGTTGAGTTGTTGGAACGCAGGTTGAAGATTCAGAAATTCAATCAGAAATGCGTTTATAACAGCGGATATATTTGTGGCGATATGACTACGCAAGAAACGAAAGATAAAGTTTTTGCGGAGTTAGCAATGTGGGAAAGAGGTTTTAATCTAACAGATTTGGATGTGTTGATTGCAACGCCTCCTTGTCAAGGGATGTCTGTTGCCAACCACAAGAAGAAAGATGAGTTAAAACGCAACTCGTTGGTTGTTGAGTCTATAAAAATGACACAACAGATTAAGCCTAAGTTCTTTATATTTGAGAATGTTAGAGCTTTCCTTACATCTGTATGTACCGATGTTGATGGTCAAGACAAGTCAATTAAAGATGCTATTGAGGCTAACTTATCGGGAGCATACAATATCCTCTATCAAGTCGTAAACTTCAAAGATTATGGTAATCCATCAAGTCGAACAAGAACATTAGTTATTGGTGTTCGTAAAGATTTGAAAGAGTTCACTCCATATGATATTTTCCCCGACAAGCAGCCTGAGAGGACATTAAGACAAATTATTGGTCATTTGCCATCGTTAAAGAAGATGGGTGAAATTTCCGAAGATGATATTTATCATAACTTTAGGAAATATTCGCCTCGTATGGAATCTTGGATTGCGGATATTAAGGAGGGGCAATCGGCATTTGACAATACCGATATTACAAAGATACCGCATAGTGTAAAGAATGGTGTTATTGTGTACAACGCCCGTAAGAATGGCGACAAATATACTCGTCAGTATTGGGATAAGGTAGCACCTTGTATTCACACTCGTAACGATATTATGGCAAGTCAGAATACTGTTCATCCTGTTGATAACAGAGTGTTCAGTATTAGGGAGGTTATGCTTATGATGTCTGTTCCTTCATCTTTTAACTGGAGCGACATTCCTTTTGATGAGTTAAACAGAATGTCATTAAAAGAGAAAGAAGCATTCTTGAAAAAAGAGGAAATGAACATACGCCAAAACTTGGGCGAGGCGGTACCAACCGTTATATTCAAACAGATTGCAGCTAAGGTTCGTAAAATATTATGCAAGCCAACTTTGTCTGAACAGGATATAAAGGTATTGATAGACAAAAAGAATTTGGCTACACATTTTTGTTTGGTGGACTATATTAGAGGCAATAGCCATTATGACTTTGCTGAATTGTCTAAAATTGCGGAGTTGGCAAATGCCCAAAGAGAAGACAATGCGGCTTATTATACTAGACAGGATATATGCTACACCATTGTCAAGAGTTTGCCTGATGCAAAGAACTATACGGAGCTAAATATTTTAGAGCCATCAATTGGTGTGGGTAATTTCTTGCCTGCCCTTATCTTGAAGTATGCTGGCGTGCAGTCTGTTAATATTGACGTGGTAGATATTGATGCAAACAGTTTAGAAATATTGAAAGAGCTGGTTGCAAAGATTGATGTGCCTAACAATATCCACATCAATTACATCAATGCAGATTTCTTGTTGCATAACTTCGACAAGAAGTATGATATTGTTGTCGGAAACCCTCCATACAAGAAGCTAACAAAAGAGAAACAGTTGCTGGCAAAATACAAGATTGAGGCATCCAACAAGGATACTAATAATATCTTCTCATTCTTCATTGAGAAAGCAATGAGAATTGGCAATGTTGTATCATTGATAGTCCCCAAGAGCCTAATAAATGCTCCTGAGTTTGATGCAACACGTACACTTCTGAAAGAGAAAAATATCTCTCGCATAATTGACTTCGGAGAAAAAGGATTCAAGGGAGTAAAGATAGAAACCATCTGTTTTATTCTTGACACCCAAAAGAAGCCCCAGATTACATTCGTAGAGTCATATATTACTGATGAGGTTAAGTGTCATCAGCAAGCATACCTAACAGACGATAGATTCCCATATTGGATAATTTATCGCAATGAGGCTTTTGATGAGGTGGCAGACAAAATGGAGTTTAATGTATTCAAAGCGTATAGAGACAGAGTTATCACTAAGGCTATTACAAAGGATAATGGCAAAATTAGGGTGCTAAAATCTCGAAATATTGGCAATAATGAGATTGTCAATATCCCTGATTATGATTGTTACATTGATAGTATTGAGGGATTGGATGTTGCAAAATACCTTAATCAGGCAAATTGTGTATTGCTCCCTAATCTAACATATAATCCTCGTGCATGCTTCTTGCCAAAAGGATGTATTGCTGACGGCTCTGTTGCAATCCTTACATTGGCAAAAGACGATGATATCGTAACAAATGAGGATTTGGCATTTTACGCTACTGATAGTTTTACGAAATTTTATGCGATTGCCCGTAATTTAGGCACACGCTCACTTAACATTGATAATAACTCTGTTTTCTTTTTTGGAAAACTCAAACAGCAAAGGATATGAGAAATGTAATTAACGAATATCTTAGCCAATTTGATTTGGATGTACGCAAATCGCACGACGCGAGATTTGTGGATCAGAAGTGTACTCCAGACATAGTATGCTTTATGGCAGATTGTGTTATGAATATGGTTGCTACAAAGCCTGTATTTGTGATAAATGATGTATGGGAAACGCAGTATTTCATTCAGAATACAAAAGTTATTTTCAATAAGCCGTGGGCTAATGACAAGAAAGCCTATAACGAATACAATAAGGTGCTTTCTCAACCCTTAAAGCTTCTTGCATATGCTCATATCCTTAATGTTGAAATGATAGATGGTGCATTGACATTTTCAGTTGCCAATGAAGATTTATTGGACTACATTTCACGCAAGGATAGAAACGCGTACAACTTCTTGTACTGCTACTTTATGAAAGTAATGTTGGATAGTGGCTTTATGAAATACTTTGAAGAGTATGCAAAAAAAAGCGTCGCAAATCCTGTGGCTGCGAGGGATGAAATCTACGAGCGATATTACCGCCTAATCAATGGTAATACTCCATCGCACTCTCGTTTGGATATTAGGCGTATGTTCCACAAAGTATTCAATGTGTATGCAGCCGAACATCATCTACACGGAAGCAATGGTAAGATTACTTACTATTCAGATTTGATGTACAACAAGAAAAACTGGCGGGATATGGATAAAGATAAAACTGTAACTCGTCAAGAGGCTATGACACCTGAAAAGATTGAGAAACAAGAGGCAATCAACACTTACTATGTTCAGAAAGCAATTGCATTGATTAGAAAGATTCATACAGTAAGTGAGGTAAATGATAGTTGGGGCAATGGTGAGGCAACACAGGTGCATCACATATTCCCAAAATCACAATTTCCTCAGATTGCACATTATGTTGAGAATTTGATATTGCTCACAGCAACTCAACATAACACAAAGGCTCATCCAAATAATAAGACCCAACAGGTCAATAAAGATTATCAGTTGGTTTGCCTTTTGGCTAAAGCGGATAGCATAGAGAACTCTTTATTACGATTTGGAGAGAAGTATTATCGTAAAGAGTCATTTGTGCATGTGATAAACACAGGATTAACCGCTGAGTTTAGTACAGGATTGTCATTCAATGATATAAAGACAAAATTGGTTCAAATTTATAATGTAGCATAATATGTATAGACAAAGTTTTGGTTCAATAGGACAAGTTCAGTTTGCAGATGAACACGAATATTATAGATTATTAGGATATCTTGCAAAGTCAGATGGAAGTACCGAGTTAGCATGGGAACATAATGAACAACAAGGTGCCTGGGGAAGTGAAGGGCGAATCAAGTTTAGAAGCCCTAAGCCAAATAATATTGGCACATTGAAACTAACTGCAGGAGTTGGAAATGTTTTATATCGTGTTAATTGTAATAGTTTCGTGGAAAATTTGTACACAGACCATCACTATGTACGAGGCACTAGACAAAATATACCACAGATATTAGCAACTGTACCTCCTCAATTCATAAATGATTTTAACGATGGCTTAAATTTGTAATGTGACATACAATGGCGAAAAAAGAAACCAAAGAAAAATCATACAACATAAAAGTTCCAGTATATACGACAACTATGCTGGATCAAACAGTTGGGCTATTTGAAAATGTGTCATATAATGACATGATACAAATGATAAAAGGTAAACTTTCAAGGTTTTCCACACCTATAAGCTCTTCAAATAGGAACAAAACGAAGCAAACGGTGATAAATGGCATAACATGTCACGACATTACAATCGAAGATGTACCAGCATTGCTTTTGCAAATATCAGCATTTAACACCAATATGTATGATGGTTATTTTGAAGCCAATGAAAAGATACAAATAACAAAAGACAATAAAATTGGTAGTGATACAAACTATGTTCTTTTATATCCACGAATAAAAGGATTAAGTGCTGAAACATATACATGCTACTTCCTTTTATTAGTATATGAAGATCCAACAAAAGACAATGGTGAAGTTTGCAGATTAGCAAAGATTGTCGTTAATAAGATACTTGAGATTCCAATTCAAAACATTAAAATGCCGATGATATTTGATGAGTTGAAAGATATTTCAACAATCCCTGAACTACAGATCAAATATCGAAGTATCTCTGATGCTGAAAATGATGTTGATGTCAAGTATAGAGAATATTTGTGTACACAAAAACTTGAAAAGAAAAAAGATAGGTTATTTAAAAATATACCTCGTGAAACGATGGTAGAATTATTGGCTGATAAAACTGACGATGAAGACTATCAACAAAAAGATACTCGAATCGTTATAGGAAAGAAAGAATATAGAATTAAACGTGAGCTGATTAACGAGGCAAGTGAAGAATTAAAGGAAACGGCCGAAAAAATCTTTAATGCAACTTCTGCTATCACTCAAACCGAACTTGACACAAAAGTTCATGATTCAGATTTCATAGTAGAGAAACTTAGTGCTGTATTGACTAATTATTTAAGTAATGAATGAGTATACTATTTGTGTAGAATTTATGCAAGATTGCTTTTCAGATTTATGGACGTTGTATTTAACGCTCATAGGTATTTTGCTGTCAATTCTTACATTGCTATATTCATTCATTATAAGTAAAAAAGATGAATTGAAGCTAATTGCAGAGCAAATAAAATTAGGTGGTGCGACACCATTGATTAACCAAAGGAAGAGTTTTGCTATATCATATATAAGACGTTTAGCAAACATCAATAAGAAATGTTTTGTATTACTACACATTTCTATCTTTATGGATATATTGTGTTGGGTGGGTATGCGACTATCATTCATCTTTGATAATACAATTTTATTGTGGCTATTAGTAGTAACAACAGCGTTTACTATGCTTATTGGAGGATATACCATTTATATGGGATATAAACTTGTAAGGCAATATCTATCAGATACAAAAATATAGTACTCTTGGAATAAAATGAACAATGGCGACCACTTGCGGTCGCCATTATTGTTACATCTTCATACCTCTGCTTCTTTTCGGCTGTATAGGCTGGCGGATTGATTGTCGAAACTTGTCGTATTGCTCGCTGAACCATTGGCTGAGAGGTATTCTATTTGCGGTTAAGGTTAGTCGCTTGTCGTTATCTCGCAAAATCTGCAAGGGGGTATTATCCGTAGCAAACCATCGGTTATGCTCCGAGGAGAATAGTCGCCCTGTAAAGTTCACAATCCTACCCTTAATCAGCTCAGCAAACTCCATAGCCGAAAGTCCTATTTGCTTGGCGAGGCGTTCCAATCTTAGGAGATGAGCAAAATCGGGGTACCAACGATGAGCAGTATTGATTATTGAATTGAGGATGTTGGTCTCCTCCTTATGCTCGGCCTCCCTTGCTTCGAGAACCATGCGATGCTCGTTATCCTTATTCATCATTGCCCTGCGATGTTCTACTTGCATTTGCTTGATATTGGATTGCAGTTGCTCGATGGCAATACTTGGATAAACTCAATTTCAACGCGTTTGATGGAGGTGGTTCCAATGAGATATATTTAACCAATGCCAGTACAGGTGTAGCCATTACAATGTATTTGAAAAAATTTACCGGAAGCACAATGGAAATTGAATATAAGGGCGAAACTCGTAAATACAAATTGGATAGAAATGCCGCAACAGCAATTATTAGTAATCAAAAAATTACTGGTGGTTCACGGCGATTTGTAGTATATGAGAAGGATAAAGATGGGAAAATAATGTACAAAATTGATTTAGGAGAATTAAGTACAACTCATTTCCGAGGTCCAATATACTTATATACTAATACATTGTATGCTGATGTGTATGATTATTACGGAAAACTAGTGGATCAAACATATTGGACAAATTTGACAGCCGGAACTAATTGGACTTTGGAGTATTGAAAATAATCCCAAATCTCAGAATAACCCCCATTAAAACGTTTTTGAGATAAGAGAAAATAAAAAGCCTATGCTCATGGCATAGGCTTTTTTGTGTTTGATTTCTTTTTATTTGTTTACAACGATTGTGGCTTCGTTGGCTACGTCCCAGTTGAAGGTGATTGTAGCGGTTGAGGTTTTGGCGTTGTATTTTATTGAGACTTTTTTGCCGTTAAGGGTTGCACTTGCGGGCTTGGCGGTGATGCCGTTGAGCTCGATTATCATTTTCTTTGATGCTTTTGCTCCGGCATAGGTGCCTTCACTTTTGAGGGTGATAGTAGTTGCATTGGCAGTTGCATCGCCGGTGAATGTGATGAGGCGATAAGCATTGTCGGCAAGTGAACGAGTTGATTTACGGTCGTCTTCAAACATTGTGTAACTTGATTTTACTCCGTCAACCGGGAAATATTTCACAGTGTAGCAATCGTTGGTGTAGTCGACGGTATTGCTCATTTTATAGTCGGCTTGAGGAATGAATGCCCCGGCACGCACAAACATTGGCAACACTTCAAGAGGAGCCGCATATTCAACGGTTTCGCCACAATTATATGTTTTTGTGGGGTTGTTGTAGTCAACCCATTGACCGCAAGGGAAGGTTATGTTGCGTGAAGTCGCACCTTGTGTCATCACAGGAGCAACCATCACGTCACGTCCCCATAGATATTGGTCGTCAATATTGTCGAAGCGGGTGTTTTGCTTGCTGTAGAAGTTAAGTGGACGCACCATTGGGAGCCCTTGTGACGCATTTTCGTAGGCGAGGGTATAGTTGTAAGGTAGCCAACGATAACGTTCGTTGATGAGCCCGATAATGATATCGCGTTGTTCGGGATATTTATAAGGCTCTGCCACTTGTTGTGAGTGAGTGCGGAGAATTGGCGAGAATGTGCCGAGTTGCAACCAACGCACATATAGTTCGGGGTCAACAGGGTTGGCCGGGTCGATAGCAAAGCCACCTACATCATGGCTCATATATCCCATGCCACTCAAGCCTGAGTTGAGCATAATTGTTACTTGAGGTTGCAAGCCTCCCCATGAGCGAGACACGTCGGTTGACCATGGATAAACGCTAAAACGTTGCAAACCGGCTGTGCCACCACGCATCATTGTCATCAATCGAGTGTCGGGATATTCTTCTTTATAAAGGTCATAGATGATACGGCTCCATTCATTGCCATAAAGGTTATGATATTCGCGTGCAGTTTTTCCGTTGTGGTGGTAGATTGAGAATGGGTGAACTTCGGGTTCGCCGAGGTCGCCCCACCAACCACCTACACCTTCATCGGTGAGAAGTTTATATCGGTCGCGAAGCCATTTGCGAGTATCTGGGTTAGATACGTCGAACATGCCGCCCGAACCTACCCAAATAGTTACTTCGTGAGTGTTGCCTACCGAGTCGCGACAGAACATACCTTTGGTTGAAAGCTCGTTATAGTTGTCGATGGCACGACCATTGGTTAAAACGTAGGGTTGAGATATGATGATTGTGTTTACACCTTTCTTTTTGAGGTCGGAGAGCATCTTTTTGTGGGAGGGCCATTGGTCGGGATCCCATGAAAGGCGTCCCATATCTTGCTCTTTCCCATACCAATAGAGGTCGAGCACAATGCCGTCAACGGGATATCCCTCGCGTTTGAGAGTGTCAATCACTCCACGAGTTTCACTTTCGGTGCGATATCCATATTTAGAGGTTATATATCCCATAGCCCAGAATGGGGGTAGTTCTTGTCGACCGGTGAGAAGTGTGTATTCTTTCATCACCCCTTCGAGAGTGCCTCCACCATTGATGAAATAGTATGATACCGGCTCTTTCCCTTCGGTGATGTATTTTACCGGGTTACCCATAATCATTTCAGCAGCCGCATAGTCGTCGAAAAGCACAGCGTAGCCATTTGAAGAAACAAACAATGGCATTGTGATATTCATCTGATTAATGCGCTTTTCGCCCTTCATATAGCTGTAGTTTTGCTTGTTATACATCACAAGCGTATCTCCGTTGAGAGGTAGGCTATGACCACGTTCGCCTGCTCCATAGTATGACCCAACGCCTGATGTTGCGAGCGAAAGTTGTTGCTTGCCATTGATAATTGTGCGAATACCATTGTCGGCAATCATGCGGTCGTTTCCGGCATTAATTGAAATGCTGCCATCGTTGCCATTCAAAACAACAATCACTCCCGATGGCGTGGTGAGCATTTTGATATTTCCTTGTGATAGAATTTCTCCGTTAAACTTTTGAGGAGCAAGTATAGCTGACTGAGATTTAGGAATCGCTTCCCCATCTGCATAGTTGGAAACTTTTATGATGTTGTCGTTGATTGCAGAAACTGTTACTACACGACCTGAAGGAGTTGTGATAGAAATTACTCCGTTATTAGCCCAAGAAGCTAAAGATGCAGATAGCAAAAGTGCTATCGTTGCTAAAGTTTTATTGATTTTAGATTTGTACATTGTAAATATGGTATAATATTATCTGTTACAAAATTAATAAAACATTGTAGATTGTGCAATAAAGAGAAGATTTTGGCTTAGTTTAATAATTATTGCTATTAATTAAGTAAATTTCAGGAATTAAATCATTAATTTTGTATAACATAAGCAAAAACGTAAAAATATTTGGGAGTGGAGAGGTGAATTTTATAATAATTCAAATGAAATTCCCCATTTTTTCTCTTTGATTGTGCAAAACAAATACCCAAGTAAAATAAATGTTTTTGTAATGAAGTTAGCTTATAGCGTAAATAATAAAACAATGAAGTTTTGTTAAAGTAAATTATATATACTTGAATTTTGGTTATGAGGGAGGTGTGCTGCTGTGAAGTAGTGCACTTTCATTTTTAATAGATATAGATATAATTTTCTACTATCAATACTATTAATTATTTTTGTAGTGAAAAATGATTTTGAACTAAAAACTATAAATAAATATGTTCTCAGGAATAGTTGAAGAAGCTGCTAAGGTGGTGGCTATAGAGCGTGATGGTGGTAACGTGCATTTGTCGTTGACTTGCTCGTTTGTTAATGAGTTGAAAATCGACCAATCGGTGGCTCACAATGGCGTGTGTCTTACCGTAGTGTCATTAAACAATGATAATAGCTACACTGTAACAGCTATTCAAGAAACTCTCGATCGTAGTAATCTTGGAGGATTAAAGGTGGGTGATTTGGTAAACCTTGAGCGTAGCATGTTGATGAATGGGCGTCTTGATGGACACATAGTGCAAGGTCATGTCGATTGCACTGCTGTGTGCGAAAGTGTAGAGGAAGTCGATGGTAGCCGTTATTATAAGTTTGTTTACGCTGTTGACCCTGCAATGGCTTCAAAAGGTTATGTAACTGTTGAAAAAGGTTCGGTAACAGTGAATGGTGTGAGTCTCACTGTATGTGATTCGGAATGCGACAGCTTTAGAGTGGCAATTATCCCTTACACATTTGAACACACCAATTTCAAAAATATCGTTGCCGGTACTCGTGTGAATCTTGAATTTGACATCATTGGCAAATATTTGAGCCGTTTGATGGAATTTCAAAATAAATAAACCGATGCCTTTGGATAACTTTTATGACCTTGTAGAGGCTCGTCAGAGTTGTCGTGCTTATGATTACACCCGAGAGGTGGAGCCAGCCAAACTTGCACGTATCGTTGAGACTGCTCGTTTGGCACCTTCGGCATGTAATTCTCAACCATGGCATCTCATTACGGTAACAGATATCAATCGTCGCAAAGAGGTGGCTCATGCGCTGACTTCGATAGGGATGAACAAATGGGCAGAACAAGCCACAGCTTTTATCGTAATAGTGCAAGAATCACCTAATTTTACAGCACGATTGGGTGGGTGGATTAAAAACAAGCATTTCCCATTGATAGATTGTGGCATTGTGTCGTCGCATATCACCTTGGCTGCTACGCAAGAGGGATTGGGCTCGTGTATTCTTGGGTGGTTTGATGAAAAACAGATGCGAAAGATTCTTGAAATTCCTCGCTCAAAACGAGTGTTGATGGTAGTGTCGCTCGGCTATGCCGCCGATGCCCATCGCCAACATCAACGCAAACCCCTTGAAGAAATGTCATCAAGCGAAAAATATTAAAACAATTTCCTTATTAATAGGAAATAAATGGCGATGATGCCAAATAAAACAAATAGCGAACAGTGTTTTACTGCTCGCTATTATATTGTTATTGGAATTGTATTTTACTTAATCACAGTTTTAAGCATATTACCCCAAGCAGTGTAGCCTTTGCCCATGAGTTTGAAACCGTCGTTGGTGTATTCGGCTTTGAGGTCGCCGTTTTCGTCAATCATAGCAGGATATACATCTACCCATTCGATTTTGTGTTTCTTTGCCAACTTTTGGAGTTTTTTGTTGGCAGCTTTAACTTTTTTAGCAGTGCCTTTGAAGTCGGCATATTTCTCGTAGGTAGAGTTTACCGGCATGAGGCTTTGAAGCACGATTGATGTGTTAGGAGAGATTTCTTTGATGTTTTTGATTGCTTGGTCAACGTATGCTACGATAGAGTCGGCATGGAAATCGCCACTTAAGTTATGACCTTTGGCGAGATTTTTGCCGTTGTAGCTTGGGAGAAGTACGATTTGTTTAGGAGCTTTCTTTGCAACATTTTTAGCAAGAGAGGGAAGACCATTAACAACATCTGCCCATGAGTTGCGAGATTTTACATTGGCATTACCGAGTAATTCATGCCATTCAGGTCCACCAATGAGTTGGTTTCCTACTAACACTATATCTTCGCTGTCGATAGGATAGAGGTCATTGGGATTAAATTTTACGTTAGGATTGATATATTTTGCAATCTCTTGACACCAAATGCGATAACCTGCATCGTTGAGGTGAAGACCGTCGTTAGTGAGGTGTTTGGGGAGCTTCATTTCTTTATCGGCAAACGCAGGGAAAAGGTTTATCCAGGTAACACCTTGACGGCGTGCCACTTGCTCAAGCATCACGTTGCCATGGAAGATAACCATCTCTTTACCAATCATATTTTTATAACGTTTGAAGTCGTTATTGATTGGCAACCAGCTTTGAAGATAGATTTCAGTAGTAGGTGTTTGTTGTTTGATTTTCATGATTAGTTTTTCGACGGCAGTGGTGATGCTGTCGGGAGTGAGATGGTGCGACACATCGTTAACGCCGATGAGGAGGAAAATCTTTTTGGGATTTCCTTTGGTGATGAGTTCAAGTCGGTCGGAAACGCCTTGCACAACGTCGCTGATGATACCACGATTTTTGATGTTGGCATCGTCGAATGCTTCATTCCAACGACCGTTATCGCTAAGACTATTACCGAGAATGATAATATCATCGCCGTCAACCGGTAGTTCGGCAAAGTGTGAAGCACGTTGATAGTAATAATCGTTATACTTATAAGCTTCAGGAGCCTTTTCTGAAAGGTAATCATAAATTGCTTGAGCATTTGACGTCAAAGCACAAGCACCAAGCATTGCGGCTATAATCGCTGATTTCTTCATGATAATAATGGTTTTATGTTTATATTATTAATATTAAGACAAAGGTATGATTTTTTTGATTTAATGGCAAATAAAAACCTCCCACATTTTAAGGTGAGAGGTCTAATGTTATAGATAGAATGTTATCTATTTCTTAATCGACCATTCGAAGCCGTCTTTGGTGTCTTTGACGTCGAAGCCTATTTGAGCGAGGCGGTCGCGAATGAGGTCGCTGGTTGCCCAATCTTTGTTGGCTTTGGCAGTGCGACGCATTTCAAGAATGAAATCAACAGCTTGCTCAAATGGACGGAGTGCATCTTCGTTTCCTTCGCCGGTAGTGATTGTTTCGGTGCGAATGCCCAAAATGTCAACCAAGAAGGTATTAAATAGCTTCTTCAATGTTTCGATATCTTCTGCTGTAGCCGATGCTTTGCCGTCGTTTACTTGGTTGATGACACGACACGCATCAAAAAGGTGAGAAATCACAATTGAGGTGTTTAGGTCATCGTCCATTGCTTCGTAACATTTCGCTTCATAGCCACTCACGTCGATGGTAGATGTTTCGCTCGGAGTGAGTTCTTGCAAGCGTTTCCAGCCTTCAAGCATGCGACTGAGGGCTTTTTCAGATGCTTGCAATGCTTCGTTGCTGAAATCGACTGTGCTACGATATTGAGCTTGAAGAATGAAGAAACGAATGGTCATTGGTGTATATGCCTGAGTCAAAAGAGGGTGTGAACCGGTGAAAAATTCATCGAGAGTGATGAAGTTGCCAAGCGATTTACCCATTTTTTGACCGTTGATGGTAATCATATTGTTGTGCATCCAATATTTTACCGTTTCTTTACCGTTGTGAGCCACTGATTGAGCGATTTCGCACTCGTGGTGAGGGAACATAAGGTCCATGCCACCACCATGAATGTCAAATTGTGTGCCAAGGTATTTTTCGCCCATAGTAGAACATTCGAGGTGCCAGCCGGGGAAACCGTCGCTCCAAGGAGATGACCAACGCATGATATGTTCGGGAGCTGCTTTTTTCCAAAGAGCAAAGTCGGCAGGATTGCGTTTCTCTTGTTGTCCGTCGAGGGCACGAGTGGTTGAGAGCAATTCTTCTACATTGCGACCTGAGAGTTTGCCATAGGGGAAGTCTTGATTGAATTTAGGCACATCAAAATAAATTGACCCTTGACTTTCGTAGGCATAGCCACTTTCGAGAATTTTTTTGATATATTCGATTTGCTCGATAATGTGACCCGATGCGTGTGGCTCGATAGATGGTGGCAACACGTTGAGTTTTTCCATCGCTTTGTGGTAGCGATTGAGGTAGTGTTGCACCACTTCCATTGGCTCTAATTGGTCAAGACGAGCTTTCTTTGCAATTTTGTCTTCGCCATCGTCGGCATCATGTTCGAGGTGTCCCACATCGGTGATGTTGCGCACATAACGCACTTTATATCCGAGGTGGTTGAGATAACGGAATAAGATGTCGAAAGTGATAGCCGGGCGAGCGTGTCCCAAGTGTCCGTCGCCATAAACTGTGGGCCCACACACATACATTCCCACTTTGCCTTCATGAATGGGTTTGAATAACTCTTTGCGACGGGTGAGAGTGTTGTATATAAATAAGTTATGTTCAATCATAATTGTAGGAGCAGATTATTAAGCCATGAATGGGTTGGGAATATCGTTGCCTCCGTTGCCTTGGTTGCCGTTTTTAGGCATTTTGCGTTCGATTTCGCCAAAGGTAGATTCATATTTTTGCACATTGTCGCGAAGGGCAAACAATAGATTCTTCACGTTTTCAGGAGTCATTATGATGCGAGATTGCACTTTAGCTTGAGGCATGTTTGGAGCCACAGCAATGAAATCGAGGAAAAATTCGCCAGCTGAGTGTGAAATTACTGCAAGGTTGGCATAGTGACCATTAGCAACCTCGGGAGTGAGTTCTATTTTTATTTCATTCTTTTTTTGTTCCATGATGTTATAATATGTTTTTAGTTATTTATTGCATTGGGGTTAATGTTATTTTCTTAAATTCAATCGTGTTATTCCCAAAGTTTGAGTCGTTTACGTGCAAAGTAAAGCCTTTGCAAGATGGGCGATTCCAAAGGTTGGAAATGTCAATTGAAGCGTAAAATTCTTTATTATAGCTTTCCCGATCATCGCCTTTTTGATAAGATAGATATACATCGGGCATTGGGTTGTTGATAGTTTCTGCGTCAATCAATAGAATGAATCCGGATGGTTCATATGAGCAGGTTAGTCCACAATGGATATTGAGATATGTGCCTGAACGCAATATTGAATTGACAAAGATAGGATTGAAGTCCCAGTTAGGTAATTTTGTTATATCGCCGGTGCGAATGGAGTCGTTAAACACAATCGAGTAGCCTTTTACGGTAATATTGTCATCGACATTATGCATCCCTGATTCGGGGTTATAAGCCAAAAGTAGTCGGGTGTTTACTTTGATAGTAGTGGAGTCGAGTGCAATATTTGTTGCTCGAAGTGTTGTTAGTCGAGAGTCGTTCTCTTTTTGGAACTGAAATACCGAGTTGTTGTTATTGCTTTGTGGATTTCCTACAAATGTAACAATATCGTATATTTCGTTTCCCGTTAAGTCGGGCTCGTTATTTTTATCATCGTTTGAGCAAGCTATAAAAGCAAAGCTCATAAATAATATTAATAAAAAGTTGCTTAATTGCTTCATAGAGTTGTTGGTTATTTGTTTTTTTGATTTTTGATTATGTCAACGATTTGTCCGTCGCGCATTTTGATAATTCGGTCGCAGTCGGCTGCAAGAGATTCGTCGTGGGTTACAATAACGAATGTTTGGTTCATATCGCGTCGCAAGTCAAAGAAAAGTTTATGTAATTCTTCTCGATTTCTTGAATCAAGGCTGCCCGAAGGTTCGTCGGCAAGAATCACTTTAGGGTTATTGATAAGAGCACGGGCTACGGCTGCGCGTTGGCGCTCACCTCCTGATAGTTCGGCAGGACGATGGCTTTCGCGCTCTTTCAGTCCAAGATAATTGATTAGTGCTTTTGCGCGCTCGTAAGCACCGGTGCGACTGATTCCACCTATTAAAGCCGGCATTGCTACATTTTCAAGCAATGTAAATTCGGGCAATAGTTGATGAAATTGAAATACAAAACCTATATTTTTATTGCGAAAACGCGCAAGCTGAGCTTCTTTAAGAGTAAAAATGTCGGTATTGTCATATTTTACAGACCCGGAATCGGGACGATCGAGCGATCCAATAATTTGTAGAAGGGTGGTTTTTCCTGCTCCACTTGGACCTACGATTGACACAACTTCTCCAGGTACTATATCAAGGCTTATCCCTTTTAAAACCTGTAGTGAATCATAACTTTTTTCTATGTCGCGTATCTCAATCATTATTAATTGTAATATGAATTGCGAAGTTACACATTTTATCGCATTAAGTCAAATAAATCACAAAATTATGCACCGCTATTTGAGATTAATAACGATGCATATATAATAATTAAATAACTATTAACTAAGCGATGATTATTTGATGTGGGAATTGATATATTCCACCATTTCGGGGGCATTTTTGCAGCCGAGGATATATTTGTGGCCGTTTTTAAGTTCTACAAGGAAGCAATCCGATGATTTGCCATAGTAGGCAAAATATTTACCGAGGTCACGTTCTTGAAACCAACCCCAATGACCTAAGAAGCCTCCACTGCCACATATGCGGATAGCACCCATTGTGGGAGGACATAATTTTACTAATTTTACATTAACAAGAGCTATTGTCTTGATTTTCAAACTGCGATTGATATAGATAGCATTTTCGTCGGCACCAATGCTCATGGGCATATAGCATAGGCAAATGATGAGTAGGATTGAGATAAATGTACACCAACCAATTTGCCCCCATATTTCAGGGATAATAAACGTGCACCCCACAAACAACGCGAGGCACGCAAGGGTGGTAATAATGCAAAATTTGCTAAATACTACTTGCTGTTTCATTGTGTATAATATTGATTAGTATAATGCAAATATAGTGATTTTGCTGTAAAAAGAAAACCACAAGCCGTGAATTTTGCTTGTGGTTTTATTCTTAAATAATCGAATTTACGATTATTCCTCTTCTTTCATATTGTGGAACACGTTTTGAACGTCGTCGTCGTCTTCGAATTTTTCAAGAAGTTTTTCGAGTTGGGTGCGTTGTTCTTCGGTAACTTCTTTGAGGTCGTTCGGAATGCGCACAAACTCAGAACTCTTGATTTCAAAGCCGTTTTCTTCGAGATATTTTTGGATATCAGAGTTACATTCAAATGGAGCTGACAATACGATTTCGTTTTCTTCTTCGTCGAAGTCAATTTCATCAACGCCAAAGTCAATAAGCTCGAGCTCAAGTTCTTCAAGGTCAACGCCTTCTTTAGCAACAACGTGGAATGTACATTTATGCTCGAAAAGGAATGTCAAGCTGCCTGATGTGCCAAGGCTACCACCAAATTTATTGAAATAAGAGCGCACATTGGCAACAGTACGAGTGTTGTTGTCGGTTGCGGCTTCTACAACGATAGCGATACCAAAAGGTCCGTATCCTTCGTAAATGATTTCTTTATAGTCGCCGGTGTCTTTTTCGGTTGCTTTTTTGATAGCGCGTTCTACGGTATCTTTAGGCATGTTTGCTGCTTTTGCATTTTGCATCAAAGCGCGTAAGCGAGGGTTGGTGTCGGGGTCGGGACCACCTGCTTTAGCTGCGATGGTGATTTCTTTGCCGATACGAGTAAATGTGCGAGACATATTGCCCCAGCGTTTGAGTTTTCTTGCTTTGCGATATTCAAAGGCTCTTCCCATTGTGATATTTTAATTTTTAGTTGTTAATTATTTTGTTATCGGAGTGATGCGCCAAGACGTTTTTCGAGGTTAGTAATGATTTTGTTCATCACTGCTTCGATTTGCTTGTCTTGGAGTGTTTTTTCGTCATCTTGAATAGTCATTGCGATAGCGTATGATTTCTTTCCTTCGGGCAAGTTCTTACCTTCATACACGTCGAAGAGGGTTACATCTTTGAGCAACTTGCGTTCGCTTTCTCTTACCACGGCTTCGATTTGTGCCATTGTAACCGTTTTGTCGATGAGTAGTGCAAGGTCACGTTTCACAGGTTGTGTTTTGGGTAATGGAGCGAACGTTACTTTCTTTTTGAGTGAAAGTTTTACAAGTGCATTCCAATCAAGTTCGGCAAACAATACTTCTTGTTTGATTTCGGTCTTTTTGAGGATTGCTTTTGCCACTATACCCATCGAACCGAGTTGTTTTCCGGCACGAGTGGCGATGTTGATTGATGCACTATATATCTCTTCGTTGCCGTCGGTCAATGCTATTTCGCGAGTTGAGATGCCGAGACGTGCAAATATATTTGCCACGATTGCTTTAAGATCATAGATGGTTGCAGCTTCTTCTGCGCGTCCCCAGTTGCCTTGGCGAATGTTGCCGGTGAGCCACAATGCTAAACGCTCTGATTCGCTATATGGAGCAAGTGGCGCTTCGTTTGTTGATTGGGCTTCGGGGTTGAAGTGATAAACATTACCAAACTCATACATCATCAAGTCGCTTGAACGGCGATTGATGTTGTGAGAGAGTGATTCAAGTCCGCCAAAAAGCAATGTTTGACGCATTACGTTGAGATCGTTGCTCAATGGATTGAGAAGTTTGACACAATTATTGACCGGATATTGAGTTAACCCTTCATAGTAACCTTCGGCAGTAAGAGAATTGTTGAGGATTTCATTGAACCCAATAGCAGTCAATTGGTTGCTGATGAGTTCACGAAGGTCATTGGCACTATCGGTAAATGTTTTAAAAGATAGTGTTGCATGGAGGGTATTGTCAAACTCGATATTGTTGTAGCCATATATGCGTAACACATCTTCAACAACATCGCAAGGGCGTTGCACATCAACGCGATAGGTAGGAACTTCAAGGTCGAGTTCTCCATCGCGACGGTTCTTAATCTCGATTTCGAGTGAACGAAGAATGTTATCAACTGTTTCGGTAGGTAATTCTTTGCCAATAAGGTTGTTGAGGTATTTGTAAGAAAGTGTAACGGGGAATGGTTTGATTTCGTTTGGATAGATATCAACGATTTCGCCACACACTTTACCTCCTGCAATTTCTTGTGCCATCAAAGCCGCAAGTTTCAACACATAGATGGTGTTGTTGGGGTCAACACCACGTTCAAAACGGAATGAAGAGTCGGTGTTGAGTCCGTGACGGCGAGCAGTTTTGCGAACAGAAGTAGGATTGAAATAGGCACTTTCAAAGAAAATTGAAGTTGTTTCTTCGGTAACCCCCGAATCAAGACCTCCAAATACCCCTGCAATACACATTGGGTCTTCGGCATTACAAATCATCAAGTCGGCGCTATTGAGTTTGCGCTCTACTTCATCGAGAGTCACAAATGGAGTACCTTCAGCGCAGTTGCGCACTACGATTTTTTCTCCTTTTACCTTGTCAAGGTCGAAGCAGTGGAGAGGTTGTCCCATTGCATGGAGCAAATAGTTGGTGATATCAACTATGCTGTTGATTGGGCGTTGTCCAATCGCAGTCAAGCGGTCTTTTAACCATTGAGGGCTTTCGGTTACTTTGATGTTGCGAATAGTCACACCGGCATATCGTGGACAAGCTTCGGTGTTTTCAACTACAACTTCAACGGCTCCGTCTTTGCGATCAACTTTGAATGCGTCCACCGATGGACGATGTGGTTTTGTATCGCCTTTGTTTTGTGATAACCATGCACAAAGATCACGGGCTACACCATAGTGAGAAGCTGCGTCGATGCGGTTAGGTGTAAGATCGACTTCAAGCACATAATCGCTGGAGAGATTATAGTATTCGGCAGCAGGAGTGCCGGGTTTCACCTCGTCGTTGAGTACGATGATTCCGTCGTGAGATTTGCCAATGCCTATCTCGTCTTCGGCACAAATCATACCAAATGATTCAACTCCACGAATTTTTGATTTTTTGATTTGAAATTCTTGGTCGCCATCATAAAGGGTAGTTCCTACGGTTGCAACAACAACTGTTTGGCCGGCTGCAACATTAGGCGCGCCACACACGATTTGTGTAGGTTCACCATTGCCAAGGTCAACGGTTGTGATGTGTAGGTGGTCGCTATTGGGGTGATCTTCACATGTGAGAACCTTGCCAATTACGATGCCTCTCAATCCTCCACGAATTGATTCAACTTCTTCAATGCCACCGGTTTCGAGTCCGATAGATGTGAGGGCGGCTCCAAGTTCCTCGGGGGTGAGGTTGAAGTCGGCATATTCTTTAAGCCAGTTATATGATATATTCATAGTGGTAAAATGTAAAATTACGCAAATTTACAAAGAATTTTTTAGTTCTCTGCTAATAATCAGCAATAAAAACACCAAAAGCATCTACCTTTGTAGGATAGATGCTTTGAGGTAGCCCATAGGAGAATCGAACTCCTCTTTCAAGAATGAAAATCTTGCGTCCTAACCGATAGACGAATGGGCCAACAAATATCAGGCTGCTATATTAAGCAGAGATTTTGCTGATGTGGTGAGCAAGCTTGCTTTTAAGGTTAGCTGCTTTGTTTTTAGAGATAGTCTTTTTAGAAGCAAGACGATCAAGCATAGCGCTAACTTTTTTGAATGCTTCAGTAGCTTCGGTTTTGTCGGTCATAGCACGAAGACGACGAACGGCATTGCGAGCTGTTTTAGCATAATAACGATTGCGAGCGTTGCGAGTCTTTGTTTGACGAATTCTCTTTTCAGATGATTTATGATTTGCCATTATAAATAAATCTTTAAATCTTTAAGTTATTGTTTATTAAATTGTAGCCCATAGGAGAATCGAACTCCTCTTTCAAGAATGAAAATCTTGCGTCCTAACCGATAGACGAATGGGCCATTAGGGATTTCCCAAAATTGCGAGTGCAAATTTAGGGACAAATTTTTACATGTGCAAATATTTTAATAGAAAAGGCAAAAAAATAATGTGATTTTTTGGTTTTTGTGTATTGAATGGGGTGCATTTGGCTCGATTTTATTAACTTTGATACTCTATTCATCCTAATGATAACTGGGAAAGTAAAAGATGTATCAACCATTACATTGCGTAGCTTTACGCACGATAAAATATAATGACAAACATTCGATTTTGAGTGTATATTCGCTTGAAATGGGACGGCTGTCATTTCTTGTGCCGGCAGGAAATGGGAGAGAGGCCAATCGTCGTCGAGCATTGCTCATGCCGTTGAGCATCTTTGAGTGTGTAGCTAATATAAAGCCAAATAGTGAACTACACACTATGCGTGATGTTAAAATCTCATTACCTTTGCATGGCATTCACTCTAATCCTATGAAAGGGACCATTGCACTATTTATCGCCGATGTGCTTAATGTAGTGATGCGAGAGAGCCAAAGCGATAATGCCACGTTTGCGTTTTTGGTTGAAGCCATAACGCGATTTGATGTGATGAATGAGGGTGTGGCCAATTTTCATTTATGTTTTCTCTATCAATTGGGACGGTTTATTGGAATAGAACCGGATATATCGACATATCAAGATGGAGCCGTATTTGATATGCAAGAGGGGCGATTTAGGATGACTCCTCCTTTGCATCATAAATATTTGTCGGGTGATGATGCTCGTGTCGTTGCAATGATGTCGCGCATCACCTTTGACAATATGCGATTTTACAAGTTTAATCGCATTCAGCGAAATAATCTCCTTGATAAAATACTTGAATACTACACAATTCACTACAGTTCGCTATCGCAAATGCAATCGCTCGATGTGCTGAGGAGCTTGTGGGTGTAAAAAATGAGTACTTAAAATGAAAATAGAGGGCAACTAAATTTAGCTGCCCTCACAATCGAAGTTTTAGACCTTTCCCTATTGGGATTTAATCTTTGTTTTTACCAACCACGAACAGGACTTTGTTTAGGTAAATTTGCATTTTTATCCTCAATGCAACGAATATCATCATATATAATTTTCTCTGATTTTCCAGATGTTGATGAATTAGAACTGGATCCAGAACCAGAGATGTTCCCTTCCACATATGAATCTCTTGTTCCAAATCTTCCTCCTATAGTTACTGAACCAGACTCGGAAGTGCCACGAGAATTACTATTATTATATTCTTCTTCAACTCGTACATTTTTCCATGTTCCTAATTTCCCGTTTTCTGTAGTGCAATCTTCACCAATGTCATTTTGAGTCGGTTTATATGCATTCGCATAAACTGACATACATACAATCGCAAGAATTGTTAAAACTATTTTTTTCATAATTAATTACATTTTAATTGACCAGTACCACTGCACGTTGTACAGTCATACTGAATTTCTATAAATCCATTATAATCACATTTTATACAGCCACGTCCATCCTCTACAATACAAGGGCAAGTTTTGAAAACAATGATATAACCGTTTCCATCACATTCAGGACATTTAACCCATTTATCATTTTGTACTTGCTTATATTTTGTATCTAAATCTAATTGTTCTTCTGTTATTAGATTATTTTTACAAACAATAATATTCTTAGTATTTGAGGGTGATAACAAGAATACAATAGTGCTAGTTACAAATGCAATTGTTACTATTCTTATCGTTT
The DNA here is from genome assembly GCA_045531405.1 of Muribaculaceae bacterium. Taxonomy (GTDB): domain Bacteria; phylum Bacteroidota; class Bacteroidia; order Bacteroidales; family Muribaculaceae; genus RGIG4079. Next base: position 94,155 of record JAZSDX010000050.1, on the reverse strand, counting down.
TCATATTCTTGACATTTCATAAATGTGCCCTACTCACTTTTAGGCTTTTCGGGTTACTCCTTGCACCAGTTTAAGGTTGTCTTCCTTTAGTTATGACAGATACGAACATAAAAAAGCGCGATGCTTTTTTAGAATATTCCTGCTTTGGGGTGTTTGGCGTAACCTCGACAAAAGAATAGACATAAAAGCCCACGCTTAAACGTGAGCATTTCAACTATCATTCTTTTTTGTCTTTTTTAGTCGCCAAACTTTCAAAGCAAAAGAATAATGCTAAAACGCTTTTCCAATATTTATAATGTGCGTATCAATAATACGCTAATGTTTCATAGGCAAATGTTTTATTGTTAATATTGTCGCAAAGTTAATAATTAATATTGTTAATTGATAATTAAATCAAAAAAAATATCATTATTCGGTTTCGCAGCCACGGAAGTGGAATTCCTTTTCGGCTTTTTCGCGAGGGAAGCAATAATAGGTTAATTCGGCTTCGGTACATACGCGTCCTTTTACCGAAAGTGTTACATCTATAATGGCAAACATTTTCTTTTGCTCGCGAAGATGAGCACGAGCTTCGATGGTTACATTGTCGCCGGTGGGAATTGGACGACGATACCTAATGTTGAAGTTTGTGGTCATTCCGGAAGTTTGTAGCTTTCGAGCTATAACCCACGCTCCAACTTCGTCCATTAGTGTTGCTTGTATGCCTCCATGTAGGGTTTTAATCCACCCTTGAAAATTATCATTTGGATTCCAGAAAGAAACGATGTCGTCGCTATCTTCCCAAAATTCCATTTTTAGACCACAAGGATTATGAGGAGCACAGCCAAAGCAGTTGTAGCCTTCGTTGATGAGGTCAAGCCAAGGGTTTATTAATTTCTTCATTTGAGTTCGTTTAATAATTGGGGTATGGTTTTATTTAACAAGGGGTGTTTCCACGAGGGATTAAGATGTAACATGGGAATGAGTACAAAATCACGCAGATGCATTCGGGGGTGAGGCAGTTGAAGTAGAGGAGTATCTATTACCAAATCGTCAACTGCGATTAGGTCAATGTCAATCAAGCGATCGATATAGTTGCCGTTTTCGTCTCGATGTGATGCCGAAGAAATTGATTTTTCAATGTCAAGTAGGAGCGTAATTAATGATAGAGGGTCTATATTGGTTTCGATTGAGATGCCTAAGTTGAGAAACGTATGTTGCGAATCAAATCCCCAAGGCTCCGATTCTATAATTGGTGCTTTTGCTGCATTTGATTTGCACAAAAACTCAATATGGGCAACCGCCTGCTCGATAAGAGCTTCACGGTTACCCATATTAGAACCTATATTTATGTAGGCTATTGGCATATAGCCTGTCTATTTCAATTCACGAGAAACTTCTACTTCTTCAAAACCTTCGATTATATCGCCTTCTTTGATGTCGTTATAACCGGCAATGTTGAGACCGCAATCGTAACCCGATACAACTTCTTTAACATCGTCTTTGAAACGTTTGAGAGACCCGAGTTCTCCGGTGTAGATTACGATGCCGTCACGAATCAAGCGTACTTTATTAGAACGTTTGATTTTGCCTTCGCGCACCATACAACCGGCAATAGTTCCCACTCTTGAAATTTTGTAGGTTTGAAGTACTTCGGCAGTACCTGTGATTTCTTCCTTGATTTCGGGTGCAAGCATGCCTGCCATTGCGTCTTTAACCTCTTCAAGGGCTTGATAGATGACAGAGTAGAGACGAATTTGTACTCCTTCATGTTCGGCAGCACGGCGAGCCGGAAGCGATGGACGCACTTGGAATCCGATGATGATAGCATCAGATGCGGCAGCAAGTACAACATCACTTTCTGAGATAGCACCCACGGCTTTGTGGATAACGTTGATTTGAATCTCTTCGGTAGAAAGTTTGAGAAGAGAGTCGGACAAAGCTTCGATTGAGCCGTCAACGTCACCTTTGACGATGATGTTGAGTTCGTGGAAGTTGCCAAGGGCACGACGACGAGCGATTTCTTCGAGTGTGAGCTTGGTTGTTGTGCGTTCACGTTGTTCGCGTTGTAATTGTTCGCGTTTAGTCGCAATTTCGCGAGCTTCTTGATCGCTATCCATTACATTGAATGTGTCACCGGCAGTGGGAGCACCATTAAGACCGAGAATCAATGTAGGTGTAGCCGGTCCGGCTTCGGTTATGCGTTGGTTGCGCTCGTTGAACATCGCTTTAACTTTACCATAGTGAGTTCCGGCAAGGATTGTGTCGCCAACACGGAGTGTTCCGTTTTGAACGAGAACGGTTGCTACATACCCACGACCTTTATCAAGTGAAGATTCAATAATAGATCCTACTGCTTTGCGATCGGGATTGGCTTTGAGCTCAAGCATTTCGGCTTCGAGAAGGACTTTTTCCATCAACTCGTCAACGCCGATACCTTTTTTAGCAGAGATGTCTTGAGATTGATATTTTCCACCCCAATCTTCAACGAGATAGTTCATAGCAGCAAGTGCTTCCTTAATCTTGTCGGGGTTGGCTGTAGGTTTGTCTATTTTGTTGATTGCAAATACGATTGGTACACCTGCAGCCGAAGCGTGGTTGATTGCTTCAACTGTTTGAGGCATCACGCTATCGTCGGCGGCTACGATGATGATACACAAGTCGGTAATTTTTGCACCACGAGCACGCATTGCGGTAAATGCTTCGTGACCTGGAGTATCAAGGAATGTGATGTGACGACCATCTGAAAGCTTTACGTTATAGGCTCCAATGTGTTGTGTGATACCTCCGGCTTCTCCTGCGATTACATTGGCATTGCGAATGTAGTCGAGCAAGGATGTTTTACCATGGTCAACGTGTCCCATTACAGTTACAACAGGTGGACGGTTGGTCAAATCTTCTTCTTTGTCTTCTTCTTGGGCAATTGCTTCAGATACATCGGCTGATACATATTCAGTCTCGAATCCAAATTCCTCAGCAACGATGTTGATGGTCTCGGCATCAAGTCGTTGGTTGATAGATACCATTACCCCGAGGTTCATACAAGTGGCAATTACGTTGTTGATAGGCACATTCATCATTATCGCCAAGTCATTGGCAGTAACAAATTCGGTGAGTTTCAACACTTTGCTTTCGGCTTGTTCGAGCTCTGCAGCTTCGCGTTCACGAGAAGCGAAGGCTTCACGTTTTTCTTTACGCCATTTAGCACCTTTCTTTTGTCCTTTGTCTTTGCTTGTGAGTCGGGCAAGGGTTTCTTTTATTTGTTTTTGCACATCATCGTCATTTACTTCTGTGTGAAGAGGACGTTTGTTTTTCTCTTTACCTTGCTTTTCACGACGAGAGTGCTCGTTTTTATTTCCTCCGTGGTTATTGTTGTTGCTAACTTGTTGACCGGCTTTTTCAATGTCAACTTTTTCTTTTACGACGATGCGTTTGCGTTTTTTGCGATCGCCGTTTTGATTGTTAGCATTTGATTGTTGTGCAGTATTATCTTTAGCGAGGCGTTCTTTGCGTTTTTCCTCTTTTGACTTTTTCTTAGGGCGAGTTTGTTGATTTAGTGCAGATAGGTCAATTTTGCCCACAACGTTAATGGTTGGGGTGGCAGCCGGACGACTCATAGTGAAGATTTCCTCCTCTTTCTTCTCTTGTTGAGTAGGTGTTTCTGCCGGAGTTTCCTTTTCTGGTTGTTTTTCAACAATAGGTTGTTTTTTTGATTCTTCTTTTTTCTCTTTTTGGGGCTGAACTTTTGGCTCGGGAGCTACTTTTGTTTGAAGCTCAACAGATTTAACTTGTTCCTCTTTTTTAGGAGCAGGTTGCTCTTCAACCACTTTTTTCTCGGGAGCTTTTTGTGCAGGCTTGCCGATATTATTGATATCAATTTTACCAATAATTTTGGGTTGAGCTGTAGGCTCGGCTTTTAATGAAATTTCTTCAACGGGTTTAGCAACTTCTTTAGGAGCAGGTTTTGTTTTCTCTTTTTGGCGTACTGAAGAGAATTGCTCTGATTTGCTTTTTTGATCTTTATCGCTTTGGAATTCATTAATAAGAATATTCACCACGTCATCCTCAACACGAGTATTGGGGTTGTCGTCGATGTTGATATTCTTTTTACGCAAGAACTCAATAACAGTGGGGAGTGCCACATTGAGGTCTTTTGCTATTTTACTGATTTTTGTTTTCGCCATATATTATAAAGATATTACTGCTAAATTAAATATTGAGGAGGGGTACTTTTGAATAACTATCGTAGGATTAGTCTTCAAATTCAGCTTTAAGAATTTGAAGTATTTCATCTACTGTATCTTCTTCGAGGTCGGCTTTGTCGATGAGGTCTTGACGAGGAGTATTTATGACTGCTTTTGCTGTTAAGCAACCGATATTTTTAAGTGCGTCAATAATCCAACCTTCGATTTCATCGTTAAAGTCGTCAAGATAAATATCTTCTTCGTTGTCATATCCACCTTCGCGATATACATCAATGGTGTATTTGGTGAGCATAGACGCGAGTTTAATATTTAATCCGTTTTTACCGATAGCCAAAGAGATTTCATCGGGATGGAGGAATACTTCGGCTTTTCTTTCTTCGGTGTCAAGGCGCATTTGTGGAATGCGAGAAAGGTTGAGCGCGCGACCAATAAGAACTTCGGGTTTAGATGAGTAGTTGATAACATCAATATTCTCATTGCGAAGCTCGCGAACAATGCCATGTATGCGAGAGCCTTTTACACCAACGCATGCACCTACAGCATCAATGCGGTCGTCATAACTTTCTACAGCGATTTTTGCGCGTTCTCCCGGAATGCGAGCAACAGCACGAATGTTGATGAGTCCGTCGTGAATTTCAGGAACTTCAAGTTCAAATAGACGACGAAGGAAATGCTCGTTGGTGCGAGAAACGGTAATTTTGGGGTTGTTGTTTTTGTTGTCAACATTAGAAACTACAGCTCTCACAGTTTCGCCTTTGCGGAAAAAGTCACCTGGGATAGACTCGCTTTTTGGTAATAAAAGCTCGTTTTTGTCATCATCAAGAAGAAGAGTTTCTTTTGACCATGTTTGATATACTTCTCCCGAAACAAGTTCGCCTTCAAGTTCTTTGAATTTGGCATATATTGCTTCTTTTTGAAGGTCGAGAATTTTAGATTGAAGAGTTTGACGCAAGTTAAGAATTGCGCGACGACCAAAGTTGGCAAAAATAATTTCTTTTGTGTGCTCTTCGCCAATTTCGGCATCAGGGTCGTTATCGGCACGTGCATCACTAAGGCTTATTTGCATATTTTGGTCGGTTACTTCTCCGTCGGGCACAACGATGAGGTTTTGGAAAATCTGAACGTCACCTTTGTCGGGGTTCATGATTACATCAAGGTTTTCGTCTGTGCCAAACATTTTGGCAAGCACACTGCGGAATGATTCTTCCAACACACTGATCATTGTTGTTTTGTCAATGTGTTTATTGTCTTTGAACTCGGCAAATTGCTCGACCATATTTGGAGTTTCCTCTTTCTTAGCCATTTTGTGGGTATTTTATTTGAAGTTAATTAAATATTTTACTGTTTTGGTGTTATTTATTTCAATTGTGGTTGGTTCCATTACGATTGTTGGTCGTTTGGCTCCAGGCTCTTTGACTTTCTTTGCAATTTCTATGGTGAAATCACCATCTCCTACCGCAGTAAGCACTCCTTGTAGTTTTCTACCATCGATAGTGAGCACTTCGATTTCGTTGCCGATGTTTTTGAAGTATTGACCTTTAACTTTGAATGGTGCCGTTAATCCGGCAGATCCTACTTCTAAATCATAGTCTTCAACATCACGGTCAAAAACGGCTTCGATTTTGCGAGTGATTGAAGCACATGTTTCAATGTCAATGCTATCGCAACTATCGATTTCTACAACGATAGCATTGCCGGAATTGACTTTTATATCTACGATAAAAATCGATGTCCCTTCAATCGCTTGCTCAACAGTTTGTCTGAGTACCTGTTTGTCAATCATTTTTTGATAGATTTAATAAAAAGGAGGAAGCAATTGCCTCCTCCGTGACTATTTCAATTGCAAAATTACAATAATTTTCAGCGGTTTGCAACTCAACACCTTTCAGAGTGAAAGATAGAGTTGTATTTATAACTTTTTTTAACAAGCCGTGGGCTTGGTTTTTGAAAAATTAACTCACTTATTAATTAGGGCTACAGCAAAAGTTGCAATTCCTTCTCCTCTACCTGTAAATCCAAGATGTTCGGTTGTTGTTGCTTTAACAGAAACACAATCAATATCAATTAATAGGTCGGTAGCAATGTTTTTTATCATCATAGGAATGTGTGGTAGCATTTTAGGCGCTTGTGCTACGATGGTGATATCTACATTGCCAATTGAATATCCCTTCTCTTGTAGTAATTCTCTGACACGTCTTAATAGAACTCGAGAATCGGCTCCTTTATAATTAGGGTCGGTGTCGGGGAAATGGTATCCGATATCGCGCAAAGAAGCAGCACCAAGGAGAGCATCGCATAGTGCATGAAGTGCAACATCGGCATCGCTATGCCCGAGCAATCCTAAATGATAAGGAATTTTAACCCCTGCAATCCAAAGATCACGTCCTTCTACAAGTTTGTGGACATCAAAGCCTTGACCGATTCTTATCATTATTTTGAACGTTTATTTACCGATTAACTCTTTTATCCCATCCATGTCAAATGTGAGGGTAAAACGGAGAGTTTGGTCAAGAGGTGATGTTTGAGCTGTTGCAAGCATATATGAAGCATCAAGTTTGAGCACATTTAGTGCAAAACCGGCACCTATACCAAAGTATTGACGATTGCCCTTGAACTCGTTTTCGTAGAAATAACCGGCACGAAGGAAGAATTGTTGATTATAGTTGTATTCAGCGCCAACAGAGTATGTTATTTCGCGAAGTTCTTCTTTGAATCCCCCGGGGGCATCGCTAAATGACTTAAAAATACCCGAGATTGATGACATATTTTCCCAATCAACAACGGCATCATTATATGCTTGTTGATCTTCGGGAGATTCCATGTCATAATCAATTTGACGTGGTCGGGTTGGGACAAGGAGTTTATTTAAGTCAAGAGAAAGTGCAAGGTTATGATAATCGGCGATAGGGAATGTGAATGTTGTACCTAATCGCAAATTGGTTGGGAGAAATGCAGGATCTTCTCCGTTATTATAAGATATTTTAGAGCCGATGTTTGAGATATTCCATCCCCATGACCATTGACATTCGTTGCGTCCAATCATTGGATACGTATTGTAAAAACCAGAGATGTCGGCAGCAAATGCTGAAGCTCCCGAAGTCTGGTCTCCGGCATAAGAGTCGGAAAAACCAAGGTCGGAGTATATGTAACGGAATGCTACACCCATAGAAAATTTTTCGGATAGTTTGCGAGAATATCCAAGATCGACAGCCATTTCATAAGGGTTAAGACTTTGAGTAGTTACACCTGATTGGTCAGATGTATTAACTTCTCCAAGAGAGAAGTAACGCAAAGAAGCACTTACTGCTTGATTATCTCCACTGCCAATCTTATAATATCCGGCAACATTGGCAAGGAATATGTCATTTACAAGTTTTCTCAACCAAGGGGTGTAACTTAATGCTACAGCTCCTCTGCTATATGCAAATGCATATTTAGACGGGTTCCAATATTGAGAATTTGCATCGGGATCTGTTGCAACACCAAGGTCTCCCATTGATGCGCTTCGTGCATCGGGGGCGATATTAAGAGATGTTACTCCGGTTTGAACAGGATTGAACTCGTTTTTCGCAGTAGCATCTTGTGCAAATATAGATGGTGTGCATAATGCAATGGCAAAAAGCCCTATAAAGAATGTTTTTAATGTCTTGTTCATAATAAATTTAGAATATACTAAATATATAAACTGAAAAAATATAGTTTTATTGCTTTAGGTATTGTCTTTATGTATTTTTATAAAAATTAAAACCCTCAGAATCATTAGTCCTGAGGGTTTTAATTATAAGGTCGGAGCCAATTTATTTTACAACAATAACATCAATTTTATCTGAACTACTATATTGCTTTCCTCCATTGAGAATAACGTAGGCTTTGTAGTTGCCATCATCAACTTTATTGCCATCACTATTTGTCAAATCCCAAGTGTATGGGAATGAACAATTACTTTTTGTAAATATCGCGTTTCCTAAATGATCTTCAATAATTAATCTACCTGAAGGCTCTTCAAGGAAATTGTGATTGATATTAAACGTTGTTTCGGTGCGGGCTGGAGTGTTATCAAGATTTAGAGTAACTTTAGCCGACTGATTTATTACAACAAATGAGATTGAATGGCTGGTGCTATTTCCGGCGTTATCTTTCACGCATATAGTTAATGTGTGTTTGCCATCATCAATATCATTGATAATGAAAGAGAGAGTTGTTGAACCATCGGCATTAGGGGTTGTTGCAGAACCGGCAAATGGATAAGATTTCTTCCCATCGAGGGTCAAAGTGGTTGTAGCCCCAATTGTGCCAATAGAAGTGTTAATGCCCGATTCGTCATCATTAAATACTGCATATAGAGTGAAGTCACTTTCAACTATGTCTCCATCGTTAAATGATGGGTCGTTGATATAACATTCCTTTATTGTTGGAGCAGATGTGTCGTTAATAGCGGTTTCGGCATTATAATCGGTAACTGTTACATAGTTGAGATGACCATTGGCACGAGTTTGCTTGTCGTCGCTTATTGCAAAATAAGTGATGCGATTTATTGAGTTGGCTTTTTGAACCAATGGGGTTACTAAAGTGGCTTCAAATGTGCCATTTGTAACTGGAACAGAAATTTCGGTCAATTGTTTTTCGTCGAAAACAATCGCAACGCTGTCGCTTTTACAATAAGATTTAGTAGGCTCTGTTAAAACAGTATCACTGTGAGTTATATATAGAGTGCCGTTTTTTGTATATGCAGAACTTATTGAAGGGCCATCATATATAGTAAGTGTGACTGTGCCATTGAAAGATTCTTGTACCTTCCCTTTTTTATCTACGATTTTGCCTTTGATGATATTGGGAGCAATAGGGTTGATATTTGGATAAGATGAGTCAATCTCATTGCCGTTGATTGTTTCGGTAACAACGTTGAGTGTAGGCTTGTATAAAGGAAGAGCCGGGTCGCCGGCGAGGTTATAGCACATGGTATTCACACCAAGTGTGCGATCAGAAATCTCGGTAGAAGCACGATTGTGTGCTTTACGATACACATCACCAATCAAATCTCCATCTTGGGCGTTGAATAATTCGCAAGTGAAAGCGCGATTGATATATTGGTTGAATTGCATATATACGGTGCGACTTGCAGCCACAATAGCAATGAATCCTCCATTTTCTTGGTATAATGCTTGCTCGGCCATATTGCCATCGCGACGGTCAAAAGAGAATGCATCACAAGTGGCAAACATTGCGAATGGAGGGCAGTCGTAGTTGGTTTCTTTGATAGAATTGGCAGTCCAAAGATTTTTTGGAGTAAAAGAAACTTCAGCTCCGTGACCGGCAAAACTAAAGAAAAACTGGCCACGATTAAGTGCTTGTGTGATTAAATCGCGAGCCTCGGGAGCATCTTTCTCGCTTGACGGATAGAATGTGCTGTAGGCGCGAGTACAGGTTGTAGAAGGAGATAACGTCATGATTGAGTCGGCATTTTCTTCTTGTTGTATTATATGACCATAACCATCACCTTCGTCGGCGAGAATCAGTGCGCGATTAAATGTTGCGGAAGTAGGAGGGTATTCAAGATATTTTATAATCTTGTTTGTGATAGCTTGTGCATTAGCTTCGGATTGAGCAGGAATACGACCGATACCTAATACTACAGGAGTATTGTAGAAATAGTCGGGGTCATAATCGTCGTTGAGCATGCCAAAGTAGGAATCGCCACAGAATGATTTAGCTGCACTTCGGGCATCTTCAACCAATTCGGCTTGATAGGTGAGTAGTCGATCTTCTTTTGGGTATATCACTCCGCGGTTATCCCATGAGCCTTCTCCAAATAGAAGGAGGTGTTTGAACTTTGATTTGTTGCGATCGTAAAACATTTTTAAGAATCGGCGATATCCCATAGCACAAGGTGTACCCGATGAAAATTCATTGAAAATAAGTCGTTGGTTAACAACAAGCACATCGAGACCTTGATATGTGCGATGAGCTTGTGCTACTTGCTCGGCATAGGGTTGACACAAATCATTTGTGATGATTACCATGTCGGGAGATGCCATGTTGTGAAGATTTTGATTTCCCACATATTCTACAACTTCTACTTTGTGCATTTCTTTAGTGGGGTCAAACGCTACAAGACAAGCGTTGCCTGTACTTGAAAAACTATAGGTTTTGTCAAATGTGCCTATGACATTTTTTGAAGTCTCGTTATATTTGGTGGAATGTGGGTATATGTTTAGTGGATTAGTGACGTTCCACACTTGAATGTTTTCATTCCCGTTAGATATAGTGAAGTTGGTGTTTTGATTTGTACCAATAAATGACATGCGCAATTGAGCTTCGCCATCAAAGTCGTTTCGACGACGATATATAATATATGCATTATCCACGGCAGCATAAGAGGCTGTTGTGTTTGTAGGGGCAGAAATGTCGAAATTAAGAGAACGATTAGAAGATTCGGTAATTTTGAACTGAATCTCGCCATCGCTGGTGTAGTAATATTGAGACGAAAGACTGCTTGGTATCACTTCACGATGAGTGGTTTTTGTGATAAGTGAGTCGGGGTAGTCAAAGGTTACATTTAAGGCTGCATATGAAGGGACCTTGGCTGCATAATTGTATTTAAATACTGCTGATTCATTGCAGATATAAGGTTTCTTTATTTCAAATAAATATGATTGAGGTCCTTTGAGTAGGTTTTTATCAAAAAAGAATGTGCCGGCAAGCCCCGGATTTTCCATTTCATTTTCGATGTATAAAATGCAATTATGATAATCTTTATTGATGATATTGCTTAAGTTGTAGTTTTTGGCATCGGGTAGTTGTGATGACGATTGTTTGTAGTCACTGAGAAAATAGTATCCTGCCGATGAGTACATATTGCGGCGTACCTCGATTTTTGCTTCGCTTGAACCGAGATTGACTCTTAAATCGGGTTCGCCATAGAATATTATTTTATCTTCGCCGTAATATACCGGTTGTGCAGGAAGATCATCGGGAAATGTAGATTCGAAAGTGTTGGTTGTAAGCATAGTGCCTCCATAGCCATATACACACACTTTTGAAGGATCGGAAAAACCTAATTCTTTAAGTTGAGTATAAGAAATTTCTTGCATCCCGATATTGGTAACTTTTACTTTTACCCAATGTCCTGAACTGAGCTTGGAATTGGCCGAATAGTACGTTGGTGCATATGCGTTGGCATTGTTGAAACAACCGATTGTTACTATGCATGCAAGAATTGTTTTATAGATATGTCGTAATATCATAATGGTATATTATTTAAATTTTAATCTTAAGTTTGGTGTATTATTTAAAGTCCCATTAACGATGGTATCTATTGTAATAATACCAGAGATGGGCAGATGGGCAGGAGTAATAATGTCGCCAATCTTGAGTGTTATATATTGGCTTATGGTTGCAATGGTGTCATCTATGGCAAGTTGATTGATGTCAACCGATATTGTTTCGTTCCCAATTGAAACAGAAAGACTGTTGGTATTATCTAATTGGTCTAATTCTATCCAATCCCCAATTATGAAAGCACCATCAAATGCATTAAATATCGCAGAAGATGACTGACCTTCAATAATGGTATCTACAGGAATGGTGTTTACTGCCAATGCAATGGCATCGTAGTAGCGAGAGGCAAATTTTTTGCCAATCTTTTTGCCGAGACGTTTTATGCGAAAAGCAATAGAGGCTTGATATTCCCAATTTTGTGAAAAATTAGGGATAAAAAATGGCTTGCCACCTTGAATCATTGCCGAATCGGGAATGATTGTAACATTGTGGACTGTGGTAGATAACGGTTGATTGAGGTCTCTATTTATTGATAGGATTTTCATTTCAACTGTTGTTTTTGAATATCAAGACGATTATACATTACGGCAAGATGAGAATATATAGAGGTGTTTTGCACAACAATGTTTTCAGATAATTTTATGCGAGAAGGAGTGAAATTCCATAGTGCTTTAATTCCATTTGCCACCATAAGGTCAGCAACATTCTGTGCTTGGTCAACCGGCACGGCAATTATCGCAATTTCGGCATTTAGAGATTTGCGTTTGTGTTCAAGGTCGGAAATATTGAAGATTGGAATCCCACAAATTTTTGAGCCGACAATAGATGGATTAATGTCAAATCCGGCAACAATGTTTAGCCCATAATGCGAAAGCCCTGAGTCATGAATGAGAGCCCCTCCAAGGCTCCCTACACCAATAATGATAGCGTTGTGAACTTCTTTGAAGCCAAGGAAATCTTGCAACACATATTCCAAAACTTTAACCTCATATCCAATTCGGGTTTTACCTTTAATGTTGAGGCAAGAAAGGTCTTTTGCAATCTGTGAAGCATCAACGTTAAGGTCTTTTGCGATTTGAGTAGAAGACACAAATTCGACATTTCGCGAAGAAAGCATGTTGACGTATGCCAAATACCAAGGAAGCCTCCTGAGTGTAGGCTCGGGAAGCATTTCACGAGTATTATTGCGAATATCAGCCATTGCGTAATGTTGGTTTTGTGGCAAATTTACTAATATTTATGCATTTGCGCAAATGTGGCGAATAAAAAGCAACAATAAATAATGCCTAATGGCATGAGGACCCCCTCAGTTTGATTATTGAGGAGAGCCAATCGCAAGTTTACGAGATGACGATGTGTATTGTTGCCCATCGGTTGTAATCGAAGCTCGATAAACATATATGCCTCGATTGACACGACGACCGGATAAATCGTGAAGATCCCAATTAAGAGGTGCCGATGTGAACATGTCGCTTTGTCCTGCTCGTGAAGATTCCCAAACGAGTCGTCCCATTAAATCATAAACGCTTACTGAAACAGTGGTTATAGCATCGGGACGGTCGTGTTTGATATAGAAGTTTACTTCATTGTAGGCGGGGTTGGCATCGGTGAAAACATCAAACACAGATGGCGCCATTCCATTCTTGACGAAAAGATCAATGGATCTCTCAGTTGAATTACCCGATGTATCCCATACTTTTAGTCTTAAAGTGTGGTTACCATCAGGAAGATCTTGAACGGGATAATGAATCAAGCCCATTGATAACTCTTCGCTAATCATTGGGGTGAAATAAAGAGAAACGTCAGAGTAAGTCTTCTCACCGTCAAGACGCAATGACATCTGATGACCGACTCCTGCCGATGAAAGGTTTATGCCAACATTGTCAGAGACTTGAGCAATTAACATTGGTGATTCATTAACCATATCTCCGTTGGCAAAATTTTCATGATTGAGGTAAAGATAATTAATGACAGGAGCGATGGTGTCAAGTTCTGAGCCTTCATGGAAACCATATATATATAAATCTTTATTACAGCCTATAGCTTCCATGCCATTGTCGGCTTGGGCATATAGATTGAGAGTGCCTGGTCGGAAGTTTTGTGCAATCTCGGTAGGCATAGAGAATCGTATGGTAAATTCTCCATTTACAACCGAGTATCGGCCGACGTGAAGTTTTTCTCCGTGTTCTTCAAATACAACTTCTTTGCCGTCATCACCATTGGTGTAGCCGTGTGTGGTTGTGCTTTTTTCGGCATCATAAAGAGTGCAGTGTATTGTGCCTGTAAAATCGTTTAGAGATTTACCATTGTGATCGACAATATGTCCTTTGATTTCGACATTTTGACGTGCTTGAACAATTATTTGTTCGCCTTGATCGACATATGCGCCACATATAGTTTCGATATTGATTCGAGAAGATGGTATAGCAAGTCTCATTGCAGGGTCTCCCATTAAAGAGAATCTCAATTTGTTTCTATCAGAAACTTTATTGCCGGTGGTGTTGAACATGCCATTTTTAGTAAGTTTTACAATTTCACCTATTGGTAGGGTGCGACCGGTTTCATCTCGTTTTAGAATGTAGGGAGCCAAAGCATTTGTTAAAAGTCCATTATTGGCAATGTAAACGGGACGGGAAGCACTAAAGGTGGCAATAGTTCCTCCGTCAGTGAGGTTAAACATTACTTCTGCTCCACATGTAGCATGAGCATCCCAACGTAGAAACTCGCAGGTGGCAGCATACAAGAAAGGATATTTCTTAAGGTATAGAGTGCTCATCTCGGTGTAAGAGAATAGCCCATCGTGGGTCCATGAGGTAGTATTGGCGTGTCCTATGTAGTTCCACCAAATGGTTCCTTCCTTAAGCAATCTGAACATTTGTGTTTTGGCTTGAGGATAGGAGCTACCTTCGCGAGTAAAGGCATCGATATATAATTTGTTCACGATGAAATTTTTGCTATTAGATTCGCGATTCATTAAATTTAATAATGATTCGGTTTGATCCATATGAATGCCATTGTCCATGTCATCGGCAATCATTAATAATTGGTTCTTCCATTCTCCTTTTTCCGAATTATTGACATAACGATATATTTTGTCAACGGCATTTTTTGCTTCGGTTACAGAACGAGCAGGTATGCGTCCTACTCCAATGCAATATGAATCGGAACCCATATTTGAACCTGAGTTATCCTGGAGGAATGCGAGAATGTCATCGGTACAAAAACTTTCGTTGTCATCAAGTCCTTTGTCGGTTTGCCAAAGGGGAAGTGTGGCATAACCGAGTGCTTGCATCTCGGGAGTAAGGTGTTGGTTGTCAAATGAACCACGACCAAAAAGTAGGGCATGCTTTAATTTGTCGCCTTGAACTTCTCCTCGATCCCAAAACATTTTTAATAGTTTGCGGAAAGCATTAATGTCGGGAACTCCTGACGAGAATTCATTGTAAATGACGTCGGGAGTAAATACAGCGACTTTGAGAGAATCAGTAGAATTACGATGTAAATCGGCAAGCCGATTAGCTTGATCCTTCCATTGTGGGATGGTAAATATTACCATGTTGGGCGTTGACATTGCATGTATATTTTGATTGGCAATGTCTTGTACAAAAGTAGGAGTAGGGAATGACGCATTTTCATTCCAAGCAACATAGTTGCGTAGCCCGGTGTATTCATTTTTGAAAGATACACCGTTGTTGGTTGCTACAGTGTTGAGTTGATATATTTTTTGGGGATTTGTAACGTCCCAAATATAGGTAGCACCTGTGGCATTCTCAACTGTGTTTAAGGTGTTATTAGACCTAAATTTTAATAACCCATTAGATAGTTTAATCTTGCGAGTATAGTTAAAGTTGATATAGTCAAGATTTGCCATTTGTATGGTGGCTTGAGAGGATACCTTTATTCCCAATAAAATCTCATTGCCCGAGATGTTAAAGCTATGATGTGTAGTGGTGAGTTTGCCATGGATATATGCGCTACTCGAACAACTTGGAATGCGGTCAGTCGATATAGATGATAGAGTTGTTCCGTTAACAGTAAATGTGAGTTGTGTCGCTGCATTGAAAGTCTTAGCTGCAAATTGACATACCATCTTCACTTGGTCACTATTAACGATGTCGGGGAGAGAAAATTGGAATGTTTGATATGGGGTATATTTGAAATCTTCACCTAAAAATAGATGCCCGGTCGAACCATGATTAACTCGGTTGATTTCATGGAATATACTTTCGGTAAAAGTAGTAGATGCGTCACTTAATTGTGATTTATCTACCTCAATGCCAATTTTTGTTATTTCGTTAGTTCCGTCAATGTTGCAATCGCTTAAATAATAATATGCAACAGAGGTGAATGGGTTTAATGAGTGGATGAATTTGCCATTAGAGTCTGATGTCCAGCTCTCAGGCCCTTGTGCATAAAAAATAATGCCTCGACTGGTGAATTTGGATTGAACAAGCGGCAAATCATCAATAAATGTTGATTTGCTTAAGACATCGGGGAGTCGTTTGCCTCCATATCCAAATACATGAACCTTAGATGGGTCACTGAATCCCCAATTTTGAAGGTCGGAATTTGAAATAAGGTACATGCCCGAACGAGGTACGCTTATTTTGATCCATTTGCCTTCGCTCAAAATAGAATTTTCGCTATATGTTGATAGAGAAAATGCATTGATATGAAATGGGGTACATAGTAATAATGCACCAACAAGAAATAAAAATAAACGAGATATTATAATGTTGTTATTCATGCTGTTTGAATCTAAAATACAAAGATACGCCATTTATTCAATCATATAAACGAGTATAATGGTGTTTTATTGCATAAGAGGGAGAGTGAAAGGTTATGTGTAATTTAATTATTTTTGCTAACTTTGTAGGCTTAATAAAAGATTTTTGCCAAAGTGAGTGTGTTAGATATAATTTTACTTGTGGTAGTGCTTGTGGCAGCCATTTATGGATATTACAAAGGTGTGGTATCTCAGATTGGAGCACTGGCAGGTATTGTTATCGGTGTCGTGTGTTGTCGTTTGTTTGCCGATGATTTAACCTCATTTTTTAATGGGTTATTTATCGATTCAACATCAACAAATAGTTCGGCTAAATTCTTAAACTCTATAATATCTTTAGTTGTTTTGTTTTTAGTCGGTTATTTGGGCGCACGATGGATGGCGTCGTTATTATCGACAGTTTTGAAAAAGATAAAATTGGGGACAATAAATCGCGTAATAGGAGTTATATTCGCTATTGTGCAAGGACTTTTGATATTGAGCCTTGCTCTCAATTTGTGGATTGCAATTTTCCCTAATTCAAAGGTGTTTGCCTCTTCAGTTGAAGGAATTGAAGAGAGGGTAATAAATCTTGCTCCCGATATTTTGGGGTCAGATACAGCCAAGGAGTTTTTGGAAACAGCCAATGATTTGGCAAAATAGCGAAAAGTGAAACAACAAAACGTGATTTTGCAGAAATGAAAGATCTCGAAGATAAAAATAAAGAAAAAAAAGATAAACAAAATTCTAAGCCCAAGAGTGATAATATTATAAATAATGTTACATCGGGTGAATATAAATATGGGTTTGTTACCGATATAGATACCGATATTATACCTCAAGGGTTGAATGAAGATGTCGTGAGGCTGATTTCGCAAAAGAAGGGAGAACCGGAGTGGTTATTAGAATTTCGTCTCAAGGCATTTCGTCATTGGCTCACTCTTGAGGTCCCAACGTGGGCGCATCTTGATATTCCCGAAATTGATTTTCAAGCAATCAGTTATTATGCAGCACCAAAGAAAAAAGAAGGGCCTAAAAGCCTTGATGATGTTGACCCAGAATTGCTTGATACGTTTAACAAACTTGGAATTCCTCTTGAGGAACAGAAAGTGTTGTCGGGAATGGCAGTAGATGCCGTTATGGATTCGGTATCGGTCAAGACAACTCACAAAGAGAAACTTGCTGAATTGGGGATAATTTTCTGCTCTTTTTCTGAGGCAGTGCGCGATTATCCCGATTTGGTGAAACGCTATTTGGGTTCGGTGGTGTCTTACCGTGATAATTTTTATGCGGCACTTAATTCGGCAGTATTTAGCGATGGCTCATTTGTATATATTCCTAAAGGAGTGCGCTGCCCAATGGAATTGTCAACCTATTTTCGTATCAATGCATCGGGAACAGGTCAATTTGAACGCACATTGATTGTAGCCGATGATGATGCATATGTGAGTTATCTTGAGGGTTGTACAGCTCCCATGCGTGATGAAAATCAATTGCATGCAGCGATTGTGGAAATTATAGTTGAGGATAGGGCAGAAGTGAAATATTCGACAGTTCAAAACTGGTATGCCGGAGATAAAGATGGTCGAGGAGGTGTGTATAACTTCGTGACTAAACGAGGATTGTGTAGAGGAGATAATTCTAAGCTATCGTGGACTCAGGTTGAAACAGGATCGGCTATCACGTGGAAATACCCAAGTTGTATCCTTGCCGGAGATGGAGCCGTAGGCGAATTTTATTCGGTCGCAGTTACCAATAATCGTCAACAAGCCGATACTGGAACAAAAATGATTCATACAGGTCGCAATACTCGAAGCACAATAGTATCAAAAGGAATTTCAGCAGGGTATAGCCAAAATTCGTATCGAGGATTGGTGAAAGTTGTACCTAATGCCGATGGATGTCGCAATTATACTCAATGCGATAGTTTGTTGCTCGGCTCACATTGTGGAGCACACACATTCCCTTATATTGATGTGTTAAACGACACTGCAGTGGTGGAACATGAAGCTACAACATCAAAAATTAGTGAAGATCAAATATTCTATTGTAACCAGCGAGGAATTCCCACCGAAGAGGCAGTGGCATTGATTGTCAATGGCTATGCCAAAGAGGTGATGAATAAGTTGCCTATGGAATTTGCGGTTGAGGCTCAAAAATTATTGCAAATAACCCTCGAAGGATCAATAGGATAATTAATAATAAAACGAATATCAAAAATTGATATGGATAATATATTGTTAGATGTGAAAAATCTCCGAGCAGGAATTGAAGGCAAAGAGATATTGAAAGGAGTAAACCTAACAGTGCGCCCCGGAGAGGTGCATGCAATTATGGGTCCAAATGGTGCAGGAAAAAGTACTCTATCCTCAGTGTTAGCCGGAGACCCATCGTTTATTGTTAGTGAAGGAGAAGTGAATTTCCATGGAGTTAATCTTCTTGAATTATCTCCGGAGAATCGTTCTCACGAAGGACTATTTCTCTCTTTCCAATATCCGGTTGAGATTCCAGGTGTGTCAATGGTGAATTTTATGCGAGCAGCAGTAAATGCTAAGCGCAAATATTTCAACCAAGAACCTCTTTCGGCGAGTGATTTCTTGAAACTCATGCGTCAAAAACGAGAAGTAGTTGAGCTTGATAATAAGTTGGCGTCTCGCTCGGTAAACGAAGGCTTTTCGGGAGGAGAAAAGAAACGTAATGAGATATTCCAAATGGCAGTACTTGAACCTCGATTGTCAATTCTTGATGAAACTGATAGTGGTCTTGATATTGATGCTTTGCGCATTGTGGCAGGAGGGGTTAATAAATTAAAAACATCAGAAAATGCCACAATTGTAATTACTCACTATCAACGTTTGCTTGACTATATCAAACCCGATTTTGTGCATGTGTTATACAAAGGTCGAATCGTAAAGACTGGAGGTCCGGAACTTGCACTAATTCTTGAAGAACGAGGATACGATTGGATTAAACAAGAGATTGATAATAAATAATTGTTGATAACAAGTGAAATATGAGTGCGTTATCTCAATATATTGAATTGTTTGACTCTCATCGAGAAGTGATTGAAGATAAATCGGCAAAGGTATTAAATGATTATCGTCAAGACGCTCGAAATGCGTTAAAGAATAAAGAACTACCTAAAAAAGGGAGTGAAGGATATGAAAAGATTTCGATTGAAGATATTTATGCCCATGATTTTGGCATAAATATCAATCGAGTGAATATTCCTGTTGATGTGTCATTGTCGTTTAAGTGTGATGTGCCAAACATGAGTACAATCATGGCTTATGTGGTGAATGATACGTTTGTTCCTTCATCAACGTTGCATAATAAGATGCCCCAAGGGGTGATAATTGATTCATTGGCACGTGTAGCTCAAGAAAATCCACAGTTGGTAGCACGATATTATAACACGCTTGCCGATAATAATAATGCTATAGTTGCACTTAATACGATGTTGGTGCAAGATGGAGTGTTCATATATGTGCCACGTGGAGTAGAAATGGAACGACCAATTCAATTGGTGAATATATTTAATTCGGCGACTTCTTTAATGGGTGTGCGTCGTTTGGTTGTGGTGGTCGAGGAAGGAGCAAAAGTTCAATTGCTAATTTGTGATCACTCCCAAAACAGTGAATATAGATATCATTCATCCCAAGTGATTGAGGCGTTTGTTGCACAAAATGCGTCTCTTGATATTTATGATATAGAAGAATCTTCCAATATAACTTCTCGTTATTCTCAGTTATATGCTCGTCAAGAAAGAGGCTCATCATTACTTGTAAACGGAGTGACTCTTACCGGAGGAATAACCCGAAATGATTATCATATTGATTTGGCAGGAGATAATTGTACTACGACTTTGGGAGGAATGGCAATAGGGTCGGGAACACAACATATTGACAACTATACCGATATACATCATCATTCAAAGCATAGTAATAGTAATCAGTTGTTTAAGTATGTTCTTGATGAAGAATCGACCGGGGCATTTGAAGGTGCAATATATGTAGCTCCTGGAGCGCAATTTACTGAAGCATATCAAAGTAATAGAAACCTTTTGGCTTCAAAACAGGCGCGCATGCACACTAAACCTCAACTTGAGATATATAACGATGATGTAAAATGTAGCCATGGCGCAACTACCGGGCAACTTGATGCTGATGCGTTGTTTTATATGCGTTCACGTGGTATTCCTGAGCAAGAAGCTCGTACTATGTTGATGCAAGCATTTATGGTTGATGTGATTGATATGGTGAAAATGGATGGGTTGCGTGATCGATTACGTCATTTGGTAGAGAAACGTTTCTATGGTCAACAGGTTACTTGTGGCGATTGTAGCGCAACTTGTCGAGATGTAAAGGCCGATTCTTAAAAAGAATAGTGTAATGGAGAATGGTTTTGATTTGACGCAATTACGAGGCGAATTTCCGATACTTAATCGCAAGGTGTGGGATAAACCAATGGTATATCTTGACAGCGCTGCGACATCTTTTACTCCTCAACGTGTTGTTGATGAGATAAACCGAGTGTATGCAACGTGTAAGGCTAATGTGCATCGTGGAGTACATACGTTATCGCAAGAAGCAACTGATTTGCAGGAGGCTACACGCGAAAAGGTGAGAGAATTTATCAATGCCAAATCAACGCAAGAAATAATATTCACAAAAGGAACAACCGAAGCGATAAATCTTGTTGCGTCATCTTATGGTGATTTGCTTGAAAATGGTGATGAAATAATCGTTACGACGATGGAACATCATGCCAATATTGTGCCGTGGCAACTATTAGGGCATAGAAAACGTATAATATTGAGAGTGGTTCCAATCAAGAAGGATGGAACACTTGATTTGGAAGCCTATCGCTCATTGTTTAATGAGCGCACTCGATTAGTTGCAGTGTGTCATGTGTCGAATGTATTGGGAACGGTAAATCCAATTAAGGAAATAATAAAAGAAGCTCATCAATATAACGTTCCGGTTCTTGTAGATGGAGCGCAAGCCGTGTCGCATATTAAGGTTGATGTTCAAGACCTTGATGCCGATTTTTATGTTTTTTCGGCACATAAAATGTATGGTCCTACGGGGGTTGGTGTATTATATGGGAAATATAATTTGCTAAAAATGATGCCTCCATATCAAGGTGGTGGAGAGATGATAGGCACTGTAAGTTTTAAGAAAACGACATATGCTGAACTACCATTCAAGTTTGAGGCCGGAACTCCTGATTTTGTGGGAATCGCGGCATTTAAGAAAGCTATTGAGTTTATGCAGCATTATGGAATCGGACAAATTGCAACACATGAACATGAATTGCTTGAATATGCTACCACGCAAATGCAAGAAATTTCGGGAATGAGCATTTATGGCACTGCGCCTCAGAAAAGTGGGGTTATATCATTTTTAATAGGAACCGAGCATCATTATGACCTTGGTATGTTGCTTGATAAATTAGGCGTGGAAGTGCGCACCGGGCATCATTGTGCACAGCCATTAATGCAGTCTTTAGGCATTGAGGGAACGGTAAGGGTGTCGTTTGCTGCATATAATACAAAAGAAGATGTTGATTTATTCGTTGCAGCGTTGAAAAGGGTGTCGGCAATGCTTGGATAGTAAATATTTCGTTGAAGTTTTTCTATTTGTTGGATTAGTAAACTATTTTGCCAATAAATTGGAATAATTGGATATTATTACAATATTTAGGATTATTTATTGGTAAAAAGTGATTATCTTTGCGTTGTAAAAAACATACAAAGATGGAGCACTCTATACAAATTACGCAAATAAGTGGAATAAAACGGTTTTCAATAGATTATAGCAAATATGAAGAAGATTATATGTTTTCGCACTTTGTCCCCGGAGATAGTGTGATGGAGTATTTCTCTTCCCCAATAAGATTTGAAGGAATGTTGTTTGTCCTTTGCTTAAAGGGACAATTGGAGGTTGAAATTAATCTTGAAAAAGTAGTTATACAACAAGATTCGTTGTTGAGTTTGGGCCCTGATAAAATTATATCTTCAGCTCAGAATAATATTTCAAACTTTGAAGCCTATTTTATATTTATGTCGCCTCAATTTCTTCGTGATATAAATATAGATATCAATATTGTGAACAATTTTGGGCGAGTGGCATCAATAAAAAGTGATCGCCCATCAATATTGCAACTTGAGCAAACAGAGTCGGAATTGCTACAAAAGTATATGGAGTTATTGCATTATAACACTACAAAAAATCAAGATGACCTATATATTAAAAGTATTTCTCGTAATATTATTGCGTCGTTGATTTATCAGATGTTTCAGTTTGTGGCAAAGCGCGCTCCACAAGAGTCAATTGAGGATCGTCCTATTTCTCGTCGCACCAATTATGTGAGAGAATTTATGCACCTTGTGCACACTCATTATCGACAAGAACGATCGGTGGGCTTTTATGCCGATAAACTATTTATATCTCCCAAATATTTGTCGTTAATAATAAAGGAAATGACAGGACGCTCAGCTGCTGATTGGATTGATGAATGTGTGATTCTTGAAGCAAAAAATCTTTTACGATATTCTGGAAAAAATATTCAACAAGTAGCATATGATTTGAATTTTACTAATCAATCATCGTTTGGGAAATATTTTAAACATCTCACCGGGATGTCACCATCTCAATTTCAAAAATCATAGAAACAAAAAGATACATTTTGCTTGGTTAAATAATAAAGACAGCGAGTGGAACAATGTTTCACTCGCTGTCTTTATATAGAGAAAAGATATTCGAGTTATTCGTCAGCGATAACTTTATAAAGATACCATTTGCCGTTAATCCGTTCAAATTGGAATGTATGGGTTATATAAGAATCGACCCAACCACAATCAAGATAGGTTTTTTGATATTGTAGTTCGCCCCAAGATTGATAATACATATCATCGTCTTTAGCAAAAGGTTCTTTGGCTGTAAAATTTGAGGGAATAAGAAGACTTGCAAATTCTGTGCGTTGGGCTTCACTAAGTTTGATGCGAGAGTTCATAAAATCTTCATCGGTAGAAAACTGAGCAATAAATGTTTTGAATGCTTCGGGACCTTTATTGCAAAGTGCCGATTTGCTTTCCATTTTTGCAATTGTTTCTTGCACTTCCTTTGCTGTTTGCGCGTTTGTTGTAGTTACAAAAGTGATTATAGCTACAATTGCAATGAATAATGATTTGATTTTCATATTTTATAAAATTTAGTTATTCGATAGATTGAAATAAATAGAAAAATATAGCCCACATGATACCTACAACAAGGAGCAATACTCCCGAAGTAATGATGCCTACTATTGCAATATTACGAAAGCGACCTTTTAATCCTATAATAGATAATATTAATCCTACTATAGCAAGTGTGATGCTACATATTTGGAAACGAGAAAGTATTATCCAAGCTACAATACCGGCTATAAAGCCAATAATTCCCATGATATCCCTATTTTTATTAGGGATAGATGTTGTGGATTTGTCATTTATGATTGATTCACTCATTGTTGATTAAGATCAATAATTATATCGCAAAATTAGGTAATTGATTGCAAATAACCTAAAAAACAATAGGTATTTTTATAATATGACATTTATTTGTGGTTATGTTATAATGAATGTCTAAATATACTTATTAAGGTGCGAATTTATGAAAAAATCATGTAATTGTTGTTTCGACAATTCTTTTTATGTAAGTTTGTAGAAATGAAAATACCGAAACACCCCTCATTGATATGGAAAAATTGATGCAGTATGTGTGGCAACATCGTTTGTGGATGCCTCAATCAATGTTTACTGTTGACGGACGTAAAATTCAGGTTATAGATCCAGGTCGATTAAATACTGATGCCGGTCCTGATTTTTTTAATGCAAAAGTGAAAATTGATGGCGAAATGTGGGTTGGGAATATCGAAATACATGTGAGGGCAAGTGATTGGTATCGTCATCATCATGATGTAGATAAATCTTATGATAATGTAATACTTCATGTAGTAGAAAAAGATGATATCTCGGTAAAACGAAGTAATGGAGAGATAATCCCTCAATTATGTATGCCATGTTCGGCACAATTTAGTGAGCAATATATGAAATTGGTAAATAGTGCAACGAGTGAGTTGCCATGTGCTCAAGAAATAGCTTCATTGCCATCAATATATCTTACTGATTTGATATCAACACTTGGATATGAACGATTATATTCAAAGGTAGAACGAATAGAATTATTGCTAAATCGATTCTCGGGAGATTGGAATGAGGTGTGTTATGTATTGCTGGCTCGAAGCCTTGGGTTTGGAATTAATAGTGATGCATTTGAACGATTAGCTCTTGCTACACCTCTAAAAATCTTGACTAAACATAGTGATTCATTAACAGCTATTGAATCAATGCTGTTTGGACAGTCGGGGTTGCTTGAAAATGCGCCTAATGATGATAGTTATGTGGCAACATTAAAGACCGAATATCAATTTTATTTACAAAAATTTGGACTCAAACAGCCATTATCACTATGTTGGAAAATGGCGAGAATGCGTCCGCAAAATTTTCCGCATCGACGCATTGCAGTTCTCGCAGCCATGATTGAAGGAGGATTTGGCTATGCGGCAAAGATGATGACAGCTAAGAGTGTAGATGATGTAATGTCGTTGTTTAATGTTGAACTATCGGGATATTGGTCAAGACGAAGCTCGTTTGGCGCAATGGGTGGTGGAACTCGAGGATTGAGCGATAGTTCTATCTCAATATTGATTATAAATGCAGTAGTGCCTATGATATATGCTTATGGTAAGCTTCGAGGAGATGATAATGCGTGTAATCGAGCCGTTGAAATATTGCAATCATTAAAACCCGAGCGCAATTCAATTGTAGAATTATTTACTCGTGCAGGGATAGAATGTAAAGATGCATTTTCTTCTCAAGCATTAATAGAGTTACGACGTAAATATTGCGAAACTCGTAAATGTCTATATTGTCGCATCGGACATCGCATGCTTGCAAAACATGCTCTCAAAAAATAGTATTCCTTTTATTTGCTTGAACGGTCAAAATCGTCAAGCATGTATTTGATATTGAAATAAAACCCTGAAGGTAGTTGGTCGGAGATATGCTTTAGAATAATGTGGTCATAGTGAGGTTGTATAAATTCTTGTCGGTCAACGATGTAGTAAGGGCTCATGAAATTAATTAGTGCATATTCGTGACCGATATTGATAACATGCCATGCTGTCTCTTTTGAATTGCCCGAACCTGTTGATAGAATAGCTCTGAGCACATTGTTTAGTCGAGTTTGCCAATGGTGAGCTAAGTGGTGTTTTTTCTTTGTTTTATAGGCATATATAAGATAGTTCATTTGTTGAAGATTGAAAGGGTCGTCTTTAAGAGACATCTCGGCATATTTTATGATGGAATCACATTCCATGCGTGATAGATGTTCTTTGTAATATAACGTTGATATCGAACGAGAATGATCGTTTTTTTGATATGGTTTATATCCGGGTTGAAAAACATATCCATAGTATAGTTGACGATATTCGCTTACACTCATTGTCGGGTCGTTTTTCTCATATCGTTTCATTAGTTTGTTATATTTGCGTGAATCGGCAAAATCGCGAATTTTTTCGATATCTGGCGATTGATCACGAGTAGGTGTTTGAGCAGATGTCGAGATGCAAAATACTGAAATTATTATGATAAATAAATAATGAGAAAGTTTCATAATGGAATATATCGTTAAGTGAGTGAGAGATCGTTATATGATGTTAAAAGTTTTTCCAAGATTGTTGCAAATATACTCATCGTTACAATTGTTGGTAATCCCTTTGATGCCAATTGGCTAATAAATACACGAGAAGGGAAAGATATGTTTTTGCCATTTGGTGTGCGACAAAAAGCCAATAATCCCATAAATGCACCTATGGCTGCTCCAATTATAATGCCGGCATGAGATACAACCATGCCTACTAAGGACCCCGATAATGTGCCAACGCCAATATATCCTAATTCATGGGTGTTATGATTGGATGGAGATTGTGCCATAGTTATGAGTAGTACAAACATTGTTGCGATACCCCAAAATAGCAGATTGTGACTGCTTATGAATATGTGATTGTTGGAACTTAAAACCCACATTGCCGCATAAGATAGTAATACCGATGGAATGATGGGGCGAAATGTAAAAAAAACAGCACCTACCATTAAAACGATTCCAATTATGAGGCAAAGTATTGACATGAATTATAATCTATTTTACAAATATAATGATTTATTTTGTAAAAAGTTGGCATATCAGTGGTTTTTGACACGAATTAGCATTTAGCTAACAAATACAAAGGCCGAATTAGTAGTTATAGCTTCCTCGTTATAATATTGCTTGGACTTCTTTGAATGCGAAAGAGCGTGAGGTGTTTTGTGTGTCGCAAAGGGTGAGAGTGCCATCGGGGGCTACATTTTCAATGCGTGCATCAAATTGTTCTCCATTAGGTGTTGTATAGGGATAATAGCCATTATTACGCCACAAATTTTCGCAATATTCTTTATGTAGAATATCAAATTCTTGCGTTGTGTCGTAGTGGTTAACAATTGCAAGGATTTCTTCGGTAACCTCACAAAGAATGTCGTCGAGCGAAATTTCAGCGTTGGTGTAATGAATAATAGAAATGGGGTTGGGTGCATCGGATAAAAATTTGCGTTGGTTGACATTTATACCCACGCCCACGATTGATTGCGAAATGTTACTGCCACAAAGTGTGTTTTCAATGAGAATGCCACAAATTTTAAGGTCGTCAACATAAATGTCGTTGGGCCATTTTATTGCGACGCGATGATTTGAGATATACCGGTTTAATGTGTTGACGATAGCTACACTCACTGCTTCTGAAATAAAGAATTGTTGGCGAGCTATAATGTTATTGGGACGCAATAGTATTGAAAAGGAGATGTTTTTATTTGGCTCTGATTCCCATGAATTGCCACGCTGCCCACGACCTGCTGTTTGACAATAGGTCGCAACAATTGTTGCATGTGGCAACTCCATTGCGCAACTTGAGAGATATGTGTTTGTTGAATTTACCTCGTCAAGTTTTATTATAGAAAGCTTAGTTCTCACTATAAGTCTTACTCGATAGTAATAGTGCGAGAGTCATCGTCATTGACGATAATATTAACTCTTACAGTGTCGTTTGGAAGAATATCTTCGATGCGTTCGGGCCACTCAAGAAAGCACAACGCTCCTGAATCAAAATAGTCCTCAATACCTATATCAAAAGCCTCTTCGAGCGATTCGAGACGATAGAGATCGAAGTGGTAAATGAGTTCGGCAGTTGTGTCGCTACGATATTCATTGATAATTGAAAAAGATGGAGAATTGGTAGTGTCATCTTCAACGCCGAGAGCTTTACACAAAGCATTGATAAATGTAGTTTTCCCAGCACCCATTTCTCCATTGAATGCATATACAGTTTCATCGCCCATTTGTGCGATAAATTCATGGGCGGCTTTGTCAATATCGTTAATTGTTGAAAGTTGAATAGTTTTCATTATGATAGGGTGTTATTTTGCTGTTAATGTAATTAATGGAATAATCATTTCTTCGAGAGAGATACCACCATGTTGGAATGTGTCGGTATAGTATTGAACATAGTAGTTATAATTATTGGGATAGGCAAAGAAATCACGATTGCCGGCAAAAATGTATGTTGTGGAGACATTGGGTGATGGTAACCCGAATGTTTCAGGACGTTTTATCTCATAGACTTGTTTTGGATTATAACTTAGATTTTTGCCAAGTTTATAACGTAGGTTGGTATTGGTATTGCGATCTCCAACAACTTTTATGGGGTTGTCAACACGAATGGTCCCGTGATCGGTAGTGAGGATAATTTTATAACCTTTTTCTGCAATTTTGCGAAATAATTCAAATGCAGATGAATGACGAAACCAAGACTCTGTCAATGAGCGATATGCTGCATTAGATGCCGCAAGTTCGCGTATCATTTTTGACTCGGTGCGTGCATGTGAAAGCATATCAATAAAGTTAAGCACAATGATATTGAGGTCATTGGTCTCAAGATTTGAAAATTCTCTAATGAGTTTTTCGCCTGTCGCAGAGTTGTTGATTTTGTTATATGAAAATTTGCATTGACGACGATAGCGATTGAATAGAGTTTCAATAAGAGGTGACTCATTGAGATTTTTACCCTCGTCTTCATCTTCATCTACCCATAATTCGGGGAACATTTTTTCGATATTTGCAGGCATTAGTCCTGAAAATATCGAGTTGCGAGCATATTGAGTTGCTGTTGGAAGTATTGAGCAATAAAGATCTTCATCAAAAGTGAAGAAATCGCTTAATAGAGGTTTTATTGTGCGCCATTGGTCAAGACGGAAGTTGTCAATAAGAATGAAAAATACTTTCTCACTATTGTCGAGTAATGGGAACACCTTGTTTTTGAACACGTCGGGACTCATCAAAGGATGCGTGTCGCTTGAGACCCATTTTTCATAATTCTTTTTGACAAATTTATAAAATGTAGAATTTGCCTCAATCTTTTGCATGTTTAGTACTTCATCCATATTAGTATCGGCTGATGCTAATTTTAGTTCCCAAAATACTAATTTGCCATATAGCTCATACCAATCTTCAATAGATGATGCATTTGATATGAGGGTTGTGATGTTGTTAAATTCTTGACGATAGTCGGAGGTCGCTTGCACCGATACAAGTTGCTCGCTATGAAGGTTTTTCTTGATAGAGAGCAATATTTGGTTAGGATTAACAGGTTTGATTAGATAGTCGGCAATCTTGTTCCCTACGGCTTGATCCATGATGTTTTCTTCCTCACTTTTGGTGATCATAATGACTGGAACATGAGGCGCGGTTTGTTTAACGCGTGCAAGAGTTTCAAGCCCTGTCAATCCCGGCATATTTTCATCGAGAATAATGAGGTCGAAATGCTGAGACTCAACTAATTCAAGAGCATCACGTCCGTTGTTGACAGTGACAAGGTTATATCCTTTGTTTTTAAGAAACATTATATGAGGCTTGAGGAGATCAATTTCATCATCGGCCCAAAGTATTGTGTGATTGCTCATTGTCAAGTCGTTGAGGTTAATAATTATGGCATGTCAAACAGCGGGTCATCACCTTCTGACCCTGTGGGGTAGTTGGGTTGTTGTATTTGAGGTTTAGTTTTCTCTTTTTGTGCTGATTGAGTTTTCTCTTGTTTATTGTCTATAATATTATTCTCTGTCTTTGGTTCTTTGTTGTTAGGTTCAAGAGAATTAACCGACTCAGGCTTAGAGGTATTATTGTCGTTTTCTTGAACCGGAATGGTTTGTACTGACTCGGTATTTTCAATTGATGATTCTGGCGTAGGAATACCTTCACTTGGCCCAAACTCTTCGGGTGGGAGTACTTTTTCTTCAGTTGCCTTATAATCTTCGTCGCCTATGAAGTTGAAATATTCTTCAAATGAACGACCTTCATTTATTAATATCTTGAAATTATTTTCACTGATTTCAACTTGTCTCACACCTTGTGGCATTTTGAAATTAGAACTTTCGTTAATTATTTTGCGATATTGTTTTAGTTCATTCACGTTATTGCATCCTTTGATTATAACCATTCCAAGGTTGCCAAAGTTCATTAGCTCAAGGTCGAAATCTTTAATTGTGAATGAAGTGAAGTTGTGGCGAGCAACTTCATATAATAATTGATTAGCCGAAATTTTATCATATTGGAATAGTAATACTAAATATTGAGGCTCGTTGTCGTTGAGCGTAAATTCGGCTGATTTTGATGCATTAGCATTCGCGACAGAGTCATTGCCTAAACGTATATCCCATAATATGCCTCGTAAGTTGGACGAACTGCTTTTAAGCTCTCGACCTTGGGCCATTTGTTTGAGGTAAGAAGAAGCAAGTGGGGTAATGTCGGTATCGGGATATTTTTCAAGTAATTCTTTTAGTGTCGCGTTAAATTGTTCGGGATTCTTTTCGGTGACATATGCAAGTGCATGCAAGAACATGAATTTGGGCATAATGCGACTTAGAGGAAATTTCTCACTCATATATTTGTAAGCATCATGAACATCTTCGTTTTTGTTATTTAGATATGCTTCGTAGGCCGATGCATATAGAGTTTCTTGATGAGTGTTCATCATTTTGAGGTTGTCAAAATAGTTAGGATCGCGCATCGCTATTCCATATCCGCTTTCGGGGAATTGTTCGAGAATGAGAACGCGATATTTATTGGCTTGAGTAATATCGTTTTCGCGCACACTCATGATATACATGTTGTAGTAAGTGTCAAGGCGATAAATATTGTCGGGGTATTTTGAGAGCAGACGGTTGAATTCAGAACGTGATGCGCTGAAATCTTCCATTTTGTCTTTTAGTATGATACCCATATTATAAAGGCCTTCTTGAATGATTTCATGGGCAGTGTTCTTTTCCTCTGCTGTTTTAGGAATTTGCTTGATATAATATTCGGGATAATGAGGGTCGTCGGCTCGTTTTAATTTTTCTTGTTCCTCTTTGGTTAATTCTTTTCCCTCACTATCGATAGCAATGCTATCGGCATTTTCTTCATCAGCATCTTCGTCACCTTCTGAATCAAAATCAGAGAGGTTGAACGATGCTTTGTTTCGGCGTCGCCAATCGTCTTCAAGTTTGCGACTGCCCCATGTTTTTTGGAACTCTGTTTTCCCCGCATTTTTAGTCGCGGTATTATAGAAATACCACGAGTCGTCGGTGTTGAGGGTGAATGTTTTAGGCGCTGATGTCCCGGTGTTTTGAAGATTAGAACCTTGGGCGCGTTGTTGAGCAAGGTATTCTTCCCGTTTGGCATTTTCAGCTTCCTCTTCTTCTTTCTTTTTTAACTCTTTGATTATTTTTTCAATCACTTTTTCGAGTTGTTCGGGAGACATTTCCGACAAACGAAGGAGTGAATCTTGAAGGGTTACGTTTTGAGAATATACAGCCAACTCATCAAGTACATCGCTTCGACGTTTGATTTGGTCATAATTGGGATATGTTTCAGAAAGTTGTGGTACAGCCTCTGAATAGCAAGGTTGAGCTTTGTCGTAGTTGTGGCGGATGTAATATAAGTTGCCAAGTGTCACTTGGTTGATAGCTTTATCAATGCCATTACGAGTGCTTTTTTCATTGGCAAGTTCGTAATGTTCTATGGCTTTGAGTGTGTCTTGACGAGAAAGATAGAGATTGCCGATAGCATAATACACTTGATCAAGATAATCTTTATTGCGGTCATATCGAGTCATACGTTTAAGTGCTTTTACCTCTGATTCGATGTTTTCTCCGGTAAAAACTTCACTTTGCTTAATGCGAGCATTAAATTTGGTGCGATATGACGCGCTTGACGCGCTGCCTGCTTTCTTGAATGCTTCGTAGGCTTCTTGCTTTTTCCCTAAACGAGAGTAGAGCTGTCCCAATAAAAAACATTGACGTGTTTTTTGTGCGCCATTGGCATGGTCAATCGCTTTTTGTAGGTGAGGAATTGCTTTTTCGTAGTCGTTTAGTTTAATATAATAGTTGGCATACACATTGTGATAAAGCTCACGGTGTGTATTGTTAAGCAATTCGTCTTCTTTTATTTTGATGATAATGTTTTCGGTTTCAAACAACCACTCAAGGGCACAATAACTACGAGCTTGCCACAACTTAGCCTCAGTCACAGTCTCGGGCAACCACCAAAAATGTTTTGAGGTGTAAAAAAATGTAGATGCCGCACCAAGAAAATCTCCGTTGAAGAATTGGCTACGTCCCATCATTAACCACGCATTGTGGAGAAATGGATTATATTCTTCTCGTTTGAGCCATTCTTTATATTTTGCATCTCTTTTGCCCGATTTCTTTTTGGGGCGTTTTGTAATAGAACGTAATTGAATAGCTTTTTGAGCTTTTTCTATTGAACGATCAAAGTTGCCATTGGGTTGAGGCGCTTTTGTGTTGTTACGAGCTTCGGTAGGATGTAGATATAAAAGTTGGCTATAGTCATCTTCATATTTTCCCTCCATTTCTTTGAGGGTTTCTTTGAAGTGAGTAT
The DNA here is from genome assembly GCA_045531405.1 of Muribaculaceae bacterium. Lineage (GTDB taxonomy): Bacteria > Bacteroidota > Bacteroidia > Bacteroidales > Muribaculaceae > RGIG4079. The sequence goes on along the minus strand of JAZSDX010000050.1, from coordinate 61,861 downwards.
CCCCATTGTAATAAATGTTATATCGAGTGATAAATGCCTGATATTTGCGATTTGCTGCGTTGTTTTTATTTGTTGAACATGAGCAAAGGACTGAGATAATGGTAATCACAGTCGCAAATAATAATATATGTTGGTATTGGCGATATTTCATCTATAAATTAACGGCAAAATGATGTGGTTTATTGCATTCGCAATATTGGTATTCCCGGTTATACATTTGTGATGATTGAAGATGCCAATAGAAATGACGATTGTGTCATAATTTTAGTGTGGGTTGTTGAGTTGTAGAAGAATCCGACGGATACACTACGCGTGCATGATATATCGTGCTGACACGATTGATAAACGCATCTTTAATTACTTTAATGTCGTGAAAAGATATTGGAGAATCATTGTGCAATCCTTCTTCAATTTGAGTATCAATGATGCGATTTACCAATGATGTGATTGAACCCACCGAATGATCTTTTAATGAGCGAGAAGCGGCCTCGACAGCGTCAGCCATCATCATAACCGAAGTTTCTTTAGTCGTTGGATTGGGTCCGGGATAGGTAAATGGGGCTTCGTCAACAACTTCATTAGGATGGTTTTGGCATTCTGTAATATAGAAATACTTAGCTTTCCCACTGCCGTGATGTTGGCTGATGAAACTATGGATTACCTTTGGAAGTTTTGCTTTTGTAGCAAGTTTTAGCCCATCATTAACGTGGTTTATGACGATTTCGGCACTCTTTATTGGCTCAAGTGCGTCGTGAGGATTTACACCACGTTGGTTCTCTGTAAAAAACGCCGGATTGTTGAGCTTGCCAATGTCGTGATAAAGAGCACCGGTTCTCACTAATTGAACATTTCCTCCGATGCGTCCCACAGCATCGGCAGCAAGATTGCTAACTGCCATTGAATGTTGAAATGTTCCCGGACATTGTTCTGAGAGTTGCCTTAATAAGGGGTTGTTTATGTCAGAAAGCTCGACAAGAGTAACAACCGAAACAAACCCAAATGTTTTTTCGATAATAAACATTAATATATAGGCAAACGAAGTTAGTATCGCATTTATGGCAAAGAATCCGAGGATTCTACCGATGTTTGATGAAATAGTACTGTTGACTAAAATATCAACGGCGATATATGATATTACATATGCAATATATACAAAAAATGCAGTGCGTATGAGTTGTGAGCGTTTAGAAAGCTCTTTTAGCGTATATATAGCTGCAACCCCGGCACAAAATTCTACTACGATAAACTCAAGAGGATGTGGCGCAAATGATGCACAAAGTAAAATCTCTATGAGGTGACAAAAAAGGGCTGTGCGTGCATCATAAAATACCAATACCACAATTGGAATTATGACAAAAGGCACAAGGTAGATGCCGTTGCCAAAAAGTGAAGTCGCAAATGTTGCACAAATGGAAAATATAGTGGTAATGAGTAGTATAAATAGGAGGTTGCCTTGTCGGTATATTGTGTCACGACAAAAGTTTTGCAAGTATATATATAATGAAAGAATTAAAATTAGTACATATAAAGATTGCCCGAGTATCTTTATCCAAAACGTGCGATTTGAGTTGGGAGATTGCTTATGAAGCATATCTTGATAGGTGTTAAGAATGCGATATAATTTGTGGGTTACAATCTCACCACGGTCAATGATGCGTTCGTTTTGCATTATTACTCCAATGGGAGCTGTGGCTCGTGTCAATTCGTCGTTATAAGCATTTTGAGTTTTAGTGGCATTGATTGAAACGTTAGGTTGAAGTAATTGCGGAAGGTTTATAGCCTTCATGAAATTTCGTGAAGAGGAATCTTGAGCTAAAGAATCAATCATAAGGTATAGTTTGCGTGGAGATACGCAGTTTTCTGTTGGAATTTTCTTTAAGAATTTACCTTCAAGAACTCTTATTGTTGGTAGTGTGCCATTTTCTATTTTGGAATACATGTTGGCATCAACAACGCCCAAAGAGTATTGTTGCTTAATTTTATTAGCTATTTTTTTATATACTGATGCATTTTGAGCAACCGAAATTAAGATGCTGTCGCAAATCTTGTTGTTACGTTCGCAGATAGGGGTAAATACCTTGTTGAGCGAGTCGATGACTTCGGCAGTATCGGGATAGATGTATATTTCAAATGGAGCTCTTAGCATGCCATGATTCCATGGCCTGTTTTCTTCATAACTGATGATGTCCTCTTTGTCTCGAGGTAGAAAATAAACAATCAGAGCAATTGTTGTTAAAAGAAAAAATATGTGAGTTGTAATTTTTTTTGAGTCAAAAGTCATGATATTTATTAGTTTTGATGATTCCTAAAATTAGTAAATACGTCGAGAAAGTTTTACTCCATTGATTTTCTTTACTTTGTCGCAAAGATTTGTTACGACTTGAGAGTCTTCAACAAGCACCGATAGCTCGCAACTGAATACCTCGTTTTGGGCTTCGATGTTTAAGCGACGTATGTCGATTGATAGGTTTGTTGATATCATTTGAATTAGTTCTTGAAGTATTCCAAATCGGTCAATCCCTTCAATATGTATTGTAGCAAGGAACTTTCTTGATGATACCTCCCATTTTGTAGATACAATGCGAGAGCCATATCCGGCTTTAAGCATCATGGCATGAGGGCAATCCAATGCGTGAACAATTACCTCATTGTCTTCATTGATAAATCCAAATACGTCATCACCGGGTATCGGACAGCAACAATCGGCAATTTTGAAGTTTGCCCCATTCTCATTGTGCTTAAGAATAAAAGTCTCTTTGGTATCTATGGGTGCATCTGAAAGTTTTGTTGTGTCTTCTTTTTTTGTCGAAGGTTTGCGACGAAATATTTTTGATAGGAGTGATTGGGAGTCTTGTTTAGTGAGACTCTTTGCAAGATTTTCATCAAGGGTGATATCGTTATTGCTTAGAGCAATATATAAATCTTCACGATTGGCAATATGTAAGATGCCTAAAATTTTGGTTATAACCTCGTTGGTGGCGACGAGATTGTGTTTTTTGAGGAATTCAGTAAAAATCTCTTTCCCTTTGTCAATCAAAGGCTGTCTCTCTTTCCGTAATGCCGCACGGAGACGGGTTTTGCCTTTTGCTGTGGCAAGGAAATTTATCCATTCCGGATGTGGAGTTTGGGTTTGAGATGTGAGAACCTCTACTTGGTCTCCACTTTTGAGCTTATGAGAAAGTGGGACTAATTTGTGGTTGACTTTTCCGGCTATACAACGAAGCCCGAGTTGGGTGTGAAGCTCAAATGCAACGTCGAGCACGGTCGAATTGTTGGGAAGCGTTAGAAGTTCTCCCTTTGGAGTGAAAACAACAATCTCAGAAGCAAATAGATTTAGTTTAAGGGTGTCGAGAAAGTCCATCGCACTTGGCTCGGGATTGTCGAGAATGTCTTTAATCGTTCTGAGCCAAACGTTTAATTCCGATTCTTCGTCACCTTCTCCAATTTTGTATTTCCAGTGAGCTGCAAAGCCTTTTTCGGCAATTTCATCCATTCGGCGACTTCTGATTTGCACTTCAATCCAATTCCCATCGGGTCCCATCACTGTTAAGTGAAGGGCTTGATACCCATTTGCTTTAGGAACGCTAATCCAATCGCGAGTGCGGTCGGGGTGTAATTTATATAAATCGGTTATTGCCGAATATATATTCCAACAAGTTGCTTTTTCTTGAGACGGGTCTTCGCAATCAAAAATTATTCGCATCGCATAAATATCATATATTTCTTCAAATGGAACATTTTTTTTCTCCATTTTGTTCCATATCGAATATACAGTCTTCATGCGAGCCTTTGCATCATATTTTAGCCCCAGTTCTTTGAGCTTTTGATGTATTGGAGCTGAGAATTTTTTGTATATTTCTGTGCGGTGGGCTTCTGATTCTTTTATTTGTTCACGAATGCGATTATATGCATCGGGGTGCTCATATTTGAAACTTAGGTCTTCCAATTCGCTTTTGATGGCAAATAGCCCTAAACGATGAGCCAATGGAGCATATATATATAGCGTTTCGCCTGCAATTTTATATTGTTTGTTTGGCGCCATTGACCCAAGTGTGCGCATGTTGTGAAGACGGTCGGCCATTTTAAGAAGAACCACACGAATATCTTCCGACATTGTGAGGAGCAGTTTGCGAAAATTCTCGGCTTGAACCGATGCTTTATCCCCAAAAATGCCACCTGATATTTTGGTTAAACCGGCTACAATTTGTGCAATCTTTTTGCCAAAATTTTGTTCAATATCTTCAATTGTATAATCTGTGTCTTCAACAACATCGTGAAGAAGCGCAGCACATATGGATGTTGAGCCAAGCCCGATTTCTTGGCTTGCAATTTTTGCAACGGCAATTGGATGGAGGATATATGGTTCTCCCGAGCGGCGTCTCACACCTTTGTGAGCCTCTTTGGCAAAGTTGTAGGCACGAGTAATGATTTCTACTTTCTTTCGGTGGTTGCTGGCGAGATATCCATCTAACACCTCCTGAAAAGCTGTTTCAATCATTGCCTCTTCGGTCTTGGAATCTATTTTTTGTCGCTCCATGTGGGATAATCTTATTTTTATTGATTGCGTTGCCGTAATTTCATAATACAAACATACGGAAAAAACACGGAACAATCGCAAAAAAAGTATTACTTTTGTGGAAATTTTTTTGCTGACCGATATTTTTTCAAAATATCAGGAGTAAAATAGAATATGGATCACGTTATGAAAAAATATGATTTTGATCAAGTCATTGATCGCAGTGCAAGTGGTGCATTGAAGTGTGATGCATTGCAGTCGCTTTATGGTAAATCCGGATTGACACCATTGTGGGTGGCCGATTTGGATTTTGCTGTGTGTCCCGATATAACAGAGGCATTAAAGCGTCGAGTTGAACATCCTATTTATGGCTATGCTTCTACCCCCGATAGTTATTGGCAGTCAATTATCGATTGGCTTGGGCGTCGTCACAATTTTATGGTGTCGCGAGAAGAACTTGCTTTTGTGCCCGGAGTGGTGCGTGGTGTGGCTTATGCAATAAATTTTTTCTCAAATCGTGGCGACAAGATTTTGATTCAGCAACCGGTTTATCATCCGTTTAAGATGGTGATAGAGGGAAATGGACGCAAGGTCGTTAATAATCCATTGAAACAAACCAAAAATGGTTATGAAATGGACTTGGACGATTTGCGTCGAGTCGTCGAATCAGAGCATCCTAAGATGATGATTTTGTGTAATCCACACAATCCCATTGGTATTCAATGGGATGCAGACGTGATGCGCGAAGTGGCACAAATATGTAATGAAAATGAAGTTATAGTAGTATCCGACGAGATTCATGGCGATCTTGTGTTGTATGGCAAACCTCATATTCCATTTGTTGATGTGAGTGATGAAGCAAAAGCCATTACAATAACACTTGGAGCTCCATCTAAAACATTTAATATACCGGGACTTGTGAGTTCGTGGGTGGTTGTTAAAGATGAAAAGTTAAGAGATGATTTTTATCATTGGTTGTCGTCCAATGAGTTTAGCTCACCTACAATGTTTGCTACTATTGGAGCCGAGATGGCATATACTTATGGCGAAGAATGGCTTAATCAAATGCTTGATTATGTTGAAGGTAGTATTGACATAGTGGATGATTTCTTAGAAAAAAATATTCCACAAATTAAAGTTTTTCGACCACAAGCCTCTTTTTTGTTGTGGCTCGATTGTCGAGAACTTAAACTTCCTCAAACGGAACTTGTTGATTTGTTCGTAAATAAAGCTCATTTGGCACTTAATAGTGGAACTATGTTTGGAGAAGAAGGGGATGGCTTTATGCGAATGAACATTGGGTCTTCTCGCAAGGTTATAATAGCAGCGTTAGAACGACTTGCCGATGCTGTAAATTCATTGAAATAATATCTATTATAATGGATTATCGAATATTCCCACCCGAAGAGATGATTGATGCAACAATTACTCTGCCGTTGTCGAAAAGTATAAGTAATCGAGCATTGATTATTAATGCTTTGACACCTAATGCTTTGCCGCTTGGCGTAGTGGCTAAATGTAATGATACTGATGCTATGATTGAGGCTCTGACTTCGGATAATGATGATGTGAATATTGGCGCGGCCGGAACCGCAATGCGATTCTTGGCAGCTTATTTTGCTTCCACTCCGGGGCGAACTGTTACACTCGATGGCTCTGCCCGTATGCGTCAACGTCCCATAAAAGCGCTTGTTGATGCACTTCGCCAATGTGGAGCAACTATTGAATATATAGGAGAGGAAGGATTCCCTCCCTTAAGAATTGAAGGGCGTAAATTGGGCGGTGGGAATGTCTCGTTGCCGGCATCGATAAGTTCGCAATATATATCGGCTTTGCTTATGATTGCGCCATTGATGGAGCAGGGACTTACTCTTATTCTCGAAGGCGAGATCATATCACGCCCATATATCTTAATGACATTGTCGATGATGAACCATTGGGGTGTGGATTGTGAGTTTGAGGGGAATGTAATCACAATTCCACATGCAATGTATAAAGCCGTGTCGTTTGATGTTGAGGCTGATTGGAGTGCGGCTTCCTATTGGTATGAAATTTCAGCGCTTTCGGCTGGTTGTATAGCATTGAGAGGGTTGAGTAATAAAAGTATTCAAGGTGATAGCCGATTGGTGGAGTATTTCCAAAAACTTGGTGTGGACTCTCAATTTGAGGATGGCGAATTGTCGCTTATGCCGTCGCCTGAACAATTGTCGCATATCGAACTTGATTTGAGTGAACAACCCGATATTGCCCAAACAATTGCTGTGACTTGTTGCATGTTGCGTATCCCATTCAAATTGACCGGTTTGGCGACCTTGAAAATAAAGGAAACCGATCGATTGGAAGCACTGAAAACTGAATTGGCTAAGTTAAGCTTTGACCTTCGAATAGAACATGATTCAGTGCTAATTTGGGATGGAGAACAGCATCCTATATTTGAGCGCCCATGTATTGATACCTATGAAGATCATCGCATGGCGATGGCATTTGCTCCTGTAGCATTATATATTCCCGGAGTGATTATAAATGATATTGAGGTAGTTGCTAAATCTTATCCCGAATATTGGGAGCACCTTTCTGAAGCCGGTTTTACGTGTATTGATGCAAGTCTTCCTCTTGAGCAAATTGAGGACGTGGCGACCGAAGAATAGTTGTTGCCTTATATATTAATGAGGAAATAAGATGATAGATTTGTTGCAATATTCGTTTTTTACCAATGCATTGCTTGGTATTGTGATAATAAGTATCGCATCGGCATTCATAGGCACATATATTATTACTCGTCGATTGGTCTCAATTTCGGGTGGGGTTACTCATGCTTGTTTCGGAGGGCTCGGGTTGGGCTATTATCTCGGGGTTAATCCAATAATGATGGCAGCTGTGTTTGCCATTACGGCTTCGGCAGGAGTAGAATGGCTATCGGAAAAATATCGAGTACGAGAAGATTCGGCCACGGCGGTGGTGTGGGCATTGGGAATGGCAATAGGGGTATTGTTTATTTTTCTTACTCCGGGATATGTGCCCGAACTTAATGCGTTTCTATTTGGGAATATCCTCACTATTTCAACATCTGATTTGTGGGCATTTGCAATATATACCATTATCTTAATTTTGTTTTTTGCTCTTTTTTATGATAAAATTATTGCAAGTGCATTTGATCGCGATTTTGCTCGGGTGTCACAATTGCCGGTTAAAGTGATTTCATACTTGATGACAGCGATGGTGGCAGTGTGTATTGTATTAACTATCCGATTGGTGGGTATAATGTTGCTGATGTCGATGCTTACTTTGCCTCAAATGATTGCCGAAATGTTTGCTCCACGATTTAAGATGATGGTGCTGTTGTCGATGGTTATTTCTATTGTGTGTGGAGCGACAGGATTGTTTATTTCGGCAATGATTAATGTCCCATGTGCGGCGATTATAGTGATATTGTTTGCTGTAATATTTATTATAGGTCGTATTTTCGCTTCAATTTGTCAGAAAGTCTGAATCCGGCTTTAACTAAGTTTGTATAGGTTGAAAAAATCTTAATAAATATTAAATGACGATATTGAATTATACTTTTTTGACAAATAAATTTCTATATTTGCAACTTATAGTATATGTAACTAACGTAATTAGCGTAAAAACTAACATAAATTTATTATATTAATTAACTTCTTAAACCAGTTTCTACATGAAAAAACTTCTGTTGACACTCGCTGCAGTAGCTGCTATGACAGCTCAAGCTCAGCAATTCGAAGTTGTTAGTACTCAACAACTTTCAGTAGGAGCCGAAGATGTTTTCCATCCAATGTTTACTCCCGATGGAAATTCTCTTTTGGTTTCATCAGCCGGTTATGATGGTCTTGGTATCATTGACCTCAAAACCCAAAAGTATCAAAAAATCACTGACATGCGTGGTGCCGGTTGGTTGCCTGCTATCAGCGAAGATGGTAAAACCGTTGTAGTGCGTCAAAAAGACGATGAAATCCAAGGTAACTCGCTTTACAGCATTAACCTTAATACATTGGAACGTACTGCAATTATGCACAAAGTTGACCATTTCAATGACATTAGTTTTGTAAATGGTAAAGTATCTGTTGGTTTGAACGGTAAAGTTACTACTAAACAAGTAACTCGCCCTATTTCAGCAGTTCAAATGCCTAACGAAATTTTCATTACTAATGAAGACCTTAAAATTGTTGTTTACAACAATGGTCGTCGCATCGTGCTTGATCCACTTAAAGGTCAACATGGTTCTTGGGATCCTCAATACTGTTGGGCTTCTCTTTCTCCCGACAAAACTAAAATCCTTTTCCACTGTGCTGACTATTCTTATGTTTGTGACATCAATGGTAAGAATGTAGTTAACCTTGGTGAAATGGGTTGTCCTCAATGGCGTGGTAACACTCACGTAGTGGGTCATAACGAAGATCACGATGGTTACTACCTCACAAAAGGTGAAATCGTTATCGTCGGTGCTGATGGTAAAAACCTTCAACAACTCTCTACTACATCTTCTGAAATCAAAACTTTCCCTGCGGTTAGTGCCGATGGTAGCAAAATTGCTTTCCACACCGAAGATGGCAAACTTTATTTAATGACTATTAAAGAAAAATAAGCCATGAAAAAGATATTAATTTCAGCATTATTAATGGCTGGCGTTGCTTTTGGTGCCGACGCTGTCACTTATGCTTACGATGTAGCATCAAACTATACCGGAACTTATGCTCTTTCTTCACCTGCTAACTATAAAACAGGTAACACAAGCATCAGTTCTAACTATAATAAAAGTGGTAAATGGTATGTGAACGCAGGTCACGGTGGTTTTGACTCTGACGACCGTCCTACTCCTATGCCTTTACTTTCAGGAGGTGAGTATTTCTATGAATCAGAAGGTAACCTCGACCGTGCATTCCATATGCAAAAATTCTTGGAAGCAAATGGTGGTACTGTAAAAATGTCTCGTACAGTAAATACTTCTGCTTATGACTTGAACCTTACCTCTATCGCAACTTATTCAAGCAACTATGGTGGTTACTTCATCTCTATGCACTCTAACGGTGCTAACGCAAGTGCCAACTATCACGTTGCTCTTTACAAAGGTTCTAACTCTACCAACTCAGTGGCCGGTTCTGAACGTATGGCTTACTGGAACTCTTATAACAACTATAAAAACGGTTGTTTGACTGAATATACTTATGGTACTCCTCGTTCAATGGCCGACTACGACTTGATGGGCTGGCACTATGGTGTGCTTCGTACCAACACTCAACCCGGTTACTTGGTCGAAACTTGGTTCCATGACTATCGTCCCGAGTCATTGCGTTTCAAATCTTCACTCTATAACAAGTTCCTTGCTTGGCAAATCGCTGTTGGTAACTTGACTGCTCCCGGTGGTTCAGGTTCACTTCCCGCTTGTATCGTAGGTGACGTTCGCGATACTTCTAAATCTTGTGGTTACACAAGCTACACAACTCGTGGTCGTGACTCTTACTTAGCATTGAACAATGTAACAGTTACATTGAGTGGTAACGGTTTGAATCAAACAGTAACAACAGGTGAAAAATGCAATGGTGTATATGCATTCTTCGTTCCTGCAGGTACATATACTCTTACATTCAAGAAAGATGGTTACAAAACTGTAACTAAAACAGTAACAGCTACTGTAAATAACGCAACTCAAAACGACATTAACATGAGTGAAGGTGTTGACACCGGTATCTCATTGAACCCAACTTCTACAGGCTTCGGTGAAACTGCTGTAGGTAACACTTCTGCTAAAACTGTTACTGTGACAGGTACTTCTCTTTCAGCTAACATCACTGTTTCTAACTCTGATAACACTAACTTCGCTATCAGCACAACTTCATTTGGTGCAACAGGTGGTACTTTAACAGTAACTTACAAACCACAATCAGCAGGTTCACACTCTACTACTATTACATTTACAAGTGGAACAAGCAAGGCTTCTATGGTTGTAACAGGTACTGCTAAGAATCCTCCATTGACTTTCACTGAAGGTTGGAACTACTCTGAAAAATCAGGTAAGAAAGCTTCTTGGATGTCTGCCGGTTTCACTTGCTATCGTAACATGGCATTTGGCGATGGTAAACTTTATATCGTAGATGCTCCTAATGGTAAAATCAACGTTGTTAAAGCTCAAACTTGTGAATTTATCAAGGAACTTGATATGACTGGTGTATCGGGTGGTGCTTTGAAACTTGTTGACGTTGCTTATGTTGATGGTAAACTCATCGGTACTAACATCGCGTTGTCAACTAACGAAACAATGAAGACTCTCAAAGTTTATATTTGGGACAATGACGACGCTGCTCCACGCGTACTTCTTGAAACTACCGACCTTGGTGGTATGACTCGTATTGGTGACGCTATCGAGGTTCAAGGCAATTTGTCTAGCGGTAAACTTTGCTACTTAGCTCAACAAACTCGCGACTATACTAACGCTGACGGCGAAACAGTTTCTGGTAACTGTAACTCAATCGTTACTTATGCGCTTTCTAATGGTGTAGCTTCAACAACTCCTGTTGTTGCTGATATCGATGCATTTATCATCGGTCTTTCTCCACGTGCAATTCCTGATGGAGACAACTTCTGGGTATGTGGTCAATCTTACTTGCCTACTCAAGTAACTGCTAACGGTCAATTGACTGCTTCTGTTCCTTTGACAGCATTCAACATCGAAGCTGCATTCCACGGTTGTGGTAACGACTTCGTTCCTTTCACATTCAAAGGTAATAAATATGCATTTGCAACTGACTATCAAGCTGTAACTAAAGCCGGTAGCGCTGCAACTGCCGATGAAATCAAAACTACTACACTCCTCGGTGGTCGTGCTATCCTTATCGACGGTAGTGCAGGTTGGGCTGTTGAAGGTCTTACAAACACAGGTAACTATCCTTCTGCAGGTCTTGGTTCTACTACTCGTAACACTACTTACTCTTCAAGTATCTGTGTTAACGTGAATGGTGATGCAGGTGTTGAAATGTGGGTATTGGTTCACAACCAAGGTATCGCTTACTACAAACACGGTACTGCTCCTACTTACACTTACGAAAAAGTTCCTGAAATCACTGCTCCTGCTGAAGTAACATTGAACGCTGTTGAAGGTAAGTCAGCTTCTCAAAAAATTACTATTGGTGCTCAATTGCTCACCGGTGACATTGCTGTTGCTCTTGCAGGTAATTCAGCATTCTCTATTGATAAGACTTCTCTTACAAAAGATGGTGGAGACATCACTATTACTTACAAACCAACTGCTGCAGGTAGCCACACTGCAACTATCACATTGACTTCTGCCGGTGCTGCTGCTAAGACTATCACTGTTAAAGGTACTGCTGAAGCTGCTATCGCTTTAGGTCTAACAAAAGTATGGCAAAACACTTCAAGTGTGCCTGGCTCGGCTGCCGGTGGCGACATTCGTTTCGCAGCTGTATCTAATGGCAAAATTATCGCTAACGACAAGGCAAACAATAAGATTATCCAAGTGACTGAAACCGGATATGCTGATTATTATGATCCTTCTGCTGCTCTTACTGAAAACTACAGCAAGACAATTGGAACTGCTATTGGTTGTGATGATGCCGGAAATATCCTTGTAAACACAGGTTTTTCTGCCGCAGTATCGGGTTCAGCATTCACTCTTATTTCTGCCGACCTCAAATCAACTTATAAGATTGACTTAAGCACAATCGACGGTTATACTCCTGCTCGTTGTGACCAAATAGGACGTATCCGTGGTAATATGCTTTCAAACGAAGGTGGTTATGCATTCATCGTTCCTAATGGTGGTACACAAGTTCTTATCGTTAAGGTTGTAAATGGTGCAATTGATGCTGACTACACTCAAGTGTCTAACGCTATTGCAGGTGTTGGTTTGTCAACTTCTTGCTGTCCTCAACCTGCATTTGAAACTGTTGCTGAAATTGATGCCCTTATGGACGACAACAACGACCTTTCAAATGCGTTTATTATGCGCTCTCGTAGCACTCCAGGTAGTGTATGGGCTTGGAATGATGGCAATTCTGATATGGTTAAGGCTTGGACATTCTCTAACACATCAGATGCAGGTCACACAGTAGTTAATGCATCTGTTGAAGGTTTCGATTGGTTCAAACTTTATGACAAATCTTACTTCATCATGCCTATGACTTCAGATGGTACAACCGGTACTCGTGGTTCTATCTTCGGTGTCTATGATGAGGAAGGTAACCTCGTTGCTTGCTGGAGTGACGGTGAAAAGACCGGTCTTGGAGCTGCAATGGGTAGCTTCATCGCAGTTCCTAACAACGATTACTCTGTATTCATCTATCACTTCGTTCCCGGAACAGTTGCTGAAAAATTCACTTTCGCAGTTGAACCTCAATCAGATCCTTCAGGTGTAGAAAACATTGAAACTGTTGAAGAAATCGACGCTCCTGTTGAATACTACAACCTCCAAGGTGTGAAAGTTGTTGAGCCATCTAACGGTATCTACATCAAACGCCAAGGTAACAAAGTATCTAAAGTTTACGTTAAGTAATTATAAATAGAAAACTATAGTAAATATAGTTACTATAATCAATAAAGCGAGCAGCCCATATGGGTTGCTCGCTTTGTTTTTTTCTCTCGTCATCCAACTTTTAGAACCCTTAAGGTCGTAAAGGTCACTCTAAAGTCGTTAAAGACCCTAATCGGTTGTAAAGCTCCAATGGGGGGAGGTAATAGAATCTTTTGCGATGGTTGTTCGGAGGACGAATTTTGGTAGCCGTAGCGTTGAGGGCGCAGCCCGAAACCTATGGATAAGGAGGCAATCCGGAGGATTGATTTTTGCATAGCCGGGCATAGCCACGCAGTGGTTATACCCGGAATGTGATTTGGGTAGATTGGAATCTGGAAGATTCATTATTTGTGACAACTAACGATTCCTTCAGAAACTTGCCCCTTGCTAATCCTTTACCGGGCATTGCCTCTTCAAGCCAATACCCGGCTACCCAAAAAACATTACCTTCGGTAATGCCACCCCTCAGTCGCAAGCGATAAAACAGGGATATAAAAGAAAAACGCTGACTCGTTGAATCAGCGTTCTCTTAAGTTGTCTTACCAGGATTCGAACCTAGACAGGCAGAACCAAAAACTGCAGTGCTACCATTACACCATAAGACAATCCTTATTGCCCAAGACTTATCGTCCTAAAGCGTTGCAAAGGTACGCACATTTTTTTTATTGTGCAAACTTTTTTGCAACTTTTTTTATTTTGCAATTAGCAAGAAGTAGTTTTTCTTGCCTTTTTGTACGAGTATATACTTGCCATTGAGGAGCATGTCGGTTGATGCTTCGGCATATACATCTGCAATTTTTTCTTTGTTGATTGATACTCCACCTTGTTGAGCAAGTTTGCGAAGTTCGCCTTTTGATGGGAATACTGCAGCCTTATCGGTCAAAAGGTCGGCAATCTTTATTCCTGCTTCAATGTCGGCTTTTTCTACCTCAAAGGTTGGTACACCTTCAAAAACAGCTAAAAGTGTAGCTTCATCAATCTTGCGAAGTGTTTCAGAGGCTTTGTTGCTGAAAAGAATTTGTGATGCTTCAACAGCTGCTTCATATTCTTCGGCAGAGTGTACCATTGTGGTAATCTCTTTTGCGAGACGTTTTTGAAGTGGGCGTAGGCCGGGATCTTTAGCTTGTTCGTCAACCAATGCTTGAATTTCTTCGCGAGAAAGCTCGGTGAAGATTTTGATATATTTTTCAGCGTCGGCATCTGATACGTTTAGCCAGAATTGGTAGAACTTATAAGGAGAAGTGTAGCGAGGGTCTAACCACACATTGCCACTTTCGGTTTTCCCAAATTTACCACCATCGGCTTTTGTAATTAGAGGGCAGGTGAGAGCATATGCTTCACCGCCAACTGTGCGACGAATCAATTCGGTACCAGTAGTGATGTTACCCCATTGGTCAGAACCACCAAGCTGAAGACGGCAGTTTTTTTCTTTGTAAAGAGTCAAGAAGTCGTAACCTTGCACAAGTTGGTATGAAAATTCGGTAAACGACATACCTTGTTGAGATTCACCCGATAGACGCTTTTTTACAGAGTCTTTTGCCATCATATAGTTAACTGTGATGTGTTTACCCACATCGCGGATGAAATCAAGGAATGAGAAGTTTTTCATCCAGTCGTAGTTGTTTACCAACTCGGCTGCGTTAGGAGCATCGCTATCAAAATCGAGAAATTTAGCGAGTTGTTTTTTGATAGCTTCTTGGTTGTGGCGAAGTGTTTCTTCGTCGAGAAGTTTGCGTTCTTGGCTTTTCATTGATGGGTCGCCAATCATACCGGTGGCACCACCAACGAGTGCGATGGGTTTGTGACCGGCGCGTTGGAAATGTTTGAGCATCATCACGCCCACCAAGTGACCGATATGGAGAGAGTCGGCTGTTGGGTCAATGCCCAAGTAGGCCGTAGTCATTTCTTTTTTTAATTGTTCTTCTGTTCCCGGCATCACAGTGTGGATCATGCCACGCCAGGTTAATTCTTCAATAAAGTCCATTTTATGTGTATTGTTATATTTTTTTATTAAGCAAGTTTTGCAAGGGCTTCTTTTATGCGACGCATTGCTTCGCGAATATTGTCATCGCTTGTTGCGTAAGAGAGACGGATATATCCGGGGAGGCAGAATGCTTCGCCATCAACAGTTGCCACGTGTCCCTCTTCAAGAAGATACATAGCCAGGTCGGCAGCGTTGTTGATTACTTTATCGCCATATTTTTTGCCAAAGTAGCTTGATACTTCGGGGAAGAGGTAGAATGCTCCTTGAGGCTCATTAACTTTTATCCCGGGGATTTCACGAGCAAGAGATACGACGAGGTCGCGACGGCGTTGGAACGCTACACGCATATCTTCAACACATTGTTGAGAGCCGGTGTAGGCTGCTTCGGCTGCCTTTTGGGCCACAGAAGATGCTCCTGAAGTGTATTGGCTTTGTAGTTTGTTGGTCGCTTTGGCTACCCAGAGAGGAGCTGCGATGAAGCCGATACGCCATCCGGTCATTGCATAAGCTTTTGATACACCATTTACGATAATTGTGCGATCGGCAATTTCGGGGAATGAACCAAGTGATGTAAATTCACCTGTAAAGTTGATGTGTTCGTATATTTCGTCGGCAAGAACAAGCACATCGGGATATTTTGCAATCACGTCAACAAGCCCTTTTAACTCTTCTTTGGTGTAAACGCTACCGGTAGGGTTTGATGGAGAACAGATGAGCACCATGCGAGTCTTAGGAGTGATGGCAGCTTCGAGTTGCTCGGGAGTTACTTTGAAATCTTGTTCAATCGACGCAGGAACAAGTACGTTTGTACCCTCGGCAAGTTTTACCATTTCGACATAGCTAACCCATGCAGGAGTGGGGATTACCACTTCATCACCCGGATTTATTACGCTCAAGATTACGTTACAAAGTGATTGTTTTGCACCGCCCGAAACAACAATTTGCTCGGGAGTATAGTCAAGCCCGTTTTCGTTTTTGAGTTTATCGGCAATTGCTTTGCGCAAAGATAGATATCCCGGAACCGGGGTGTAGAATGTGAAATTTTCGTCGATAGCACGTTTTGCAGCCTCTTTGATGTGATCGGGCGTATTGAAATCAGGTTCGCCAACAGAAAGGTTGATAACATCGACACCTTGTGCCTTTAATTCGTTGCTCTTTTGTGACATCGCCAATGTTTGCGAAGGCGAGAGCGATTGAACGCGGTCGGAAATATGAGTCATTTTCTATAAAATGGTTATTGTGTTAATTTATGATGCAAAGATAGTGCAAGCCGAGCGCAAATGCAAATTAAGCTTGCTTAAATTTGCTTTGCCGAGGCGCAGCCTATCTTGGGCGCCAGCTTTTACTTAAGGGTACTAAAAACTTTAAGGACTCTAAGGACCTTAAGGTCGCGAAAGTCACTTTGTTTATCAAATGTTAAAAATGAGAATTGTTTTAACATTTACTTGTTAAAATTGGAGTATTTCGTCTATTTACTCCATGAAAAGTGAACAAATTTGAAAAATTATAGTTTAATTTGTAAGTTGAAAAGTGTAGTTTTATTGTTGTAAAATAGCAATAAAGCCCATTTAGGCATGATTTTAAGGATTTTAAGTATGATACCGGTAGGACGCATTTAGAATAGAGCATGTGTTGAATATACAATGCTCACTTTGTCGTATATATACCTTAAATCATGAATAAAGTAGAGATAAATAAAAAATAGAGATAAATAAATTTTTGTAAAACTAAGTAAAACTAAAAAAGATTCTTGCATGAAGAACATTTGTTTTCAAATGAATCGGAAAGCCTGGCTCGCCCTTGTAATGGTGCTTTGCCTCTCTTTCCCTGCTTTAGCGCAGAAGATTACAGTATCAGGTACTGTAACCGATCCAGCCGGTGAGCCTCTCATCGGTGCAAGTGTGCTTGTTCAAGGAACAAGTAATGGTGTGGCAACAGACATTGATGGTAATTATCAGATTGCAGTGGAAGCCAATGGTACTCTCGTAGTATCATATGTTGGTTATAACACTCAAGAAGTAGCTGTTAATGGACAAACCACAATTAATGTAGTTCTACAAGAGAACAGTGTAGTGCTTAGCGAAGTCGTAGCAATTGGTTACGGTGCCGTTAAGAAAAGTGACGCTACCGGTTCTGTAGCAGTGATTAAACCCGATGAAATTGAGGCAGGTATCTCAACTTCAGCACAAGACATGCTTGTGGGTGCTTCTCCAGGTGTGGTTGTAACAACCGATGGTGGTAACCCAACAGGTGGTGCAACTATCCGTATTCGTGGTGGTGCCTCTTTGAGCGCAAGCAACGACCCATTGATCGTGCTTGATGGTGTGGCTTTGAGCGACCAAGGTTATGGTGGTACTAACCCATTGACTATGATTGCTCCAAGTAACATCGAATCTATGACAATTTTGAAAGATGCTTCGGCAACTGCTATCTACGGTTCACGTGCATCTAATGGTGTAATCATCATTACTACCAAAAAAGGTAAAAGTGGGAAACCACAAGTTAATTTCTCAGCAAATATGCACGTAAATACTGCGCGCAAAACTTGGGACGTGATGAGTGGTGATGAGTTCCGTGATATTGTTACTAAACAAATTGGAACTGAATCGGCTATTTCTCAACTTGGTAGCGCTAACACTAATTGGCAAGATGAAGTGCTTCGCACAAGTATTTCTCACGATTATGACTTGAGTGTGGGTGGTCAAGTTGGATTCCTCCCTTATCGTGTTTCGGCTTCTTATACCAACAATAATGGTATTCTTGAAACATCACGTATGGATAGAACAACTGTAGGCTTCTCTTTGAATCCAAAGTTCTTTAACGGATTGCTCCAAGTTAATGCAAAAGCTGATGGTACATACATTAAAAACCGTATGGCTGACACAGGTGCTGTAGGTGCTGCTATCACTTATAACCCAACACTTCCTGTTTATACCGATTATAAGATGAAAGGTATTAGTCTCACACCAATGTATAATGGTTATACAACATTGGTTGATGCAACAGGTAAACCTCTTGACAACTCTCCAAACAACCCTCTATCAATGCTTGAGTCGGTAAATAACACAGCCGAAATTTTGCGTTCAACAGGTAATCTTCAAATTGATTACGCTCTACATTTCCTCCCTGAACTTCATCTTAACTTAAATCTTGGTTATGATGTGTCAAAGAACGAAACATTGAGCACAACAGCTAAAAATTCACCTCAAGCATGGCGTGGTAACTATAAAGATGGTGCCGCTACTCGTTATACACATAATGAACTACAACGTAACACCCTTCTTGAATTTTATGCCAACTATAAGAAAGAATTTGAAGCAATCAAGTCAAATCTTGATGTAATGGCAGGTTATTCTTGGCAACGTATGGATTATAGAGGTGATGAAATCACTGTAATGGATTCTTACGGTTATAACAACGACTGGGCACAAGTTTATCAAAATGGAGAATATAACCTTGAGGTAATGCCTCAAACTGTATTCCGCATTGGTAACACTTATGAAAATCTTCCTGCCCCATTACCTTGGAGAGGTCGTTTGAATTTGATGTCATTCTATGGTCGTTTGAACTATATGTTTGATAATACATATCTATTGACATTTACACTTCGTGATGATGGTACTTCTCGTTTCTCTCCCGATACTCGTTGGGGTCTCTTCCCATCATTGGCTCTTGGTTGGAAAATCTCAGAAATGGGATTCTTCGAATCAGCTAAAAACGTGATGAATGAGTTTAAGCTTCGTCTTGGTTGGGGTGTTACAGGTCAACAAGCTGTTGGTGGATACTATCCATATGTAGCAACTTATACTCAATCAGCTGAATCAGGTATTGTAAACTATCCATCACCCGATGGTAAAGATAAACAATGGATTAATCCTCTTTACTCAAATCCTCGAAACGAAGAAATCAAGTGGGAAGAAACTACTACTTGGAACGTTGGGTTTGATATGGGCTTCTTGAACAATCGCATCACTGCAAGTATTGAAGGATATATTCGTGATACTAAAGACTTGCTTGCATATGTGCCTGTTCCTGCAGGTATGACTACAACCAACTTTATGGATCGCAACATTGGTGAGCTTCGCAACATTGGTGTTGAAGTAAATATCGGTGCTAAACCTATTGTAACTAAAGATTTCATTTGGAGCACAGGTATCAATGTAGCTTGGAACAAAAATGAATTAACTAAGTTGACCGGTTCTAACGAAGAAGACCAATCTTATTATCTCCAAGCTGCAGGAAACCCTGCATCAGAAAATGCCGGTGCACTTCAAGTTCATAAAGCCGGACACCCCGCTTATTCATTCTATCTTCTTGAACAAGTTTATGATCAAGATGGTAACCCAATTCCTAACCAATATGTCGATCAAAACCAAGATGGCGAAATTAATGATGCCGACCTCGTGATTAAACATTCACGTGATCCAAAAATTACAGCTGCTTGGAGTAACACATTCAACTATAAGAATTGGGACCTTGGAATTCAACTTCGTGCTAACTTTGGAAACTATGTGTTCAACTCTGTACTTGCTTCTAAGTCAAATCTCACAACTGTTGACCGTTATGGTCTTAACAACTTAGTGAAGACTGATTTCTATTTCAATGATGCAAGCGCTAACTCAAACCTCGTGCGTAGCGATTACTTCCTTGAAGATGCAAGTTTCATTCGTTGTGACAATATCACTCTTGGTTATACTTGGTCTGAATTATTTGATGCAAAACTTAAATTGCGTCTATTTGGAGCTGTTCAAAATCCATTCGTAATCACCAAGTATCGTGGTCTTGACCCGGAAGTATTCTCAGGTATAGATAATAATGTTTATCCTCGTCCTATTACATACTCTCTTGGTTTAGTAGCTACTTTCTAATCTCAAATCAAAGTAAAGAAGATAAAATATGAAATCATTAAATAAATTTTTCATCGCTTTGGGATTGATCGTTTCGCTCGGTGTGGTTTCTTGTACCGATGACCTCGACAACCCATTGATTAACTATACCGATTTGACTCCTGAGGAATTTAAGAATGATCCAAAGGGGTATATGGATCGTGTGCTTGCAGAGTGTTATCAATCTCTTGCAACATCGGGCTACAATGGTCCCGGTAGTTCTATTATTTCAGGTGGTGACGCCGGAGCTAACTCATTTACACGTGCCGTGTTTGTATGTAACGAGTTGACTACCGATGAATTTGCGTGGAAGCAATTTGGTGACGCAGGTCAATATGAGCTTGCTACAATGCAATTTGCAGCCGATAATGGTGTGATGTACACTACTTATTCTCGTATTTACACTTGTATCGCTTTATGTAATGAGTTTCTTCGTACAGTAGAGAATGGAGACTTCTATCTCACAAATGATCTTATCCCTGTATCAGAAGAATATAAACGTCAAGTGAAAGTGCTTCGCGGTCTTTGCTATTTCTATGCTATCGACATGTTTGGTAATGCCGGTTATCAAGATGAAACAATGCCTGCAGGTACTGCTCCTGAACAAATGTCTCGTGTTGACCTTTACAATAAGGTAGTTGCCGATCTTGAAGCTGTATCGGCTGCATGGGGTAATGATTATAAAGAACCATCTTATGGATATGTAGGAAAAGAAGCTTGTGATGCTCTTCTTGCAAAGTTCTATCTTAATGCAAAGGTATTTACCGGGTCTCCTGCTTTTGATAAATGTTGGAATATATGTGATAAAATTATCAAACATCACAAAGGTGAAGGTTTCAATGGCTCAGGTCTTGCTGAATCGTATATTGCTGTATTTGGTGCAAACAACGATGAATATATGTCGCAAGGTTCACGTGTGAATGAAATCATCTGGGGTATTCCTCAAGATGGTACATATCTACAAAATTATGGTGGTACTACATTCTACATTGCTGCAGGCTCTTCTACTTCAACTCCTGGTCTTAACATGACAAACAGTGTTACCAACTTGAATGCTTCATGGACTTGTATGAATGCACGTACTCAACTTTCAAACCGTTTTGAATGGGATGATGCCGGTAACTCTATCGATGCTCGTGCTTCATTGTGGATGACTAAGAAAGATGGTGCAAATATTGAAAATACATCAATCACAAACTTTGCCGATGGTTATGTGCCTGTGAAATATACCAATTATGCATATGATGAATTCGGTATTGTTGACAAAGCAAATACTCCTCCTGATTATCATTCGTTTGCTGATGCTGACTGGTGTGTAATCCGTCTTGCTGAAATTTACTTAAGTGCGGCTGAAGCTGCTGTGCTTGGTGGTGTAGGTGATCGCAATGCAGCTCTTGAATATGTAAACTATGTTCGTGAACGTGCTTGGATTGAACCTTGGACAGTTGCAGAGCTCACTCCTGATAACATTCTCGACGAACGTAGCCGTGAGCTTTATGGCGAAAACTGTCGTCGTACCGACCTCGTACGTCACAATAAATATGCCGGAGGAAACTATAATTGGAACTGGAAAGGTAACGTAGGTAATGGTGGTGTTGCTACTCCTGCTCACATGAATCTATTCCCAATTCCTTCTACTGTTATCAGTTTCCAAGGTTATCAACAAAACCCCGGTTACTAATCATAACTCAATGTTGAATTTTAACAAGAGTAAAGTAAAATGAAAAAAATATCAATTCTTTTTGCGTGCTTGGTAGCCGTTCTTTCGTTCACAAGTTGTGAGACGGATACCGAACCTAAATATAATAACCCAACAGAGTTTGTTCTCAATACTCCTGCTCTTGCTGCTCAGTATTATGAACTCTCTGAAGATGGTACGTTAGACCTTTCATGGTCTCAGCCTAACTATGGATATGCTGCTGCTGCAACATATAAAGTGCAAGTTTCTTTGATTCAAAATTTTACTGATTCTACATCAATGGAACTTTCTTCTGAATATAAACTTTGCTATGCACAAGTTTCAGGCAAAGAGATTGCTGAAGCTATCTGCAAACTTCGTGGTATAACAAGTGAAGAAGAATATACCGATGAGCCTGCTCGTTCAATCTATCTACGTGTTCATGCTTATATCAATGGTATCGAAGGTAGTGACATTCTTTCTAATGTAATCAAACTTGACCAAGTGAAAGAATATTGCGCTATTCAATCTCCAGGCTTCATCTACTTGATTGGTAGTGTTGGCGGTTGGACTGGTCCTGATGCAGCTAATGCCGGTGCTCTCGCTGAATGGCGTTTGTTTGAAGCTGATGATGCTATCGGTAGCAAAATCTATTCTGCTACATTCAACATGCCGGCCGGTAGTCTCACATTCCGATTCTATACCGAATTGACCGGTTGGGATGGTGGAGCATCTGTAGGTACTCAAGTTGATGATAATCCTATTACAGTAGATATGTCATCTGGTAAGTATAGTGGAGTTCTTGTTGCTCCAGGTAAGGGTTCAATCCAAGTTGACAACTGGGATGGATCTCCAATGAAGATTACAGTTGACATGAACGTGAAATCAGTACTTCTTGAAAAAGTGCAATAATTTCAATTTGGAAAAATGATTAATTAATAATTTGTCGGGACTGAGTGGGTAGCACCACTATCCACTCAACACTCCGATAAATTAAAAATCAAGAGAAATAAACAATATGAAAAAAATAAGCATAATGTTATTGATGGCTCTTGCTCTCGGTTTTACAGCTTGTGAGGAAGAAACTGAAGCAATTCCTCAAAGCTATCCCCAAGAGCCAATTATGTCGGCGAATGGTATCACAGTGGCTCAAGTGAGCCAAAACCCTGCGATAGACCTTGGCGCGCTTAATGAAGCAGGTGCAAAGGCTGTAGTCCTTAACGTTGTTTCGGCTCAAAACTTGCCATCTGTTGGTAGCTTGACTTTTGTGATGCAATTGTCTAAGACCGAAGACTTCGCTTCTGCTCAAGATGTTGTTACAGAACTTGTAAACAATCAAGTTAAAGTGAGTCCTGTTGATTTTCAAGAGGCTTACCTTAAAGAACTTGGTAAAAATCCTAAAACTCAAGAAGCTTACGTACGTTTTGCAGCATACGTGGTAAACGGAACATCATCGGTGCGTGTAGGTAATCCTAACCTCTACTATGGTGCTCACAAAGTATCAGTTACACCATTCCCAGCTGCTCATGAAATTGAAGAATCATACAGTGTCGTTATAAAAGGTGGCGAAACTATTGCATTGAATCATTCAGGAGACCAATATGACAATCCTGTGTTCTCAGTAAAACTTGACGTTGAAGCTGAAATCGAGTGGACAATCAAAGGTGCGAAATTTGCATACACTCCTGTAGCAAGTGAAACAGATGAATTAGTTGGTACATTGGTTGAAGGTGAAGGCTTTGCAAAAATGTCAACTCTCGGTCCATGGGTGCTTTCAGTAAATATGGAAACTTTGACCTACTCATTTGCTCCTGCGTTTGATAACCTTTGGACTCCGGGTGATGCTAATGGTTGGAATCATGGTGGTTCACAAATGTTATTTACTACCGACTATGTAAACTACTTTGGATTCGCTAACCTCTCAACAGGTGGATTCAAATTCACTTCAGCCGCTGACTGGGGACACATCAACTATGGTAATGCCGGTGAAGAAGGTAAACTCTCAACCGATGGTGGTGCAGGTAACCTCTCAGTTGCTGAAACAGGTCTTTACTGGTGTGACGTTAATATCGCAGCATTGACTTGGAAAGCAACTAAGATTGAAACTATCGGTGTTATCGGTTCATTCAATGGCTGGGCTGAATCACTTGCATTGACATCTGAAGATGGTATCTTCTGGGTTGGTACAATCACTCTCAACGAAGGTGACGAATACAAGTTCCGTTGCAACAACGACTGGGCTATCAACCTTGGTGGAGTTGATGAATATACACTCGTTCCTAACGGTGCTAATCTTAAAGCTCCTGCTGCAGGTACTTACACAATCACTCTCGACCTTTCTGTAGTACCTTACGCTTGCTACCTCGAATAATATCGACAAGTATAGCATAAACTCAATAAGCACGATTCTTTGGAGTCGTGCTTATTTTTTGTATCTTTGCACCCAAATTATGGCGAAGACTCTTTACATTAGCGATATGGACGGCACGTTGCTCGGTGTCGATAGTAAGTTGAGCGATACTTCGGCTCGAATTATTGCCGATTTAACACGTCGAGGAGCGAATATAACCGTTGCAACTGCTCGCACTCCGGCTACGGTAGAAATGATTCTTGCTGATACTGAAATATCGCTCCCAGCTATTGTAATGACCGGAGCGGCGATGTGGTGTCGCGATACAAAAACATATTGTAACGTTAGTTATCTTAGCGATGCTACTTATTGCCAACTAATGAAAAAATGCCATGAATATGGAGTGAATCCATTTCGTTACGCATTGCCCGATGGAAAGTCGATGCAAGTATATCACAATGGAGTGATGACTGCCGAGGAACGAGCTTTTGTAGATGGAAGATTGAATCTTGGGTTAAAGAACTTCAATATCGACACTCCCCAAGGACTTTTACCTATGTTGCCCGGAGTGGTGTTTTTCTTTGCCATGGGGGATTGTAAACGCATTTTTGCTCTTGCCGACGATTTGCGTGCTACGATAAATTGTTCGGTGTCGTGCTATATTGATATTTTTGATAAAAATGTGGGATTGCTTGAGTTGTTTGCCCCCGGAGTATCGAAAGCTGCGGCTGTGAAGCAATTGGCAGGGGAAGTAGGTGCTGATAGGGTAGTAGTGTTTGGCGACAATCTCAATGATATTCCCATGATGCAAGTTGCCGATGTAGCAGTGGCAGTCGATAACGCCCTCCCCGAAGTAAAGGCTATATCCCACAAAATCATCGGTGCCAACACCACCGATGCCGTAGCTCGCTTCATCGAGCAAGATTTTATAATTACTGATTTTTAATCGTTATCGTCGGTACCGACGATAAAATTCTTTTTGACCGACGATAAAATCTATCGGTTATAATCAATATATACGATATAATCTCCTTCGCAAGTGATGTGAAACATCTCTTGGGTGGTTTTATTGAGCGTTCCTTGCCACCATGATGTGAAATCGCGTATGGGGTAGGCGAGCCCTATGCCTGTCATTCCTTTTGTCCCAAATCCGAAAATCGACACAGCAGTGCCTTTGCGACATGAAAACGATTGATTGCCATGACAAGCAATCATCACGCCATAGTCGGTGTAGATTCTTACATTTAATCCCATGTGAAGATATTCGATGAGCAAGCTGATGTTGCCGAGAGTGTGGTCTTCGCGACGACCGGTTGCAGCTACGATTGCAATATCGGTTATTCCTTTGTGGGCAAGATATTCAACGGCTTTTGTTTGGTCGTTGGTTTCTTGGTTGGGATTGATGCGAATAATGTCGCTATATTTTGTTTTTGCTTCATCGCTCAAGGAATCACCGTCGCCAACGATACGCCAAGGAGTATGTCCAAGTGCGATATATTCATCAGTAGCACCATCGCAACACACCACCATTGAAGTGCTGTGGAGCAAATTCAATGGCACTTGGTGAGAGGGGAAGTCGCCACCACCCACAACTATTGCTTCGGGCATAAAATCATAGCTTGTCATTGTGTTAGCATTAGTTCTTTCCATTTTTTATAACCAAAATAAGCGATTAAGGCATAAAGTGCATATAAGCCGGCAGTGAAATATAGTTCTTTATAGATATAAAGTCCGGAGCTTATTACATCGACAACAATCCACACCCACCATTGCTCGATATATTTGCGAGCCATCAGCCACATCGCCACAAAGCTAAGCGAGGTGGTTATGCTATCCCACCAAGGCACATTGCTATCGGTAAAAGCAATAAGAATATATGCTATGGCAAATGTGAGAGCAATAGAAACAAAACTCAGAGGAGTTATTAGATGACGTGGTGTGTGGTCTATTTTTAGTTTTTTTGTCGAGTTTTTCTTGTTTTTGCTGCAAATTGCCCATTCCCAGCAAACAAAGCCGTAAATCGACGCTAAAACGTAGTATATTTGTATCCCCATGTCGGCATACAATCCGGCATCAAAAAAGATGAAAGTATAGACAATAGGCATCGCAACACTCGCTATCCACAAGTGTATGTTTGCGTTATATTCAAGCCACAAATATATCAGCCCTACTATTGTGCCTATAATTTCTAAATATTCCATACAGATATGGGTGTGGAGAAATAATAATTGACAAAGTTAGTAATTTTAGGTTCTTTTGCCTAAATTTGCATTTATAATAATCAACAATATAGTTCGTTTTATTGTTAATGGCTAATATTTATGACATACGCCGATATGGTAAAATTGCATTTCTTGTAATTGCTGTTGTTGTTGTGGCTATCTTCTTGTATTTCTTTAATAGTCTTGTTGAAGATCTTGCCAAGCAAGAGCGTGAGCGTATGGAAATATGGGCAGATGCCACCAAAGAGATGATTACTCAGCAATCGGGTACCGATGTGGATTTTTTATTCAGCATTATCAATCGAAACCACACAATCCCGGTGTTATTGACCGATGATACAGGAAATATCCTATCGCATAGTAATTTTTCATTGCCTGAGCCAATAGATTCGCTCAATCCGATGTATCTTTCGGCCGCGAATGAAACATATCTAAACGAAAAACTTTCCGATTTGCGAAATTCGTCAAATGTTATTCATATTGAGATTGATCAAGGGAGCAATCAACATCTTTATTATGAAGACTCTACTTTGCTGAAACGATTGAGCTATTACCCTTATATTCAATTATTAGTGATGTTGGCATTTGTCGCTGTTGTATATTTTGCCGTGATATCAACCAAAACAGCCGAGCAAAACAAAGTGTGGGTAGGGTTATCAAAAGAAACTGCCCATCAACTCGGCACACCAATTTCGTCGCTAATGGCATGGATGGAGCTTATGGAGAGCCTTGGGGTTGATGCCGAGACGGTTGCCGAAATGAACAAAGATGTGCAACGATTAAGTACTATTGCATCACGTTTTTCAAAGATAGGCTCAAAACCACAAATGGAAGCCGAGAATCTTAATGATGTGGTTACTCGTGCATCGTCGTATATGGCATCGCGTATATCTTCACGCATCGCGTTGACAATAAACACCTGTGCCGGAGTTATCCCGGTAATGGCATCTGCTCCGCTATTTGAGTGGGTAATGGAGAATCTTATAAAAAATGCCGTAGATGCAATGGAAGGCTCTGGAGCTATAACTGTAACAACAGGCATTGAGAAAGGTAAAGGATATATTGAAGTTGCCGATACAGGGAAAGGTTTGTCGCGTAAAAATTTCAAAACAATCTTTAATCCCGGTTATACCACGAAGAAGCGTGGCTGGGGACTTGGCTTGACACTTGCTAAACGCATAATAGAACGATACCATTCGGGACGTATTTTCGTTCTCACTTCTGAACCCGGTGTAGGTACCACCTTTCGCATTGAGGTGCCGATACGCTCGTGAATGATATCTAAAAGCAATAATCAAATCAATCGATTTTGGCCCGATTGTGGATTGAAAGTATTATCTTTGTGGTATGAAAACATTTGAAGAACTTGGAGTGAGCGATGAATTATTGCTTGCTATTAGTGAGATGGGCTTTGAGATGCCAATGCCGGTGCAGGCAAAAGTGATTCCTCATTTATTAAAAGAAGATAATGATGTAGTGGCGTTGGCGCAAACGGGAACAGGAAAAACTGCAGCATTTGGGTTGCCGGTGCTACAACGTATTGATGCCGATATGCGTCAACCTCAAGCCGTAATACTTTCACCTACTCGTGAGTTATGTTTGCAAATCGCCGGAGATCTTGCCGATTTTTCAAAATATCTCCCACAGGTAGATGTGTTGCCTGTTTATGGTGGTTCGAGCATCGAAAGCCAAATACGGTCGTTGCGCAAAGGGGTGCAAGTGATTGTTGCGACTCCGGGACGATTACTTGATTTGATAAAACGAGGTGTAGCACATCTTGAAAATGTTCATACAGTAATCCTTGATGAGGCCGATGAAATGTTGAATATGGGATTTCTCGATTCAATCAACGAGGTGTTGTCGCATGTGCCTGAAAATCGGAAAATGTTGATGTTTTCGGCGACGATGCCACCCGAAATTGATAGAATTGCGAAAAAATATATGCACGATCCTATAGAATTTGTTGTAGGGCATCGCAACGAAGGAGCAGCCAATGTAAACCACGTTTATTACATGGTACATGCTCGTGATAAATATCTGGCACTAAAACGCATTGCCGATAACAATCCAAATATATATGCTATAATATTTTGTCGCACACGTCGCGATACTCAAGAAATCGCCGATAAACTCATTCAAGATGGATATAATGCCGATGCTCTTCATGGCGATCTTTCGCAACAACAACGCGATTTGACGATGAAGAAATTTCGCGATAGAGTAATCTCAATTCTTGTTGCTACCGATGTTGCAGCTCGTGGACTTGATGTTGATGATCTCACTCATGTGATAAATTATGGATTGCCTGATGATACGGCTGTTTATACACACCGTTCAGGGCGTACCGGTCGTGCCGGAAAAACCGGAGTGTCGGTGTCAATAGTTCATTCGCGCGAGAAAAGCAAAATTCGTGATATTGAAAAGATTATCGGAAAGAAATTTGAACGCAAGGAAGTCCCTTTGCCTGAGCATATTATAGAAAAACAACTATATAACCTTGCACATCGTCTTGAACATGTAGAGGTTAACGATGAGCAAATAGACAAATATTTCACCGGTGTTAGTCGCAAGCTTGGGTGGCTTTCGGGAGAAGATTTGTTGAAACGGGTGCTTTCAATGGAGTTTAATCGACTGCTTGATTATTATAAAAATGCTCCGATAATAGAAGTTGTAGAAGATAAGAAGCCTAAAAAAGAAAAGAAAGAAAGAACCGATAATAAACCCCGAACTGATAAGGAGAAAGACCGTCGTACAGCAGAGAGAGGTATGGCTCGTGTTTATATCAATCTTGGAAAGGCTGATGGTTTTTATGCAGGTAATTTAATTGAAATAATCAATAAATGGGTTCCCGGCGCTCGTGTTGAGGTGGGTCGAATAGATTTGTTATCGGGATACTCGCTTTTTGATGTGAAGAAAGGCGATGCCAAACGTGTAGTGGCATCATTAAAAGGTAGTGATTTCCTCGGGAAAAGAGTATTTACCGAGATTGCCGATGCTGAACGAGATTATGCTCGAGCATCGGCTCGTCGAAATCGAAAAGTTGCAGTTGGAGAAGATGCCGATAATGGAGATAATTTTGACCAATTCAAGCGTAAGGGTAGAGGTGGAAAGAAAATTTCGCGTCGCAAGAAATAGATTTGCCCCAAAAGGTGTTATAAAGATATGAAGAAGGTGTTTATCATAATATGTTTGATGGTTGTGTCACTTCAGATATTGGCTGAAAATAGTGCGCAAAAGTTGAGCCCGGGGCAGGCTTTTGTTGATGCTCCCGATGAAGTTTTTCCGACACTTGCTCAAGACACTCGTTTGGATATGATTGATTACTTTGATTGTGGTTATAATCGCCCTTCGATAGATATTTTTGAAGATTCATGTATTATAACTCATAAAGATAGCTTGGAGGTTGTGTTAAATGTTGGGAAGTCGCAATCACATCAGTTGGCTTTGCTTGCCGATGATTTGATTTTACTAATCTCTACATATGCTACTCCGATGCTTGATAGTGATTTGCGAGTTTTTGATAAAGATTGGTCATTACAGCCAATTGAACATTATATTACATTACCAACGCTTAACGATTGGCTAACAGCAGAGGGCAAAAAGAATCGTATAGATGTTGAAAATATGTTCCCATTCATTGCTATAAAATGTGATTTTGACGTGAGTAATGGAGAGTTGATGATAACCAACACCATGCAAGAATATTTTGACAAAGACACTTGGCAACGAGTGTCGCAATGGATTAAGCCTCAACTCAAATATGTTTGGACCGGAAAGAAGTTCAAAAAACAATAATATATCATAATTTATAGGCAATGGAAGAACAAACGCTCACACTATTGCAACTCAATCAACGCATTGCTGCGTTGATGACAGTACCCGACACGCAAAATGTGTGGGTTACGGCCGAACTGAGTGATGTGTCGGCGCGAGGGGGACATTGCTATATGGAATTGTTGCAAAAACACCCTGAATCAGGAGCAACGCTTGCAAAGGCTCGTGGTGTTATATGGGCAAATGTGTATTCGCGTCTTTCAGTGGATTTTTATAATGCAACCGGACAGAAATTTGCATCGGGTATAAAAGTGATGGTGCGGGCGTCGGCATCGATGCACCCTGTATATGGAATGTCGCTCGTAATCACTGCAATTAACCCTGAATATACGATGGGAGACCTGCTTCGTCGCCGTCGTGAAATCCTTGAACGACTACAACGCGAAGGTATTCTTGAAATGAATCGCCAACTCGATTGGTGTGAAGTGCCATTGCGCATTGCCGTTATCTCGGCTCGTGGAGCAGCCGGGTATGGCGATTTTATAAATCAATTATATAACAATCCTTCGCGATTAAATTTCAAAACTCAACTTTTTGAGGCTGTGATGCAGGGGGATCGCACTCCTTCAACAATTATAGCAGCTCTTAACCAAATTGCAATGCAACAAGATGAGTGGGATGGGGTAGTGATAATTCGTGGAGGTGGTGCTACAAGTGACCTTGTGGCATTTGAAAACTATGAATTAGCTGCAAATATAGCTCAATTTCCGTTGCCGGTGATAGTGGGAATCGGGCATGAACGAGATATTACCGTGCTCGACTATGTTGCTAATATGAGAGTAAAAACCCCTACGGCAGCTGCCGAGTGGTTGATTGAGCAAGGGGAGCAAGCTCTTGGATGGTTACGCTCGACAGGTGCTGCAATATTGCAAATCGTGAGCGATTGCATTGCGGGGAGCAAAGAACAACTATCATATTATGAAGCACTATTGCCCAAAGCTCCATTAATGGCGGTAGAACGAGAAAAATCGCGAATGCGTGGCAATGTGATGTCTTTAGGACAAATTAGTGCTCGTCGCATCTCTCCCGAACTCATGCGCCTTGACCAAGTGGCAAAATCTATGTGCTCGGCAACTGAAATGGTATTGAGCCGTCGCAATGATCGTCTTGACTCAATGCAAGCAATGCTTAGTGCTCTCTCGCCCGAAGCAACTTTGCGTCGAGGCTATTCAATTACTCGCGTGGGAGGCAAAGCAGTTACCGATGTCTCGCAAATTCACGAGGGAACAGAAATTGAAACAACTCTTGTCAATGGTACAATTATATCAGTAACAAAATAAAACGCAATAAGACATGTCAAATGAATTAAATCTCAAGCCGGTAAAAGATATGACCTACTCTGAGGCTGTAGGTGAATTGGAATCAATCTTGCAAATGATGCAAGGAGATAAATGTGATATCGATCGATTGACCGACTACACTCGTCGTGCTATTGAATTGCTCACCGAGTGCCGTTTACGACTCACCACTACCGATGAACAACTACGCTCAATACTCGCCCAACTTGAAAAGTAAATATCACTAAATCACATGAGATTAAACCTCACATTAATAATTTTAATGTTTCTGTATAGCATGGTAGCTGTTGCAGGCAACTTTGAGGGACACTGGAAAGGAAAGGTCGCAAATCTTCCTATTGTGTTTCATATTGCCAATGATAGCGTGTGGAGTGCAACGCTTGATTCGCCTATGCAGGGAGCAATGGGTATTAAGTGTGGAAAAGTTGTGGTTGCCGGCGATAGCATCACAATCAATATGCCTGCACTGCATGCTGATTTCAAGGGGGTAATAGCCCAAGATGATGAGTCAATATCGGGTACATTTACACAAGGTATGTCGTTGCCATTGACTCTCACTCGTACCACTGCTGATGCTGTAAAGTATAATCGCCCACAAGAGCCTCAACCTCCATATGTATATAATTCGCAAGATGTAACATTTCAAAATGGGGATATTACTTTTGCCGGTACGTTGACAACACCATTTTGGGGCAAAAGCCATAAAGCAGTTGTGCTTGTGAGTGGTAGTGGGGCGCAAAACCGAGACGAGGAACTGTTTGGTCACAAACCATTTGCTGTGATTGCCGACTATCTTTCGCGTCATGGCATTGCTGTGTTGCGTTATG
This sequence comes from Muribaculaceae bacterium, assembly GCA_045531405.1. Lineage (GTDB taxonomy): Bacteria > Bacteroidota > Bacteroidia > Bacteroidales > Muribaculaceae > RGIG4079. The sequence goes on along the minus strand of JAZSDX010000050.1, from coordinate 29,724 downwards.
ATGATCGTGGAGTTGGTGGTTCGTCAAAAGGGAGTAGAGATGATACCACTCTCGATTTCGCTACCGATGCAATGGCCGCTGTGAAATATCTTAAATCACACAATAATATCGACACTACTCATATAGGAATTATAGGACATAGTGAAGGGGGATTAATCGCAGTTATTAACGCTGCGCAACACCCCGAAGATGTCAACTTTATTGCAACTCTTGCAGGACCTTATGTAAGTGGTCGTGATATATTAGTGCGTCAAAATCAACTTATTGCCGAAACAATGGGGCATACATTAAATGAAGAGCAGTTGGCGCAAATTGAAACTATTTTTGAGACAATTTATAATTCAACCGACACCGACCAACTTGCAGTTCGCTTGACCGAGATATTAAAGAGTGACAGCACAAACAAACAACAAGATATTGAACCAACTGTGAAAGTAATGACATCGCCATGGTATGTGGCATTTGTGAAACTTGATCCTACTCAATATATTTCACAAGTGAAATGCCCGGTATTTGCTACAAATGGCACATGGGATTATCAAGTAGATGCTACGCAAAACCTCGAAATGGCACAAAAAATGATACCTCAAGCCACTATAAAGCAATATGAAGGGCTAAATCATATGTTTCAACCCTCATCATCACGTCAAGCAAGTATGAATTATGGCGCAATCGAAACAACAATATCCGAACAACTCCTCTACGACCTCACAAAGTGGATTAATGGACTGAAATAAATCAAACTGAGAGGAAAAGGGGTGAAAAATTAGGTTTTGGTGTTCTTGTATTCATAAAAAAATAGCAAATCTAAAAGTATTTAGAAAAAATATATATCTTTGCAACCAGTTAGGGGTGCTGGGCACGTTGCTTAGCTGAGATTATACCCTTGGAACCTGATATGTATAATAACAGCGCAGGAAAACGGTATAGGAATTCATTGTTTATAGGTAATATTTGTGCCGTAATTTTTGCGTTGTGTAAATCATTAAACAATGAAAACCTCAATTTCTCGCGAAGCACTATCTGCCATAATCTCGGCAGTGAGGAGTAACAAACCTCTTGTGCAAAATATCACAAACTATGTAGTAATGAATAACTCAGCCAATGCGCTATTGGCCATTGGGGCATCGCCGGTTATGGCTCACTGGTACTCGGAAATGGAGGAGATGACAGCCATAGCACATGCGTTGGTAATTAATATTGGCACTCTTGATGATGCGTGGGTTGCTTCTATGTTAAAAGCCGGGCAACTTGCTAAAGAGCGAGGTATTCCTGTGGTATTTGACCCTGTAGGCGCCGGCGCAACAAGTCAGCGCACAGCAGTGGCTTTGGATATAATCAAGCAATGTTGTCCAAAGGTGATTCGAGGAAATGCAAGTGAGATTATGGCACTTGTCGATGCAAATGTAAAGAGCAAGGGTGTTGATAGTAGTGCTTCAAGTCAAGATGCTGTTGAGGCTGCTAAAATACTTGCAAGAGAAACCGGTGCAGTTGTCGTGATAAGTGGAGCAACCGATTATATTACCGATGGTGTAAAGGTAAATACTGTAGAGGGAGGTAATATAATAATGACATCAGTAACCGGAATGGGTTGCACGGCTACAGTTCTTGTTGGAGCCTTTGTGGCAGTGGATGTCGATGTAATGATAGCTGCCACTGCCGCAATGGCAGTAATGAGCCTTGCCGGGGAGCGAGCTGCGGTTATTTCCCGAGGTAGCGGCTCGATGCAAGTGAACTTTTTAGATGAATTGTATAACATTAATGCCGAAAAACTATGAAAGATATAAAAGATGCATTAGGATTATATTTGGTAACCGATCGCTCATTGTCGATGGAGAGATCTTTGGAATATATTGTGATGGAGGCAGTGAAAGGAGGTGTAACAATGGTGCAATTGCGCGAAAAAGATACACCAACCGGAGAGTTCATTGCATTGGCACAAAGATTGAAAAAAGTGCTATCTCCATTGAAGATTCCTCTAATTATTAATGATAGAGTTGATGTGGCACTTGCCGTAGATGCCGATGGAGTGCACATAGGGCAGTCGGATATGCCATATGAAATGGTGCGAAAACAACTTGGATATAGAAAAATTATAGGCCTTTCGGTTGAAAATATTGATGACCTCTTAATGGCAAATGAGTTGGATGTAGATTATGTGGGAATTTCGCCTGTATTTGCTACCACAACCAAAACCGATACAGCAACTCCGTTTGGTATTAATGGTCTTAAAGAGGCTGTGAGATTATCATTACATCCAACAGTTGCCATTGGAGGAATGAATAAAAGCACGGCTAAAGATGTGATGCTCACAGGATGCAACGGTATCGCAGTAGTGAGTGCTATTTCGATGGCAGAAAGTCCGGCTCAAGCAACAACTGAATTGAAATCAATAGTGGATTCATATCGTAGAGAGAGTTGGAGTCAACATATTTGGAGAAAGTCAAATCGCATCTATAAAGCGATATTGGAACTTGATTTTTTGAAAGAACTTTCAAATGGGACATTGGATAATAATCTCTTTGGAAGATATATCTCTCAAGATGAAATCTATCTTGGAAACTATTATCGCAACATGTTTGCCCTTGCCGACATGATGGAAGATGAAGATAATCGAAATCTGTTTCTTGACTTTGCCAAGAGTGGAATGGAGGGGGAGAAAGTGATGCACGATCTCCTTATTGAGAAATTTGGAACGGATGTAAATGTCGTATCATCAAGGGTTACAACCGACTATAACACACTGATACAAGAAGCTATTAATAGTGGGAATAGATATTATGCACTTGCCGTTATGATACCTTGCATGTGGATTTATAATCGTGTGGGTTTACATATTCTTGCAATGTCAAAATTGGAAGAAAATCCTTATAAAGAGTGGATTTTGGAATATGGTAACGAAGAATTTTCACAAGGGGTAAATGTGGTGCTCGATATCGTAGATTCATGGGCATTGGAAGCCGACGAGGATACTATTCAAGAAATGAATCGCCTATATCTTAGGGCTGCTCTATATGAATATGCTTTTTGGGATTATGGCTATTATGGAGAGTCAAAAACGTATGAATATACCGACTCATTAGACGGATGGATTTAAGTAATAAGTAAAACAGATAATCATATGAAATATAATAAAGTACTTACAATCGCAGGTAGCGATTCGGGTGGAGGAGCAGGAATACAGGCCGATATTAAGGCTATTAGTGCAATGGGGTGTTATGCTTCATCAGCGATAACAGCAGTTACTGTGCAAAATACATTAGGTGTAGAGGCTGTTCATCCGATTCCATTGGATATATTGGCAGAGCAGATTGATGCTGTGCTTTCGGATATTGGTGCCGATGCTGTGAAAATAGGGATGTTACACTCTGCCGAGGTGGTGATTGTTGTTGCTGATAAGATGAAAAAATATGAGATTAGGAATGTCGTGCTTGACCCGGTAATGGTCTCAACATCGGGACATAGACTGATAGAGGAAAGTGCGATTGAAGTGTTACAATCTCTTTTGATGCCAATGGCTCGAGTAATTACACCTAACATTCCCGAAGCAGAAATCCTTGCCGGTCGAAAAATCGAAAGCGAAAAAGATTTTTCTGAAGTGGCGAAACTCTTGTCGCAAAATGGCAGTGTGTCAGTGTTGCTTAAAGCCGGTCATCTTTCAGGAGAAATGTTGGTCGATTATTTCTATAATGCTGAAACCGACGAAATGATTACTTTGCCTTCAAGACGAGTGGAAACGCGTAATACACATGGCACAGGTTGTACACTTTCGTCGGCATTTGCGGCAGCATTGGCGAGAGGAGAAACGCTTACAAATGCTGCATATTTGGCAAAACGATATATCGAGAATGCTATAATTTCGGGCGCAAGATATGAAATAGGACACGGAAATGGTCCTGTGAATCATTTTTTTGCGATTGATTAAGAAAATAAACACTATTATTATTTTTGATTTTGAACTCGTAGACAAAAATATTATCTTTGCTTTTAGAAAAGGAATTTAACCATTGTCTGAATGGACTAAGTCGTTGCTTAAAATTTAAAGGATGAAAATAAAACAAATTATATTTGTGTTATTTGGTCTTCTGATATTTTCGGCATGTTCTAAAGGTGCAGATTATAATGTTATATCAGAAATAGAAGATCAGATTGTAAGAGGTGATTATGAGTCGGCACAATCAATGTGTGACGATATGATTGAAGATGCCGATCTTAAAGAAATTCCGGTGAAAACATTGTGCCGATTATCAATGGTATATGCAAAGTTGGCTGAGAGATTGCAAGAAGAGGAAAATATGGCAAAGGCCACCAATTGTTATCTTGCTGCTATAGGAATAAACAAAGATTCGGTAATGACATATACCTCAGAATTGGCAGTGGAAGATGTGCAGTATGCCGAGATGATGCAAAAGTTATCGGATTTAATTGATACTTCTCGATGTGTTGCTGATTATGAAGGAACTATTGATGAAAGTTGTGAGCGTAATGAAGACAATGATTCAATAAAATAAAAAGATTAGATATGGGAATGAATGATTGGCAAGCCGGACTGCAAGCATTTCTTGATTCTAATCCCGATTTACCTGAGGGAGAAGAAATAAACGAAAAAAACGAAGAGAAAACGTCGAATACCCAACCACGATTGGATATTATATTTGAAAAAAAAGGTCGTGGAGGTAAAATGGCAACGATTGTAACCGGTTTTACGATGAACGATGATGAAATTGAGGCTTTAGCAAGCAAAATGAAATCATCGCTTGGCACAGGAGGGTCAGCACGAGGAGGCGAAATACTAATTCAAGGAGATAAACGAGATGCAGTATTGAAATTCCTTGTTAAGCAAGGATATAAAGCGCGAATAATATAGGGAGTTAATACTATTCTGAAATTATGCTCACAGTTTATAAAGCATCGGCTGGTTCGGGAAAAACATATACTCTTGCATATGAATATATAAAACTGTTATTGGGGTATAAAGATTCCAATACCGGAGAATATAAATTGAACAAGAAACCCCAAAAAGAGCATCAGGGGATACTTGCGGTGACCTTTACAAATAAGGCTACCGATGAAATGAAACGGCGCATAATAAAAGAGTTGGCGATATTAGCGGAACTGCCGGCTATGGATAATGAAAAGAGTCCCTATCTTAAAAATTTATATGCTTTATTTAAATGCACTCCCGAGGAGTTGAAAGATGTAGCGGGTAAAGTGTTAGGGCAACTATTATTTGATTATACATTTTTTAATGTAAGCACAATTGACTCTTTTTTTCAAAATGTATTACGTACGTTTGCATTTGAAATAGATTTAACGGGAGATTATGAAGTAGAATTAGACGATTCATTTGCGATATCAGCCGGAGTGAATGAATTGTTTAATGTGATAAATTATCACAATGATAAACGTTCAAATAAATTGTCGGAATGGTTGCGGCAATATATGATGTATAATGTAGAGTCGGGATTGGCATTTAATGTATTAAATCGTAAGTCTAATATATTTGCCGAGTTATTGAAATATATAGGGAAGTTATCAGATGAGCAGTTTAAGTTGCGTTTAACAGAAGAAGTGGAGTCTTATTTTGAAGATTCAATACGTATAGAGAAATTTGAAGAACAGCTCAAGAAGCACATCGCGAAAATAAAAAAAGAAATTATAAATAAAACGACTGAATTGAAGCGTAATATTCCTTCAAAAGAGTATGATAAAATAAAATCAGCAGTACGTGGACAAATAGATAAATGGCAAGCGGTAACTAAAATTAATGCTATTGATGATTTGAAAGTGTCAAAGGTCGTTTTGGATGTTCATGAAGGTTGCACTTCTCCGTTTGTCGCTGGAAAAGGGAGTCAAGAGTCAATAGATTTGGTATGTGATACAATTAATCGTGTATTGCGATTGCTTCGTGACTTGAGATTAGATATTATCCTTCTTCAAAATATATATGGAATGGGGCTCATTGGTGATACAATGAAGTTTATCAAAGAATTTAGGGATAATAATAATGTAATATTATTGTCTGATACTAATGACCTATTGCAACGCATTATAAGTGAGGATGATGCCCCGTTTATATATGAGCGAATGGGGGTTAGATTAAGGCATTTCTTGATAGATGAATTTCAAGATACTTCGCGATTGCAATGGACTAATATAAATCCACTTGTGTCGGAAAGCCTTTCTCAAGATAATGATAATCTCATTATTGGAGATGCAAAGCAATGTATTTATCGTTTTCGAAATTCAGACCCTTCGTTGTTGCAAAGTCAGGTGAGTGCCGATTTTGGACGTCATGTAGTGGAGCGAGGAATACATATCAAAGAGAATACTAATTGGAGAAGCTCGGCTGAAGTTGTGCAGTTCAATAATACAATTTTCTCGGTTCTTGCACAAAAATATGAGTTGGATGATTTGTATTCAAATGTTACTCAGCAGGTTTCGGAAAAACATGTCGATCATAAAGGATATGTAAAATTAGAATTAATAAAAGAGGGCGATGGCAAGTCGGTGTCGTTGGAGAAAATGGCTGCTGACATAAAACGACAGTTGGATTCGGGTTATAAGCAAAAAGATATTGCAATTCTTGTTCGCAAGGGCTCAGATGGGGAATTAGCAATAAACTATTTGATGGGATTAATGGCTTTGCCAAATACTGATTTCCCAAAAATAGAAATTATGTCGGATGGAGCGCTGTTGATTGATTCGTCTCCGATGGTAAGGCTCATAATAAGTATTTTGAGATTGCTAAATAATGACATCTGCGACATGTCAAAGCGCAAATCAAGACGCCGATTTAATAAGGTAATGCATAGGTATGTGCTTTATCTAAATAGAGAGTATTTTCCTAATGATGCTCTTCAGAAAGCAATACATTTTGATGATAAAGAGGTTGAAGAATTGCTTGATGTGGTGTCAACGATGAAATGTGTGAGTTTGCCCTCTTTGATAGAACGTATAATAAAACATTATATCCCGGAGGATTTGCGCCAAAGGGATTTAGTATATATTACAGCGTTTCAAGATGAAGTGCTTGATTTTTGTTCGCGAGGTAGTGATGATGTAAGTTCTTTCCTTAGATGGTGGGATAAGTCTTCATCTCATTATATCACTTCGTCAGAAGATATAGATGCAATAAGAGTGATGACAATTCATAAGTCAAAAGGTCTTGAGTTTAAATGCGTGCATATTCCTATTGCAAATTGGTGTATAACGGGAGACCCTAATCAAATAAATTGTCGATGGTTTGACCTAGACCCGATAGAAGGAATTGACGCAGCGATAGTTCCTCCGATGTTTGTTTTGCCTGAAACGGGATCATTGAAGGAAACGCCATTAGGAAAAAAGTATGAAGCGTTGGTAAAAGAGAGAATAATTGACTCAATAAATGAGACATATGTGGCATTTACCCGAGCTGTTGATGAATTGTGCGTAAATTGTATTGTTCAAAGTAGATTTGGCGAAAATGGTCTTGCAAGAGTGTTATTTGATGCACTTCCATTGGCTACACCCGGAATGTGTGATTCATTGAGAGAACGACATCGAGATGCTAATGGTGAGTTGTTTGTCCCATTGAATCAAATTGTAGATGATAAACTTGAAATAGGAAATCCAACAATACCACGAGAAGAAGAAAAGAAAGATGTGCCACCTGCCGAACGAGTGACGACAATCCCCCCGGCATTATATTATACCGAAGACCGAGACGATTTGTGGGCATTAACGCGTTTAGATGATGCCGACTCGATTAGTCCGGCACAAGAGAGAGGTGTATTTTTGCATAAGGTAATGGAGCATGTGTATCATTTATCAGATTTGCAATTGGCATTAAAACGACAAGGATATCGAAATAATATATCAGACCAAGAACTTGATGAAATGTATGTAATGTTATCAAGTGCACTTTCTGATGAGAGAGTGTCGCAATGGTTTGAGGGATATAGAAAGACTGTAAATGAGCGCTCGATATGTCTTAAAAAGGAAGCAAAATATACACGCCCCGATCGTGTCGTATGGACTGCACAAGGTACGATTGACGTGGTTGATTATAAGTTTGGAGAAGAGTTGGAAGACCATAAAACCCAAGTTAAAGGATATATGAAGCATCTTATTGATATGGGGTATGAAAAAGTGAGAGGCTTTGTATGGTATATGCCCATAAAAAAGATAGTTCCAGTAAAATAAAATATATAAATATATGAATATCAAATCAATAGTTATTACATTAGTTATGTGTGTGGTGGCTTCTGCAATAGAGGTAGGAGCTTGTACAGGATTAATTGCCGGCAAAGCGGCGACGATAGATGGTAGCGCATTAGTAACATATGCGGCAGATAGTCATACACTTTATGGCGAATTATATAATCAGCCTGCCGCCGATTATTCAGAAGGAGCGATGCGTAGGGTGATAGAATGGGATACCGGTAAATATTTAGGAGAAATTCCCGAAGTGGCTCACACTTATCGAACTATCGGTAATATGAATGAGCATGGACTCATAATTGTAGAAAGTACCTGGGGCGGTCGTGAGGAACTTGTTGATACTGCAGGTATTATAGATTATGGCTCGCTTATTTATATCTCGTTGCAACGTGCAAAAACTGCTCGCGAGGCAATCTCAGTGATGACAAATTTGGTTAAAGATTATGGATATGCAAGCTCTGGAGAGTCGTTTACTATTGCCGATCCAAATGAGGTGTGGATTATGGAACTTATAGGGAAGGGAAATAAAGAAAAAGGAGCAGTGTGGGTAGCTATTCGAGTTCCGGATGATTGTATCTCAGGACATGCCAATCATTCTCGCATACATCGTTTCCCTCTCAAGGATAAAGAGAATTGTATATATTCGCCAGATGTAATTAAATTTGCTCGCAAGCAAGGTTATTTTGATGGGAAAGATGAAGATTTTAGTTTCTCATTGGCATATGCAATTACCGATGCGAGTGCATTGCGAGGATGCGATGCGCGGGTGTGGAGCTATTATAATCGATTTGCCGATGGAATGGACGCATATTTACCTTGGATATTAGATGGAGAAGGAGAGGTCTTGCCATTATGGGTGAAGCCAACGCGTAAGGTGAGTGTGAAAGATATGCAAAATATGATGCGCGACCATTTCGAAGGTACACCTCTTGATATGACTCAAGATATAGGTGCCGGCCCATTTAAGTTGCCTTATCGTTGGCGACCATTGACTTATAAGGTAGATGGAAAAGAATATACTCATGAGAGGGCAATCGCTACACAACAAACAGGATTTTCGCTTGTAGCACAATTGCGTCATGATAAGCCCGATTATATGAAAACAATATTGTGGTTTGGCGTAGATGATGCAAATACTTGTGTATATATCCCATTCTATAACTGTACAAAATCGGTGCCTCATGAATTTGCAGTAGGCAATGGAGACCTTTATAACCTTTCGTGGGATGCCGCTTTCTGGGTTACAAATTATGTGTCAAATCAAACTTATCAACGCTATTCATTGATGATTGATGATGTGCGAAAGGTGCAAACAGCCTTAGAAGACTCAATCGCAATAGATGTAAAGGTTATAGAACATGAGATTGCAGAGTTTTCACCTCAGATAGCAAGTGGATTATTACAAGATCTATCAAATATATGGTCAAAGAAGTATGTCACTCAATATAAAAAATTGGGCGACTATCTATTGGTGAAATATCTTGATGGAAATGTAAAGAAAGAGAAAAACGGCAAATTTGAACGCTCACAATATGGAATGCCTGTATATCCTCAATTCCCTGGCTATGATGAGAAATATTATCGCTCAATAGTTGATGATACCGAAGGTCGATTACAGGTAATTCAGCCTCAAATAGGTCAAAAATAGGTTCTAAAAATGAAATAATTTGTCGAAAAGTTGTCAATATAGAAGATATTAACTAACTTTGCGCAGTTTTTTCAAACAACATAAAGTGGGAAAGTTTTCAGAGTTTAAGCTACCGCTAAAGAGTATGCCTATTGGTATTCACAAGTTTGAGTATCATTTAGGCCAAGAATTTTTCACTAATAAGGAAAGTTCTGATATTCATGATGCCAACTTAACTGTGGACTTATCGGTAAACCACAAAAGCGATATCTATGACTTGACTTTTAATATAAAAGGAGAGATTACGTTGCTTTGTGATCGTTGCTTGGATGAGATGCAACAACCGGTAGATGTGGAATATCACATAGTGGTTAAATATGGTGATGAATATTGTGATGAATCTGATGAAGTGCTTGAAATTCCTGAAAATGAAAACTATCTTAATGTTGCTGATTTGATTTTTGATACGGTGTCGTTAGAGATACCTATCATGCATGTTCATCCCGACGGAGAATGCAATGAAGCAATGAACGAGATGTTGATGAAACATCAAGCCGGAGGGGATGCAGATATTGAATCAGATGAGGAACCAATTGACCCTAGATGGGCAAAATTAAAAGAATTAAGTGAAAACAATTAAATAAAATATTAAATAAAATGGCACATCCTAAACGAAAACAATCAAAGACAAGAACTGCTAAACGTAGAACTCACGATAAAGCAGTAGCTCCTACACTTGCTATTTGCCCTAACTGTGGCGCTTGGCATGTTTATCACACTGTATGTGGCGAATGTGGCTACTATCGTGGTAAAGTCGCTATCGAAAAGAACGCTGCCGTTTAATCAGGCGACAGGGAGATTCCCTATGAACATATATATCTCCTGAATGATTTTATTTAGGAGATGTTTTTCATTTTATATAAGTCAAAATAAACCAATCTTATGGTTAACGCAAGAATTGCCGGTATAGCATCTTATGTCCCTGAAGATATTCTCAACAATGAGATGTTGTCAAAAATGGTTGACACGAGCGATGAATGGATTACCACTCGTGTAGGTATTAAGGAACGTCGCATCTTGAAAAAAGAAGGTGCCGGTTCGTCATTTTTGGGCATTAACGCAGTGACAAAACTGCTTGAATCAACTTCAACAGATCCACAAGAGGTAGATCTTTTGATTTGTGCTACATCTAACCCCGACTATCGTTTCCCCTCAACAGGGTCTATTATTGCTGATGGTTGTGGAATGAAAAAAGCATACGCCTATGATATTCAAGCTGCGTGTGCCGGATTTATTGTGGCACTCCAAGATGCTACAGCCTACATCCGTTCCGGGATGTATAAGAAGGTTGTAGTGGTTGCTGCTGAAAAAATGTCATCAATGGTAAACTATTCAGATCGCACTACTTGCCCACTATTTGGTGATGCTGCGGCTGCCGTATTGGTTGAGCCAACTGAAGATAATGTAGGCGTTATTGATGGCGTGTTCCGTGTAGAAGGCCATGTCGAACATCTGTTGATGAAAGCAGGTGGATCGGTTAAACCTGCTTCGCATGAGACAATCGATGCAGCCGAACATTACATCTACCAAGAAGGTCGCAATGTGTATAAGCATGCGGTTACAAATATGCTCGAATCATCAATGGAAGTGGTTGAACGTAATGGTTTGACAATGGATTCTATTGACTGGTTTATTCCTCACCAAGCCAATCTTCGTATTATTGAAGCAGTTGCAGGTCGTGCAGGAGTAGAGCCTTCAAAGGTGCTCGTAAACATAGAGCATTATGGCAACTCAAGTGCTGCGTCAATTCCATTGTGCTTAGATGAATATAAAGCGAAAATCAAGAAAGGGGATAAACTTATCCTTACTGCATTCGGTGCCGGATTTACTTGGGGCGCAATGTATGTGATTTGGGATATTTAATAATCTAACGATTAGAAATCTTCTTTCATACAATTATATTAACACGAAAATAGCGGAGTCATCAGTGTGTGATTTGTGGCTATTTTCGTGTTTCTTTTGTGTTAAAATATAGATGAATATGACTAACGAACATAGATCCGGATTTGTAAATATAGTAGGTAATCCCAATGTCGGTAAATCAACCTTGATGAACGATTTGGTAGGAGAGAGAGTGAGTATTATCACTGCTAAAGCACAGACCACGCGTCATCGCATCATGGGAATTGTAAATACCGATGATTATCAGATTGTGTTCTCTGATACTCCGGGGGTATTGTCTCCAAAATATAAATTGCAAAAAAGTATGCTCGATTTTTCAGAAGGAGCTCTCACTGATGCAGATATATTACTATATGTGACTGATGTAGTGGAAGATCCTGAGAAAAATGCAGAGTTTCTTGCCAAAGTTGCAAAGGAGCAGATACCGGTGCTTTTAGTCATAAATAAGATAGATTTACTCAAGGGACAAGATGACTTGGTGCAGATCGTGACCCGATGGAAAGATCGATTGCCCAATGCAGAAATATTCCCAACATCGGCCAAGGAACATTTCAATGTGACCAATCTCATGGCTCGTATTGTTGAACTATTGCCGGTGTGTCCTCCTTATTTTGGTAAAGATGCATTGACCGATAAGCCGGCACGATTTTTTGTTACAGAGATTATTCGGGAGAAAATTCTATTAAATTATGACAAAGAAGTGCCATATTCGGTTGAGGTCATCGTGGAAAAATTTGATGAAAGCGACGATGCTATTCACATTATGGCCGTGATATATGTTGAAAGAGATAGCCAGAAAGGAATTATCATTGGGCGTGGTGGAACAATGTTAAAAAAGGTTGGAACAGAGGCTCGTAAGGATATTTCAACCTTCTTCGGTAAACGTATATTCCTTGAGATGTTTGTCAAAGTAGAACCTAATTGGCGCAATCGTGAAAATAAATTGCGTTCGTTTGGTTATATTGAATAAATTGATAGCCTTTCACATAAAATAGTTATATTTGTAATCAATAATTGAAAAACCATCAGAACTGAAGAAATTATGGGACAACTTGTAGCAATAGTAGGACGCCCCAACGTAGGAAAATCAACACTATTTAATCGATTGACCGAGTCGCGTCAAGCAATCGTTGATGAAACGGCAGGCACCACTCGCGACCGTCAATATGGAAAAGTTGATTGGGGTGGGCGTGAATTTTCAATCGTCGATACCGGCGGTTGGGTGGTTAACTCTGAAGATATATTTGAAGGTGAAATAAATAAGCAAGTGGCACTTGCTATTGAGCAAGCCGATGTTATACTCTTTGTTGTTGATGCCATGAATGGCGTTACCGACCTTGATGATCATGTGGCTGAGATACTTCGTAAGTCAAAAAAACCGGTGATATTGGTGGCAAATAAAGTCGATTCGAATGATTGGCTTTATAATGTGCCTGAATTTTACAGTCTTGGGCTTGGAGATCCCTATCCGGTGTCGGCAGTGAGTGGATATGGAACGGGAGATCTTCTTGATGATGTAATAAAGAAGTTTCCCGAAGTAGATGATGCCGAAGAGCAACTAGATGACATCCCTAAATTTACTATTGTCGGGCGTCCTAATGCCGGTAAATCATCATTGATTAACTCGTTCATTGGCGAAGAACGTAACATTGTGACAGATATCGCCGGAACAACTCGTGATAGTATCTATACTCGTTATAATAAATATGGCTTTGATTTTTATCTAGTAGATACAGCCGGTATTCGAAAGAAAACCAAGGTAAATGAAGATATCGAATATTATTCGGTAATCCGAAGTATTCGTGCAATAGAAGCATCCGATGTGTGTATCCTCATGATTGATGCAACTCGTGGCATTGAGGCACAAGATACCAATATCTTCTCGTTGATTCAACGCAACAAGAAAGGTCTTGTGGTCTGTGTCAATAAGTGGGATTTGGTAGAAGATAAATCACTTGAGGCAATTAAACACTACGAAGCATCTATTCGTGAGCGTTTCGCACCGTTTACCGATTTTCCAATCATATTTACCTCGGCTCTTACCAAGCAACGCATCTATAAAGTGCTTGAAACTGCAGTAGAGGTGTATCAAAATCGCACACGCCTTGTTCCTACATCTCAACTCAACAATGTGATGCTTGAAGCAATAGAGGCATATCCACCACCTGCAAATAAAGGTAAATATGTGAAGATTAAATATGTGACAATGCTCAAAGGAGCGCCTGTGCCCACATTTATTTTCTTCTGTAACCTTCCTCAATGGGTGAAGGAGCCTTATCGTCGTTATCTTGAGAATAAGATACGCGCTAATTGGGAATTCCATGGAACGCCTATCTGTGTATTTATGCGTGAAAAATAAGAGCTGGGAAATAATTTGATAAGTTAATAAGAAAACATGTCATATTGAACTGCCCCCAAAAGTTAGACAAAAAACTTTTGGGGTTACTTCATTTTTAATATATTTCTTTTTTGACCAATAAGCCCAATCATCCAATAATTCTTTCCTTTTGCTCGACATAGAATAACATAACAATCGTTGAGTTTTTCATTTACAACAGAATCTCCTTCTTTACATAGATTAAGCTTTGGACATAGAAAATCTTGAGCAGCATGACTTATAGACAAATTCTTTTCCATTCCGGCAATGGTACATTTTCCCACTAATTTACCCTTCTTTGTAACTATTAAAGACACTTCCGTGAGGAAATATTCTTTGAATTCTGTCATAGTATATGGCTGAACATACATAAACTTTTGGGTCTTAGGTTGTTCTTCTTCGGTCTCAAGAAATACTACTTGTTGAAGCTTATCAAATCGTTCTTGAAGTTTTTTATATGCAGGATTAGTTGCTCCTCGCACCATTCGCAAATAATCTAATTTCCCCCCGATTACATTTTCCATTACTGGTTCGCCTTTTTTTATATGTCCCATCTCGGATTTATATCGAGGATAAAACAATGCATAAGCTTTAGCATATCCATATTTATCCCAAACGTTAAGAATCCATCGTAACTCTTGGATATATTTACGAGAAACATTGGCTTTGGTATTTACAGTCAAACCTGTCACTTCCTGTCGGTGTTCAGCTTTATGTAATCGAGTTTTTTTGTCGTTGACAGTGAAGCCCTGCTCTGATATGATCTTTAGTAATTCTGTACGAAACTCGCCACCCTCTTTATAGACATTATGCATACTTGAGAAAGTCATATCATCAGCATACCTTGAATAATGTAACCCAAATCGTTTGGCTAAGCCTTTCATTTTGCGATCAAGATTCCCACAAATAGCATTGGTAAGTAATGGAGAAGTAGGTGCCCCCTGTGGTAGCACATTTTGGTCTCGTTCTTCGTTGTATGAGCAACATAAACCAGCAACTACATTTGCAATCTCCAATGAAAAATTAAATGGAGCCAATTGCAACCGTTTCCAAACTCTAGCTTGTGGTATGGAAAGGAAAAAGTCTTTTAAATCGAGATTGAATACATAGTTATGCCTAATATGCATTTGGGCATTATTTACTACCGACCTGCCTGGAGCAAACCCCATTGCAACAGAATCTGGTTCAAAAACCGATTCAAAAGCAATGTTTAACATTCGCAATATTATATTAAGTTGATAGCAGGGTGCTTTTATCTCTCGCAAACCTCCATTCTTTTTTCTTATATGAAACGTACGATATCGTTTTGGTGCATATTTATTGTTTGAATAGTATTTTAATTGTTTATCAGTGATTTTATGACGACTCGTTTTGAACTTGTCATTTTTGATGTTGTTCAGAAGTTCCGCCAAATCTTCGACAGACTTAATCGCAATTAAACTATTCCTTATTTCGAGTTTTTCCATATAAAAGAAACGATCGTTGAGATTGGGATACAAATTCCTTTTCTTTGTGTTTTATTCCTTTCACTATTGTGATTGAGAAATACAAATCAGTCCACTGGACTGTAAATAAAATATACCATTAGGTTATCCTTCCTTTTTTTGAAAGAAAGATATCCGACAAAACAATCGGACATAAATCAAAATTTGTTGTGTACCCACAATCTCAAAGATCGCTATTTTTGATTGTGTTGCAAAGTTAATAAATATTTGCGAACAAAAAGTTTGCAAATAAAATATTATTCGTCATTTTTTACATATCTATTGATAACAATTATTTTTAATAAGTATCTTTGGGCTTATTCATTTTTTTTGACTAGCCATCAAAGGAGTATGTACGGTACAATAGTCAACTGTTTTTGGCTATTATGCAGTATTTAGAGCCCCCCAAAATGACGAGAGGATTGCCTGTTTGGCAATCCTCTCGCAGATTTATGAGATGTAAATGTGGTTAAATCTCTATTAGTCTTGGAATTTGGCTTTGATAAACTCGCGGTTGAGACGAGCGATGTTGCTCAAAGGCACATTCTTTGGACATTCAGCGGCGCAAGCACCCGTGTTGGTACAGTTACCGAATCCGAGTTCATCCATGCGTTTAACCATTGCGCGAGCGCGACGAGCACGTTCAACTTGACCTTGTGGGAGAAGTGCAAATTGGCTAACTTTAGCAGATACGAACAACATAGCCGAACCGTTTTTACAAGCAGCAACACAAGCACCACAACCGATACAAGTAGCAGAGTCCATAGCGATGTCGGCTACTTCTTTAGAGATAGGAGTAGCGTTAGCATCGGGAGCACCACCACAGTTTACTGAAGTGTAACCACCTGCTTGTTGGATTTTGTCAAATGCGTTACGGTCAACAGTCAAGTCGCGGATTACAGGGAATGCAGCAGAACGCCATGGCTCAATGGTGATAGTGTCTCCATCTTTAAATTTGCGCATGTGTAATTGGCAAGTAGTGATGCCTTGAACTGGTCCGTGTGGGTGTCCATTGATATAGAGTGAACACATACCGCAGATGCCTTCGCGGCAGTCGTTGTCAAATACAACCGGCTCTTCACCCTTTTCAACGAGTTGTTGATTGAGCATGTCGAGCATTTCAAGGAAACTGCTATCGGTTGATACTTTATCAAGTTGATAAGTTTTGAATTGGCCAGGTTCTTTAGGACCACGTTGACGCCAAATTTTCAAGTTTACGTTAATTGTTTTTTCCATTGTTGTAATTTTAATTATTTGGTAGGCTTTCAGAGCCACTTATGAGGCGACTCTGATTGCCCCGTGGTTACTATTATGATTTGTAGTTACGAGTTTGAACTTCGATTGCTTCGTATTTAAGAGGTTCTTTATACAATGTTGGTTTTTCGTTTTCGCCATTGTATTTCCAGCAACTTACATACATGTAGTCTTTATCGTTACGAGCGGCTTCACCATCTTGTGTTTGGTATTCTTCACGGAAGTGAGCACCGCAAGATTCGTTACGGTGAAGAGCGTCGATAGCCATCATTTTTGACATTTCGATGAAGTCTTCAAGACGAAGTGCTTTTTCAAGTTCGGTGTTAAGATCGTCAGCCTTACCCACGATGCGAAGATCGCTATAGAACTCTTTGCGCACTTCTTCAAGTTCTTTAAGAGCCTTAACGAGGCTGTCGAGTGTACGACCCATACCTACGAGATCCCACATGATATGACCAAGACGTTTGTGGATTTCATCAGGAGATTTGCTACCCTTGATGTTCATCAATTTTTCGATACGAGCGCGAACATCTGCTTCGGCTTTGTCAAATTCAGGAGCATCGGTAGAGAAGTGAGGCACCTTGATTTGGTCGCTGAGGTAGTTTTGCATAGTGTAAGGAAGCACGAAGTAACCATCAGCAAGACCTTGCATAAGAGCTGATGCACCAAGACGGTTAGCACCGTGGTCAGAGAAGTTACATTCACCGATAGCGAAGAGACCTTTGATAGAAGTTTGGAGTTCATAGTCAACCCAGATACCACCCATTGTGTAGTGGCTTGCAGGGAAGATCATCATAGGAGTTTCGTATGGATTATCGTCTGAAATCATTTCATACATTTCAAACAAGTTGCCGTAACGGTCGCGAACTACATCTTCGCCAAGGCGTTGGATAGCATATTTGAAGTCAAGATATACAGCATTACCTGTACCTACACCATAACCTGCGTCGCAACGTTCTTTAGCAGCACGGCTGGCGATGTCGCGAGGACAAAGGTTACCAAATGCAGGATAACGACGTTCGAGATAGAAGTCGCGATCTTCGTCAGGTATATCAGTTGGTTTCATTTTGCCTGCACGGATAGCTTCGGCATCTTCTTTCTTTTTAGGAACCCAGATGCGACCATCGTTACGGAGTGATTCACTCATCAAAGTAAGCTTTGATTGGTCTTCACCATGAACAGGGATACAAGTTGGGTGAATTTGAGTGAACGCGAGGTTAGAAAGGTAAGCACCTTTACGGAATGCTTGGATAGCAGCCGAACCGTTACAACCCATAGCGTTGGTAGAAAGGAAGAATGCACGACCATAACCACCGGTAGCGAGAACTACAGCGTGAGCAGCGTAGCGTTCGATTTCGCCGGTAACAAGGTTGCGTACGATGATACCGCGAGCACGACCATCGATGATAACAACATCAAGCATTTCGCGACGGTTGAATGATTTCACTGTGCCTTTTTCGATTTGGCGGTTGAGTGAAGAATATGCACCGAGGAGAAGTTGTTGACCTGTTTGACCTTTAGCGTAGAAAGTACGAGATACTTGAGCACCACCGAAAGAACGGTTAGCGAGCAAGCCACCATATTCGCGAGCGAAAGGAACACCTTGAGCCACACATTGGTCGATGATGTTGTTAGAAACTTCAGCAAGACGATATACGTTTGCTTCGCGTGAACGGAAGTCTCCACCTTTTACTGTATCGTAGAATAAACGATAAATAGAGTCACCGTCGTTTTGATAGTTTTTAGCAGCGTTAACACCACCTTGTGCAGCGATAGAGTGTGCACGACGTGGACTATCTTGGATGCAGAAGTTGAGCACATTAAAGCCCATTTCACCAAGAGTAGATGCAGCTGAAGCACCTGCAAGACCGGTACCTACAACGATAATGTCAAGGTTGCGTTTGTTTGCAGGGTTAACGAGTTTTTGGTGAGCTTTATAGTTGGTCCATTTCTCAGCGACAGGACCTTCGGGAATTTTAGAATCAATCTTTGTGGCAGTAGCCGATTCCATATCGGCATAATCCTTCATGATAGGGGTTGAGTCAATCATACCCTCAATTTTAGTAGTATCCATATCGCTTGATTAATTATTGGGTTGAACATTTATTGTATCAACAGGTTCTTCAATTTCTTCAATTGGCATTTCTTCGGGAAGAGATTGCATTGCTTTTTGAGCTTCTTCTTGTTGAATTAATGCTTTTACTTGAGGAAGACCTTTGCAGTAAGTTTTTATAGCAGATAAGATGCCCTCCTCTGTTGTTTGCATTTTAGATTGAAGTACATTAAATTGAACTTGTTTTTCTGCGTCAGTAGCGTCAGAAAATTGGAGAGCCATTGCTTGTTTTTGAAACTCAACTCTACCTTCTTCAAGCATTTTTGCATAGCATTCAAAATATTGTTCTTGAAGAGCTTCATCGTTGAGATAAGCATCGGTTTTCGCTTGATAGGTAAACCATATAGCTTGGATGGTGAAAAGACCAACAACGATAGTGGTCCAAGCCAAAGAGATTTTTTTCAAGCGAGGCAACCAAGTATCGTTATTCCAGCCTGCAGTTTGGAACATTGACCAAAAACCGTGGTTCATGTGGAACCAAAGTGCAATGAATCCAATGATGTAAACGATAGAAGTCCACACTTCGTTAAATGCTGCGTGAAGGAACAATGTTCCCATTGCAGGATTAGCTTTAGCGCCTTCAATAGTTGCCCATGTTGCAGGATCGTGAGAAAGAGCCTCAATAAGTTGCATTTTTGCCCAGAATTGAATCATGTGAGCAGCGAGGAATGCCACAACAACGAAGCCGAGAACGAGCATGTTGTTTGATGACCATTCAACGTGAGGAGGAAGAGTAGTCACATTGTAACGGTCGTTACCGCGAGCTTTGCGGTTTTGCAAAGTGAGGATAAACGCGTAAACAATGTGAATAACGAAAAGGGCTGCAAGGCCCATAGATGCTACGAGTGCATACCAGTTGGCACCGAGAAGTTGGCAAATCGTGTTGTAGGCTGTTGGCCACACGATAGCAACTGCATTCATCAATACGTGAAACGTAAGGAATAGGATAAGGGCAGCTCCTGTAAGAGACATAATGAGCTTCCTTCCTATAGATGAGTTAGTTAACCACATAGAAATTTAATTTTAGAAATTATTAATTAATTAGTTAGAAAATTCGGTAGATACTTTTAGAGTAAATCTAATGCAAATTTAATGCAAATAAGTCGTCTTGACAACTATTAATGAAAAAATTCTTTATATAAAAATAAAAAAATGTATAAAAGGAAAAACGCATATGTGGAAGAGTAGGGGTATTTTGACTATAAAATATTATAGATTGGCGAAACCAGTTTCAAATCTCGGAATTTTTTGCTAATATTGCACTTTATTTTGAAAAAAATTAAATATTATAACTCTTAACACAATTTACTTAATGAAAAAGTTTACCTCATTAATGTTGTTCCTATTGATGGCAGTTGTGGCTAATGCGGCTACACCTATCTTGGGAACAAATGTGGCAACGGTGGAACGAATGTATCAGTTTGTGAAATCTAAAAACAGTTCGTTTGATCGTGAGATTGCCGAACAATTTATCGCAGTATCAACACGATATGGATTGCGTGGCGACATTGCTCTATGTCAGTCAATTATCGAAACGGGGTGGTTTAAGTATACCGGAGGAACAGCGGTAACTGCCGACGATCACAACTATTGTGGTCTTGGTGTGACTACTCTTGGTCAAAAAGGTTGTCAATTCTCGACAGTTGAAGAGGGTGTGACTGCACAAGTACAACACCTTTACGCTTATTGTTGTACAAAATCAATTCCTGCAGGCGAAACACTTGTTGACCCTCGTTTCAATTATGTAACTCGTGGTTGTGCTCCCAACTGGGAAGACCTCGGTTCGGGTAAATGGGCATCGGCAGCCGGTTATGGCACGGCTATCATCGCAATGTATAATGATATGATGGCATTTAATGTGCAAGGAGATACTCCATCAACCGGTACAGAATCATTGACAGCAAGCACCACTTCGGTGTCATTGACCGGCACAGAAGGAGGCACTGCTCCTTCAACTACAGTGACAATTACAGGTGCTAACCTCACAAGCGACATCTCATATAGTAGCAGTTCATCGGCTTTTACAGTAACAACATCGGGTTGGAACAGCCGAACCGGTGGAACATTGAAGATTTCTCTTAATACTGCTTTATCAGCAGGTTCTTATAGTGGCTATATCGCCGTACAAAGTGGTTCAACCCGCATTCAAATCAATTGTACCGGAACAATCAGCAGTGGCTCAACACCTTCTCCCGGTACACCGTCGCTTACTGCAAGTACCACTTCGCTTTCGTTTACAGCACAACAAAATGCAACAGCTCCATCATCGTCGGTAACAATCACAGGAGCAAACCTCACAAGCGATATTGCTTACAATAGCAGTTCTTCGGCATTTAAGGTGACAACATCGGGATGGAATAGCTTAACCGGAGGAACTATGACAATTTCTCTCGACACATCAAAATCTCCTGGCACATATTCAGGCTATGTGGCAGTGCAAAGTGGCTCAAACCGCATCGAGATTAACTGCACCGGTACTATAACCGAAGCAACGACTCCCGAACCTACACCCGGCACTCCTTCACTTACAGCAAGCACCACTTCGCTATCGTTTACTGCTCAGAAGGATGCAACAGCTCCATCATCGTCGGTGACCATTGCCGGAGCAAATCTCACTACTGACATTGCTTATAATAGCAGTTCATCGGCTTTTAAGGTTTCGACTTCGAATTGGAATAGTCGCACCGGAGGAACAATGACAATAAGCCTTGATACATCAAAAGATGCCGGTTCTTATAGTGGTTATGTTGCAGTGCAAAGTGGCTCAACTCGCATTGAGATAAATTGTACTGGGACTATAACCGAATCATCAAGCTCTGAAACCCCAAACACAGTAACAATCCCTACTATATTTACAAATGATTGGTGTTATTCGGCTGCAAATGGCACATCGGCATCATGGATGAACCCTGCAAATGATTACACTCGCAATATGGTATTGAAAGGTGATAACCTTTATGTGGTGCAACGTGATCCTGATAATTCAACCGGATATATTCGTATCGTTAATGCTAACACAGGTGCAGTTTCCGGGAATCTTCCATCAACAGGAATAACTAAAGATGCCTATCAATTTGCATCGGTAGCAAATATGGGTGGTACTATCGTAGCATGTAACCTTGCTTATGGAGCAACAAGCACATTGAAAGTATATAGCTGGAGCGGTGATGCTGCAACACCATCGGTAGTGCTTGAAACGACTAATCATGGTGCTCGTTCGGGCGACTTGATGAGCGCATCGGGTACAATCAATAATGGTAAACTATATTTCACCTCAAACACAGGTTACGAAGGCAAAGTATATGTTTACACCGTTACAAATGGTGTGGCAAATCCAACTCCAACAGAAATCACTCTTAAAGACTCAAATGGTGCAGCATTTAACTATGGAGGTTCATTTGCTGTGATTGAAATCCGAGCAAATGAAGATGGAACATTCTGGGCAACCGGTAAAAATGGCGCACCTGCATTGTTTAAGGCTAATGGCACTCTTATTCGTGAGTTAAACCCAACATCGCTCGATGGTAATATCTATGGCACAAGCTACTGCCCATTTACTTATGGCGATTTCAAACTTGCGGCTGCTGTATCTTATAAAACAACAGTTCAACAAGGTTATCTCAACCTTATCAATGTGACAGATGGAGAGGCTTCGGCTACAAAACTAAACAGTTATCCTGTGCTTGGCGCAAGTGGAGTATCAAATGGAACATTTGTAACCACAGCTCTTGCAAAGGTTGATGGTTCAAAAATTCACTTGTGGACTCTTATCCCCAAGCAAGGTGTGGCAAAATACACTGCTACTTGCGAATCAGTAGGCGTTGAGTCAATTGTTGCCGAGGAAGAAGCTTCAATAATAGTTTATGATAATAAGATTGCAGTCAAAGGAACAGAACTATCTTGTATTTCGGTTTATACATTGACAGGTATTGAAGTCGCAAAAGCACAAGGCAATGAAGTAGAGACCGATAATCTTGTTCACGGAATATACGTTGCAATAGGAGTTACAACCGATGGCAAACTAATTTCAGAAAAGGTTTATATCAACTAATGAAAATCTAAAAACTTGAAAAATAAATGCGAGCATCTTTGAGAGGTGCTCGCATTGTTTTTAATATAAACGAGAATTTATATTAGAAAGTCCATTTAGCTGCTAATGTAGGAATGGCATAGAAACGGTTGTTGATGCCATCGGCTGGCCACACGAGATTATTAGAGATTTCCACTTCGGTACCAACGCTTAATTTGCAATCATCGTCAACCCAACTGAGAGGTGCGAAATTGAACCAGAATTGAGGTTCGCTACTCAATACCAATGAGCCGTTTACGGCATTATCGTGCCATAGGTCGGCGTATCCGCTAAATGTGCAAAGACCTTTTGCGAAATGAACTCCCCACACAGCAGTTAATTGCCAACTGTGGTGAGTGCCCACTTTTTGTTTAGCAAGATATTTATACATTGCTTGAAGCGAGAATGTTTTGCTGAAATTGCCATTAGCCCAGTTGTAAGCAGCACCCACTAGGTATGCATCATTATAACTACCTGAACCTGAAAGCCCTCCATTGTATTCAAGATGTATGGCTACAGGCGCTTTCCAGAAACGTAATTCACGAGCCAATTCGCCGTATGCGCTATGAAAAGTGTTGTCGGCAAAATTGCCGTCGATAAAAAAGTAAGTGCTACCCCATTTATCGGCAGTGAAATTTTCTATTGTTGCAGTCCATAGGGGACGATTTGAGAGTTCGCTACCATAAAATGCGCGTCCGGTATCATAGTGAAATTGTAAATTGAGTTGAGCCGATGCCGTAATTGCACTAATTAAGAGCGCAGCGAGAATTGCTATTTTTTTCATAAAAAGATAATTTAGAATAAATGAATAAAGAATTTAAGCACGAAGAATGCAGCGAGGATATACATTCCAATGGTAACTTTTTTCCATTTGCCACAAAGTGCGTTGAGAATAACATATCCAAGGTGTCCCATAATAATACCGTCAGAGATGCTATAGCATAAAGGCATGCATATGATGCAAAGGAATGCAGGAATTGCTTCGGAATAGTCGTTGAAATTAACTTTTGTTACCGAAGCCATCATCATTAACCCCACAAGTACAAGAACAGGTGCAGTTGCAGAGGCAGGAATTGCGAGGAAGAATGGAGCAAAGAAGATTGCAAGCATGAAACATACTCCGGCAACGAATGCAGTGAGACCACTGCGGCCACCTTCTTCTACACCTGCTGCACTTTCAACAAATGTAGTAACTGTACTTGTTCCCATCACGGCTCCGGCAGTTGTCCCTACAGCATCAACGAGGAATGCTTGTTTGAGACGAGGAATTTTGCCGTTTTTCATGAATCCGGCACGAGTAGAAACACCAATAAGGGTGCCGATTGTGTCAAAGAGGTCAACAAAAAGGAATGTAAATACAATGACAACCATGTCGGTAGTTAAGATTTTATCCCATTCAAATTTGAAGAAAATAGGCTCAATTGAAGGGGGAGTGCTGATTAATCCGTTGATTTGTGTAACTCCCATTGGAATACCAATAATTGTTGTCAATAAAATACCAAATAGAAGACCTCCTTTTACTTTTTTAATAAGTAAAATTGACGTAACTATAATCCCAATTATACCCAAAAGTGCTGCACCTGAGGTTATATCGCCAAGCTTTACCAATGTGGCTTCGTCGTTGATGATGATATTGGTGCTTTTAAGACCGATAAATGCGATGTAAAGTCCAATCCCCACACTAATGGCATTTTTTAAGGTTTCGGGGATGATGTCAACAATTTTTTCTCGTAAATTGGTGATTGTTAGAAGAATAAAAATGATGCCTTCAATAAATACGGCAGTGAGGGCGAATTGCCAAGTGTAGCCCATGATGATACACACGGTATAGGCAAAAAAAGCGTTAAGTCCCATGCCCGGAGCAAGAGCAAAAGGTAGTTTGGCATATAAGCCCATAAACATTGTAATAACGGCAGAAATTACAACTGTAGTTGTAAACAATGCGCCTTTGTCCATCCCGGTTTCGCTAAGAATGTTAGGGTTTACGGCAAGGATATAAGCCATGGTGAGAAACGTGGTTATACCTGCCATGATTTCTGTTTTCACGGTTGACTTTTTAGGGTCAAATCCAAATAATTTTTGTAACATGTGATTAGTTTGTAAATTTTATTATCGTTTGCTTTTGAAAAAATGTTGCATCAACTCTTTACACTCATCGGCAAGTACACCTGGTGTGATTGTCGCCTTTGGATGAAAGGGGTGGCGGTGAGTGAAAGCCGAATAGCCACGTTTATCATCGCTTGCCCCATATACTATGCGTGATAATTGACTCCAACCGATTGCACCGGCGCACATCATACAAGGTTCAACAGTAACATATAGAGTGCAGTCTTGGAGATATTTGCCTCCAAGGGTATTAGCGGCAGCCGTGATTGCTTGCATTTCGGCATGGGCAGTTACGTCGTTGAGCATCTCGGTGAGGTTGTGCCCACGACCAATGATACGACCTTGACACACTACCACTGCGCCAATGGGTATTTCGTCGGCATCAAATGCTTGTTGTGCTTCATCAAGAGCTGCACGCATGAATTTTATATCTTGGTCAAATTGAGTCATAATAGGTCGATTTGCATTCCATCATTAGCAAGAATAGAATTTGGGAATATCTCTTTAGCTTCATTTATGATGGGAGATTCATCACGATATCGTTTTGAAAAATGTCCGAGAATTAGACGTTCAGCTCCTGCCATTTGTGCAATGCGAGCAGCTTCGGTCGACGTTGAGTGCCCACGTTTTCCGGCTAAATGTGCAAACTCGTTGGTGTAGGTCGCCTCATGATAAATTGTATTTATTCCTTTTACCATTTCGGCAACTTTAGGATTAAATGCAGTATCGGAACAATATGCATAACTCATTACTTGGTCGGGTTCGGAGGTTAGATGTGAATTTGGCACTAAAACTCCTTCGGGTGTAACGTAGTCATTTCCTTCCTTTAGCCCATGAAGGTCTTTTATGGGTACATTGTAGAACTTTACCATGTCACCCTTGAGGTGGCGTAGTTTGGGTTTCTCTTTGAATATGAATCCTACACATGGCACACGATGAAACATAGGTATTGATTCAACCGTAATAGCATTTGACTCAAAAATAATTTTCCTCTCGGGCTTTAAGATATTGAAGTTTATTTCAAAAGGAATGTCGCGGCAGAAAAATTTTAGTTGTTCATCAAATAAATGAGCGCCTTCTTCGAAAATGTGAATAGTGAGAGTTCCGGTCTTTTCTTGTAAAGCCATAGACGAAAGTAATCCCAATAACCCGAAACAGTGATCGCCATGAAGGTGACTTATGAAAATGTGATTGAGACGTGCATATTTAAGACGCATCTTTCGCATCGTTAATTGTGCTCCTTCTCCACAATCAATCATAAAAAGATTGTCTCTGATATTTAGAATTTGAGAGGATGGATTGTGTCGGGCTGTTGGTATCGCCGACCCGCATCCGAGAATGTTTAGTTGAAATTGCGCCATGACTTAAGTTTTATTGAGTTTTGGCATACAAATTTAATCATAAACCGGGAGTATTGCAAAAAAATATTAATTTTGGGGTGGTAATATAACAAATTAAACAAATCTCCGTATAATAAATACAACACAACAGTAAAAAAGAATAAATAATGTGGAAATATCCACAAATTAGGATTTGAATTAGTTTTTTCATAGGATTAGATTTTTAAGGTTTACAATAAAAGGGTTGTCGTGAGACAACCCTTTTATTCTTTTTGAGAGAAATTATTCTATGTATAATTATTTATAGTTTTCGTCCTATGATGTCGTCATTTGATATTGACTTGGAAGTTTTCTTTACTTGGGCATTGATCGAACCAAAACGATATGCAACTCTCAACATTGCAATTTTACCTGTATTCATCATTTTTTCGTCGGAATAACCTGTGTAATCGCCATTTACATAATATTGTCGAGATAGTTGATACTTTTGTCCGATAGGATTTAATGCAAAGATGCTTACTGTGAGGCGATCTTCTTTCAAGAATGAGCGTTGAAGAGATAGGTAATAGTTCCAGCCGGCATTTGTAATGTTATCGGTATAACTATAAACATTATTGACATTTCCCGAATTTCGTCCACCGGCAAGTTCAAATCGCAATTTCCATGGAAGTTGTTGTGTTAAACGTGCTTGTGCTCCCCATTGCCAACGTGCTTGTTGCAAACCTTGCTCTTTAATCTCATACTCCATGCGATAAACCGAACCTTGAACAGTAAATTGGGTTTTGGAAGTGATGGACCATTGCATATTTGCATTAAAGAAGAGCGAATTGTTGCGACCTACATTTTTGTAGGTAGAGTAGATGTGGTTGTCGGTAGCAGTTACATACGACACAATTCCGTTGTTTGAGAATTCGTAGTTGGCTGATAGATTGAGATTAAACTTGGCTTTAATTAACATGTAGGTCAACTTAAAAGAGTTGTGCCGAGCACTTGAAAGATTGGGGTTGCCTTGCCATGTAGTGTTTACACCATCTTCTATTGCAGGGTTAAGATAGCTGATACCGGGACGATTGATGCGAGTGGCATAATTGAAAGTGAAGCTATTGGCATCGTTGGCTTGCCATGAGAGAGCTGCCGAGGGAACCCAGTCGTTGAGATTTTGACCGAAATTGGGTTGCGAACCATCATTGAATTTGGCTTTGAGATTAGAATATTCATA
The DNA here is from genome assembly GCA_045531405.1 of Muribaculaceae bacterium. Classification (GTDB taxonomy): domain Bacteria; phylum Bacteroidota; class Bacteroidia; order Bacteroidales; family Muribaculaceae; genus RGIG4079. The sequence goes on along the minus strand of JAZSDX010000050.1, from coordinate 1,971 downwards.
TCTTATACCGGCTTTTGCACTTAGTGATTTCCATTTAAAACGATATTCGCCATATCCTGCCAATACTTGTGTGAGATGTGAAAAGTCGCTGAAGGTAGTGTCAGCACCAAGATATTGGTTTGTTGTGATACTATGGTTATCGCGTAGGATATATTTAGCCCCGACATCAATGGTGTGGTATTTTGCGAATGGTCGAGTATAGTCGGCTTGAATCGTATGTTCAATAAATTTCAAGTCAAACAAAGAGTGCGTTCCGGTATAGCTAACCGGCATATTTACCATATCGTAGTATTCTTGTTTTTGATCACGGTCTTGGTCGGTTGTTGACACGAGATATGAAATATTAAAAGTTTCACCCTTGCGATGAGTGGAGCGTTGATAACTGATATTCCCGGTAAAGTCGAGGTAACTTTGCGGGTAGCTATAATTTGCATTATAAGAGTATAACGGTGAGTTATTTGCGTCGGTCATTTGTGCTGATATAGTACCCGGTACATCAAGGTCGTGCCAATAGCCATTGAACGACACGTTGAAAAGATTTAGTGTGTCGGGTTCCCAACTTGCATCAGCACCAAACCATGTGCCCCAACCTTTGTAATATCCTTTTGAAACGTATTCCATTGACGCTCCACTATCTTTGTATTTATAGCGTTGAGTTGATACGCTTTCACTTAAACATTTATTCATGTTATATGTTCCGGCGTATGCTGAAAATGTAACTTTATCGATTTGAGATGATAACCATAGCGACCCTTGTGGAGTGCCGAAAGTGTTGATTTGAGCCGACACATTTCCCATCACTCCTTTAATCGCAGTGTCGTCGTTGGTTACGATATTGAGAATTGCACCAACACCTTCAGCATCATATTTTGCTCCCGGTTCGGTTATGACTTCTATACGTTTAATCATAGATGCGGGTATCGCCGATAATACCTCTTTGGGATTATTGGAAAAAGAAGTGTTAGGACGCCCGTTTTTGTAAACTTTGAAATTGCTTGAGCCTTTTACCGTGATATTGTTTTGAGCATCAACATTTACCATTGGTACTTTGCGAAGCATTTCAATGATGGTTGAGGTTTTTGAATCGGCATCGGCTTGCACATCATAGCCAATCCGGTCAATTTCTTTGGTTACAAGGGGGCGTTGTGCCATTACAGTAACTTCGCCAAGCACCTCAGCATTGTCCTTAATTACTATTGTACCCATGTCGGCAACGGGATTTGAACTGTTAACCTCAAAATCACGGGTGATTTCGGATTTCCCTGTTGATTGAATCTTTAATTGGTACTTACCGATTGTTTTTAGTGATTGTAAAAACAAACCACCTTCATCGGTTACTCCCACGAAAACAGGTTTGATGGAGTCGGTAGTATTGAAAATTCGTATTGTTGCATACATTTCGCCTTCTCCGAGAGAATCGACAACAACGCCTTTAACTTGATATTTCGAAGCAAATGCATTTGTTGATATTAATAAACAACAAAATATGATTAATGATTTTAATAGTTTCATTTTTAGTTATTAATTCAATTTGTAGTTAAATGTTTGTTTTGTTTTTATCGCGATTCATTCGTTAGACGTTTTTATCTTTAAGTTTGTTGCAACTGAACGAAATCTATTATAAAAAATAGATGGTGTCGAATTTATGTAACAAAGTTATAACTAAATAGTTAATATTTACCCCCCCGAAACATTTAACACAAATTAACTAAAATAAAAAGAGAATAGATTGTTTGACTAGTCCTAAATAAGCGTTACAAAATTAATACTTATTTATTAGGACAAAATTAATAACTTTTTAATTACACACAATGGCGCATGCTCCATTGTGTGTAGTTTTTTTATACGTTTTAATTTTTCTCTCTGATTGTCTATGCATTTGTTCGGGTGTTAGATAACCACATGAGTAATGAGGGCGTTGTTTGTTGTAAATCTCAACTACGTCTTTAACAACTGCTTTCATAACATCAA
>JAZSDX010000021.1:0-15126 GCA_045531405.1 Muribaculaceae bacterium | reverse complement strand
GATGGTTACCGAGGTCAAGCCGGTGCAACCAGAGAACGCAGAGGAGTCAATCGTGGTTACGGAATTGGGGATGGTTACCGAGGTCAAGCCGGTGCAACCAGAGAACGCAGAGGAGTCAATCGTGGTTACGGAATTGGGGATGGTTACCGAGGTCAAGCCGGTGCAACCAGAGAACGCAGCGTAGTTAATCGAGGTGACGGAATAAGTGGTGCCACTATATGTAACAGATGAGGGGATTGTAACTGAACCAGTGTACTCGTTGGAATAATCAGAAGAGTAACTTCCTCTATATGTAACCTCAACAGTTTTTGCAGTTTTGTCAAGGTAGTTGTAATAAATCCCATTGACTTCAAAGTCGTGGGCAAAAGTGGGTAACACCTCACAGAAAATTATTGCGATTGCAATAAAAAACCGGAATTTATAGATTTTAGTTCTCATGTTTTAAGTTATTTATTGAGGGATTGGATGTATTATGTTCAATTATTTGTTATTTTACAAATTCTTTTCTTGTTGAACCATCGCTATATTTAATGATATTGACACCTTTAGTCGGCTTGCTTATTAGTTTGCCATGAATATCATAGCGTGCCACTTCGATCGCGTCGTTGTCGGCTTCAATAGTTTCCACTCCGGCTATCTCTTGAATTCGGTCAAATTTATACCATTCATCGGCTTCGATATAGGCATAATATGTACCTTCAGGAACCATTAATCGTGCCGAATAGCTGCTGTTTGAGTCTCCACCAAAAGCACCATCGGCACAAGAGGGTGGCGTCATGTTATAAGAGTAAACGACTCTTAATCCACAATTATAAAATGCCGATGCTCCAATATATTTTACAGAGCTTGGTATTGTTACCGAAGTCAAACCGGAGCATTCCTCAAACGCATTGTTGGCAATAAAACGAGTGTTGTCTTTTATCGTGAGATTTTCAGTTGGAGCATCACCTTTGTACCCTAAGCAATAATTATTTAAATATAAAGCACCATTAGCTTGGTTATTATACCAACCGGTATAAGTGAAAGCATTTAATCCAAAGTAAGTTACCGAATTCCCAATGGTTATATCTGTTAGGGAACTGCAATCATAGAAAGCACGATTAGGAATAGATTTCACATTATTACCAATATTAAGAGTTTTAACGCCACTAAATGCAGAAGACCCTATCGAAGTGCAATTTTCAGCATTGTAGTTGACCGTAGAGCCTGCAATGATATTACTCGGAATAATTTTCACATCGGTTCCTATATTAACAGTCTTTGCAGCCCAACTAAAAGCATAATCTCCTATTGAGGTACAATTTTCAGCATTAAAATTAGCCTCGGTTATGTCTAAGCCAAAAAACGCATTATCAGGGATGTTTTTTACCTCTTTACCGATATTAAAAGTAATAGTCGAACTTGAAATGAATGCCGAAGTGGCTTCTGAAGACCCCATTGAAGTACAATTTTCAGCATTATAATTAATCTCGGTTAATCCTGTGCAATTAGAGAACATATAATCAGGAATAGTTTTTACATTGTTCCCAATATTAATGATTTTAAGGTTGGAACATCCTGAGAATAAGGAGCCATAATACAACTTTGAAGTACAATTTTCTGCATTATAATTAACCTCCTTCAAACCGCTACAACTAGTGAACGCACCCGAACCAATCTCGGTTACGGAATTGGGAATTGAAATTGATGTCAAGCCACTACAAAAAGAGAACGCAGAGCTACCAATTGATGTTACAGAATTAGGGATAGTTATAGAAGTTAATCCTCTGCACGAAGAGAACGCAGATCGACCAATTTCGGTTACAGAAATAGGAATAATTGTGCTTTTACATCCTGAAACAAGGGTGTTTGTAGATGTTTCAATTATCGCATTGCAGTTATCTCGAGAATCATATACTTTATTACCACATTCTACATTGATAGAAGCTAAATTGTCGCATCCTCCAACTGAGGATAATCCAATTGATGTTACTGATTGGGGAATGGTTAACGTTGTTAAGCCACTGCAGCCATTGAATGCTCCGTCGCCAATTATGTTTATCGAATTAGGAATAGTTATTGAGGTTAAGCCGGTGCAACGAGAGAACGCATAGGAGCCAATTGTGTTTATAGAATTAGGAATAGTTATTGAGGTTAGTCTGGTGCACCCAGAGAATGCATAGTCGCCAATCTTAGTCAAGGAAAAAGGAATAGTAGTATTTTGACAACCGACAATAAGAGTGTTTGATGCTGTTTCAATAATTGCATTACAATTATTACGCGAATCATAATACAGATTATCATCTTCTACAACTATAGCCGTTAGCCCCGAACAACCATAGAACGCATCTTTACCAATCTCGGTAACAGAATTAGGGATAGTTACCGAGGTTAATCCTGAGCAATTATAAAACGCATTTTCTTTAATTTGAGAAATATCATTTGGGATAACCAAATTAGTTATTTCAGTCCCATTTAGTTTAAGTTTCTTAGCATAATATAATGGATTTGCACAAGTATTATAAACATATTCAAACTCAATTTTACACCATGCTGATAAATCCGTGATATTGACCTCGGTCAAGCCGGTGCAATTCCAAAACGCACCCGAGCCAATCGAGGTTACGGAATTTGGGATATTTAATGAGGTCAAGCCGGAGCAACCATAAAACGCCTCATAGCCAATCGATGTAACAGAATTGGGGATATTAGTATTGTTACACCCTTTAATAATAGTATTTGTAGCTGTTTCAATTATTGCATTACAATTATTACGGGAATCATAAACACTATTACCACTATCAATAACAATTGAGGTCAAGCCGGTGCAACCAGAGAACGCATAGTCGCCAATCTCGATTACCGAGTTACCAATTGTTACTGATGCCAGACTGGAACAATTATAGAACGCAGTGGAGCCAATCGATGTTACGGAATTGGGGATTGTTACCGATGTCAAACCAGTGCAACTATCAAAAGCACTCGAGCCAATCTCAATTACCGAGTTGCCAATTGTTACCGAGTTTAAGCCGGTGCAATCATGGAACGCATAATTTGGTATTATTTTTACGCTATTTCCTATATTAATAATTTTAAGATTTGTACAACCACTGAATGCCGGAGAAGAATACTCCCCCATTGAAGTACAATTCTCTGCATTAAAATCAACTTTAGTCAAGCTGGTGCAACCATAGAACGCCCCATTGCCAATTGAGGTTACGGTATTGGGGATATTTACTAAGGTCAAACCTGTGCAACCATCGAACGCCCAATCGCCAATTGAGGTTACGCTATTGGGGATATTTAATGTGCCTGTCAAGCCGGTGCAACCGCTGAACGCACTGTTGCCAATCGACGTAACGGAATTAGAGATAGTTACTGATTTCAAGCCAGAGCATCCAGAAAACGCAATCGAGCCAATCGAAATTACAGAATTGGGGATTGTAGTATTGTTACACCCTTTAATAATAGTATTTGTAGCTGTTTCAATTATTGCATTACAATTATTACGTGAATCATATACACTGTTGTCACTATTAACAATAATTGAGGTCAAGCCGGAGCATCTAATGAACGTACCATAGCCAATCGAGGTTACCGAATTGGGGATATTTACTAAGGTCAAACCAGTGCAACCATCGAACGCCCAATCGCCAATTGAGGTTACGCTATTGGGGATATTTAATGTGCCTGTCAAGCCGGTGCAACCTCTGAACGCACAGTCGCCAATCGACGTAACGGAATTAGGGATAGTTACTGATTTCAAGCCGGTGCAACCATCGAACGCATGCGTGCCAATTGAGGTTACTGAATTGGGAATTGTTACTGAGCTCAATCCATAGCAATGATAGAACGCCATGTAGCCAATCGAGGTTACGGAATAAGTCGTGCTGTTATAGGAAACAGATGAAGGGATATTAACAGAACCTGTATATTTTCCAATATTAAAATCAGAATCATCACGACTACCTGTAACAGTAACAGTTCTTGCTGTAGCATCGGAAATGTAGTAATAGATACCATCTACTTCAAAGCCGTAAGCAAGTGCAGGGAGTGCTACACTGAGCATTATCACTATTGCAATGAGTGCTCGAAAATGATTTGTTAATTTTTTCATAATGAGATTATTTATTGATTGTATTAATTATCAATGTTTTATGCTTATCAAAAATGTTTATCTCTTAATAAGAGAGTGATGCCATGTTTACATAGCTCTGATATATAGTGTGTTATGAAATTTAGTGTCATTTTTTTGCAATAAGTTTGCACTATTTCATTGCAAAAATTAACTAAAAGCCGTGCATTATCCCACTGATTTTCACTAATTTTGTAATATATATCACTCTCTTATTAAGAGAAAATATTTACAAATTTTAAGGTAATTATATACCTGTTGGCACAATTCTCAATGTAACCACCTGATTATCACGATCTAACCCCCTCAGAATTGCATTTGCAATTCTGGTACGGAAAGTCTCGCAATCGTGTACCGGCAAGCCGACATACACTGCTCGCTCACTCGTGAGCTCTGCGAGGTTCCCCCTCTTTTTCTGTGAAAAACAAGGGGACAGTTACATTAGCAAAAGCATAAGTAGCTCTCCCTCTGAATTTTGCGTAGTAAAATTTAGGGGGAGTACGGCGTAGCCGGGAGGGGGTAAGATAAACTTTGTGCCAACAAAGTTATAGTCCCCTTTATTTTATTGAATTATTAATATCAAACCCTTTAGTATTAAATGGTAGATGTAATCAGTACATGCCAATGTCGATCTGAATCTCTACGCTGGATATATCCTTTCTTGATTAGATTGTTAATTTGCTTCTGTATTGCAGAAGTGTTTATACCTATCAATTTGGTCAACTCATTGTAGGTGATAGCTGGGTTCTCTTGTAATGCCAATAGAATTCTTGTTGTATTGATACTTCTGAAAGTAACAATTTGTCCGTCATACCACCAAACATTTTCTGCAGATTTAGTTACAAAGTCGATGTCTGCTTGAATTTCTGTTTTGACAAGATTTTTAAAATAGTTCAAAAAATCTCTGATGTCTCTTAATGTAGCATGTGCTCCATCAGAAGGGGCTGGTCCCACGATGAGGTCAGATTGGTGCAATGCCTCCAAATATGCTTGCTTGCCACGATTGCGCACCACAATCATTGGCCAATTATGACGAGAAAGAATATAATTTACCATTAGTCGAGCAATACGACCATTCCCGTCCTCAAAGGGGTGAATGCGAATATATCTATAATGGAACATAGCAGCCAACTCAATCGGCGAGTAATTGCCACTTTGCTCTGCTTCATTATACCATACGACCAAATCATTCATCAACGCTGGCGTTTCTTCTGGCGATGCATATTCAAATCGATCGCCGTATCGGGTAATTACGCTGTTGGGCCGTGTTTTATATGTGCCTGCATGCACCACATAGCTTGACTGAACTCCTCCAGGTAGAGTTGTGTAAACAGTATAATCCTCGCGTAAAAGAGTTTGATGTAACTGTCTGATGAATGTTTCGGTTAAAGGTGTTTTCTCCTTTGCGACTTCTGTCATCATCTTCAGCCCGACATTACTCGCTTTCATTTCCTCAAAGTCCTTCATCTCAGCTTCGCCACTCACTTTGCCAAACAAAAGCAACAATTCTGTTTGACCATATGTCAGAGTATTACCCTCTATGTGGTTAGAATTATAGTTGTATTCAACAGTGAATTTTCGTCCGAGTTGAGCCTGTTTCTTGTCGCTAAGTGGAAGCAAAGATAACCACTTGTTATATATGACTTCAAGATCTTTCATATGAACTATTGTTATATACCACCTTTTATGGTGGTAAGTTACCACCTTTTTATTATTTGTGCAAAATTAGTAAAAATATTGAGATAAACCATATTTTCTACATTTATTCTATTTTATTGGTGTCAGATAACATTTTTTCAAGAACAATATCAATCCCAATGGGATTGTTTAGTCGTAGCCGGGTTTAGCCACGCAGTGGATAAGCCCGGTAATGTATTAAATAGAGATAGATTCTGTAAGAATCTTTAATCAGTGCAAATAAAGTATCTTTCAGATACAATTTCAACACTTCTCCCGCCCGGGCATTGCCTCTACGAGCCAATACCCGGCTACGCAAAAAGCATTACCTTCGGCAATGCCATAGTCCTTCAATATTATGTGGGCTTATAAATTGAAAAAAAGGAATTTCAACTGCTTAAATTCAGCGATTGAGATTCTGTTTATATACTTTATCGATTTTTAACGGACAGCAATAAAAAAATTATAAGTAATTTTCAAGAGGAGAGCTTGGCTGACGCATGGGGATTTTTGGTCACAGTTCATCCTGTTAAAAAAACAGCCACTGAGTGGGGACTCAATGGCTGTTGCGTTATAGGGTGTTGAGATGTATTATTTCAAAAGGCCACGATTGCGGAGTAGTGCATCGGGGTTAGGTTCTTGACCACGGAAATTGATATAAAGTTTCATTGGGTCTTCGCTACCACCCATTTCAAGTACGTTTGTACGGAATGCATCGGCAGTTGCTTTATCAAATACACCTTTTTCTTTGAATAATTCAAAGCCATCGGCATCAAGTACTTCAGCCCAAAGATAAGTGTAGTAGCCGGCAGCATAACCGTCGCTACCGAAGATGTGCTTGAAGTATGTGCTGCGATAACGGAATTGAACTTCTTCGGGCATATTGAGTTCTTTAGCAACTTTGGCTTCAAATTCGGCTACATCAACATCTTTGTCAAAGTTGGTAGAGTTCCAATAAAGGTCGAGTAGTGCAGCACCGGCAAGTTCGGTTGTGGCAAAACCTTGATTGTGAGTTGATGCGTCTTGAAGTTTTTTGATAAGCTCGTCGGGCATTGGCTCACCAGTCTTGTAGTGGAGAGCGTATGTCTTAAGCAATTCGGGTTCAAGTGCCCAGTGTTCGTGAATTTGAGAAGGAAGTTCAACGAAGTCGCGGTCAACATTTGTGCCGGCTTGAGAGCGATATTGAGCGCGAGTCAACATGCCATGGAGTCCGTGACCAAATTCGTGGAATGTTGTTTCTACTTCATCAAGTGTGAGGAGTGAAGGAGTGTCGGCAGTGGGTTTGGTAAAGTTACCTACGTTATAGATGATTGGGCGAATAGAATTGCCGTTTTCGTCAATATAAGAGCCTTTGAATTCGCTCATCCATGCACCTTGACGTTTTGATTCGCGAGGGAAGTAGTCGGTCATAAATACCGATACATGTTTGCCTGCACTATCGAGAACTTCATAAACGGTTACTTCGGGGTGATATTTTGGAGCGTCGGGCAATTCACGGAAAGAGATGCCATAAAGACGATTAGCCATTGAGAAGATGCCTTTTACTACGTTGTCAACAGCAAAATATTGACGCACCTCGTCTTCATCAAGAGCATATTTCTTTTGACGCACTTTTTCAGCATAATAATAGTAGTCCCAAGGAGCGATTTCAAAGTCAAAGCCTTCTTCTTTTACTACATCTTGCATTTCGGCAACTTCTTCATCAACTTTCTTGATAGCAGGTTCCCAAATCTTCATCAAAAGATCTTTGGCTGCTTGAGGAGTTTTAGCCATAACCTTGTCGGTCATGTAAGCAGCAAAGTTGTCAAAGCCGAGAAGTGCAGCCTTTTTGGTGCGTGCTTGCATGATTTTGTTGATTACAGGACGGTTGTCGTTTTCACCTTCGGTAGCAAGGTTGATGTAGCCTTCATACATTTTTTGACGCAATTCGCGATTTTGAGCATATTGCAATAATGGCAAACGGCTTGGAGCATGGAGAGTGAATACCCAACCTTCTTTTCCACGATTTTTTGCTTCTTCGGCAGCAACAGCGATGCTAGAAGCGGGAAGTCCTCCAAGTTTGATTGAATCTTGAGGAGCGACAACGAGTTCAAATGCGTTTGTTGCATTCAAGAGGTTTTTATTAAATTGGAGGTAAAGATTAGCAAGTTCGGTGTTGAGTTTTTTCAATTCTTCTTTCTTTTCAGCGTCAAGAAGGGCACCATTGCGAGTGAATGATTTGTAATTGTCTTCGATGAGACGAAGTTGTGCAGTGGTGTAATTGTGGTTAGCGCGGTCGTCATAAACTTTTTTAATGCGTTCAAAAAGTTTATCGTTCATTGAAATTTCGTCGCTATGCTTTGTCAAGAGAGGAGTAAATTCTTCGTCAACTTTTTGCAATTCGGGCGATGACATTGATTCGGTAAGAGCAAAGAATACGTATGCAACTTTGTTGATAGTTTGTCCCGAATTGTCAAGAGCAAGAATAGTGTTTTCAAAAGTGGGTTCTTCTGAATTGTTTACGATTGCTTCAATCTCTTTGTTTTGTTCTTCAATACCGGCTTTTAGGGCTGGGAGGTAGTGCTCGGTTTTGATTTGGTCAAATGGTGGAATTTCAAACTCGGTGGTATATTCCGCCAAGAATGGATTGTCACTTGTTTCTTGCATAGAGCAGGATTGAGTTAACGCAGCAGTTAAAAAAGCACCGGCTGCAAGGGTTAATAATTTTTTCTTCATAATTAAGTATGTATTAATTTATTAATTTATTAATTTATAATTGTCGTTAATTAGTCGTTATCCCACTTGAATGTGGCATATAGTGGGTAGTGGTCGCTACTGTTGAATTTGTCTCTTTTGAACGAGCTTGCGTCGAAATCTCCTTTATATAATATGTGGTCGATGCGAAAGTTGAGGTTGCTTCCGTGGTAAGTGGTCATCGGCCCAAATCCACATTCTCGATAAACATCATCAAAGTCATCGTCGGCAATTGTGTTTATTGCAAAGCATCCCGGCACATCATTGAAATCGCCACACACAATGATGTTGTCATTCTCAATGTTGTCAATATATTTTTTTATAGCAATGGCTTGACGTGCTCGTTGTTTGGCTGCTTTGGTGACTTTTGATGCAATGTTTTTCCATGATGAAAAACTATCTTCTTCATTGTCAGCGATAAGTTCGCTAAGTGCTTCATTGTAGTTCTTCTTATCTTCGTCCGATAGCCGGATTGAGCGAAGGTGAACGTCAATTATATCAAGTTTGTGATTGGGCATATCAACGACAAAATGAGAGAAAAATCCATCGGATGTAACTTTTGTAACGGGATATTTTGAGAAGATTGATTGCCCGTTTTCTTGTCCGATGATGATGTGAGGATATTGTTCTTTAATCTCATTAACTTGTTTGCGATAGACATGCCATCGAGGTAGCGGAGATAGATATTCACACTCTTGCAAACAAACGATGTCGGCATCGGTCTTTGCGATGAAAGTCAGAGTCGCATTAGTGTCATCGTCGGGATAGTTGTTGTTGTAAGATATGAAATTGTATGCGTTGTAACTTAATAAAGAGAATGATTCAGCGTCATTTTTGTCATAATTGCTCGGCCAAATATTTAAAGGACAAATGTTGAGTATTGGTCCTATGCATCCTATTAAAGAAATGAGAGGAATGAGTGAAAAGCGTTTATCTATAAAGAAACATATCGGGAGCATTATCAATGTGATAATAATCCAATAAGGGAATGTCATGCACATGAGAGGCGCAATTGACATACTATTGGGGTTGATGTGTCCTGCATACGCCGCAAAAAAAGTCGCAATTGCTATTACGATGCTGATAGCAAGTGTGAAGTAAGATGATATTTTGCGAAATATATACATGAGACGGGAGAGATGGTTATTTTATTCGTTTGCTCACGTCAAATAAACGTTTCTTTTCTTCAGCAGTGAGAGCTGTGTAACCTGATTTCTTTATTTTGTCAAGAATTTTATCAAGCTCGGCTTGGTCTTCATGTGATGCCGATGCTTTTTCGGTAGAGCTTGAATGGGGTTGTCGTTGAGATTTAGTGTTGTCCCATTTGTTTGCTTTAGGTTGTTTTGCTCTGTTGCGTTTGTGAAATTTGAAATTTTTGAGATTTGAGAATGAGTTGGCGATGCTGTCGAGAAGAGAATTAAAAGAACGAGTGATATCAGTGCCGCGTCGCATCATTAATCCGTATAAAGCACCAGCCAATGCTCCACCAAAATGTGCCATGTGCCCCCCTGAGTTTTCCCCCGAAAGCCCGAGGAAAAATATTGCAAGAGTGATGATGGCAATCCATTTTAATGATATTTGTCCAATAAAGAGTAACCCCACTTTATAGTCGGGATTGAGTATTGCAGTGGCAATAACAATGGCTATCGCTGAAGCTGATGAGCCGATGAGCCAGCCGATGTTGTATTCAAATGCGGGTAAAAAGTTATATCCGAGTATAAATACAATAGCTCCTAATATGCCTCCATAGATATAGAGTGCAAGTAATTGTTTCTGCGAGTTAAATTCAAGAAATAATCGTCCAAATCCATATAACCAAAGCATGTTAAATAAAATGTGAAGCACATCAAATTGTGCAAACATATAGGTGAATATTGACCATGGTTGTGAGGCTAATGTTGTAAAGTTAGAGGGGCATTCAATCCATCTTAACCATGATGATGTTTCTATCCCGAAGAAAAATCCTACAACGGCAATGATGCGAAGCACTAAGAAGATTGCAATATTGATATATACAATCCTCAATAACCAAGATGCCGATTTCCATCGATGAGATATATTGTTAGTAGTATGTGTCATTTTTGCGAATTACTCCCGTTTTTTTCCAATATAGTATTAATAAGAATCCAAATATCATGCCACCAAGGTGTGCAAAATGTGCAACACCTGAATGATTATTTCCGAGCCCGAGGGTTAGCTCAAGAATCGCATAACCAATAATCATCCATTTTGCTTTGATGGGGTATGGGATAAACATGAGATAGATGGGGCGATTGGGAAAAAACATTCCAAATGCCAATAAAATACCATAGATGGAGCCTGATGCACCTACCGTAAGAAGTGAGTTTGTGAAAATACGATAAGAAGGATCATTTAGCAATTGCTCACGTATAGTCGCAACCGATTCATTGGTGAGTGGTGCGATTCTTTCGATGTTTTCGTTTAAGATCATTTGAATGTCGGCATAGTAGGCTAATTCTTGAATAATGCCGGCACCGATGCCACATATGAGATAGTAGGTGATGAATCGTTTTGCTCCAAAAACTTGTTCTATCACCATGCCAAACATGAATAACGAGAACATGTTAAAAAATAGATGGGTGAAATCACCATGGATAAATTGGTAGGTGATGAATTGGGTGGCAATAAAATCTGAAGCCGTGACATAGTGAAGCCCACAAAATTGATTCATGGTAGAACCTATTTCTTGAGGGAAAATCGCCATTGCCACCCATATGATTACATTTATTATAATCAGATTTTTTGTAATGGGAGGCATTTGGCTGATTATTGAGTTGTTGAGCATTGTCGTTATGTTAAAATGATAGAGTGATATTTATAATGACTACAAATTTAGCGAAAAAAAGTTGATTTTTGATGAGACTATGTTACTTTGGAAAATTTATGTGCTTTTTTTTTGCGATTTTTTTTTGTTTTTCAGAATTTTACATTACTTTTGCAAGTATATTACCATACAAATCTAATTAACAATAATTTATTATGAACAAAACAGAGCTTATCAATGCTATTGCTGAAAAAGCAAACATTACAAAAGTAGATGCTAAAAATGCATTAGACGCAGCTATCGAAGCTATCGGTGGCGCACTTGCAGCTAACGACAAAGTTGCACTTCTTGGTTTCGGTACATTCTCAGTTGCTGAAAAAGGTGCTCGCACAGGTATCAACCCACGTACTAAAGAAAAAATCGAAATCCCTGCTCGCAAAGCTGTGAAATTCAAAGCTGGTGCTGAACTTAACGCAAAAGTAAAATAAGAATTCCTTAATTACTTAAAGATAAAAGCGAATGCCGTGAGGTGTTCGCTTTTGTTTTATAGGTGAGTGTGTTATGATGATTTAATGTGGGGTTCGGCATAGTAACCCTATATAATGAAAGAGCCGACAACTTATTGTTGCCGGCTCTTTCTATGTTGAGATGTTATGACTACGAGATTAGTCAACGTTGAGGTTAACGCGTTTGAAAGAAACAACGCTCAATTCTGGGTCAATTGCTTTCAATGATTCGCGTACGGTTTTCTTATCTTCGCTTGTAACGTCATCTTGGTTCAAAAGACATACTTCTTTCAAGAACTTGCCGAGACGACCTTTTGCGATGTTTTGAATCATAGCTTCAGGAAGATTAGCTGCTTTTTCAGCTGAAACGGTAGCGATGATTTCTTTAGCTTTAACAACGTCTTCTTCAGTAATCCAACCTTTAGCTTTATTGCTTTCCATGTGGTCTTCTGAATCAACGTGAGCAGGGTTGATGCCTGCTTTCTTCAATGCTGCATCAACAGCTTTTTGAATTTGTTCAGCTTTTGTTTTTTCAATTGCTACGGCGATTTCTTTTTCCTTAACTTCGTCTGATACATTGCATTCGTCAACTGCAATTGGATTCATTGCAGCAACTTGCATAGCTACGTTTTTGTAAACTTGTTCAGCGATGCCGGCTTTGTTGAATGCTACGAGAGTAGCAAGTTTGTTGCCGAAGTGGTTGTAAGCGATAGTTGCTGGAGCTTCAACATATTCAAATGCACCAAGTTCCATTTTTTCGCCTGTTTTACCTGACTCATCAACAATGAGGTCGGCAATTTTTTGACCGTTGATTTCGAGAGCTTTTACTTCGTCAAGGCTTTTTGCTTTAGCTTCAACAGCTGCAGCAAGGATTGATTTAGTAAGGCTTACAAACCCTGCGTTTTTAGCAACGAAGTCAGTTTCACAATTAAGAGCAACAACTGCTGCATATTCGCCAGTAGATTGACCGAGTACACAACCTTCGGCTGCATTGCGATCTTCACGTTTAGCGGCAACAGCTTGACCTTTTTTGCGAAGGATTTCGATAGCTTTGTCCATGTCGTTTTCGGCTTCAGTCAAAGCTTTCTTGCAATCCATCATACCAGCACCTGTCATTTGACGAAGTTTGCTGATTTCTGCCATTGTAACTGCCATATTGGATAGTTTTAATGTCGATTAATAAATAATTTAATTAAGCTTCTTCAGTTGCAGTAGGTGCTTCTTCTTCAGCTGTAGCTTTTGTGATGCGACGACGACCACCACGTTTAGGTTTTGCAGCTTCTTCGCCTTCGCCGGCAGCAACAGTGTCAACTTTTTCGGCTTTACGTTCTTCGATACCTTCTGTCATTGCAGAGCAAACGGTGTCGAGGATGATTTCGATTGATTTAGAAGCGTCATCATTAGCGGGGATAACGAAATCCACGTTTGATGGATCAGAGTTAGTATCAACCATAGCAAATACTGGGATACCAAGACGATTAGCTTCAGCAACAGCGATGCGTTCTTTCAATACGTCAACAACAAAAAGTGCAGCTGGAAGACGGTTGAGGTCTGCGATTGAGCCGAGAGTCTTTTCAAGTTTGGCGCGTTGACGAGTTACTTGAAGTTTTTCGCGTTTTGAAAGGTTGTCGAAAGTACCATCTTTCATCATTTTGTCGATAGATGTCATTTTCTTAACAGCCTTGCGGATTGTTGGGAAGTTGGTAAGCATACCGCCGGGCCAACGTTCAATAACGTAAGGCATACCAACTGAATTTGCTTTATCGGCAATAACTTGTTTAGCTTGCTTTTTAGTAGCAACGAAAAGCACTTTTTTGCCTGATTTAGCTATACTCTTAAGAGCTGCGGCAGCTTCTTCTACTTTTGCCGCAGTCTTGTAGAGGTCGATAATGTGGATACCATTGCGCTCCATGAAAATATAAGGAGCCATAGCAGGATTCCATTTTCTTTTAAGGTGACCGAAATGGCAACCTGCTTCGAGAAGTTGTTCAAATGTAGGTGTTGACATTTTTTTAATAATGTTGTTTACGTTCTTAATAATTACAATCAGTGAGTAGGGAACGTGTCCATCTCAAAGATTTAGATACTAAACACTCTATAATATATTGGTGTGAATATCGCACCAAAGATATTAACGTTTTGAGAATTGGAAGCGTTTGCGAGCTTTTGGTTGACCTGGTTTTTTACGTTCAACAGAGCGTGGGTCACGAGTCATGAAGCCTTCAGCGCGCAATGCTGGTTTGTCTTCTGGGTTAATTTTTACAAGAGCGCGAGCGATAGCAAGACGAAGTGCTTCTGCTTGGCCTTTGTAACCACCACCGTCAAGATTTACGTTGATGTCATATTTTTCAACTACATCAAGAGTCAAAAGTGGTTGTTTAACGATGTATTGAAGTATAGAAGAAGGGAAATATACTTCGATAGGGCGCTTGTTAATGGTGATTGTACCATTGCCTTCTTTTACGATTACTCGTGCGATGGCGGCCTTGCGACGGCCTACTGCGTTAACTGTTTCCATACTTCAATTATTTAATTGTGTTGATATCAATTACTTTTGGGTTTTGAGCAGCATGTGGGTGCTCTGGTCCGTTATACACGTGAAGGTTGCCAATGATGCGACGACCAAGACGATTTTTAGGAAGCATACCTTTCATCACTTGGAGATACAATGGGTGGTATCCAGGTTTGATGTGTTTGTTGAAAGACTTCTTAAGAAGGATTTCAGGAGTAGCTTCGCGTTGACCACCGGGGTAACCTGTGTAACGGAGGTAAGTTTTGTCAGTCATCTTTTTGCCTGTAAGAACTACTTTTTCGGCATTGATGATGATTACATTGTCACCACATTCTACGTTAGGAGAATAGGTGGGTTTGTGCTTGCCACGAAGAATTTTCGCAACTTTAGCGCAAAGACGACCAAGAACTTGGTCAGTAGCATCGATAACGACCCATTCGCGATCTACGCTTTGAGCGTTAGGTGATACGGTTTTGTAACTTAAAGTATCCACGTTAAATGTTTGATTAATAGTTAAATAAATTGACCGCAAAAATGCCGATACTCGGCCAGAAGTATCGCCATATTGACATGTCGGGGTTATTAATTGGACATAATCGGACTGCAAAGGTACGAATTTATTTGCTTATAATCAAAGTTTTTAAGAAAAAAGTTGATTATGTAGAGTCAACAAGCAAGTGCAAAATTATTTTAATAATTTGAAGAATTCAATTTTTGGAGAAGAAAAATTTAGTTTTTCTCGAGGTCTTCGATTGATTTTAGCTTGAACAGCATCAAACTGACTCTGCTCAATTAGTCT
>JAZSDX010000068.1:0-12423 GCA_045531405.1 Muribaculaceae bacterium | reverse complement strand
TCCTGTGTGCTCTACTTCTTGTACTACTGCCAACTTAAAAGGCATTGAATAATCGCGTTGCGTTCGCTTAACATACTTGTGTTTAGTCTCTTCCATTTTTTGTTACTTTTTACTGTAACGCTATGTCAGGACTAGACATATAATTAACTAAAACAACAAAAAGGAGCTATATGCTCCTTTTTATTATTCATCATCTTCGTCTAAATCATCAAAATCGAAATCCCAGCCATAGTCCATTGCTTCTTGCGTAAACTTGGCAAGCTCTCGTCCCTCTCGTTTAGTAGGGCGTCCAAGCCCCTTTCTTCTATCAATAAAGCCTGAGATTTTCACTATATCCAATAAATCATATTGAGACTGTGGAGTTATATTTTCCATATATTCAGGCACTAATTTTGCACCTAATCTATTTTCAGTCAATGCTTTTACCCGAAACGAATAAGTAATCGGAGACTTTTTGACATTAATTATGTCATCAACTTTAATCATTCTTGATGGCTTTGCCACAACTGCTGACCCGATTTCGCCTATAGTAATACGTCCCTTTTTACATGCATCTGTCGCAACCGTACGCGTCTTGTAAACACGCATTGCCCATAGCCATTTATCTATACGCACTTCCGATTTTGGCATATCTCATTTATTGTTGTATGTATTCATTGCAATATTAATGCCAGCAAGACAAAATGTCTTAATCGCATCTATAGCAACCTCTAATCTCGCAGGTAACTTTTGACGCTCATCAAGAGTAAAATTTCCTAATACATAATCAACTTGACAACCTCTTGGAAAATCATTTCCAATTCCAAATCGCAATCGTGGATATGCATCAGTTCCTAACATTTGAACGATACTTTTCAATCCATTATGTCCGGCATCACTTCCTCGTCCTTTTATTCTAATTGCTCCAAAAGGTAACGCTAAATCATCTACAAGCACAAAAATATGATCCACAGGAATATTTTCTTTTTCCTTCCAGTAACGAACTGCATTTCCACTAAGATTCATATATGTTGATGGCTTCAATAATACTAATTGTTTATTTTTTACCCTCGCACGAGCAACATCACCATATCGTTCAGTAGAAAAAGAAATATTGGACGCCTCGGCAAAGGCATCCAATATCTTAAATCCTATGTTGTGGCGGGTATTGCTATATTCGTCTCCAATATTACCAAGACCCACAATCAAATACTTCATAGGGCTAAAAAAGTACTTTTATGATTACTTCTTAGCAGCGGCAGCAGCAGCGGCAGCACCACGAGCAGCACGAGTGAGTTGAACTGCACAAACAACCGCATTTTTAGCGTTAACCAATTCAAGACCTTCAAAGTTAAGTTCACCAACTTGAAGTGATTTACCAAGACCTAAAGAATCCACATTAATAACAAGACGTTCAGGAATTGCAGTATAAACAGCTTTAACTTTAAGCTTCTTCATTGAAAGAGTCAACTTACCACCGGCTTTAACACCTTCTGCGTGACCTTCAAGTTTAACAGGAACCTCAATCACAACTGGTTTTTTGTCATTTACTTCAAGGAAATCCAAGTGAAGAATAGTGTCTTTTACTGGATGGAATTGAATATCTTTCAATACAGCCATTTTCTTTTCACCATTCAAAGAAAGTTCTACTGCGAAAATTTCAGGAGTATAGATAAGTTTGCGAACTGCCTCATTAGATACTACGATATCAGTAGTGATAAGACCTTTGCCATTACCAATTTCTACTACTTTTTCACCTGCTTTAAGAGTTCCGGCATAAGGAAGATCTACTAATTCACCACCATTAAGAACTGCAGGAATGTTTTGTGAACCACGAAGAGCTTTTGCAGCTTTTTTACCAAGATCGGTACGAGGAGTTGCCTCTAATTGAAATACTTTCATTGTTTAATTTAATTTAATGTGTTACTAAAAATTAAGTTGCTCCTTAATTTCCCATCACACGGGATGCTAAAAAGCGGTGCAAAGATACAATTTTTTTTTCATCCCACCAACTATTTTCATCTTCCATTATATCTTTTACAAACTAACTATTAAAATGATTGAATAATTTCAACGCAAACATTTCAATTTGTATCGAAAATCCCCTTATATATTCCCATATAACTATCTATCATTGACCGGCTTGAATATCTTCGTGCGTTTTCTATTCCCATCTTTGATATATTGTCAAAAAGAGTGGGGGACTCTAATATTTTCAATGCCGACAACAATTCTTTACAACTTAATTTTTGGAGCAATAATGGTGTTTCCCCAATTACTTCTGGAATTGATGAGCTGTTTAATGCAATAACCGGACAGCCCGTTTTTTGAGCCTCTACAATAGGCAAACCAAATCCCTCATAACTTGATGGATAAATCAAGCATTTTGTTTGATTATATAGTTTATTCAATAGTTGATTATCAACATTTGAATACACCTTATATCTATCTTTTCCTAATTTTCGATTTAGGTATTTTTGTTCTTTAATAGATAGTGGTACTCCACATATATCTAAATGATATGATGTTTCAGACAATGTCTCAACTACAAAGTCAAAATTTTTATATTTTGCACGACTACCCACATACAACAATCTATCGCCTCGCGTAGCGCCATTTATTTCTCGAAAATCATCTGACACGCCATTATACACAACTTTTATTTTGTCTTTGTCTATATTAGGGAGGAAATATAACAAATCATTACACGTATTTTGCGACACACATACAACGGCATCTGCTTTATTTATCGCATTATTTTTTTGTTTACAATGCACATAACGTCGCAATCCTGCCATATATCGTTCGTATGTGAAATCATGAACTGTAACAATACTTTTTACACCTTTATTTTTCACACAACGATAATAAGAGGAATGAAAAATTGAAAGATTCATATCATGAATATCAATATCTCTATACCGATCAATTATCAATGGTAATTGATGTGATAATTTAACTATCTTATCCTCTGATGCTCTAATATTTTTTCTATATATATTATTTATTGCATCCTTACGTTCTAAAAACATAGAATCAATCGCATCATTGTGCAACAGACCATCCAGCAACATCGACCACTGAGAGGAAATACCACCGGTTTGTTGTAACGAATAAATAATATTATCAAAAAGTATTGTTTTCATTCAACTACAAAGTTATATAAAAAAAACGAAAGCAACCGACATCAATCGATTGCTTTCTTAATATTATATTTACTCTGTTAATTATGCCATATAAAAGCTTAATTGTTCAGGAGTGAAGTTTGCAATAAAATCAGCATGTTTTGCGACTTCTGCCTGTGCAATCTTATTATAGACATTTGCTGATGCTACAAACGATTCATTTTTATTAGCATCAAGGAGAAGCAAGTAACCCATCATAATGTTACCAGCCATTTCAACAAGACGACGAGACAAGAAATCAGTATATGCTTGATTATCTTTAACCGAAAGCACCTTTTCTACTGCTGCAGCATATTTTGCTGTCATTTCTACCAAATTATCTTTCAATGGTTGAAGAGCTGGTGCAACTTCTTGTGCGTTGTAATCATTAATCAATGACAAATAAGAGCCTGTTGTAACGTGACGAATTGCTGCAACTACTTGCAATTGAGTTGTTCCTTCATATATTGAAGTAATACGAGCATCACGATACACACGCTCGCAAGCATAATCTTTCATGAAGCCCGAACCTCCATGCACTTGAATGCAATCGTAAGCATTTTGGTTGCAATATTCACTTGCCATACCTTTCACCATAGGAGTACAAGCATCTGCAAGTTTGCTATACATCTTCATCTCTTGGCGTTCTTCTGGAGTAAGAGTGCGTTCTTTTGCAATATCTTCATATGCCTTATAAACATCAACAAAACGAGCAGTCTCATAAAGTAATGAACGAGATGCATCAAGTTTCGCTTTAATTACGGCTATTAATTCTTGTACTGCAGGGAACTCTATAATTGCTTTCCCAAATTGACGACGATCTTTTGCGTATGCAAGAGCTTCACGATAACAAATCTCACTAATACCTACCGACTGAGCAGCGATACCAAGACGTGCACCATTCATCAAAGCCATTACATACTTGATAAGACCAAGACGACGAGAGCCACAAAGTTCTGCTTTAGCATTTTTATAAGTCAACTCACAAGTAGGAGAGCCTTTGATACCCATTTTGTTCTCTATACGACGCACATTAACACCACCTTGGCGTTTGTCATAAATAAACATTGACAAACCACGTCCATCTTTTGTCCCTTCTTCTGAACGAGCAAGAACCAAGTGAATATCACTATCTCCATTTGTGATAAAGCGTTTTACTCCATTAAGCAACCATGTGCCATCTTCTTGAGGTGTTGCCTTGAGCATTACCGATTGTAAGTCAGATCCTGCATCTGGTTCTGTCAAGTCCATTGACATCGTTTCTCCGGCACACACACGAGTCAAAAAGCGTTGTTTTTGATCTTCGTCACCAAACTCATACAACGTTTCAGCACAATCTTGAAGCCCCCAAAGGTTTTCAAAACCGGCATCAGCGCGACTCACGATATCTGCTGCCATAATATATGGAGTAATAGGGAAGTTTAGTCCGCCAAAACGACGTGGCATTGCCATACCCATCAATCCAGCCTTTCGACATGCTTCAAGATTTACTTTTGTACCATCAGCGTAAATAACACGACCATTTTCAACACGGGGACCTTGATGGTCAACTCCTTCTGCATTTTCTGCAACAATATTTCCACAAATATCACCTACTATTTCAAGAACTTTATCATAGTTATCCATTGCATCCTCAAAGTCAAGAGGTGCATAGTCAAACTTCTCAGCCTCTGTATAATTACGTTCTTTTAATTCTACGATTTTTTGCATCAATGGGTGAGAAAGATGATGCTTCAAATCTGGATTATCTGTATAAAAATTAGCCATAACAAGTCTTACTTAGAATTTTTCTTATAATATTTAATAAGTTTTGGCACAATGTCCTCTACATTTCCGGTTATCACATAATCGGCAATTGTGTTAATTGGTGCATTTGGATCATTGTTAATAGATATCACGATTGAGCTTTCTTGCATACCGGCAATATGTTGGATTTGACCGGAAATACCACAAGCAATATACAATTTAGGACGAACTGTCACACCTGTTTGACCTATTTGACGGTCATGTTCTGCCACAAAACCGGCATCTACAGCTGCACGAGAAGCTCCAACTTCGCCACCAAGCACATTTGCCAATTCAAATAGCATATCAAAATTCTCCTTGCTTCCAACTCCATAACCTCCGGCAACAATTATTGGAGAATTTTTTATATTAACTTTTGATTTTTCAATGTGACGATCAATAATTTCTACAACAAAGTCGGCATCTGACACATATTTACTTGCATCAAGATTTACAACTTCACCTTTATAGTTTACATCAAATACCTCTTTTTTCATTACTCCCTCACGCACTGTTGCCATTTGAGGACGACAATCGGGGTTAACAATTGTAGCAACAATGTTACCTCCAAATGCAGGACGAATTTGATATAATAAATTTTGATATTCTTTACCTGTTTTAGGATCTTTATGATCGCCAATTTCAAGAGAAGTACAGTCTGCAGTAAGACCACTATGTAAAGCTGATGACACACGTGGGCCTAAATCGCGACCAATACAAGTTGCTCCCATCAAGCAGATTTGAGGTTCAATTTCCTTAAATAAGTTGATTAACACTGATGCATGAGGATTAGAGGTATATGGATATAAACGAGAATCAGCCACCTTATATACTGTGTCAACGCCATAGGGAAACACTTGTGATTCTACTCCATCAAGTTTATCGCCCACAACAAGAGCTTCAAGTTTAACGCCTAAATTTGTTGCTAATACTTTTCCTTTAGTCAACAACTCCAAGCTTACATCGGCTACTTTGCCGTCATCAAACTCACAATATACAATTAAATTATTTTTTTCTGACATAATTTCTGATGATTAAAAAGTTAGCCAATAGTATGATTTGCAATAAGTTCTTTTATCAATTCTTCTAATTGCTCATCGTTATTTTCAAGACAACGGCTTTCTTTTGCTGTAAATACTACATTTTCAATTGCCTTTACTTTTGTTGGAGAGCCAGCTAATCCTACTTGATTCAAATCTGCATCAACGTATGCTGCACTCCATTCTTGAAGTGCCAAATATGGACGATTATCAACAAGTGCTTGCTTTTCTTCTGCAAGTTTTTCTTTTTCACTTGGTGATACAGCATATTTATATTTCATTACTCGCTGAGCATTTCGAGGACGACATTCAGGAGCCGATCCATTTACTGTCACAACGCATGGTAGGGGAGCTTTTACAGTTTCGACCCCTGTTTCCAAACGACGTTTAACAATAACATATCCATCTTTCAACTCAATAATTTCCTCTGCATATGTGACTTGAGGAATACCTAATTTTTCTGCAATCTGAGGACCTACTTGTGCAGTATCTCCATCAATTGCTTGACGACCACCTAAAATAATATCATAATCGCCAAATTTCTTCACCGCTTGAGCTAGTGAATAAGACGTTGCCAAAGTATCAGCTCCTCCCAGAACACGATCAGTCAAAACGATACCGGTATCTGCTCCACGATAAATAGCTTCACGAATAATTTCTGATGCACGAGGTAACCCCATTGTCAACAAAGTAACTTTCGAACCAGGATTAGCATCTTTCAAACGAAGTGCTTGCTCAAGCGCATTTAAATCCTCGGGGTTGAAAATGGCCGGCAATGCTGCTCGATTAATAGTTCCATCTTCTTTCATTGCATCTTTACCCACATTTCGAGTGTCTGGCACTTGTTTTGCGAGTACAATGATGTTTAAACTCATAATTAAAAATATATTAGATAGTTATTAAATAAATTCTCAAAAATTTCAAGATGACAAAGATAGCAACTTGAATTAAATTCTCAAAACAAAAAAGTCAATTATTCATAACTTGACCCATCAAAACAATGAGTACATACTTTACATTTTGGCAAACCAATTGAAGATACTACATTTTCAATTGAACTAAACTTCAATGATGTTAATTTTAGACGTTTGCGTATCTCCTCAACCATTGCATTATATTCCGGAGAGCCTGTTTTTGCATATTTCTCAAGATTTTTATACATATCTCCACCCTCTAATTTAGCTATAACTTGACGTGTTATAAGCTCCATCTCACTTTTTGACGACGTAAAATTCAAAAATTTACATGGATAGATTAGTGGAGGGCAACTGATACGAATATGCACCTCTTTTGCTCCACAATCAAACAGATCTTGCACATTATCTCTCAATTGAGTTCCTCTCACGATTGAGTCATCACAAAAAATAACCTTTTTATCCTTTAGAATTGAATTATTTGAAATAAGTTTCATTTTTGCAACCAATTCTCTACGTTCTTGAGAACTCGGAGTAAAACTACGAGGCCATGTAGGAGTGTACTTAACGATACCACGTTGATAAGGCACTCCCTTTCCTTGCGCATAACCTAATGCCATTCCAATACCTGAATCGGGGATCGCGCATATACAATCTACCTCAGTATCATCTTCTTTACCCATATTTACACCCGAATCATAGCGCATTTGTTCCACATTGCGACCTTCATATTCACATGCTGGATATCCATAGTATGTCCATAAAAACGCACATATTTGCATATCCTCATTAGGTTTACGCAATTGGTGATAACCCTCCGATGAAATTTCTACAATTTCACCGGGCCCCAAATTATATTCAATTTCATAACCTAAATTGGGAAATGAACATGATTCAGATGTAACCGCATGAGCGCCCTCTTTTTCTCCTATAATAATAGGAGTTCGCCCCAATTTATCTCTTGCTGCAATAATTGCGTTTTCAGTAAGTAAAAGCATTGAACATGAACCTTTTACTCGGTTATATACATTTTCAATGCCATTCACAAAATCCGCTCCTTCACTAATTAGAGCCGCAATCATTTCGGTTGGATTTATTATATCATAACTATGCTCACAAAAGTGATGACCCTTTGCCAATAACTCTTTTTCAAGCTCAACAATATTATTAATTCTACCTACTGTTACAATTGCAAATTTACCCAAATGGCAATTCACAATAATAGGTTGCGCGTCGGTGTCACTAATAACCCCAATACCTACATTTCCTTCAAATTCATCTAAATCTTTCTCAAATTTAGTGCGGAAATATGAATTTTCTATATTATGTATCGATCGTGTAAATATACCTTTATTACATGTCGCAATCCCGGCTCGTTTTGTTCCCATATGTGAGTTATAATCAACTCCATAGAACAATTCATTTACACATTTATCGCGTTTTGCAACGCCAAAAAAACCACCCATATACTATGTATTGTTATAAATAATTGAGTGGAAACCTTCATTTTTCTCTCGATGGTTCCCACTCTTATTCTCATTATTATTTTATTTTTTCTTCAATCCAACGACGAGCATTAATAAATGCATCAATCCATGGTGTTACTTCGTCTTTACGACGTGACTCCGGATAATACGCACACTGCCATGGGAATATTGCACGTTCCAAGTGTGGCATCATCGCTAAATGACGACCATCAGCCGATGCAATACCGGCAACAGATGCTCTTGAACCATTTGGGTTTCCGGGATATGCAGCATAATTATATTTTGCAACAATATTATATTTCTCAAGTTTTTCAGGAAGGTTAAATTTTCCTTCTCCATGAGCCACCCATATACCGGTCTTCATTCCTGATAATGAGCCAAACATTACTGAATTATTCTCAGGAATTGTAACTCCAAGATATTGAGATTCAAACTTATGCGAAATGTTATGTTCCATCTTTGTGCGACAGTCATGTTCGGGGTTGATAAGATTTAGTTCTATCATCAACTGACAACCGTTGCAAATACCAAGACTCAATGTATCCTTACGTGCATAGAATTTATCCAATGCTCGTTTCGCATTTTCATTCCAAAGAAAGCCACCAGCCCAACCTTTTGCCGAACCAAGAACGTCTGAGTTTGAGAATCCACCACAGAATACAATCATATTCACATCTTCAAGCGTTTCACGACCTGTCATCAAGTCGGTCATGTGAACATCTTTCACATCAAAACCGGCTAAATATAGTGAATATGCCATTTCGCGATCTCCATTTACTCCTTTTTCTCGAATAATAGCAGCTTTTACGCCACTCTTATTTTCGCGACGCAATGAAATTCCACGAGATGCCAATTTCCCGTCAAAACCTTTTGGGAAACGATAGCGAATCGGCTGTTTCTTGTAATTATCAAAACGCATCTTCGCACATTTTTCACCACTTTGAACCGCATCAAGCAAATATGATGAGCTAAACCACACATCACGGAGATAATCTATATCAAACAAATGTTCAGCTCCATCATGATTTACAATTACTACACGTTCTGCTTGTGGTTTACCTATTTCGCAGAATTTAACACCTGCTTCATTTAGTATTGCCTCAACACGTTCAGTTTTAGCATCTGCAACTTGAACCACAAGAGCCGGATTTTCTGCAAATAAAATCTTAGTTAAATCTGTTTCTCCCATTTCAGCAAAACCTTCGGTCGAAACTGCAATACCTCCATTTACGTTACCAAATGTCATTTCCAACAACGCAGTGATTAAACCGCCTGCCGAAACGTCGTGAGCTGCAAGTAAAGCACGATTTCTTACCAATTTTTGAACGGCATTAAATGTTGATGCAAATTTGTCAACATCTGTTACTGTTGGAGCTTCTGAGCCAAGACGATTAAGCACTTGTGCTAAAGCCGAGCCTCCAAGTTTCAAACTATCGCTTGAGAAATCTATATAATATAATGTGGATTTTTTATTTTGAAGTACAGGAGATACAACTTTGCGAATATCACTTACTTCGCCTGCGGCAGAAATAATTACTGTGCCTGGAGAATATACCTTATCATTACCATATTTTTGAGTCATTGACAAACTATCCTTACCGGTAGGGATATTAATACCCAATTTGCAAGCAAATTCGCTACATGCCTCTACTGCTCGATACAATGCGGCATCTTCTCCTTCATTCTTACATGGCCACATCCAGTTGGCACTCAAAGAAATGCTCTTCAAACTTTTTGCCAATGGAGCCATTGATATATTTGTCAAAGCCTCAGCTATCGCCATTACCGAACCTTTAGCCGAGTCAATAAGTGCTACTTGTGGGGCGTGACCTATTGAAGTTGCAATACCTGCTTTCCCCTTATAATCAAGAGCAACGACACCACAGTCACTCAATGGCAATTGAATTTCTCCTTGACATTGTTGACGTGCGATTTTACCTGTTACCGAACGGTCAACTTTATTTGTTAACCAATCTTTACATGCAACAGCTTCAAGACTCAATACATTCTTAATATATTCGTCAATTTTTGACTCATCAGTTTCTACATCTTTATATGTAGTCTTAACAGTCTTATCGGTCATAATTGTTTTTGGTGAATTGCCAAACATATCAGCCATTCCCAAATCAATAGGTTTAACTCCATCTTTTTGCTCAAATACAAAGCGGTCATCTCCGGTTGTTTCACCTACGACATAGAGTGGGGCACGTTCACGATCCGCAATACGTTTGATATATTCAATATCTTTTTCTTCAACCACCATACCCATACGCTCTTGGCTTTCATTGCCCACAATTTCTTTTGATGACAATGTTTTATCGCCAATAGGAAGTGCATCGATATTAATTTTTCCACCTGTAGCCTCAACAAGCTCCGAAAGTGCATTCAAGTGTCCACCTGCACCATGGTCATGAATTGACACAATTGGGTTATTATCATTCTCTGCCAATGCACGAATCACATTCGACACACGTTTTTGCATTTCAGGGTTAGCACGTTGCACTGCATTCAATTCGATTGAGTTGTCATACTGACCGGTTTCAACCGATGATACAGCACCACCACCCATACCAATACGATAGTTGTCGCCACCCATAACCACAACCTTTTCGCCGGGTTTAGGCTCTCCCTTTATCGCGTCTTTCTTTGCTGCAAAACCAACACCTCCGGCAAGCATAATTACTTTGTCGTAGGCATATTGTTTGCCATTTTCATCATGTTCAAACGTAAGAAGTGAACCACATATAAGAGGTTGCCCGAATTTATTACCAAAATCCGATGCTCCATTTGATGCCTTTATAAGAATATCACAAGGCGTTTGATATAACCACACACGAGGATTCATCATCAATTCCCAACGATGTTCTTCGCTCATGCGAGGATATGAAGTCATATATACTGCAGTCCCGGCTATAGGCAAACTTGCCTTACCTCCACCAAGTCGGTCACGAATTTCACCACCTGTACCTGTTGATGCACCATTAAATGGCTCAACAGTAGTTGGGAAGTTATGAGTTTCAGCTTTTAATGAAATTACTGTATCTAAATCTTTTACCTCAAAGAAATCGGGTTTATCAGGATTAATAGGGTAGAACTGATCTACTTTTGGACCTTTAACAAATGCCACATTATCTTTATATGCCGATACCAATCCGTTTGGATTCTCTTGCGAAGTTTTCTTAATTAACTTAAATAGAGATAATGGTTTTTCTTCTCCATCAATCACAAACGTTCCATTAAAGATTTTGTGACGACAGTGTTCAGAGTTCACTTGAGAGAAACCAAACACCTCACTATCAGTTAATGGGCGACCAAGTTTCGCACTCAAATCGCGAAGATATTGCTCCTCATCTTCACTCAAGGCAAGTCCCTCTGCCTTATTATATTCCGATATATCATCGATATACACAATAGGATCGGGAGTTTTCACATTTGTAAAAGTCTTACTATTTAGACCTTCATACACTCGTTGCAACATCTTGTCAAACTTTGGTTGCTCATCACGAGAAAGTTCAAATTGTTCAATTCGAGTGATGCCTTGAATACCCATATTTTGAGTAATTTCAACAGCATTTGTACTCCAAGGAGTAATCATCTCTTTACGAGGACCTACATATCGACCCTTCAACGATGTACTTGAAAGAGGTTTTGCTCCATCAAACAACCACGAAAGCTTTTCTTTTTCAGCATCCGAAAACTTGTGATCACACTCTACGGCATAAACTAAACTTGCGCCTTTTTTGAAGAAAATTACCATTCTCTGTTATTTTTTATGATGATAATATAATTTTATTTCAATTAAGCTACAAAGTTAATGTATTTAATTGAAATTTGAAATTTGAAATTTAAGTTTTTTCATCTTTGTTTATATTTCAATAAAAACTTCAATCTTATCGATTTATTTTCAGCCAATATTGTACATTCAAAACCGAAGTGCAAAATTTACGGTAAAAAAATAAAAATATGAAAAACACCGCAGGTTTGCCAAACGGCTGGGGCGCGTAGCCCCAAAGAGTGAATTTGTAGAGTAACAAGCAATACAAAAAAAGGAGAC
>JAZSDX010000014.1:0-69295 GCA_045531405.1 Muribaculaceae bacterium | reverse complement strand
TCTCCTTTTTTTGTATTGCTTGTTACTCTACAAATTCACTCTTTGGGGCTACGCGCCCCAGCCGTTTGGCAAACCTGCGGTGTTTTTCATATTTTTATTTTTTTACCGTAAATTTTGCACTTCGGTTTTGAATGTACATTTGTGTGCAAGTGTATGGTATTTTGAGCCCTATCCGGGCTTTGCTAACGACCTTAGGTCTCTAAAAGTGATGCCGAAAAACCAAGCGAGCAATCCGATTGGATTGCTCGCTTGTATTGATTTATAGTAACTATATTTTCTATAGTTTACTATTTACTTCACAAGAACCTTTGATGCTTTGTTGCCTTGAACCTTGATGAAGATGCCGTTTGATGGGTTGGCAACTTTCACGCCTTGGAGGTTGTAGTATTCGATAGGAGCATTGTCATTCTCGATTTGTTCGAGACATTCAATGCCACTAACATCGCTTTTTGGTTCAACTGCGAAAGTGAATTTTTCAGCTACTGAACCTGCTACGAAGTGGTAGATGTAAACCGAACAGCTTGTGTAAGGAACAGCAATGAAGCTACCGAAACCTTGACCAATACCCGATTTAACGTTGTCGGCATGGTATGCTGCGATATTACCTTCTTCGTCGAAGATTGCAAACGCTGTACAACGAGTGTTGGTAGTACCATCGAGAGTGAGAGGCATGATGTAGTATGATTTGTCATAAATCTTGAACCAGTCAAAACCTTCGGAAGAAGCGTTTTTAGTTGAGTAACCCTCAGAAGTTGCTGCAGAGAAATTGTAAGCAACATCCATAGCTGAGTTATCATCCTTCCAAGCATAAACATAAGCAGTGTTTGTGCGGTTACGCATGATGAATGAGTTAGACAAATCAGCATTTTCGTCCATGAGAGCGTCGATTTCAGCCACTGTTTCAAATGCCGGTTGAGCAATACATGAAGTAGAGAGTGTGAGTGATGTATTGTTAGATACTTGAGAGTAATCTGTGGCAACTTCGCCATTCACAATCTTAGCGACAAGAACTGTTTCACTTGTGTTAGGAGTGAGGAACATATAACCACCTTCATCGCTAAGCATATTGCCACGAATGCGACCAATTTGGTCGATACGATATGGGGTGTAACCTTCGATAGATGAAGGGTCAAGCTTATAAGAGTTCTTCAAGTCAGCCGAGATGATTACGAAGTTGGCACCTGAATTAGCTCCCGACCAGTTAGTTTGGATAAGGATGTTGCCGGCGTCGTCGCAAGAGATAGCAGGGCCAATAGCCGATGTGCCCCAATGAGTTGATAGGGCTGAAGAGCAATCGTAGTAGTCGGTAGAGCCTGTTTCGGTCAATTCGATGATTTTAGCATTTGCTTTGTCGGCAGCAATCAAATGACCGTTAGAAACAGCAGCAAAACGAATGTCGCCACCACCTGCTACGCCAGGTACGCTTGAAGTGTTTTGCCATAGGCGAGTGAGGCCTACTGCTACTTGAGGTTCAGATGGTTTTTCCGATGCATTACCTGTCAATGCGATAGTTTTAGAAGTTGCACCGGCTGCCGAAATCGTGATAGTAGCTGTGTGAGTACCGGTTGCAGTAGGAGCGTAAGTAACAGTGATGTTACCAGAGTTAGCTACAGATGTAGATGATACAGAGAACATATTGGCATTTGCTCCTGAAAGAGCGATGCTGATGTTACCGGTGAGGTTTACGCCCGATACGTTGAATGAACCGGTAGCAGTTTCGTTAACGTATGCTTCGAGTGCGATAGAACTTGCGTCAACGCTCAATGTAGGTTCGGTAGTGTGAACTTTTGCAGCACCATAGCGATAGTGTGCAATACCTTGTTTGTAACAGTTTACCCACAATTCAACACCTTCAGTGCCGTTTACATCAACTTCGATACCGGTGCTGAGCCCGTCATTACGAGTTGTTCCAAGGCCATCGGCAGGATATTCGCCTACGTTGATAGCGTTAGCCCAACCGTTTGATGCGTCGATAAGCACGGCACGACAACCTGTCAATGTTGAAGAACCGGTTGCGTATGTGGTTGCAAATGCATATTGTTTACCTTTGAAGGTGAAAGGATAGAAGTCGTTACCGTCGATAATGCCGTTAAGAACTTCAGAGTCGAGAGTGAGTTCAACGCTACCGGTTGAAGATACCAATGTTGGGTAAATTCCACGACCAATGAGCCAATATTTGCCATCGCCATTAGGAACAACGCGTGGAGAAGTAGTTGCATCAACATCACTTACAGTGATAGTAGTAGGAGTAGATGAAGCAACACCGTTAGTAACCGCATATTTGATGATTGTGCCACCAGAGAGAAATAGGAGAGAACCATTTGTGAGGTTACCTTCGTAGCTCATACAGTCGCCCACGCGAGTGCAACCGCCGAGGTCGGTAGTTTCGAGAAGTACGCGAGGAGTGCTGTTGTCAGTGTCCCAAACGTATGCTTTCAAAGTGTTGCTTGAAGCCAGGTTGGCAGCTACCAATTTGCCATCAACAACTTGTGCGTCCATAAGACCATATGTACCACCACTTACCCCTGTTGTGTTGAGGCTTGTTTCGTAAACACCGGTTTGTGCATTAACAACAGTGATAGTTGAAGCACCTGGGTTGATAGTATATAGTTTGCCATTGCCATAAGCGATGTTACGGATAGCAGAGTAGTCGCTTGCCCAGTTTGTTCCTGAAGGGGTATTGCCTGAGTTTTCGCTATAGTTCCACACTTCGTTGAATTTGAGGCTGCATTTACCTGTAACGGCAACAGTAGTTGTTACTTCTTTGCCGGCTTTGGTAGTGCCTTTAAGAGTGATAGTGCCAGTAGAAACACCTTCGGCAGTGGGTTTGAATGTTACGCGCACTTTACCGCTGAGAGTGCCTGATGATACTGAAGTGTTGTTTGTAACAGTGAATGCAGAGTTGCTTGAAGAAACGCTGATAGCTCCACTCATGTTAGAACCTGAAACAGTGATGTCGGCATAAACTGATTCGCCAACGCCTGCAGTTAAAGAAACCTCATTTTTGTCGGTTTTAATGCCACCAATCATTGTTGTTGGGGTTGACAATGCAGGTAGAGTTGCAGGATCGAGGTAGTCGGTAGTGATGAAGTCACAACCATAGTTACCATAAGTTTTATAATCGCTGGTAGAGTTAATTGACCAAGCGTTAACCAAAAGACCATTGTCGTGGTATTTTTGTACACCTGCTTTAGTGATACCACTACCAACACCGGGGCCGATGTGAGCCTTATTGGTGATACACCATGAACGGCTGCTTTCGAACGCGGTGTCGTAGCAGAGGTACATGATTTCCATGTCGGGATAGTTGGTCTTTACATATTGCAAACATTTTTGCATAGATGTGAAGATATAGCAATTGTTGCGGAATCCTTTTTCCTCAACGATTTTCACAAGAGCAGGAATGTTTGAACAGTCATTTGAATTGATACCGGTAGCCCATTTAAATTCAATGACAGGAGCTACACCATATTCTTTACAAATGTCGAGATACTCTTCAAGAGTACAAATGTAGCCAGTGTAAGTAACTCCCCCACGAGTTTGTGTCAATTTTTCAGCTTTAAGAGAAGCAAGAGTGCTGGATGCAATAGTAAGAGTTCCACCCCAGTTGGTAAGGTCGTCGTTATGACAACACACAAATTTACCATCTTTTGTTACTTTGATGTCGGTTTCAAGGTAGTCATAACCTTTTTTTGCACCATTGATAAACGCTTCGGAGCTGTTTTCTACACCCCAGTAGCTACCACGGTGTCCCACCAAATAAGGTTGAGCCGATGCCGATAATATGGCTGCGACTGCGAGGAGAAAAGTGATAAGTTTTTTCATCGTGTTGAATTTAAGTGATTATTAATTTATGTTGTTTATAAATTTTAAGACAATAAAGTTATAAAAAATATATATAAAGATTTATTGATTAGGGTGTTTTTTAATGTTTTTCACTGTAAGTAGCTATTTTTAACAGCCCGGTATGATGCGTGATTTTGCCCCCCATTCGGGCTTTGCTGTCGTTAGAGTCTTTAGAGACTTTAACGACCTTAACACCCTCCTAAAACAGATAGAACACACAAAAAAAGAGCGGATTGTCGTGACAACCCGCTCCTCAAAACTACTATTTTTATGATACTATTGTTTAATCATCAATTTTGCGATGCCGAGAGTGTTTACGATATAAACACCTTGAGGCAATTCGTCAACATTGATTTTGACAGTAGTATCTTTTACATCCTTCACCACCTTAACCAATTGACCATCCATTGAGAAGATTTGCACATCACCGATAGTCATAGGAGCTTCCAATGTAAACACACTGCCCACAGGGTTAGGATAAAGTTGCCATCCACCACACGCATTAGTGAGAATACCCTCTACGCCAGTCACTGTAGTAACATAGTCGGCAAAAACACCTGAATGATTTTCAGATGAAACCATATTCATTCTTGTATAACCAGCTTCACTTTCCGGGATAAGGGTATAATAAGATTCATCACCAGTGTTAGGGATAAGTGTAGGGACGCTCGTTCCATTCCACACGAATTCAATAATAGGATAATCGGCTGTCATAAGCACCTTAGTTGATGTTGTTTCTCGGTCAGACAAATCATTGGTAAGAACTCTATTGCCACCCCACACATAGTGTACTTGCATTGGTAATGTTCGCTCTTTGGCTGCTAATGCCGACCAATCGGTATTGGCAGTGCCATCATAGCCGATTTCTCTCATCACAAGGGGCTCTACTGCTCCATTATAATTATCAGTAAAGTTTCCGTCCATTCCAAGGGTGATATTTGCTTCCACTACCCAATCATCGCTTAACACCGATGGAGCATAATAAGGAATCCAAGTGCTACTATTATTCACATAGTGTCCCACACAATTTGTTGATGTAACAGCATGGAACCCTACATATCTATTTAAGTTATCAGCATATTCGCCCCATTCCCATTGAGCAAATGCATCATAGTAAACAGTATAATATCCATAATTATTCTCAGCATCTTCCGGACAGTTTTCATCCCAGTGAGTATCATCACGTTTTACCGGTACAAACTGCGAGCCAAAACTAACGCCCAAATCAGGGAATATCGAACCATCTTTGACTGCATCACTAAACACAATTGACGATGATGCTTCTTGTTCTCCACTCTTAGATGCTGTAATCTCACTATTATCTTTGCGTGTAAATGTCACATCGATATAAGCGGTATATCCATTAGCATCATCAGGTACTGTTGATGTATTGTATCCATATTTTGTGATATTTTCGTTTGTTGCCTTTTGAGCATCGCTAAGTCCCATTTTATCATGAGTATTCCATGCTGTTCTTTCAACAGGGAAACCAACAATGTCCCACATCACTTTTTTGTTATTAGACACATTAGAAGCATCAAGATCATAATGTACCAAATAATCTCCACCTTTAAAAATGTTATATTTGTATTGAACATCCCAATTTTCCAATACCTCATCTGTCACCAATAGTGGGTTAATGGCACTGCCTTTAGTCCCAAGAGTGTTAGCATTTTTCAACGACACAGGATTTGTAACTTCATTAGAGCCTACTTTGCGTTTTGCTCCCAATGGAAGTAAATCATTTTTCTGCAATGAGCTATAATCGCCTACAAGTGGATATACCGAGGCTTCGGTCAAAGACAATGTTACATAAGGAATTTCCAAAAAGGCATCAATGGCTTCACTTGGCACAACAAATGCAGTAGGAGTATCTTCAACATAAACCTTTACATTATATGTTATGTCGGGGTCAACATTATGCCACACGATTGATGGCAACTTACCATCTGCTCCTACTGTAAAGCCGGTTGCTTCAACATAATAATTATTAGAAGTAGTAACACTTACTCCATTTGCTGTAAATGTAGCAGAACCTTCATTTGCGGTTACAGTTCCCGCCGAAGCTGTTACACCTGTAGCCTTTTTCAACTCAGCAGCTGTAGTTGCATCAAGAGGCTCTATAATCATACGTGATATTGAGGTGATACTTGGAGTACCTGCCATAATTACAGGATCGAGTTTCACATTGAATGAATAGCGAGTAATGCCATCAACTGTTTCTGTCTCTTGGTTGAAAGTTCCATCGATGTAACAATCGGGCACTTCTGATGTCTTTGTTACAACGGCACTTTCTGTACCATAATGACTTGAAGCGTCATAAATAGGCATAACCATATATTCATACACTCGGTCATAATAGCTGTTAATATCTGTTCCTCCATAAGGTGCATTATGATTAAATGTTAATGTTTGACCAGCATATTTACCTTCATATTCAGTTACACCTGCAAGAGTCCAAGGATATTGAGTTGCTCCATCGATTGTTTCTGCTTTTTCATAAACTGAGGCACCACTCTGTTTCACTCTATAATAAACTTGATAGCGGTGAATTGTTCCACGGTCATGCTCTTGTGGTGTCCAAGAAATGGTATTAATAATATTATTATTAGCATCCATCGTTTGAGTAATCCCTGTGATGGTAACAGGGTTATCTTGCTCAACGGCGGTGATATAATATTTAGAGAAACCTTTACCGGGAACGTTTGTGTAAAGTGCAAGCACGTTATCATTTACACGCTCCAACTCACTCCAACAGTTCACAGAGGTATTGGTTGCAGTGAAATTAGTTCCTAACACGTTTACATAATCATTTGTTTGCTTATTATAGCCATAACCATAACCTACTTGAGCATATGCTTCAGTTGGATTTCCGGTCCATTTCCCGGTAGTTGCATTATAGCCTCCGCTATAAGAACATGAGCGTATCTGGATTTGACCATCGCGCATATTGTATATTGGGTTAGTCGCAGGTGCTTTGATATTCTCCGGCCAATATTGTAGCCACATATTATGAATAAGCACTCGATGTCCTTTAATAGAGTCTATTTCGGGAACGTTCATCGCATCATATCCATTGGTCATGTTGTATCCATATCGAGGGTGGCTGCTTGTGTACATTGAAAGATTTGTCCCATTTTCATCTTTTTCTAAGACACAAGGATCAAATGTCCATTTATAAGTTGGTCTCGAAACCATTTCATAGAATCCCGATACAGGCATAGACCAAAAATAGTTCAAAACGCCACATTCACGGAACATATACTCACGAGAATATGTACTGAATGAATAAGCCCCGGGTTTATATTTTGAAGAAGTAGTAGTAGTACCATTTTGGGTGATTGTATATGTTGTATCTGTCAACTCTACAGCAGAAATAGGTTTGCTGTTAATATAAAGGTCATAGTTAAGATACCAGTTAGCATATTGCCCATCGGCAAACATGTTACCAAATGTGATGCCACGATATGTGAGGAATATTTGACCTCCCCAATTGCCATAAAAATATTCTGAATTGACATTTTGTGCATTGTCAAATAGATTTCCCGATGCGCCCATAAAGTCAACCGGTTGTTTCTTTGACCCTGCATAAGCTTCATTATAAGCATGATAATACTCGTTTTTAACCCAATAAACCTGATTTCCAACCCAGTTAGGGTTAGGTTCTTTCGATAATTCATAACTACCCGATAAATCCGATTCTGAACCTTCCAACAAACCGTTTGTTCCAATCTTACGGCGATAATATGGCATTGTTTGAGTCGTCATATCCGACAATCGAGGCTCAAAATCAATAAGTTGACCATATTTTTCAGGAGCCCTATACACGGCAAAACCTTGAGTAGGTGTATTTATATTTGCTCCCGAAACATTATTCCATTGGTGAATAATATTTCCACCCCAGTCTTGTGTTACAGAACCGACACCTGTTTGTGCACCAGAGAATGGATATGCAAAACCTGTCTGACCAGGGATGTCTCCACACGCATAGTTAAGCCCTTTGTGCTTGGAAGGTGTAGCCGACCCACGAAGCCCCTTTTCGGGAGTATCTGTACCTACCTCTCCTGTAAATGTATTCCAATAGTGGATGACATTTTGAGTAGGATTAATCCAATAAACCACACCCATTGATACCCCAAATTGGCGAATCAAGAATTTCTTTGTTGTTCCAGAACCATCTGTTGCAATAAATGCATCATTAGTTTCAACGAATGGAGTATAACATTCTACCAATGGCCAGTTTGCATCTCCATAGCTGCTATAGGCTTCGGTATAAACGAGACCATATAAATTTTTTGTAGTCTGCTTACTATACTTTTTACTCTTCACCTCAATCACATAAGATGGAGTAGTAGCAGCGTTAATTTGTGGGATTGCCATAATAGCAGCTATCCCAAAGGATAGCATGCCCTTTAATAGTTTTTTCATTTTTTATAGTAGTTTATGTTTTTAATTTCTATATTTATGCAATTATGCTAATTAGCAATCAATTAGCTCGCAAATTTATGATATTTTTACAACCAAAGCAATAATAATCGGATAAAAACTTTCGATGCCTCCAATTTTTTAACAAAAAATAACGCAATACATGTATTTAAGGGCTACGCGTGGGGCTTTGTTGCCCATTCGTGTTTTGTTGCCAGTAGAGTTCTTAAGGTCACTATAGACCTTAGAGACAGCCCCTAAAAACAGGTGGGCACCGAGCTAACGCATGGATTTTTTGACAGAATGAAGAATTTTACGACAAAAGAACAAAAGAACAAAAGATTTGAGAAAGAATTTCATTGTGGCAGCACATTATGGTCTTTTCTCTTGGATTTTGACATAAGAACATAAGAACATAAGATTTGAGAAAGAATTTTATTGTGGCAACACTTATGACCTTATGTTCTTTTGTCTTAAAAAATCTCCATGCGGTAGCCCCTATGCTCTTTTGTTCTTCTGTCAAAAAAAAAATCGCCACTTTGCATTTTTGTGCATTATCGCAGTTTTTCCCCTTTTTGTGGTTGTAACTTTGCATCGTGATTGCAATCCAAAATAAATCCAATTTTCTAATTCAAAAATCTAAAACAACAATGAAAAACAAGTTTAGTGAAACAATTAATGCAGTAGTTGACACTGCACGTGAAATTGCCGACAAAGTGAGCGACACTATTGAAACTGCCAAGGAAAACACCGACGATGTGATTGATGCAGTAACCGAGACATTCGATACTGCCAAAGAAACGGTTACGACAGTAGCCGATGCAATCGACAATGTTCCAAAGCTCGAGGAGGTAATGAGGGCAATGGTTAAAGACTCAAGAGTGGGACATTTTTTGGTTGACATTCTCTCGGGGATGAACGTGAATGAAGCTTCGGCAAAACATTTCCCCTCTCAAGCAACTGATGAAACCACCGATGTGGATTTGCTCGTGAAAGAGGCCGAGGAACGTGGCTATCTGCGAGGACGCAATGAGCAGATAGAGGTAAAAATGCAAGAACCTTCACAATGGCAACAAGCACCCCGACGACAAAAACCGGTGATTGAAACCACTATCCTTAATCATCCTCGACGCAGTGTGTGGGAGGATTGAGACCTTCTGTTCTTAATAGAATTATCATGAGACACTTAAACACAATTTTTTTAACTTCTAATTTTTAAGTACTATGAATCAATTAAAACAACAAATTATTTCTCTTTTTGGAAAAGCTATTGAATGGCTAATTAACAAGTATGGAATCTACACTATCATTGCCATGGTGGCAATAGTGTTATGGTGGATAATTGCCGGTGAGGGCGATATTACTATGGCTTCGGCTACATTGATTGCCGGAACAAGTGGTGGAAAACACGTGGTGGGTGGTCCACTGACAACCTCTCTGGCCGGTACAGGCTCTCCCGAATTGTTGCGCAATGAGATTGATGAACGAATAGTGAAGATCCGTCCCATGTCAACCCCTATCGACCAACTTTCGCGTTATGCCGGATCCCGAACCAGTGGCAGTATGGTGGTGGATTATTATTCGGTCGATACCAAACCTACCGAAACCACTCTCAGCGAGGATTATGACGAAGATAGTGCGGAGGGCAAAAGCGGGCAATTCCATGTAGCAACAATCTACACCGACCGCGATGATATTTTTGAACCGTCGGAAACGATTCTTGTTCCCGATGTGAAAGGGTATGACTCGCTTGGGGTGAATTTTGAAGGCTCGCTCGTGCTATATGTCTTATCAAAAGAGGAGATGGGGGGCATAAAGGTTATCGCAGTCAATGGTAAGGCGATATCGGGCAATCTCAATTATGTGCCAAATTTGCCACAAGGATGCCGATTGATAAGAATGGGGCGTGCGGCATCGGAACTTGATGTGCAAACAGCGCAGTTTGAAGCACTTCCCACAAAAATGCAGAATAATTGTCAGATATTCAAGGCACAAGTGGAGCAAAGCACATTTCAAAAGATTGCCAATAAAGAGGTGGGCTGGAATTTCTCGGATCAAGAGGAAGTAGCAATCATCGATATGCGTTTGGGTATGGAAAAGAGTTTCCTTTTTGGCTCAAAAGCACGCATCTATGATTCAACCAAGCGCGAAGAGATATTGCTTACGGGTGGCATTTGGAATCAAGCAGGCAAGGAGTTTAAGTATAGCAAAACTGCCTTTGACTCAAACACAATAATAGATCTTTGTCGCGACGCGTTCACTGCCAATGCCGGCTCAAATCGCAAAATTCTCATTGGGGGAACCGGATTAATCGAACGTATCAATAAACTTGATTATAATAAGGTGATTACTGCCAATGACACTGTTACGAAATGGGGTATCGATTTTACCGAAATGCGCTCAAAATTCGGCACTCTCTATGTGTTGCACTCTGAGGTGTTTGACCAATGTGGTCACTACAACGACGGGTTTGTTATCGACCCCGAATATATTACCAAATATTGTCATGTGCCTTTTAGAGCCGAGAAGCTCGATTTGCGCAAGAGCGGTGTGCGCAATACCGATGCCATCGTAGTAACCGAAGCAAGTTGCCTTGTGTTGCGATATCCACAAGCCCACATGCGTGTAATTGAAACGTCTCAAGCATGAAGATAGTGTTTTCTTCCTCTGAAATGCTGGCGCAGTGGAAACTGCGCCGGGGTTTCGAGCCTCTGAGAGCCGATTGCTCTATCGAACGCAGTGATGGGGTTGATCTTGATGCTTTGTTGCGCCTTGAAATGCGCGACTGGTATCTAAATCTTCTCAACACGGCTCCTGTAGAAATGCTCTCTCTCACCAATATTGCCAATGATATCGCAATAGTAAAAGGCTCTGACGGTGTGGGGATTGTGACGCTTCCTGAGAATTGCAGGCGCATTGTGGATTTTCAACTTAAGGGGTGGGCGCATCCTGCTAAAATTATTGAGGATTTGAATTGCTATGAGGCTAAAATGCAAGATAATATTTATTGTAGGGGAGGGTGTGAGAGCCCTATTGTGATAAAATGTGGCAACCGATTATTTATATATTCTGTACCCGAAGGAGAAAGTAAGATTGTAAGTGCCAAAGCTGTGCTCGAGCCTGTCGATGGCTCATATGAGATGGACGAAACGGCACTTTCGACGATAAATAAATTTTTCTCATTCTAAAATCTCAATTTATTATGTTTTTACAAAAAAATGAACAACTGCTTGAGTTGGCTCACCATGCATGGCGCAATATGGCTCCGATGCGTGCCAATCGCAACCGATATAAGCAATATACCTATGGACAACAATGGAATGACCCTGTAACCGATGAAAAAGGGAATGTGATGACCGAAGGTGAATTTGCTCGTAGATGTGGCAAAAAGCCAATGACCAACAACCTCATTCGCCAACTTGTGAAGTGTATCGTGGGCCGTTTTCGCAATTCTCTTAACGATACTGTTGTTGCAAACGATTTGCACGATTTCTATCGGCAGAATAGTATTGATGAGCTTGATAGCCGCATGCTCGAGGAGTTTCTAATATCGGGATGCGCCATTCAACGTATATGTAACAGTGGTGATGACAACGATAAAAATGTGAC
Source organism: Muribaculaceae bacterium (assembly GCA_045531405.1). Lineage (GTDB taxonomy): Bacteria > Bacteroidota > Bacteroidia > Bacteroidales > Muribaculaceae > RGIG4079. Next base: position 57,415 of record JAZSDX010000014.1, on the reverse strand, counting down.
GGTAATAAATGTCAATCCCGACAATTTTTTTGTCAATGATTTTCGCGATCCGCGAGGGTGGGACATTGAATTGGCGGGAATGATTCATGATATGAGCATTGCCGAGTTGATTTTGCGTTTTGCCAATGGCGATAGAGCTAAAGCCGAAGCATTAAAGCACTTATATTCAAGCGATGATGTGTTGGCTGAACACCGATTCTTAAAGTCGGCAAGTGGGCGTTGCCGAGTTATTGAGATGTGGGTGCTTGAGTGTGGAGAGTCGTTAATGTGTCACGACAAATCTAATGGGAATTTGTTTATTACCGATTTTAACAACAATCCAATCCTCAATAAAGAGAACGAGTTGCGCAAGCTCAATGGTATCGCTCAAATCAATACACGTTGGCACATTGATACTCATTGGCATTGCTATTATTTAGCCCCCGACGGCACTGTTATTGATAGTTTCAGGTCGCCTTATCGACATCAACAACACCCGTTTGTGATAAAGTTTTATCCTCTAATCGATGGAGAGGTTCACTCATTTGTCGAAGATGTAATTGACCAACAACGCTATATCAATCGCCTGATTGTGATGATAGATCACATTATGAGTACATCGGCCAAGGGGGCGTTGCTTTTCCCTGCCAATCAACGCCACGAGTCAATGTCGTGGGAGCAAATAGCGTCTCAATGGGCTAAAAGTGATAGTGTTATTCCTTATAACCCATCTAATGGCAATCCCGGACCTCAACAGATTGCTGCCAACAATACCAATATCGGTGCTTTTGAATTGCTTTCGTTGGAGATGAAACTGTTTGAGGAGGTGTCGGGTGTAGGTGGTGCATTGATGGGCAAAAATGTGACGGGGGCAACCGGGTCGGCTCTCTATGAATCTCAAATAAAAAATGCAACAATAGCTCTTGCCGATATATTTGAGACGTTTAAGGATTTTCGTATTCAACGCGACAATAAAGCATTTTTAACTGCGATGTGTTCCATTGTTGCCCTATCGTGATATTACCTTTGTTTAGTCTATCAACAAGCCAAATATCCATAACCTCTTAATCAAAAAAATTATCACAAACCTAAGGTTCACAAAAGGACCGTTCATAATAACTATTGTTTAATCTTAAATTATTCGAAACATGTTGTACGAAGTAAAAATGCGCAATCGCGACATAAAAAAATGTTATAGAAATATCGTGAAAAAATATAAGAAAACCGGCAAGATGCCATCGATATCAAAGCTCATAAATAAAACAATAACAAGCAACGCTCCCGGGTATTATCTCACCTATGATTATGCTCGTCGGTTGTTGAGCAGTCATCGTCGCAATTTATTGCCCAAGACCTATCGCAAACTGCGTCGTGACATGATTGTCGAAATCGCCAAGAAGGTAGATCGGTTATTACTCCAATCTCCTACAATGACCGAAGGCGAGGCACTGACAATCGTGCTGACAAATGGCAATGCCTCACGATTTTTTATCTCTAATGCATCGGCATGCCGACTAATAAATCATTAAGTGAACTTATATAAATTTACTTAAACAACAGCTACACACTATGTCGAAAACAATATCTTTTAACCTCTCAACCAAGGCTATAATGCAAGAAATTTATGCAATTTCGGCTCTGCGATGCCTCAACAATGGATCAAAACGACCTGCGATTTTAACTCGTGATAGAGCTCCGGCATTGAGACTCCTAATAAAAGATGCATTTGCTTTTATCATCATGAAATTTATTTCTTATGTGGAGAATTGCAATCTCAACGACACTGTAATCAATGACGATGAAGATATGATATTGAGTGTTGATATGCGCATGAGCGATGAGATTGCCGACAATGTTGCTCATACGATGAGAATCACTCTCGAGCATGCCATCGCGGCATATGCTCTTCACATTTGCTATATTGGTCTTGAAGATGATACGAGCAATCAATATAACATCATCGCTCAAAACGAAGTTGATTTAATGGAGCAGATGCTCTCTGCTTCTTCGTTTCAATTGACTAATATTATACCTCGCTATTAGTGCCGTTTAAGGAAACTAAGTGAGATTTTATAGAACCCCCTTAAAATCAATGCCCGCCGGGCTTTGGAATACTCGCAAACCGAAATCGTGTGCCACTGCAAACAGGTGGTCGAAGATGTCGGCTTGTATGTCCTCATACTTTATCCATTCGGTAGTGGCTGTGAAGAAATACAACTCAATAGGCACCCCATGATTGGTTGATTGTAATTGACGCACCATCATCGTCATGTCATGATTCACCATTTCATGGGTGGCCAAATATTGCACAACATAATATCGGAAGAGGTTGATATTTACAACTTTGTGGGTGGGGCTTGCATAGCCTTTATACCACTCTTGTTGTGTGAATGACGTCAATTCTTCGTCGGTCATAAACTTGATGGTATTAACATCAATATTTATCGTGCGCTTCACCCTACGGCCTCCACTATCTTTCATCCCTCGCCAATTTTGGAACGATTCGCTCACAAGAGAATAGGGTGGAACTGTAACTATTGTCATGTCCCAATTGCGCACTTTTACTGTGGTGAGCGAAACATCTTCAACCATACCATTTACCCCATGTTTTGGTGCCTCAATCCAGTCGCCCGGTTTCAACATATCATTAGCCGATAGCTGAATGCCGGCGACAAGCCCTACAATGGTGTCTTTGAATACCAACATGAGTATTGCTGCCGATGCTCCAAGTCCCGACAATATTATTATAGGATCTTTATCTATCAGTAACGACACAATTATAATTAATCCCACACATATGGCAAGAATTTTGAACATCTGCATGAGCCCTTTTAATGAGTGTCCCTCAAACGATTCTGATTGGTGTGCGGCAAGATAAATAGATGTAAACAATCGGTTAAAAACTCTAACCGAGACTATCACTATGTAAATGAGCAATGCCTTGGCACACATTGCCATTATGTCGGAGTATTCTCCTAAAATCCACGGCAATAGTACATAAATTAATACCGGAGGGACAAGATGACTGATGCTCGTCAATAATCTATCGTTAAACAGGGCATCATCCCATTTTACCGATGTGCGCGAAACGATACGTTTCACGGCTACAATCACAATCCTATGTACTATGAGATAGGTTATTATAGCTATCAATGCCAATATCACAATATTGACACCAATAACTAACCAACCCATTTGGTCGGGAGCAAATCCCATGCTTTCAAGTATTTTTTCGGTCCACATAAATTTGAAAAACAGATTTTTTGTGGGTGTAAAATTAATTATTCCTCTTTTTTCTGCCAAATCTATTTATTCAAAATTCATCTAAAATTAGTCTCAAATATTTGCCATTTTCTCCTTTTTTACTTCATAGATAACTCATATTTGAATAATTATGAGTAACTTTACCGATTGTAAAATGGCGTAGAATGGAAAAATTTCAAGGCAATCACGATTGCCTTGAGGATTTTTTCACTGATTATCATATACTTAAACAAATGAAAGAATCAAGAAAAATAAAAGTGGGAATCACCCACGGAGACATTAACGGCATAGGCTATGAAGTAATCCTCAAAGCTTTGGAAAATTCCCAAATACTGGAACTATGCACTCCCATTATATATGGGTCGGCAAAAATTGCAGCATATTATCGCAAGCAACTCGATTTGCCTCAGTTTGCAATCAATCAAGTAGCAAAAGCTTCGGAGGCTCGCGATGGAGCATGTAGCATAATCAATGTTGTGGGCGAAGATACTCTCATTGAACCGGGCAAATCTACCCAAATAGCAGGAAAGGCTGCTTTTGCAGCCCTTGAACAAGCCGTAAGCGACTTGCGCAATGGTTTTATTGATGCTCTTGTTACAGCTCCAATAAATAAAGATAATATTCAAAGTGATGTATTCACATTCCCCGGTCACACCGAATATTTAGAAACATCGCTTGGAGACGGAAAAAAAGCTTTAATGATTTTGTGCAACGAAGATGTGAGAGTAGCATTGGTAACCACACATCTCCCTATTGCCGAAATCCCATCGGCTATAACAAAAGAGGCTATTGTTGAAAAACTCAGAATTTTCAACAATTCACTCAAAAATGATTTTGGCATAACCTATCCACGCATCGCTGTATTATCGCTCAATCCCCATGCCGGAGAAAATGGTCTTTTAGGCTCTGAAGAACAAGAAATCATTACCCCTGCGATAGAAGAAAGTCGCGAAAATAAGATTCAATGCTTTGGCCCATATGCTGCCGATGGATTGTTTGGTAGTGGGCAATATTCTAAATTTGACGGCATTTTAGCAATGTACCATGACCAAGGTCTTGCACCATTTAAGACTCTTGCAATGGAAAGTGGAGTAAATTACACTGCCGGGTTAGACTTTGTGCGCACTTCGCCCGATCATGGCACAGGCTACGATATTGCAGGCAAGGGTTTGGCTTCGGAAGCATCTTTGCGCCAAGCCATCTATAAAGCTATTGATGTGGTGCGTTGCCGTCGCAATGAAGCATATATTCATCGCAATCCGTTGCGCAAACAATATTTTGACCGAGGAAAAGATAACGTTGTTCTCGACCTCACAAAAGATGAACATGTAGATTAACTCCACAAGGCCCGAAGATGAATTTTAAGAAGATAATACCGGCTCAATTTAGGTCAAAGAAAGAGTTTAAGATACTCCTTAAAGCCACTGCTACATCTCAAGTGTCGTCGTGGACCGACTTTATTGTGAGCCTTATCCTCTTTGAGTTCCTAAATCTCAACCCATTGTATTCAAAAGCTATTGGCGCAACAACCGGAGGCATTGTGAATTGTTGCTTAAACTATCGTTGGACTTTTCAAGGTAACGATGTGAGCAAGCGTATGGTTGCTGTAAAATATGCATTAGTGTGGGTTGGTAGCCTGCTCCTTAATTCCTATGGGACCGATTTTGTATATTATTTGCTTGCCAATTGGCAATGGCTTATTGATTTAGGGTTCAAGGATGCCGGATTTTTCATGACTGCACAATTGATTGTGTCATTTTTAGTATCGGTATTTTGGAATATATTGCTACAACGATATTTTGTGTTCCAAGACCTTGATATAAAAGGTTTTTTATGGCATAATAAAGCATTTTCAAAGAATAAAAATAACGACAAATAATATAACAAATGAATTACGCGATAATTGCCGCCGGTGAAGGCTCAAGATTGGCTCAGGAAGGTGTAAAACTTCCAAAACCATTGGTAAACCTCAACGGCACTCCAATGATTAAACGCCTCATAGACATATTTATGCGATGTAATGCCACCTCATTAAGCATCATCGTAAACGAAGAAATGACCCAAGTGCGCGAATATCTCGAAAGCCTTGATATACCTGTTCCTTTCCGCTTGATTGTGAAATCTACACCAAGCTCAATGCACAGTTTCTATGAGGTGAGCCGTCATTTTGACGATGGGAAATTCTGTCTCACCACTGTTGATACTATTTTTCATGAAGAGGAATTTAGAAAATATATTGAAGCGTTTGAAAATGACACTACCGGAGCCGACGGATATATGGCTGTGACTTCATTTATCGATGACGAGAAACCTCTATATATTGACACCGATGAAGACCTCAATATCACAGCTTTCAAAGATGCAAGTTGGGAAGGAGTGAAATTCATCTCAGGAGGAATCTATGGGTTAACCCCTCCAGCTCTTCGTGTGCTTGAAAATTGCATGGAACAAGGTGTTTCACGCATGCGCAACTATCAACGTGCGCTTGTTGATGCCGGCTTGAAATTAAAAGCATTCCCATTTGAAAAAATCGTTGATGTAGATCATGTCGGTGATATCGAAACAGCTGCAGCATTTGCAGCATTACGACCTTAAGAAAATTAAGTTATTCACATTATAATAATATATAATTAAGCGATGGCTGAAATTCAGATTGCCGGTATCATGAGAGCCGGTGCATATTCGCCCAATCATATTGGCAACGACGCTGCAATATTCAATGTTGTTGCCGAGCATCTTCGCAAACGTGGATGCATCGTTAATGTATATAGCGAAGAACAACTCGCTGCCGGAAAAGTTACAGAAAACGTTATTGTTAACATGTGTCGCGAGCAAAAATCTATTGCTTTGCTTCAACAATTGGAAGATGAAGGGAAAATTGTAATTAATTCGGGATATGGTATTGAGAACTGTACCCGTGAGCGCATGACTCGCATATTAGTAGGTAGCAATATCCCATATCCCGAAAGCCTTATGGTAAACACCAACGAGGGGGTCAAAGATGCATTAGAAAAAGCTGGGTTCTCGCAATGTTGGATTAAGCGTGGCGATTTTCATGCAATGCACAAAGAAGATGTGAGCTATGTGCGCCACCCCGAAGAAGCCCAAGAAATATTACAAGAATATTTTCTTCGAGGCATATCGCGTGCCGTAATCAATAAACACCTTGTCGGCGACTTAGTGAAATTTTATGGTGTGCAAGGTACTCCTTTCTTCTTCTGGTTTTATCCTTTTGACCTCGGTCATAGCAAATATGGACACGAGGCAATTAACGGAAAGTCGCAAGGTATTGAATTTGACGTTGAAAAAATGCGTCAAATATGCCAAAATGCATCAGAAGTGCTTGATGTGAAAATTTATGGTGGCGACTGTATAGTATCGCCCGATGGAGAGATTCGCATCATTGACTTTAATGATTGGCCCAGTTTCGCACCTTGCCGCGTCGATGCAGCTCCTCACATTGCAAAATGTATATTAAACACAATTAAAGAACGCAAATAACAATGGCTGAAGACAACAAAACTCAAAAAGTGAGTTATCGCGACACTCTCAAGTCGATGGATACCGAGGAAACTTTTGACCTCATATTTTATCGCCCTATTGGTTATGCTTGGGCTTGTTTGGCTAAAAAACTTGGTGTTACCCCCAATGCCATTACCATTGCGTCGATATTCCTTGGTGTCGGAGCCGGAATTATGTTTTATTTCAACGACTTGTGGTTGAATGTTATAGGAATTTTATTGCTCGTTTGGGCCAATTCGTTTGATAGTGCCGACGGACAATTAGCCCGAATGACAAAGCAATATTCTCGCATTGGTCGCATTCTCGATGGAGTGAGTGGCGATCTATGGTTTTTTTCGATATATTTTGCCATTTGCTTTCGCACAAATGCAACATCCGAATTCTTTGCATCAATGCCTTGGCTCATTTGGTCTATTGCCATTATTGCCGGGATATGCCACGCACAACAAGCTGCCATGGCCGACTACTATCGCAACTTCCACCTTTATTTCCTTAAAGGTGAAGAAGGTAGTGAACTTGATAGCTCGGTGCAACTTAAAGAAAAATTGGCGCAATTATCGTGGAGTAAAAACTTTTTCCAAAAGCTCACCCTCACATTTTATACCAACTATACCAAAGGGCAAGAACGACTCACCCCTTGGATGCAACGATTACGCAAAGCCATGGCTCAAAAATGGAATGGCAATGTGCCTTCACAAGAATTTCGCGATGCATTCCGTGCCAAGTCTTTGCCTATGATGAAATATACCAATATGCTATCGTTCAACACTCGCACTTTTGCATTGTTTGCTTCGATTCTTATTGGAATGCCTTGGTTGTATTTTGCTTTTGAATTGACTGTGCTCAACATCATGCTTGTTTATATGTTGTGTTGCCACGAACGATTCTGTAAACGATTCACGAAAGAACTTGAAGATGGGAAATATTAAAGGAATTATATTTGACTACGGTGGCACAATTGACAGCCGTGGGGTGCATTGGAGTGAAATCATTTGGGACGGATATAAAGACGCCGGAATCAATGTAACAAAAGAACAATTTCGCGAATGTTACGTGTTTGCCGAACGCGAACTGGCTCGCACCCTTCATATTCTTCCTCACCACAACTTCTACGACCTTTTATTAATAAAAATGCGCATCGAACTTGGCTATCTTGCCGACCAGGGACTCATTGATGCCAATATTATAGAAGAAAAAGCTCTTGCTGTGGCTAAATATTGCTACAATTCGGCTCGCCAATGTGTTGAAGAGGCTCGGCCCACAATCGAAGCTCTTTATGCAAAATACCCTTTGGTGCTTGTCTCAAATTTTTATGGCAATGTAGAGAGTGTGCTTGCCGACTTTGATCTACGTCGCTATTTCAAAGAGATTGTAGAATCGGCTGTCGTTGGTGTGCGCAAACCCGACCCACGCATCTTCTCTCTTGGAGTAGAGGCCTTGGGACTAAAGCCCGAAGAGGTCCTTGTGATTGGAGACAGTTATAAAAAAGATATCGTGCCTGCCGAGACAATAGGTTGTAGTGTAGCATGGATAAAAGGAAAAGGTTGGACTGCCGATGAAGATGCAGTGACTCACCCTTGCATTATCGCAAAATTAGATGAAGTGTTAAAGCTAATTTAGGGGTGATGCTTATGCCTCATTTTAATTCATTAACAAAAAACTATCCAATTTGGCGACAATCTTTGTCTTTTTTTGCTAAAATGTTGGCAAATTAACATGTCTTTACAAAAATAAGGGAAGTTTATATTAGAAATAATTTTGCAACTCAAAAACAATATGTAATTTTACACGCTGTTTCAATGGCGCATTGCCCTTGAAACCAATTTTAGTTGAATAATAATAACCTATTTTTATAAAAACAATGAAAAGTAATGTAAAAAATGCCGAAGGTAAACTCGGTGTATTGGTTGTAGGTCTTGGTGCGGTTACTACCACATTTATGACCGGTGTATTGATGGCTCGCAAAGGTCTCGCTAAACCTGTTGGAGCAATGACTCAATATGACAAAGTTCGCGTTGGCAAAGGTGCCGACAAAAAATACCTCAAATATGATGAAATCGTGCCTATGGCAAAACTCGATGACATCGTATTTGGTGCTTGGGACGTTTATCCCGAAAATGCTTTTGAATCAGCTATGAACTGCCAAGTTCTTAAAGAAAAAGATATCCTTCCTGTTAAGGACGAGCTTGAAAAAATCGTTCCTATGAAGGCTGCTTTCGACAAGAACTACGCAAAACGCCTCGATGGCAACAACGTAAAAACTTGCAAAGATCGTTGGGACATGACCGAACAACTTCGTGAAGACATCCGTAACTTCAAAAAAGAAACAGGTGTTGATCGCGTTGTAGTTCTTTGGTCTGCTTCTACTGAAGTTTATGTTCCTATTAACGAAAAAGTTCACTATACACTTGCCGACCTCGAAGCAGCAATGAAGGCTAACGATGTTGAAAATATTGCTCCTTCTATGTGTTATGCTTATGCAGCTTTGGCCGAAGGAGCTCCTTTCATCATGGGTGCTCCTAACACCACTGTTGACATTCCTGCTATGTGGGAAATGGCTGAAAAAACTAAAATGCCTATCGCTGGTAAGGACTTCAAAACAGGTCAAACTCTTGTTAAATCAGGTTTCGCTCCTATCATTGGCACTCGTTGCTTAGGTCTTGCCGGTTGGTTCTCAACTAACATCCTCGGTAACCGCGATGGTCTTGTTCTTGATGAACCTGCAAACTTCCGCACTAAAGAAGTTTCAAAACTTTCTACTCTTGAATCAATCCTTGTTCCTGAAGAACAACCCGATTTATATACCGACTACTACCACAAAGTTCGTATCAACTACTATCCACCTCGCAACGACAACAAAGAAGGTTGGGACAACATTGACATCTTTGGTTGGATGGGTTACCCAATGCAAATCAAGATTGACTTCCTTTGTCGCGACTCTATCCTCGCTGCTCCTTTGTGTCTTGACCTCGTATTGTTGAGCGACTTGGCTGCTCGCGCAGGTCGTTGGGGTACTCAACGCTTCCTCAGCTTCTTCCTCAAGAGCCCAATGCACGATTACACTAAGGGTGAAGTTCCTGTTAACCACCTCTTCCAACAATATGTTATCCTCAAAAACGCTATTCGCGAAATGGGTGGATACGAAGCTGACCAAGAAATTGACTAATCTCAACGATTCCATACAACAATTAAAGAGACATCACACGATGTCTCTTTTTTTATAACTATTTTTAGACATAGTTTCTCGAGTTATGCATACTTTTATTATCTTTGCACATTATTAATCCCATTTATTTTGGTAGAAACAGAAATATGCGACAAGTAAAACCCAAAAAAGCCCTTGGTCAACATTTCTTGACCGACTTGAGTGTAGCAGCTCGCATTGCTGCAACGCTCGATGATTATAAAGGCTTGCCGGTGCTCGAAGTAGGACCGGGAATGGGAGTGCTTACTCGTTTTTTGCTCGATAATGGTCATGATGTAAAAGTTGCCGAAATCGACACCGAGAGTGTGGCATATCTAAATGAAAATTTCCCCGATTTAGAGGGGCGCATCATTGAGGGCGACTTCCTTCAAATGCGTCTTGATGAGCTTTATGAGGGGAACGACTTTTGTGTGATAGGAAATTATCCCTACAATATTTCTTCGCAAATATTCTTCAAAGTGCTTGATTATAAAGACAAGGTAACATGTTGCTCTGGAATGCTTCAAAAAGAGGTTGCCGAACGGTTGGCTGCCGGTCCCGGCACTAAAACACGTGGCATTTTGAGCGTGTTGTTGCAAGCATGGTATGATGTGGAATATTTGTTTACCGTTAATGAAAATGTGTTTAACCCTCCTCCCAAGGTGAAATCGGGAGTGGTGAAGTTGCGTCGAAACAGTGTAACCAATCTTGGTTGTGATGAGCGACTGTTTAAGACGGTAGTGAAGACCTCGTTTGGGCAACGTCGCAAAACCTTACGCAACTCCCTGCGTGGGTTGTTACCGCCCGAAGCCACTATCCCCGATGATGTGATTTTCACACGTCGCCCCGAGCAACTGAGTGTCGAGGAATTTATCTACCTCACAAATCTCATCTCAGAGCTTAGAGGATAAGAGAACAATAACATTATTCATTAACCACTCTCACACTATTACCCATGAAGGAATATACTCCCGAATATCTCGAACACATTCGCGAGGTAATTCACACCCAAAATATTGATGTTGCCCGTCAAGAACTTGAAGGGTTGCACCCTGCCGACATTGCCGAGTTGTATCAAAATCTCAATCTCAAAGAGGCTGAATTTTTGTATGATTTGCTCGACGAAGACACTGCCGCCGAAGTGTTGATGCAACTCGATGAGGACGATCGTCGCAAGTTGTTGCGCGACATGCCTGCCGAGGAGATTGCAAGTCACATCGACCACCTTGATACCGACGATGCTGTTGACATTATCCAGGAACTCGACGAAGACGAACGCGAAGAAATTCTTTCGCATATCGACGACGTAGAGCAAGCCGGCGACATCATCGACCTGTTGAAATATGATGAAGACACTGCCGGTGGTATAATGGGCAAGGAGATGATTGTGGTGAATCAAGAGTGGAGTATGCCCGAGTGTATAAAGCAAATGCGTATGCAAGCCGAGGAGATTGACGAGCTTTACAATATCTATGTTGTGGATAACGACAATCGTCTCAAAGGTATCTTCCCCCTAAAAACGATGATTACCCACCCATCGGTGTCGAAAATCAAGCACGTTATGGAGGAAGACCCGGTATCGGTGAAAGATGATGCACCGATTGAAGATGTGGCTCGCGACTTTGAAAAATATGACCTTGTGGCAATGCCGGTTGTCGATTCTATTGGTCGCCTTGTGGGGCGTATCACTGTCGATGACGTTATGGACCAAGTGCGTGAATCGAGTGAACGTGACTACCAATTGGCATCAGGTCTTTCGGCCGACGTGGAAACCGACGACTCAATGTTTACTCAAATTCGTGCGCGTATGCCTTGGCTCTTAATTGGTGTTATTGGGGGATTGGCTGCATCGTGGGTGCTCGGTCTATTTGAAAATTTCAACCCCATTTTGGCTCTCTTTATTCCTTTGATTTGTGGAACAGGGGGGAATGTCGGAATCCAATCATCGGCAATCATTGTGCAAGGTCTTGCCAATGGCTCGCTCGAATTGAAAGACTCGGGGAAGCAAATCATTAAAGAATTGGGAGTGGGGTTGTTTAATGCTCTCATTATTTCGCTTGTTGTGTTTGGTTATGCCGTAATATTCCACAGCAATGCTATTTCGGTGCCTATTTCAGTGTCGTTATCGGTGTTTGCCGTCGTGATATTTGCATCAATCTTCGGCACATTCGTGCCATTGACTCTCGAACGATTCAATATTGATCCTGCGCTTGCCACCGGACCCTTTATTACCATTACCAACGACATTGTGGGCGTAGTTATTTACATGGCAATCAGCTCAGCGCTTATCGAAGCCTTAGGCACATCATTATAACCAACTCATTCATGGCTGATTTTCTTGGGTCGGTAGAGTTTTATGTATTGGCTACTGTAGTGGCTGCTGCGATTGTGGCATTTTTGGCGCGACCTTCCTCGCGAGGTGAGGCTCGCCAATATCTGCTTGCCGGAGAATTGTCAAATGCCTCCGGTCGCAATTGGGGTGAGAGTATGACATTTCAACCTGCGATATCATTAATCGTTCGCGACGATGGAGCAGTGGTGCTTTTTCGTCATGGTATAGATGGAGTCTCAACATCTGGGGCTGTGTCGTTGGCTATTACTGTTATAGGTTTTGATATCACAATCGAAGAACGCATCGTGCCGGGAAATGACATCGACGAACCTATCGACACGGCTACTTTTGTGCTCGATTTCCTTGCCCCCGACCGTTATCACTTAAAATACAACTCTTCAGCAACGTCACGTTTCGCTACAACGACATTGCTTGTGCGCCCCGACTTTAATAAACAAGTGAGGTTAATAAATTAAAGGAACTTCTGTAAATTCCATTAATCTACAGCCTCGATGTCAATAACTTCTTCGTCAGATGATTTCTTTATTGGGGTGCGAGTTATCTTGTGCATAAACCATAACTCTATCCATGCGTTCAATGCAAAAATAATCAACCCTATACCAGATATTAATACGATATGTTGAGGGCTTAGTGTGGTGTTTTCAAGATATATAATCACAAACCCCATTGCGATTAATGCCAATGGCATAATATACAGCCAAATAGGCAATTTGAATGGTCGAAAAGCAAGCCCCATGGCACATAGATGGAAACAGCCTCCAAGAATGAGAATGATGCCAAAAATCATAGGGAGAAAAGGAACATACAGATTGCTCCATCCTATCATTGTGATGCCAAAAATAACACTACCTACACTTGAAATCAACCCCGAAAAACGTTGTATTTTTACGCTCTTTTTTTCAGGTTCATTTGTAGTTTTGGCTGAGGTCATAGCCATATTGATAAATGCCGGAATGATAAATGCCACACCAAGGGCAATAATTATGTAGGTAAACACATCCATTGTGTAAACAATAGTTAGTGCCACACCTGCAAACATGATGAGACATGAAATTATAAGAGCAGTTTTTGCTTTCATGTTAAATTGGAATTAATGGGTTAATATATTATAAAACGATTCAGGGAGAATGATGTTCTCTTCATTTAATGCTTTTTCAAAAAGTGGTGCGATAATAATTAATCACAAATTTAATGAAATCTTGCGTTTTAAGAAATAAATAACTTGTGATTAATTGAATTTGCAACGAATTTCCCCCTTTTCGATAAGGCTTTTTACATAATATCTTGTAAATTTGCATTATATCTATATTACATTGACGAAAATTAATGCCAATTAAATATTTGAATAAACGACATTTAGTATGAATAGGATAGGTGTTTCAAAAATATTTGACGAAAGAGATTATAACGAGTTACTGCAACAAGCTGTCGCAGTAATAGATGCAGCTCGTTTTCAGATAGCAAAACAATTAAATAAAATAACGATATCGTCTTATTGGGAGATTGGAAAGTTATTGGCTCAACGTAAACTTGATAGCAAACATGGAGATGGTGTAGTTAATCGGCTGTCAATAGATTTGAAATCAAAGTATCCAGATATAGGACTATCCCCAAGGAATCTGTGGGATATGAAGAAATTTTATCTTTGTTATTGTGAGGAAGATGCAAAACTGCAACAAGCTGTCGCAGTTTTGCCATGGGGGCATAACTTGCTATTAATGGGTTATGATTTATTGCCTGAACAGATAGTGTTTTATGCAAATGAAGTGTTGTCAAAAGGCTGGTCGCGTGAGATGTTGCACCACGCATTGAAAGCAGAATATCATCTTTCAATTAAAGCAGAAGAGCGATCAAATAATTTTGCGATGGTTTTGCCGGCACAACAAGCTGAGTATGCTAATGAGATATTTCGAAATAGTTATAATTTGGGTTTTATAGGAGCATTACAGCCTTTGAAAGAATTAGAATTAGAGCGTCGTCTTGTGAGTAAAATTACCACTTTTATAATGGAATTAGGAAGTGGATTTAGTTTTATTGGAAATCAACATGTGCTGACATTCAATGGAAAAGAATATAGGGTGGATTTGTTGTTTTTTCATAGAAGACTTCGTTCAATGGTAGCCATAGAGTTGAAGATAGGAGAATTCAAACCAGAATATGTGGGCAAAATGAATTTTTACTTATCACTTTTGGATAAATTAGAGAAAGCTCCTGATGAAAATCCATCAATAGGTATAATTCTTTGTGCTGAGAAAGACCATTTAGATGTGGAACTTGCATTACAAGATGTGCATAAACCTATAGGCGTTGCTGAATATCAATATCTATTGCCTAAAAACAAATTGCAAGAATTGGTTACAGCAGAAATTAAGAAATCAAACGAAAATACTAACTGAGTTAAATATTTATGAAAAAATCCACAACTTAGGTTTATTTTACTCAATATCTTGTAAATTTGCATTATAAAATTAAATACAAATAACCCAATGAAAACAATCAATCGACTATTACTCTTGCTCGTGGTGGCAATGTTGAGTGGCATGGTGGCTAAGGCTGCCGATGAAACACCGATGAAGTATATAAATGCCAAAGACCTTCGCATAATTAATCGTGGGTGGACAAATACCATTCGCGATTATGACCGTCTTCCCGCATTTCTCAAAGATAGCGTACGCGAGGTGTTGTGGGAACGTAGTCAATGCAGTTCGGGCATTGCAGTGCGTTTTGCAACAAACTCTACTTCGGTAGGGGTGAAATATCGCCTTTTGTGGGATACTCACATGAAACACATGGCCGACACAGGTTTGAAAGGTACCGATCTTTATATACACGAAGGCGACTCGGTGTGGCGTCATGTCAACACCAACCGTCCTTATACCGACTCGCTCAAATGGTGTAAAAGCACTTATGTGTCAAATGTAGAGCCTCGCATGCAAGAATATATGGTGTATCTACCTCTTTATGATGGCATAGACGAACTTTATATCGCAGTCGATAGCACAGCAACAATCACTTGTGGTAACCCTGATTTGATTAGCGATAAAAAGAAAATCATTGCATACGGCACAAGTATTCTTCAAGGAGGTTGTGCCTCTCGCACAGGTATGGCTGCTACAAACATTTTGAGTCGTGAACTCAACTGCGAAATCGTGAACATAGGTATTAGTGGCGAGGGTAAGATGGACTACTGCATGGCACGAGCTATGGCCGACATTGCCGATGCCGACCTATTCCTTCTTGACCCAATCCCCAATTGTACTGAAATGATGTGCGACACCCTCACATATGATTTTGTCAACATCATTCGCAAAGCACGTCCCGACGTCCCCATTGTGATGGTTGAGGGACCTATTTATCCATACGCTCGTTACGACAAATCAATGGGCAACTATCTCCCACGCAAAAATGCTGCATTCCGTCGCAACTATGAAAAGTTGATGGCTGAAAACGCGAATAATCTGTATTATGTAGATTGTGTAAACCTCGACGGCGTTGAAGACGACGGCACAGTTGATGGTATTCACCTCACCGACCTCGGCTTCAAATACTACGCCGCAAAACTCCTCCCAATCCTCCGCCCATTGGTAGAGAAAATGGAATAGATTGCAGCTTTCTGTAAATGATTTAATTAAAAACTATTAATAATGTAATGTTTGTGAATATAAAATATACAGACAAACAAAAGAAATTAAAAGATATAGCCTCTAAAAATCCTGGTAAAAAAAGACCAATGAGATTTTTTGAAAAAGAAAAAGAGTATAATTATGATTTAGGGGATGTAGAAATAATAAAACATATTGACAGTGATTATGGCAGATAAATTTTTGTATATTTTAGATCATGACTTATGTAGTCTCTGTATCATTGGGGTTAATGATGAGTTGAAAAAAGAAAGCCATATTATCATTCCCCCTAAGATATTATGCAAAGGCCGGTATTATGTGGTTACTAAAATCGGATTTGAAGCATTTTGTCAATGTAAAAAATTGAAAGATATAATTATCCCTTCTTCAGTGACATTTATTGGCATGCGAGCCTTCAAAAATTGCGAGAATTTGGAGAGAGTTGTTATTCCAGATTCTGTAGTACATATCGGAATTGAAGCATTTTGTCAATGTGAAAAATTGAAAGATATAATTATCCCTTCTTCAGTGACATATATTGGCACGCGAGCCTTCAAAAATTGCGAGAATTTGGAGAGAGTTGTTATCCCAGATTCTGTAGTACATATCAAAGATGAAGCATTTGCTTATTGTAAGAAATTGAAAGCTATAACATTACCTCCATCTGTTAAATATGTTGGATGGAAAGCTTTCGTGTCTTGTGAAAGATTAGAGAATATATTGTATTTTGCATCAGTAGAAAGAGTTTGTAGCAGTACTTTTAGAAATTGTTTCTCTTTGCGAAAAGTTGTCTTACCCCAAGGGATAATTAGTCTAGATTCGTTTGCATTTGAGGGTTGTTGTAATTTGACAAGTATTGAACTACCTCAATCTACACAAGAAATCAATAGAGATGTTTTTAGGGGTTGTAAAAGCCTAAATAAGATAATATGTAATAGCATCTCTCCTCCAACATTTGAATTTGTAGATGATAATCCTTTTGGATTTGATATAGAAGGCACTATGAATTGGCTGTATCCAGGGTACTATTGTAATCCTTTTGACGGAATTGACAAGAATTCTTGCTTTCTATATGTACCAGAAGTTTCTATAGAAAAGTATAAGGGAGCAATGTTTTGGAGTGGTTTTACAATAACGGGAATATAATTATGTCATTAGATTTTTTTTAAGATAACTGCTAAATGTTTTATTATATTTATGATTATGATAACAATGCAAGGATGTAAAAAAGATGATAAAATTTTTTGGTCACAAATTGAACAACGGAGAGATAATATTCTTATCAAATAAATTCAATATCGGCAAAATTAGACTCATTGAATAACAATAGTGATATTAATCTCTCCAAAAATCATATTATATAGTTGAGTTATGATATACAATTTTTGAGATTGTTATTTAGTGAATATGATTCTGTCTATCATCACTATAGCATAGAATTATTACAATCTGGTTATTATTCATTGGGGTTAAAACAAAATAGATGAATAGATATTTCGCATGTTAAAAATACTACAGTTTATTTATTGTTTATAATAAATATACGTGATGATAAAAGTCATATAAAAAATAATCAATATTACGATGAATATGGAATGCTACATATGAAACGCTATCTTGATTATTTAGATGAATGCGATGGTTATAATAGTTATGGAAATACGTTTTTTGATAACTCGGATTTTGGGATGACCGAATTCTCTTATAATTCACAAATCTTCAAAGAATTGTAAGGACTAAGATATGATACAAAAATTATAGAAGAATGTATTGTACTGAAAAAGGTTTACCGAAATATTGTTAATAATTGGATTTACTTTCTACCCCATTTGCTGATAGGATTTACATTCTGTCCCATATCCTATCTCATATTTACTTTTTGTCCCAAAGTTACTACAAAGCAATCTTAAAAGCCGTTCCGGTGTAGATGAAGTCGATTACGTTGATGGCGTAGAGTTTTATGATGATTTCTTCTGCTGTATGGCGTGAGATGCGAGCTATTTTCATAAATTCTTCAATAGTGGCGTTGCCATTCTCTTCAAGATAGTTTATGAGAACACTCTCTGTCTCTGAAAAGGAAAGCAATGAACCTTTTTGAGCTTCTTTTTGTCGCCATGCTCGCACCATCAGTTCGGGTGCTACGATATTTTCATCTTTCACGCGATAGTAGGTGCGCCAAGTGCCATCGTGCTCTTGTGCTTGAACCGGTCGGTGTGATGCTTTGGCAATCTCGGCACGAATCACAATGGCTCCACCCTCGGTTTTGAATGCAGTGAATTCTACCTTTTGAGCCGGACGACAATACATTTGTGCAGCTTGTTCCACCACATAAATATCCTCCTCATTACGCACTCCGGCAATATTGCCATTGTCTTTTACGCCAATAAGTAATCGTCCCCCATCGTTGTTGGCAAAAGCCGATATGCTGTGGGCTATCTTTCGGGCATCGGAGATGGAAAACTTAAAGTCTTGATGCTCGTGTTCTCCTTCTTCAATGAGTCCTTGGATATAAAATTTGCCTTTTATGGCTTTTATATCTTTCACGTTGGAGTATTATTGTGGGTAGTTGAGGTTTTCTTCTTGGAGATTCATCAACACCTCTTCGAGGTATCGTTTTGCCTCCTTACGAGCCAAGTCAAGGTCATTGTAGGTATAATTCCCACAATCGCGAGCAGTAGCTCCGGGGATTTCTCCTTCAAACGCTGCTATAAACTCAAATGTTTCACGCATCAATGGTGCAATGTCGCTTGAGGTGTAGTCGCCATTTATGAGCAGATAGTTGCCTGTGCGACAGCCCATCGGACCCCAATAGATGATACGCTCTTTCCATTCGGTGTGATTGCGAAGATATGTGGCTGCGAGGTGTTCGATAGTGTGTAGTGCTGCACCATCCACTGCCGGTTCGCGATTAGGTTCGCTCATGCGAATGTCGAATGTGGTAATCACATCGCCCGAAGTTGTTGTATCTTTGCGCGACACAAATATGCCACGCTTCATTATGAGATGATTTATTGTAAAACTTGCGATCTTTTCCATGGTTAGAAACTTGCCAATAGTTGGGTTAATTTTTCAAATGTGTGTTGAGGTGCATCTTCCCAAAAGTTTTCATATTGAGCAATATTGTCGTCACCTCCCGGAGTGTCGCTAATCACACGCATGCAGAAGAACATTACATTTTTCAAGTAACACACCTGTGCGATTGATGCCGATTCCATATCTACAGCCATAACATCGGGGTGGATAGATTTGATGCGTTCTACCTCTTCTACTTTTGACACAAAGATGTCGCCCGAACAGATAAGACCATGTTTCACTTTGTCATCTTCGGCAAGGCATGGGAGAGCTACCAATTCGGGAACGCTTGTGAAATATCGGGGACATCCGGCAGCGTCGCCCCATTGAGTGCCGGGACCACACCACACATCATGGTATGCGATGCGTTCACCTATCACCACATCAAGTATTCCTGCGCCACCACTTGCGCCACCGGCAACACCTGTGTTGATGACCAAGTCGGGGTGGAAATTTTCAATGAGGGTGAGAGAGCCAATGGCTGCATTCACTTTCCCTATGCCACATTGCATGGCTGTTACTTCGTGGTTGTGAATCTTTCCGGTGTGGAAAGCAATGTCGTTGATTGTTATTGTAGAGTGGTTTTCAATTAATGGTAACAAGAGTTTCAACTCCTTTCCCATTGCCACGATAATTCCTATTTTCATTGTTGCTACATTAAAGAGTTTGTTGTCTGAATTTTGAATATTTTTTAAGGCACATACACATACGCCCCCAAATCGGGTTGAGTGCCACGAGGTAATCCATAGCGGTCATATGCTGCTTCCGGCTGTGTATATTCGTGATATCCCGCGCCTATTGCAGGAGAACCGCTTCTTAGACGATAGTCAAAAATATATTCATCGCGCACAGTATAATAGAGAGGGTCTTTGCCCCATATACAACTAAGGAAATTGTCATCATTGCTTCCTGTTGATTTCAATAGACAATAACGCAATGTGATTGCAGTGCCCGATAAGTCCCCATGAGATAGTTCTGTGCCGTTGCCATAGATAATCGAATTGGTAAAGTCGGCAGTCATATATGGCACTCCTGAGAAATCATCTGATTTGTCATTGATATGGTCAAACTGAATAGCCGGACCTCCGAAAGCCGAGAATAAGTAGTAGTTGGCAAAAGTGCAATGGTTGAAGGTGTGATTACCTCCTCTCAAAAACATCACACCGGCTGCTGCATCGGCTATCTCACAACCTACGGCTTTGATGTCGGCATAAATTGAAGCAAGTGCATACTCTTGAGAGTTGCGAAGCTGGCAATTTATAAGAGTCAATGCCGGATTATCTTGCACACCAATCGAATCGAGAAATACCCCCCACACCGTGTTGCGTATAGATGTGTTTGTGAGGTAATTGTTGCGACTTGTAGAAGTAAACTCCAATCCTGCCCATTGTCCCGACATCAATTCAAACGGCAGGTCATTTACCACATTGTCGATGCGGTCACCGGTCATGTTTACCGGTTTTTCGGCTGTGCCATTGCTCACAAGAGTGCCTTCTATGCGCATTGTTGCGTTGTTGTGGAAATATAGAGTCACTCCCGGGTCGAGCGTGAGTGTTACACCCTCTTTCACCACAAGCGAATCAAATATTTGATAAGGCTTGTTAGCTGCGAATCGAGTATCGGTGTCGATAACAACCCCCTTTTTACGTTCTACATCTTGCCCCTCGGCAGTAATCACCACCGTTGATGTAACACCTTGCACCACAAAATCGAGATATCGTTCCACAACCATTGGTGCATCGGTCCCATTGGCTTTTAACGTAGCCTCAACAAACACATATATCGAGTCGTTAGGTCGAATTTCTACATTTTGAAATTCTTGCCCACTCATGCCATCAACATTAAAGCGAAACATTTTGTCTTCATTGTTGCGCATTTTTATTTGGCTGATATTGATAATTTTATCGTGACGATTATAGACGGTAAAAGAGTGGGTTGGGGTGCCGGCTTCGGTAAAAATAGGTCCCATTTTCAATGTGTCGGTCGAAAAAGTAGGTTGGTCATTGACATCGGTCGAAATGCCATCTTCAATACATGAAGATAGTCCCATAACGAGCAATAATCCACATATCCCTACGAGAGTTTTTATCTTATTCATTGCAATTTTTCCGTTTTTACTCATTGAAATAAACGATTTTGTAGCCGTAATATTGTAAAATGGCTTATAGAAGTTCCCTTATGTAGGAAACACAGAAATATTTTTGTGCATTATCGCAGTTTTTCCGTTATTTGAGGTTGTAATTTTGTGGCATAAAAACAAAATTCAATATCATTACTATGAAAACTTACAAAAATACTACTATCTCAGTCGCTCCAACGACTATCGACAATCAAACATCAACGTGTCACAATCTACAAAAGTCAACTACAAGCAACGCGCTTGTCCCAATTGCGCCTCCCACAAAAATCATTGACGGGAATTACACACCTATTCATCATTATGCCCACAACGATGGCTCCTTTTCAATATTTTTGATATCGGGAACAACGCTTTCCATAATGAAATATGACGGAACAGATTTTTCTACTCCAACCGAAATCACCACTCTCGATACAACTCCCCTTTGTGGGGCCAATTCGGGGAAATCGATATTTCTCATGATGCCCGATGGGGCTTATCGTTTGGATTATGACGAAAATAACGACCGATGGATCGATTTGGGCATCATGCCACAATTCCCTGCCATAAAAATAATAGCAACCAATACGACTTCTTTCTCTGCCACAACACCATCATTCTCACTCTCCACAACCTACCATCATTGGCAAGGCACACTAAACAAAACCGATCAAAAAACACTTACATCTGCGCTTCTCTATGCTTACGACGAACTACAACATAATGCCTCCTCGGCAGGATTTTTCTTGCAACCCATATTGGCTCGTTATCACTTGCTTGATGATAATGGCAATGCGTTGTTTTCTTCTTCTCCAACAATGATTTCGACCCCCGGAGGCTTTCAGTGTGTAAATCTAATAACCTTTTCTACATCTGATTTCGCTACCATTGATAGTCACACACTCACTGCCACCGGATTTCAAATTGGAGTTGAAACTAATATCCTTGACAATTCTCCATGGTCAGGTATTGTGGCAAAGGTTGTTGTAGAAACAACCCCAATTCTTGACCCTATTGATGCAAAATCAATGGCACAATGCCGACTCGAAAAAGTTGATAACACATCGGGGAAAATTGCAGTATATATGCCGGGAACCTCAATTACTATGGTCTCATCTTCTGCCACACGTGAAGCAATGGTAAAAAATGCGATAATCTCATTTGAAGATATTGCCTGTGAAATAGCGCAATATCCCAACCCATTTGTTGCCGGAATCACATCGGGGAAGCTATCTCCACTCTCCAATACAGGCAAAACCATCATCTCCGATTCATACCCATTCACAGCATCGGTAGCAACCCATTGTGGCGATACGATATTGTGGGGAAACATCACTCCGTTACATCATTTTGCCCCCTCGATAGGCAATATAACAGCAACCCAAAACTCCGACAGTGGCTTTTGGAGAGCTTACATAAGTGTGAGATTCAGCAATTCCAATGATGTCGTTGTGTGGAGTGGGGAAGGGGAAAACAATTGTCCTTCGTTGCTTTCTCCACTTATAGCATATCCCGACAAAAATGCGTCAGAAGTCACAATCGCTATTTCTTGTGGTGATAAAATCTATCGTCAATCATTTCCCCTCACACCCATTGCCGGCAGTGATTATGCCGTTTATATCCACTCATCTCTTGCGCCCTTTGCGCTCGACGACGTTGCCCATTCATTTATTATACCAACCCAATATATTGCGTCCACCACACAATGGGGTGCAATTGCAGTGTCTCGTCTTGAAAATCCACTTATGCTCACAAGCAAGCAACAAATAAGTGAAGGCTCAATTGTTGCCATCACTCCGGCTGTGAGGTCGTCTTCATTATGGGATTTTGCTCGCACTCATGCCTATGCTTTTACCTCATCAGGGATATATGCCACATCGGTCAATGCTGCTCGCACTTTTATTTCTGCTCATATTATCGACAACCGAATGGTTAAAAATACTCAATCTGTCGCATTTGCCAACAATGCCGTTTATGCCGTAGCTGCCAACGATCTTATCTCCATTAGTGGCTCAAAATCAGCAACTGTTAAACCTAATGCTCATATAAATGGAATAATTTGGAATAATAATTCACACAGTCTATTAGGGACTGCATCAGGTGTAATAGCATATTTTTTTGACTTTACCGATAATAACATCTCAACATGCGACATGCCTATTGGCTCCTCACCATATGATGTATCGGGAACTCCTTTAATATATAATAATGAGGCTATATATTGCATTTTGCCATCATCCCCATCTTCAATTAATATAGCATGGAACCATACTATATTGATAAGAGATTCCATGCAAAGATTATCGCAAGCATTATTCTTTATTTCAGCGACGCATTTTAATGGCACAATATCTATTCGTGCTCATAGTGGTGCCGGGGTTGAAAATTCCTATCCCATCACTACATTAAAAATAAATGGAGCTATAAATCACCCTATCCCGGTGAGAATATATGCACCTCCTCGCCCATATATCAGTATATCTATAGAGGGTAATGCATCAACCGATTTCGCTTTCAATTCCATTCAATTAAAATTTAGTCCTTAAAAACCCTAACGATCTCTAAAAAACATGAAAAATATTATAGAAGAAAATAACCGTCGCAACAAAGCACTTTGTACCCCTTACGACCCTGTAAAGGGCATAGGCTGCATCGGAAAACGCACTCGCGTAGATGCCTCACGTTTGGGATTCAGTGCCGAAGTGTGGTTGCCCGATGCCATGCTTGCCGACCCCAAATATCCGGTAGCCACGACAAATGCCGATGCGTGGGTTAAACTGCGTTGCCACCACGACTTTGAGTTTTGGTGCGTGACCTGCGTAAAAATCAAAGACAAGCTGTCGGGACAAGATATACCCTTTCGACTCAATGCCCCTCAACGACGAGTGGCATCAATCTTTGAGAGTCAACGCACTGCCTCTATGCCCATTCGTGCCATAATGCTTAAAGCACGACAATGGGGAGGTAGCACACTCACCCAAATGTATATGGCATGGATACAATCGGTTCATTGTCATAATTGGCATTCGCTCATCTGCGCTCATGTGAAAGATACAGCGGCTTCAATTCGTGGTATGTACTCCAAAATGCTTTCATCATATCCCGAGCAATATTGGGAAGGTGATGTTTCCCCAAAGTTCGCTCCGTTTGAGCGTTCTACAAATATTCGCGAAATTACCGGGCGAGGTTGTCGAGTTACGGTTGGGTCGGCAGAAAATCAAGAGGCCGTGCGAGGTAGCGACTTTGCCATGGCGCATCTATCGGAGACTGCTTTTTGGAGCGACAGCACCACTCGGTCGCCCGAACGATTTATTCGTGCCGTGTGTGGCGCCATTGCCCTTGTGCCTTATTCGCTCATAGTGATGGAGAGCACAGCCAATGGTGTGGGTAACTATTTTCACAACGAATGGCTACGAGCCAAAAATGGAGAAAGCGACAAAACTCCTATTTTTGTGCCATGGAATGAAATTGAGATATATCGCATGCCGGTAAACAACCCTCAACAATTGTGGGAGTCGATGGACGATTACGAGAGAGAATTGTGGGATAACGGTCTCACTCTCGAAATGATTAATTGGTATCACCACAAACGAGCCGAATATCCCTCTCACTCCATGATGAAAGCCGAATATCCATCTAACGATGTCGAAGCCTTCACTTGCACCGGGTACAATATCTTTTCTTCTGAGTCAATAGAACGGCTACGACTTGACTGTCGAGAACCTGATTTTGTTGGAGAACTTGTAGGCAACACCGTCGTGGGTGAAGAATCGCTCCACAACATCCGCTTTGCTCCCGACTCTCAAGGGAAATTGCAAATATGGGAAATGCCCAAGGCTGAGGCTTCATCTTCGCGCTATGTTGTGGCAGTCGATATTGGCGGACGGTCTCATTCGAGCGATTATTCAGTCATTGCCGTTATTGACCGAGGGAAAACCATGCCCGAGGTCGTAGCACAATGGCGCGGACACATCGACCATGATATCCTCACATGGAAAAGCGCACAAATAGCACGGTGGTATGGTAATGCTTTATTGGTGATTGAAAGCAACACCCTTGAAACTGCCAATGGTGGAGAAAACTCGCTTTATACTCTGTCGCAACTCAATGGGGTGTATCATAACCTATATCGTCGCCCACGATTGGCACAAGCGTCCGATTCTCTTGAATCGAAAGTTGGATTTCATACCAACCGTGCCACTAAATCACTGATTATTACTCATCTCATAGCCATGGTGCGCGACAAAAGATATATCGAGCGAAGCAATGAAGCCTGCAACGAACTTACTACTTATGAACAACTACCCAACGGTTCCTATGCTGCAAAAATGGGGCATCACGATGATATTCTCATGACTCGCGCCATTGCTCTTTACGTAGCCTACACCACCCAAGTGGCACCACCACAAGATTTTTCAGGGTTATTCACCCGACAAAGATGGTAAAAAAGAACGGATGAGAAAAACGATTGAAGGGACTATGCGTGCAAATTTTATCGTTTTTATTGTTAAAATTGAGTTTTTTGATAAAAAAAGTTTGTGGAGTAAAAAAAACTCCGTAAATTAGCATCGTGAAATATTTTATAAAAATCAAATAATAACTTTTTACTAACTTTAAATTTTAAATTTATGAAGAAATTTTTACTCCTCGGTGCTGCCGTTTTAGGTCTTTCTTCAATGGCTTATGCACAAGAATTTGCTGAAGGCGTATGTAATGATGGTTACACTTACGAAGCTGACGCTGAAACAGGTGTTACTTGTACTAACAAGTGGGTTATCAGCCGTATATCTAACCCTGATACTTTCTTAGGTCTTCAATTCGTAAAAGACTATGCAACTAAAGCTCGTACTGCTGCGGTTGATACTGAAAGAGGTAAAATCTACATCGGTTATTCTAAAACATTTACTGTTGACTCAGTTCAAAACGACTACGCTCACCTTGTAATTTTCGACCTCAAAACAGGTACTTACGAAAAAGAACTTCCTTTGACTTGTGATGGTGTTGCTATCACCGGTCTTCTTTGCGCTAACCAAGTAAGCATCGACGATGCAGGTAACGTATGGATGTGTGGTATGTACTCTGACGTTAACGCTAAACCTGCTCAAATCTACGTTGTTGAAGATTTTGAAACTGGTGCTTGTAAAAATGTTGGCGAATGGAAACTTCCTGATGAAGAAACTGATGCTGCAGGTCGTATCGACTATTGGGATGTTGTAGGTGACATCACTGGTGAAACTTCTAACGCTGTATGTATGGGTGCTGTTGGTGTAACTGCAGGTGGTGAAAAACTTTGTCTCTATCGTTGGGAACTTGCTCAAGGTGCTACTGAATGGGTAGCTAACGAAGATGACTTCGCAGGTTATGTATCTAACGTTGACCTTGCTGAAACTTATCCAGCTGACCAAGTAACTTGGGGTTCTTCTTCTGCTACTGTAAACATTGTTGCTGAAGAAGGTCACGTAGGTTCTATGTTCTATGTTGACGGTTTCACAACTTGTCCTTCACTTTACCAAACTTCTCTTTCTATGCTAGAAAGCTTCGCTTCTGCTACTGAATTGGCTCCTAAAGTAGGTTGTAACGGTGTTAACGAATTCGTTCTTGATGGCGACGGCACTGAAAAACCTTACATAGCTTATGCAGAAGCTCAATATGACGTATCTCCCGGTTGCCGCGTAAACATTTGCCAACTTGGCGAAGGTATGACATTCGAAGGTATGCGCAAACTTTGGAGCGTTCCTGAAGCTGGTCTTGGTGAAGTATCTGACGGTGGTAATCGCGTTCACAACATCGCTATCGCTAAAGAAGAAGACGAAAATGGCAAGCAAGCTGCTTACATCTTCTCTTACAAATGTAACAACGGTATGGCTCTCTATTGTGTAGCTGAAGCTGGTTTCGGTGACACTTGGCCAACAGCTCCAGAAGGTGGTGTTGAAGGCGTTGAAATCGACGAATTTGACGGTGAAGCTGAATACTTCAACCTTCAAGGTGTAAAAGTTGCTAATCCTGAAAACGGTCTTTACATCGTAAAACAAGGTTCAAAAGCTTCTAAAGTTCTTGTAAAATAAGAAATACAACAACTTAATATACACAACGAGCAATCCTTATGGGTTGCTCGTTTTTTTGTTATATTAACTATAGTCACCATAGACTTTATAGTTAATCATTGGTGCCCGATAAAACATTTTCAAGGACAAATGCGTGCGAAGCACGGGAGAGCGTAGCGTCTATAATAACCGAGGGTTGAGCGAAGCGATACCCCCGGAAAGGGAATAATCATCCTCCTCCCCAAACCGTCCGGAGGACGGGAATGGTGTAACTGTCGTGATTTTGCTATATGATTGTTTCGCGTCTGTCAGACGCATTTGTGTAGATTGTAATAACCGGAGGTTTCGGTCTTTGACCTCAACCACACGGTTATTATAGACGCTACGCTTTCATGTGCTTCGCACTACTTCAATGATTTACCTCTTTGGAGGGAGAAGGCATGGAATCTTATGCGATGGTTGTCCGGGAGGGGGGCATTGCCGAAGGTAATGCTTTTTGCGTAGCCGGGGATTGAGCGAAGCGAAATCTCCGGTAAAGGATTAACAAGGGGAAGTTTCTGAAAGAATCGTTAGTTGTCACAAATTAATGAATCTTCCAGATTCTAATCTACCCAAATCACATTACCGGGCTTATCCACTACGTGGCTAACCCCGGCTACGCAAAAATCAATCCTCCGGATTGCATTTGCTCTTGTAAAAAGTTTTATCTCCCACAATAGTTAACAAATAGGTTCTTAGTGCTATTCTTCGCAAAAAAAGATACAGATGTTGAATTTTTGATAAAAAATATTTTCACTATAAAAACAATGTATTATCTTCGCATAATGGTAAGTAGGCTCAAACCAAAAGAGAGCCTTAATTGTATTGATAATAATAATTAAATTAATAAAAAATGAAATTGAAAAAGGTTAGATTAGTCTCAATGATTATTGCCGTTGTATCATTATCGGTAATGACTTCATGTGGAGGTGGACAACAACAGCAACAAGCACCAACTCCCGAAATTGCAACAATTACGGTTGGAGCAAGCAATTCAGAGTTACAACGTGCTTATCCTGCAACCATCAAAGGGAAAGCCGACATTGACATACGCCCACAAGTAACAGGCTTTATCACAAGAGTTCATGTTGACGAAGGTCAAAAGGTGAGAAAAGGTCAAGTGTTGTTTACCCTTGACCAAGTTCAATATAATGCAGCAGTTGAACAAGCACAAGCAGCAGTAAAAGTTGCCGAAACGGCAGTTGCAACAGCTCAGTTGACAGCCAATAACAAAAAAACTCTTTATGAGAAGAATATCATCAGTGAATATGAATACAAGCTTTCGGAGAATGCTCTTGCTCAAGCCGAAGCGCAATTGGCTCAAGCCAATGCAAGCCTTGTAAATGCGCGTAAAAATCTATCTTACACAGTTGTTACTGCTCCAAGTGATGGTGTGGTTGGCTCAATACCCAATCGCGTAGGAGCTCTTGCATCTCCATCGATGGCTCAACCACTGACTACAGTGAGCGACAACAGTCAAGTGTATGCCTATTTTTCGCTAAACGAAAAGGATATACTTAATTTAACCAACAATGGAACACTATCACTCGACGAGGCAATCGCCACAATGCCGGCAGTAAACCTTCGCCTCGCTGATGGCACTATGTATGGCATAGATGGAAAAGTTGCAACAGTATCGGGGGTGATTGATCAATCAACAGGCTCGGCATCAGTGAGAGCATTGTTTGACAATCCCGCAGGCATGCTTCGTAGTGGAAGCACGGGAGCTGTAATCTTCCCATATGTAGAAAATGATGTTATTATCATACCACAAAAGGCTACATATGAAATCCAAGACAAGAAATATGTATATCTTGTAAATGATTCAAATAAAACTGAAAGCAAGGCAATTGAGGTATTTGAAATCAATGACGGACAAGAATATATTGTAACAACCGGTCTTAAAGCAGGCGATAAAATCGTAATCGAAGGGGTCGGTACTACTGTTAAAGATGGTCTTATTATCAAACCAATCGACAAAACTGCAAATAAATAATTTACGAATTTATTGAACCTTTAATTGTCAGCAATTAATCGCTTATGAAACTTGATAATTTTATTAATCGTCCGGTACTTTCGACGGTTATCTCAATATTTATCGT
Organism: Muribaculaceae bacterium; assembly: GCA_045531405.1. Taxonomy (GTDB): domain Bacteria; phylum Bacteroidota; class Bacteroidia; order Bacteroidales; family Muribaculaceae; genus RGIG4079. The sequence goes on along the minus strand of JAZSDX010000014.1, from coordinate 28,114 downwards.
GTTATTGGGGTTGATTGGCTTGTTTGCTCTCCCGGTAACACAATTCCCCGACATTGCTCCTCCCACAATATCGGTGCAAACAACCTATACCGGAGCAAATGCACAAGCTGTGCTTAACTCGGTTGTAGCTCCACTTGAAGAACAAATCAATGGTGCTCAAAACATGACCTACATGACTTCAACTGCGACCAACACCGGTAACGCTACTATCACTGTCTATTTTGAACAAGGATATGACCCTGATATGGCTGCTATCGATGTGCAAAATCGCGTTGCAAAAGCACAAGGCTTGCTTCCCGCCGAAGTAACAAAAGTGGGTGTGATTACTCAAAAACGTCAAACCTCTATGTTGATGGCTTTGAGTGTATATGCCGAAGACAGCACACTCTCTACCGAGTTTGTTGAAAACTACCTAAAAATCAACATCATTCCGCAAGTTCAACGCATCTCGGGTGTGGGTGATGCAATGGTGCTTGGAGCCGACTACTCAATGCGCATTTGGCTCAAGCCCGATGTAATGGCTCAATATGGCTTGATGCCTTCGGATATCTCAGCCGTTCTTGCCGAACAAAATATTGAAGCAGCTCCCGGTCAATTTGGCGAATGGGGCAACCAAAGTTTCCAATATATCATGAAATATAAAGGACGCTTGGTAACTCCAGAAGAATTTGAACAAATTGTAGTCAAAGCTACTCCCGATGGCGAGATTCTATATTTGAAAGATGTAGCCGAGGTGGAATTAGGTCGTGTTTCTTACGGATTTGAAAGTAAAGTTAATGGAAAAACAGCAGCCACTGCAATGATTTTCCAAACTCCGGGGTCAAATGCAACCGAAATCATTAAGAATATTCTTGTAATGCTTGATGAAGCCAAGAAAGACCTTCCCAAGGGATTGGCAATAGAGGTTCCAATGAACACAAATGAGTTCCTTGAAGCATCTATCCACGAAGTAATCAAAACATTGCTCGAAGCATTCGTGCTTGTGTTTATTGTTGTTTATATCTTCCTTCAAGATATTCGCTCTACTATCATTCCGGCAATTGCAATTCCTGTGGCATTGATTGGTACATTCTTCGTGATGAACATGATTGGATTCTCAATCAACTTGATTACACTTTCGGCTCTTGTGCTGGCTATTGCGATTGTGGTCGATGATGCGATTGTGGTGGTCGAAGCTGTGCATGCCAAGCTTGATGTGGGGTATAAGTCGGCTCGTCGAGCTTCTATCGATGCAATGGGAGAAATTGCCGGAGCATTGATATCAATCACTCTCGTTATGATGCTTGTGTTTATCCCTGTATCATTTATGCCCGGCACAAGTGGTGTATTCTACAAACAATTCGGTATCACCATGGCAATCTCAATTGCATTCTCGGCAGTGAATGCATTGACACTTTCACCTGCTCTTTGTGCTATCTTCCTCAAACCTCACGAAGAACACGAAGGGGAAAAACAAAGCATAGTGAAACGTTTCCACATCGCATTCAATGCTGCATACGATGGAATGCTTGAGAAATATAAAGGTGTGACAAAATTCTTTATCAAGGCAAAGAAACTATCACTAATTATCGTTGCAATAGCTATTGCAGCTCTCGTTTGGCTAATGGGTTCAACCCCAACAGCTCTCGTTCCCGATGAAGATACCGGTACAATCTTTGCCGTTATCGACATGCCTCCTGCGACTTCGCAAGAACGCACCGGAGAAGTGCTCGACCAAGTTGACAAGATTCTCGCACAAGTCCCTGCAATCCAAACTCGTGTGATGGTTAACGGATATAGTTTCGTTGCCGGTCAAGGTGCTACCTATGGTGCATTCATCATCAAATTGAAAAATTGGGAAGAACGCACCGAAGATGAACGTAGCGATAAAATCGTACAACAACTCTATGCAATGGCCGGACAAAAAATCAAGGATGGTCGTGTAATGTTCTTTGCTCCTCCTATGATTTCGGGATACTCAGTTACAAACGGTTTTGACTTTAAGCTTCAAGACAAAACCGGTGGTGACATCAACAAGTTCCACAATATTGCCATGAACTTCCTTGCTGAATTAAATAAATGCCCTGAAATTCAAATGGCATACACGACTTTTAACCCGTCGTTCCCTCAATATTTAGTGGATATCGATGTGGCAAAAGCTAAACAAGCAGGGTTAAGCCCTCAAACTATCCTCACCACTTTGCAAGGATATTATGGTGGGATGTATGTGTCAAACTTTAACCGTTTTGGGAAGTTATATCGTGTAATGATGCAAGCAACCCCCGATTCTCGTGTATCGCCCGAAACACTTAATAGCATCAAGATTCGCAATGGTGCAGAAATGGCTCCAATAAGCAACTTTGTGTCGCTTAAGCGTGTTTATGGACCCGACTTGTTGAGCCGTTTCAATATGTTTACCGCAATCTCAGTGTCGGGTACTCCTGCTCCCGGATATTCTTCGGGTGATGCAATTGCAGCAATCGACCGCACTGCGCAAAAATATCTTCCACAAGGCTATGGTTATGAATATGCCGGTATGACTCGTGAAGAGCAATCATCATCGGGTAGTGCAACTGCCATAATCTTTGGTTTATGTTTCTTGTTTGTATATCTATTGTTAAGTGCACAATATGAAAGTTATATCTTGCCATTGGCCGTAATTCTCTCTATCCCATTTGGGTTGATGGGTACATTTATCTTTGCCAAAGTGGGCGGTATAACCAACAACGTATATCTACAAATCGCGTTGATTATGCTCATCGGTCTATTGGCGAAGAACGCAATCTTGATTGTGGAATTTGCCGTTGAACGTCGTCGCACAGGTATGAGTATCGCCAATGCCGCCGTAGCTGGTGCAGCTGCTCGTTTGCGTCCTATCTTGATGACCTCATTGGCATTGATTATCGGTTTGTTGCCAATGATGTTTGCTTCAGGTGTAGGAGCAAATGGTAACAATGCACTCGGTGCCGGTTCGATCGGAGGTATGTTAATCGGTATGATTCTACAAGTATTCATCGTTCCTGCATTATTTGTGATTTTCCAAACAATTCAAGAGAAATTCACTCCTATCAAGTGGAAAGATACCGACAATGCCGGTATAGAATCAGAGTTGGAACAATATTCACGAAACTAATCACTGTTATGACTATGACTAATAAAATGAAATATATTGCAACCATATGTCTCTGCATCTCGATGCTGAGTAGCTGTGGAGTGTATAAAAAATATGAGACTCCCCAAAACGAAAGCTCTCTTATTGCCGAATATGCCAAAGCTCAAGAAGGGGAGATAGATTCAACGACATTTGGCAATCTTCGTTGGCAAGAGGTATTTACCGATCCGGTCCTTGTAGATTTGATAAATCAAGCACTTGCCAACAATGTGAACTTGCAAAATGCAAAACTCAATGTAGATATTGCACAAGCACAACTCAAAGGAGCCAAACTAAGCTACCTCCCCTCGGTGGCATTAGCTCCAAGCGGAAGTTATTCATCATTTGCCGGAAGTGATTTCATTGGCACATACCAAATTCCATTGGCCGTGAGCTGGGAAATAGATATTTTTGGCAAATTACTCAATAACAAACGCAGTGCACAAGCTACCGTAGAGCAAACAAAAGCTTACAATCAAGCCGTTCGCTCTCAAATCATTGGAGGGGTGGCAAATTGTTATTATGCAATTGCCACAATTCAACGCCAAATAGAATTGAATAAAGAAACTGCCAAATTGTGGAATGAAAGCATTGAGGTGATGAAAAACCTCAAGCTCGATGGTCGCTTAAATGAAGCCGCCATTGTGCAAAGTACAGCAAGTTACTACAATCTATTGGCATCAATTACCGACCTTGAAGTGGCTCTCAATGAAACAAATAATACAATGTCATTGCTTCTAAATGTGTTGCCTCAAAAATGGACAGTGTCATCACAAGCCAAGTTGGCAATGCCCAACGTGGTAAGAGCCGGAGTGCCTATGGCAGAATTGGCAGTGCGTCCCGATGTTAGAGCATCGGAAATGGAATTAGCCAAAGCATTCTATGCCACTAATCTTGCTCGTGCTGCATTTTATCCTAATTTGACAATCTCGGCAAATGGAGGGTTTACCAATTCAGCCGGTTCGGTAATAATGAATCCCGGCGATTGGTTTGTGCAGTTAGCCGGTTCATTGACCGCACCACTATTCTCTCGTGGTAAAAACATTGCGACACTCGAAGCCTCAAAAGCTGCTCAACAACAAGCAATGAACAATTTTGAACATGCCCTTTTAAGTGCAAGTGCCGAAGTGAGCGATGCCATGACCCTATGTGAAAAGAGCGATGAAAAAGTAAAACTATTAGATAAACAAATCGAAAACCTTGACAAATCGGTGGAATATACTCAAGAGTTATTGACTTTGGGTACATCAACTTATCTTGAGGTTCTCACAGCTCAACAAAATCTTTTGGCTGCACAAATGTCGCAATTGGCATGCGAGCACACCAAAACTCAAGCCATAATTAACCTTTACCAATCACTCGGTGGTGGTAGATAATAAATAGAATAATACCTTAAATTGAAAAAATTATGATAAGCCCATTAGCTCACGTTGACCCTTCGGCAAAAATCGGTGAAAACGTAACAATCCACCCCTTTGCCTATATCGACCAAAATGTAGAGATAGGTGATGGTTGTGAAATTATGCCATATACCAGTATTATTCGCGGCACCCGTATGGGACGCAATACTAAAGTATATCAAGGTTCAATCATTGGAGCCGACCCACAAGACTTCCGTTGGAAAGGAGAAGATACTTATTGCTATATTGGAGATAATGTCGTGATACGCGAACATGTAATCATCAATCGAGGCATCTACTCAAGTGGAGGCACTCGCATTGGCGACGATTGTTTCATTATGGCAGAGTCGCACATCGGACATGATACAGTGATTAAAGGCAAATGCGTCATAGGTAACAGTGTATTGATTGCCGGCGATGTAGCAGTTGATGAGTGTAGTATTCTTTCAAGTTGCTCTATTCTTCATGAAAAGAGCAAAGTAGGACGTTGGGTATTGGTAAAAGGAGGTTGTCGCATTAATGGCAATGTGCCTCCATTTACAATCTTTGCACATAATCCCGTAAGCTACTTTGGCATCAATGCAGTAGTTATGCGTAAGCATGGATATACCGAAGATCAAATCGATGATGTGGCAAAATGTTATCGCCATGTATATCAAAGTGGGACATCGGTATTTAATGCCGTTAAGCGCATTGAAGCAGATGTTCCCGAAAGTGAAGTGCGCCAAGAGGTGGTTGATTTCATTCGCGCCAACGATATGAAAATCGTCGCCCTCCCCATCAACACAATGGATTAATCTAAAACAGTAGATATTCTCTCAACTGGGTATTTCCATAATGGATATATCCAGTTTTTTATTTATATTCTGAAAAAACATTAATTTGACCAAGAAAAAGAAAAAACTTAATAAATCTCTTTGTTTTAAGAAAAAAGCAGACTACTTTTGTAAACAAATTTGTTGACAACAATATATCGTGATGAACTGTAGTATAGGAGAATACATAAATAACCTTACGACTCATGCAGAAATGACACAGGCTGAATTGGCTCGTGAAATAAATATTCCTCGTCAGTTATTGAATTGTATTATCAGTGGCAAACGTGAAATGTCACTTCAATTGGCAATGAAATTGGAGGCATTCTTTTCATTGCCTGATGGCGAACTTGTGAAGATGCAAGCAATGCAGGCTGTAAAAAAACGCAAACAATCTATTCGAATCCATCTTTGCGAGCAATTAGTTGCTAAAAATGCGTTTTGGTCATATGATGTAAAATCATTTGATGCGATTCCCGACGAGGAGTTAATTGAAAAATGTTTTACCACATTGGATATTGATGACATAAACTTAATGTTTGAACTTTATCCACGAAAACAAATTCAGCAAGTATGGCGAAATAGAATGGCAATACAAGGAGAGTATATGCAACGCCTCAATGTGATGATTGCTATGTATTACTTTGGCATCAATGAACCTGAAAAATATTTAGCAAAAGTCGAGAAACAACATATCAATAAGTTATTAAAGAATGTATCATATGCGCCAGGGATTAACGACTAAAATCGATGCCATAATTGAAAAGGTGGCACAATTAGAATGTATTAAACCATATGTATTGTGTGGAGGAACAGCTCTTGCGATGCAACTTGGGCATCGTAAAAGCGAGGATTTAGATTTTATGATGTGGCGAATATCTAAAACTGAAAGGCCAGAGGTTAAATGGAACATTATAGAGAAAGAATTAACCGAAAAAATTGGAGAAATTGACAACTTTAATATGCTCGGATTTGACCAAGTTGAATTTCTTGTAAAAGGGGTAAAGTTCTCTTTTTTTGTGAGTGATAATCTCTCTCCCATATCCTCAACCATTGATTATCTCGGCAATATCAAATTGGCAGATATAGAAGCTATTATGGCAATGAAAATGGAGGTAATGTTGCGCCGAATGAAATTTCGCGACTATTATGATATTTATAGTATAGTTAAAGAGGGTTACTCAATTCACACTGGAATAGAAAAAGCCTTATCCTATTCTCGATATCGACTTTCTTCTAAAAATATTATAGCGATGTTACTTTGCGGACAGTTTGTTCCTGATGGAAACTTTGCAACATTAGAACCCAAATATGACTTAACAAAAGAGCAAATACGCCAATATATCCTACAAAAGTTAAAAGAGTAGTCCTATTTAGACAGAAATAATTTGTAACTTTGTGTTATGATTTTACAGCGACTTGCAATAGATAATTTTAAGAATATCGCACAAGCACGATTAGAGTTCTCACCAAAAGCTAATTGTCTTTTGGGAAATAATGGCATGGGAAAGAGTAATTTGCTTGATGCTATCTATTATATGAGTTTTTGCAAGAGTTTTAATGGTGTGCAAGATTCAATGCTAATAAAACGCGAAGAATCGTTTTGTATCGTAAATGCATCATATCTGCGCCGTAATATTGAAGAGGATTTGTCGCTTGGCATGAGTCGAAACAAACGAAAAACTCTCAAACGAAAGGGAAAAGAGTATCAACGATTGAGCCAACACATTGGACTATTTCCCCTTGTTATCATTGCTCCAAATGACATAGACCTAATACGTGGAAACAGTGATGAACGTCGCCGTTTTATTGATATGATTATCTCGCAAAGTGATCATACTTATTTAGATCAACTCATTCGTTATAATAAAGCCTTAGAACAGCGCAATAAGTTACTTCGTGATGGATGTGTAGATCATAATCTATATGTGGCAATTGAAATGACAATGGCAATGTCGGCGCAATATATCAATCTCCAACGCAATGAATGGATTGACAAATTATCGTTGATTTTTAATAAATATTATAATGCAATAGCCGGAGATGGAGAACAGGTGAGTCTGAGTTACCAAAGCGCACTTAATCAAGCAGAAGTAACAATGGAGTCTCTGTTAGATAGTGCGCGCCGTCATGATGAAATTATAAAACACACATCGGTGGGAATTCATCGTGACGATATTGAAATGATGATATCGGGAATGCCTATCAAACGCACCGGTTCGCAAGGTCAATGCAAAACGTTTACTATTGCTTTGCGACTTGCGCAATATGAAATCTTACATGAGGCGACATCTCTAAAACCATTATTGTTGCTCGATGATATTTTTGACAAGCTTGATTCCACTCGTGTTGAACATATTATGGAGATTGTGATGAACGATACATTTGGGCAAATCTTCATAACGGATACTAATCGTACACATCTTGATCGCATCATTGCTCGCACCTCGGGTGATTATAGGATTTGGGAAGTCGGTGACGGACAATTTACACCTATTGAGGCAAATTAGAGATGAAACGCAACGACGCAAAAAGCATAAAAGATATCATAGATGCAGCTCTTGATGAGAGTGGTATGTCGTCAACTTTTGATGAACAAAAATTATGCTATATGTGGCCCGAAATTGTGGGTCAAAGCATAAATCGATATACAACTCGCCGTTATATAGAAAATGGGGTGTTTCATGTGTATTTATCATCGGCAGCACTCAAAAATGAGTTGCAGTTTCATCGTACACGCCTCATTGAAGCTCTAAACAAAGTGGCAGGGCGAAATGTTATAACAAACTTAATAATTCATTAACTAATGACTCCTATATCATACCCAGCATCAAGTAATCCACGAGTGCCAGAGGCTTCTCAGCCTTATCGTCATATGACTCCAATACAAATAAGGTTTAACGATATCGATATGATAGGTCACATTAACAATAATGCCTATCTTGAATATATGGATATTGGCAAAACGGCATATTTTAATGCAGTAAAACCGGAATTGGTTAATTGGAAAAATATAAATGTAGTAATCGTAAACATAAATTGCGATTTTTTCTCTCCTGGATATATTAAAGAACCCATTGCTGTGCTCACAACTGCGACTTCAATCTCACCGCGAAGTCTCAAATTGGAACAACGTGTTATCAATATTGAAACGGGTGATGTAAAATGTATTGGTCGAACGATAATGGCCGGATTTGACCCAATTACGGCACAAGGAGCTGAGATTGATATGGAGTGGGTAAAGGCTATCAGTTTATTTGAGGAACGAGATTTATTTGTAACCTCTCATGGCTGATTTTTATTCTTCATGATGGAATATAGAGTGTTTGTACTATTCATAATGAAAAATTAAAAAGAAAATTGTAACTTTGTAGCATAAATTTACTCACCAAAATCATCATATAATACTCAATATGGATGCCATTCAAACAATGCGTGAAATTCTTGAGGCTGAGAGTAAGGCAATTAGCAATATCCCGGTGACTGAAGATTATGAAAAAGCTGTAGATGCAATCATAGATCATGTTCACAATCGAGGAGGCAAACTTGTAACATCGGGAATGGGAAAAGCCGGTCAAATAGCAATGAATATCGCTACAACATTTAGTTCGACCGGGACTCCTGCTGTTAATATTCACCCAAGTGAAGCACAACATGGCGACTTAGGTTTGTTGCAACCCAATGATATAATGTTGTTGATTTCAAATTCGGGTAAAACATGCGAGATTATTGACTTGGTAACTCTTGCACGCAATCTATATCCACAATTGCCATTAATTGTAATCACCGGAAATCCTGATAGTGAATTGGCCCATGATGCCGATTTTCTTTTAGTAACCGGAGGTGCGGCTGAGGTGTGTCCACTTGGACTTACTCCAACGACTTCAACCACAATGATGACAGTAATAGGCGATGTTTTGGTAGTAAGCGTAATGAAGAAAACCGGATTTACAAAAGCTGATTATGCCAAACGTCATCATGGTGGTTATCTTGGGCATAAGTCGCGAGGCAACAAATAATTATTTATTTGCCAATTAATGAAATCGTCGCTCGACTCACTTTTTATAAGTGTAAGCAATTCACATTCGCTCAATCAACTTGCAGCGTTCAAATCCGGGTCGTCGATTTATTCTATTCGTCATGGACTTGCCAACGCTTCGTTATCAACAATTATAGATACGATGAGAGTGGTGGTAAACCACATGATTTCAGAAAATAACATAAGTAAGGCAATTGCCCATCTACAATGGCTTAACACGATGTTTTCTCGTTGTAGTTCCGATAATGTGGTCGATGTTCATGTCGCAATAAAGCAAGTTTTGGCTGCGACTTTCATAGAAGATGAAAAATATGAACAAGCATTAGTAATAGCAGCTGAGGCATTATCTATATTAGTGCAAAATACTCGTCGCAAAGATGAGAGTTTTATGTGCTTACTTGCAATGTTGCTGTTTGACTTGTCGATAGTTCACAGCAATAAAAAAGAATTTAAGCAGGCCGAACGAGAGATTTTGAAGGTGGTAAAACTTTTGGAGAAACTATCAAAAACAAATCCTCGGCGATATAATTCGGCATTACTTACGGCACTTAATGCTTCTACCACAATTTATCGTTCAAAAGTTGACCAAGCGAATCTATTAGCACAATATCAGGTTGAAACATCGGTCCACCTTGCCGAAGTTAATTCAGGGATTGTTGAAGCAACAACACGCCTTGTAAATTCGCTTGAGAATGAGGGTGATACGCTTTCTCAAATGAATCGTTATCGCGAAGCGATACACTTTTATACTCGAGCATTGAAATATCTCACACGCATAGAACCGGAATTTTCACTACAACAACTCCACCTCTCAATATCTCTTGGCGGAGCATTGATTCAAACAAAAAATACTCGCGACAAAGGAGTACACTTGCTCAATACAATGCTTCATAAAGCCACAAAGCTAAATGCTGTCGATGAGCATAAACAAATAGTAGAAATACTGCTAAATGCAAATAACAGCAATCTTGATATATTGGGATTGTGGCACAAAATGTTTCCTAAATAATAATCATTTCAAAAAAATTATACATATGGCAACAAGTTTATCTCACAGCGCACCACAAGGAGAAATTCCCAAAGTTGAAAATATGAGAGTGGCTATCGTAGCTGCCGAATGGAATGCACATATAACCGGTGCACTTACTGATGGGGCATTAAAAGTATTCTCATTACAAGGGTTTGCAGAAGACGATGTAGATGTTTATCATGTTCCCGGAGCCGTAGAACTCACATTTGCAGCTTCACAACTAATAGAATCATCGCTCTATGATGCAATAATTGTGTTTGGTTGTGTGATTCGAGGAGGAACGCCACATTTTGACTATGTGTGTCAAAGCGTAACTCAAGGGATAACATCTCTTAATGCCGATTGTGATATCCCGGTTATATTTGGTGTGCTAACTGTTGATTGTGAGCAAGATGCACTCGATCGATGTGGAGGCGCGCTCGGAAATAAGGGGGAAGAAGCAGCCGTTGCAGCAATTAAAATGCACGATTTCGCTTGCAAGGTTAAAGAACTTTGATTATCTTTGCACCCGATTTAGGGCGAATACCAGAGTGGCCAAATGGGGCAGACTGTAAATCTGCTGGTTTATACCTTCGGTGGTTCGAATCCATCTTCGCCCACACAAAAAGTTTTATAATTGCGGAAGTAGCTCAGTCGATAGAGCATCAGCCTTCCAAGCTGAGGGTCGCGGGTTTGAGCCCCGTCTTCCGCTCAAAAGAAAAGCCCCGACTTTCTTGTCGAGGCTTTTCTTTTTATGAGAGAAAATCGCGTTAAGAGCGAAGATATTACTTAATAATGAGACGAGTTGCACGAGTAATGCCATTGTCGATTACCGATACGATGTAGATACCTGTGCCGAGGTTGGCAGTGGCGATTTTGTTGCCATTGCCTTTTATAATTAATGCACCGGCAGTGTTATAGATTGAGAAAACAGCATCAGCAGATGCGTTGATTGAAACGATTTCGCCAGCATCAATGGGGTTGGGGGCGATGATTAGCGTTTCAGTAGTATTGTCGATAGTGATATTTTCCACGCTCGCATCGGGAGCGATTGCAGTGTAAACACCATAGATGTGGGGTATTTCGATATGTCCCACAGTGTTGACTGCGTCGCTGAAGTAAACAGATATCGCATTGATTGTGAGTGGATAAATTCCGGCATCGGTTATGTCGGCAAAATCGCCCATAGGGATTGCTATGCGATTAACAGTATTGGCTGTGAGAGTAGGAGTGATTGTGAGGTTTGTAGCTTTAGCACCTTGGCTTGGAGTAGTTTGGATAGTTATTTGTTTGATAGTGGCAGCCCCGGGGTTGAGTTGAAGCTCGATAGAGTCGGGGCGGCTCCAAATTGCCAATTCTTTAGCTATTCTCACATATGCGTTGCGTGAAGAACTGATAGTGTAGTCAACAGCCACGCCATTAGATCCACAAGCACTTATTGCTTCTTCTTTTACTCCGCTCTTAGTGAGTTTCCAAGTAGTTACGTCAACATTTGTTTCGGCATCTTGATAACGCACGATAGGGATTTCCACTTTCACAAGGATAGTATCGGAAAAATCTTCAACAGCACCAAAAACTTTGGTTGTGCCATTTTTAACACCATGAACTACCCCTGCATCATCAACTGTTGCGATAGAGTTGTCTTCAACAGTCCAAGTCAAAGCAGAGTTTTCAAGCGGCATTTGTTTGTCCTCTACAGTCGCAGTCACTTCCATAGGATAGTCGGTGTAAGAATCAACCAATACGCTGTCGAGACGGAATGATGGAATGCCACTGCCTATTGTCACGATAACTTCGGCTTTGGCATCGCCATATGTTGCAGTTAGCACGTGAGAACCTTCTCCATTAGAGAATAGGATAGTGCCGTTCTCAACAATTTCGCCCAATTCTTTGGGGCAAGAGAGGGTGGCTTCTTCAAAGTCGTCGGAAATCATTACGCCATATTTATTGAACGCATACACGCGTGGGTTATAGAAACCATATTTGGGTAATGCAGTTTTGAAATCTTCAAAAGCGAGAGCGGCAACGGTGTTGTCAACAGGGGCATTTGATACAGCAAATACACCATTTGTTACTGAACGTTCTTTGCCGTCGCTTGGGTCGTTGCGCACGCCAAGGACTTTTGTGTAAATTGCAGAAGAACCACCACCGTCGAAGTTCATAGCTTCGCTACAACCTACTTCGCGCATGATGTCGGCAAGCACTTTAGATACGCAACCTTGTGAAGCAGTGCTGCGACCATCGACTACTAACAAGACGAGTTTTGTGCCGGTTGCGTCATAACCGATAGCGGTGCGAGGGTTGAGGGCTGTCAAGTGGTCGAGGGCTGTCTCGGTTGACAATACTTGACCACCCGAAAGAATCATAGGTTGTCCACCAGCCATTTGAGTGGGGATAATGGTGTTATCGCCAAGCGTCATTTGAGTATTGATAGTGATTGTTTCGCCTTGAGTTAGACCTGCTACAAATGTTGCAGCTGTGCCATGTCCGGAGAGAACATAACTACCTGCAGGGATAGTTGTAGAACCTGTAGTGTGAGGTGTTTCGGCTACGGTCATTTGCACTGTTCCCATACTCAACACACCGCCATTTATAGGAGTGATTACCACTTCGTAGCCATAATCGTTTGTCCCGGTAGTAGTGCCGTATTTTTTAGAGTAAATGATGAGATTGTCCTCATAACGAGCATTGTTTATAGTGGTGAGTGCATGCGAAGTGCCGGCGCTTGAAGTGACAGTGCCACTGAATGAAGAAGAGCCTACAAGGGTTTTCTTGTTAGCATCGATAGCCCAACCGGTCCAGCCGTTATTATTGGCATACCATATTTCGTTGTTGATTACAGTTGAACCGATAGGTTTGCTGTTGCCAAAGAAGTCGGCATTTACACCGGCAAAATATTGCACTTCGTCGGTAGTATTGTTTTTTGCCATGGTTGATACACCTGCTCCACCTGCGAGAGAATTGTTATTGGCAGGAGCTACACGCATTTCCACATTGGGGTGGGTGAGGTCGGTAACAGTGTAAAATACGTTGAGGTTGTAAGCACCTACAACACGGAGAGATGTTTGAGTTGTACCCGGACCAATCGGTGCATGATACACTGTGTCAACTGTGTAGGTGTTGCCTTGCAAAGTCCATTCCTTTGTAGCCCACGAAGCGAGTGGGGCAATTAAGGCAAGCGAGATTAAAAGAGTTTTTTTCATAAATTGGTTATGTTATTTAATAATTATTTTAGTTGTGAGATTATCGCTTGTGATAAAGTATATACCTTGAGAAAGATAGGAGGTGTCGATAGTGTTACCTTTGCCCTCGAATACAATTGCACCGGAAATGGAATATACTGAATAACTGTTGTTGCTATCGATGTTTAGATTTATGATTTCGCCTTTGTCAACGGGGTTAGGGTAGGAAATAAGGGCGTTGACTCTGTCAATAATCACATTTTCCACACCCGCATCGGGAGCAATTGCTGTATGGACACCATAGATGTGAGGTATTTCGATATGTCCCACTGTGTTGACTGCATCGCTGAAATATATCGTTATGACATTGATTGAAAGAGGGAAAATTCCGGCATCGGTGATGTCGGCAATATCACTCACCGATATAGCAATGCGATTAATGGTATTGGCATTGAGAGTGGGTGTGATGGTGTGGTTTACAGCTTTTGCACCATGGCTAGGAGTTGCTTGTATAGTGATTTGCTTGATAGTGGCAGTTCCAGGGTTGAGTTGCAGTTCGATAGAATCGGGGCGACTCCATAACGGCAATTCTTTTGCCATTTTTATATATGCGTTGCGCGATGAACTGATAGTGTAGTCAACAGCCACACCATTGGATCCACAAGCACTTATTGTTTCATTTTTGATTCCACTTTTTGAGAATCTCCACGTGTCGATGTCGATAGCTGATTCTGCATCGTTGTAACGCACTTCGGGTATTTCCACTTTTACAAGTATTGTGTCGGAAAATTCGTCAACAGAACCATAAACGAGAGTAGTCCCGTTTTTAATCCCATGAATTAAGCCATTGGCATCTATTGAGGCGATAGTGTTGTCTTCAACACTCCAATCAAGAGCGATATTATCAAGTGGCATAGGATTGTTGCCGACTAATGCGGAAACTTCCATATTATAGTCAAAATAGGAATTAACTAATACGCTATCCAGACGGAACGATGGCTCGCCTCCTCCTATTGTTACTACAACTTGTGCTGTAGCATCGCCATATGATGCTGTGAGCAGATGTGTGCCGTCGCCATTGGCAAAGAGCGTGGCACCATCGTTAATGATTTCTCCTAATTCTTTAGGCGAAGAGAGTGTATAGCCTTTTACATCGGTATCGATAAGTAACCCATATTGATTATATCCATAAATCACAGGGGTGTAGTTGCCATATTTGGGCGATTTTACACTCCAATCGGCAAAACGTATTTCAGAAATGTTATTGTCTTTAGGTGCATTTAACACAGCAAACAAACCATTTGATACGGCACGTTCTTTGCCATCACTTGGGTGGTTGACGATGCCAAAAGACTCAAGATACATGCCCGATGAACCACCACCATCAACATTGAGGGCATCGTAGCAACCGAGGATTTTCATTAAATCGGCACCTTCGGGATATGTGCAGCCTGTTGATACTCCACGGCCGTCAACTACACACCACACCATCTTGCTGCGATCTTCGTTGTAACCAAACATTGTGCGAGGGTTATTGCTATCGCGTCCGTTGATAAATCTAATAGCTTCATAAACAACTTCGCCACGTTTAAGGATAACTACATCGCCTCCGCTACATTCTTTTATGTCGGGGGCGATGTTATAGTCTTGAAGAGAGATGTTGCAGTTGAGGGTTAACTCGTCATCTACTTTTAACGCAGCCAATTTAGCTGACTGCTCGTCGCCTTTTGCGCTTATTACCACTTCGTTGGGAGTAATTGGTGTGGCTCCTGCAGTTGAGGGTGCTGACGTTACGATAAGTTTGATAGGGCGGTTGATCCCCCACGATTCTCCTTCAGCGAGCCGTACCCTTACGTCGGTACAACCACTCACGCGAGTTTGACGGCCATATTTAGAGTTAAACAATACTATTTCGTTGTCGTAGATATCTTGGTTGATGCGAGGCAACTCCACTATAGAGCCGTTGGGGAGGCTTAGGGTGAATGACTGAGAGGGATTGTCGCACCACATATTTTTGTTTTGATCCATGAAAAAATGCCCATAATCGGCAGCTGCAAGATAGCCTGTGCCTGCTATTTCGCCATTCATGATGCAGTTCATATGAGGCTGTCCGGCATATTCAGGGACATATGACGATGTTATATAAAAGTCGGCATTTACGGCCGCAAAATAGTGGGTGTTTTCATTAGTTTTGCGCTTTGCAATGCTTGAGATTTGCTCAGTGGTGAGTGTGGTGTCATTGCCTATTTCCATGCGATATTCTACATTGTCGTGTCCCTTCATGTCCATCTCGAGAATAAACACATTAAGGTTTTTAGACTCCGACTGCATATTTAGAGAGGTATAGGTAGCTCCTGGCCCTGCTTTGTAATGGCTTAGGGTGTCAATTGAAAACTCAACTCCTTGAAGCATCTCAATACGATTGGCATATAAAGCGGAAGTAGAGGATATGGCTAAGCATAGTGATAATGTATATAATATGCGCATGAAAATAAATTTTAATTGCCATAAGTAGCGCATTTACGACTACTTATGGCAATAATTTTATGATAAAATATTATTTAACAATTAATTGAGCAGCTGCTGTTGTGCCATTGTCGATTACTTTCACGATATAAGAGCCACTTACAAGTGATGCAGAGGCAATAGTGTTGCCGTTTCCTTTTGCAACTAAAGTGCCGGCAATGGTGTATATTTCCCATGTTGCATCTTCTGAAGCGTTAATAGCTGCATTTTCACCTTGAGCTATAGGATTGGGTGCAATAATCAAGCCTTGCATATTTGCACCATCGGCGATGATGCCTTCTACGCTTGCATCGGGAACATTTTTGTAGATAGCTTCAAATCCGTTAATGTCGATATGGGCTACGGTATTGGTAGATCCTTTGGGTGAAATAGAGATAGTCTTGAATAATATAGGATAGATGCCGATATCGTTAGGATCGCCAATTGCACTTACCGGAATCGAAAGAATATTCTCTTTGTTAGACTCAATAGTAGAGAATGAGGTATTTATTGCGCGGCCATTGTTTGGAACAAGGTTTACGCCTACACTTGTTACTGAAATATCTCCGGGGTTGATGCGAATTTGGATAGTGTCGGGGAGACTCCAAATGCGAATGTCCTTAGAAAGAGTGATTTTAGATGAACGAGAAGATGAGATTGTGAAATCGAGTGCAAATCCTGAAGGGAGTTGGCTCATTGTTAAATCTTTCACACCACTTAAACTCTTTGACCAAGTAGAATCAACAATTTCTTTATCAATAGGCATTGCATGAGATGTAGGACATTCAACGGTGAGATTGAGTTTGTATTCATTTTCTCCAAATACACCTGTAAGGTCTGTAGTTCCGTTGGCTTGACCTTTAACAATACCAACTTCGTCAACTGTAGCAATAGCTGCGTCGGCCGAAGACCAAGTGAGAGCACGAGGGTCGAGAGGCATATAAGTGGTATTTACCAATGCTTGCACGTCAACAGGCCATTCACGATAATTGTCGATAAGAACAGAGTCATATTTCAATTCGGCAGTACCGGTTGTGCTGATTGTTACAGGGATTGTAGCAGTAATGCCGTTATAAGATGCTGTGAGGGCGTGAGTGCCTTCTCCATTAGCAAATAGAGTAGTGTCGCTTATGATTTCGCCAAGACCTCCGGGACAAGTGAGAGTGAAGCCTTTGAGGTCGTTGTTAATCATTTTGCCGTGTTTGTTATAAGCATAGATTGTAGGAGTATATGCACCATATTTAGGCGCTTCCATCACCCAATCTTTGAATTGGATTTCAGCCACTTCGTTGTTTTCTGGAGCTTCAAGTACAGCGAAGATAGCATTACCTACTGCACGTTCTTTTCCATCGCTACAGTTGTTGCGCACGCCAAGACCTTGAGTATAGAGGGTTGAAGAACCACCACCATCAACGTTGAGAGCTTCGTAAGCACCTGCATAACGCATCACGTCGGCAAGCATAGAAGTGCGCACACCGGCCGATTGAGTAGTGCGACCATCAATAACCATCATGATGATGCTGTCGCCTGTTTGGCTTACACCAAGAGAAGTGCGTGGGTGAAGTGCCGAAGCATCGCCACGTTCACTTTCAGTGTCAAGAGTTTCGCCTCCACCTACGTTTTTAGGGTTACCCGATACGATTTGAGCAGGGTAGATGCGTTTATCACCAAGGAGAATGATTTGGTCAAATTCCACGATATCCCCCACTTTCAAAGAATTTACAAAATCGAGAGCACCAGTGTTACAGCCTGATGTGCTTGTGCCATTGCCATGGATTACAAAACCGTCAGAGGGTATAGCCAAATCACCGGTAGATGTCGCAGTAGATGTGATTTCCATGCGATATTTGCCACCTGCATAGAAATTGTCGCCCTCAACGAGTTTGGCAGTAACTTCGGCACACGCATCGGCACGATCGGTGTTGTTGGTAGTGCCAAAATAACGTGGAGTGTAGATAGTTATACCATTACTTGGAGACATCACGTTAACACCTTTATAGAGAGTTACTTTGTCACCAATAGTTGCAGTGCCTGTGTCGTAGTTGAGACGTCCAACATGAGCATTGCCATCAACATCGACAGTGAATTGATAGTTGCTATTTGAGGTTTTATAAACTTCACGGTCAACGGTACAAGATGTTGTTGGGCGACCAACTAAAGATGTCCCGTTAGTAGCATTGCCACTTGTTGTATAGAAGTCGCCATTTGTTCCGGCAAAGTAGGCTACGCCATCTGTTGTTTTAGATTTAGCCATGTTTGTTGTGGTTGATGTTCCGCCAACCTTGTCGGTAGCACACACTGCACGCATTGATACCCCGGGTGTTGTTTTGTCAACTGTGAGGTAGAATACTTGGAGATTTGATGATGGTCCGGTAAGTTGAAGTTGAGTTTGAGTAGTTCCAGGACCTACTTTTGCGTGAAAAACAGTGTCAAGTTTGTATTCCACACCACGAATGTCGATAGTTTTGGTATATCTACCGGCATTTGAAACGGTCGGCATTAATGCTATTGTAACTGCCGATAAAGCAAAAAGTAAAGATTTTTTCATTTATTTTAGTTTTAAGATTAATATTCGTAAATGAGTTATATGCAAAGTTAAAAAATATTCTTAATAATTAATCAAAAGCATCTAAAATTTTGTTGTATAATATGAAGAAAAATATCATAAAATCAGCATAAAAATCAAAAACGTAAAAAAATGCGAGTTGATTTATACATAATGAACTATAATTTATTATCTTTGCGAATTAATTATTATATAGCCGTAGTAGCTTTATACAAAAACTAATAATATATGACCTCGACAGCATCTGCAGCTCATAACGACAGCGTTGTAATTATTCCTATGTATAACGAAATGGAAAACGCTGCAAAGATTATTGATGCGGTAATCGCTTTACCTCATCAATTTGATATTCTTGTGATTGATGATAACTCACCCGACGGCACTGCCAATATTGTGAAAGAAAAGCAACAAGAATATCCCGGACGTGTACATTTGATTCAGCGTGCCGGCAAACTTGGACTTGGTACAGCATATATAACGGGTTTCAAATGGTCTATTGAACAAAAATATGACTATATATTTGAGATGGATGCCGACTTTTCACACAATCCCAACGATTTGTTGGCATTATATGATGCCTGTGCAAAAGATGGAGCCGATATGTCGATTGGTTCACGCTATATTACCGGTGTAAATGTTGTGAATTGGCCAATGGGACGTGTATTGATGTCGTACTATGCTTCAAAATATGTACGCATTGTTACCGGAATGAAGATTTGCGACACTACAGCAGGTTTCGTGTGTTACACTCGCAGAGTGCTTGAGGCATTACCTCTCGATAATATCCGATTCAAAGGTTATGCGTTCCAAATCGAAATGAAGTTTACTGCTTATAAATATGGTTTCAAAATCAAAGAAGTTCCCATTATTTTTGTCAATCGCGTGTTGGGCGAAAGCAAAATGAACTCGGGAATATTTGGAGAAGCTGTATTTGGAGTGATAAAACTAAAAATGAGCAGTTGGTTTAAGAAATATCCCGATTATAGCAAAAAATAAAATGAACAGAACATTAATACATAATGCATTAATCGTAAATGAGGGCGAACGATTTAAGGGTTTTGTAGTCATTAATGGAGAATGTATTGAACAAGTTGGCAGGGGCGATGCTCCTGCTCAATTATTGAATGGAGATATCAATAAACATGATGCCGAAGGTGCTTATCTGTTGCCTGGTTGCATTGATGACCAAGTGCATTTTCGTGATCCCGGATTGACACACAAAGCCGATATGGCAACCGAAAGTTGTGCAGCAGTGGCTGGTGGAGTGACTTCGTTTATGGATATGCCCAATACAATACCACAAACAATAACTCTTGACGCACTTGACGCAAAGCATCGTAGAGCCGAAGAGGTGTCGGTGGCAAATTATTCGTTTTATATAGGAGCGACTAATGATAATATCGACACATTGCTTGAATGTGATTACACAAAAGTTCCCGGTGTGAAATTATTTTTGGGGGCATCAACAGGCAATATGCTTGTTGATAATAATGAGGCTTTGAATCGCATTTTTGCCGAAGTGCCGGCGTTGATAGCAATTCACTCTGAAGATGAAGATGTTATTCGTCGCAATAAAGAGGCGATGATTGCGAAATATGGTGAAGATGTGCCCGTTGAGGAACACCCAAATATTCGAAGTGTTGAGGCTTGTTATAAATCAACCGAGAAAGCTGTTGAGATGGCTCGCCGACATAATGCCCGATTGCATGTGTTACATATCTCAACAGCTGAGGAGCTTAAATTACTCACAAGAGAGCCTCTGGAAGATAAAAAGATTACAGCCGAGGTGTGTGCTCATCATTTATGGTGGACTGCCGAAGACCATGCAACTCTTGGTACTCGAATAAAATGGAATCCCGCAATAAAATCACTTGAAGACCGTCAAGCATTACGTGATGGACTAAATTCGGGATTGATTGATGTTGTCGCAACTGACCATGCTCCTCACCTTTTGAGCGAAAAAGAGGGTGGTGCAATCAAAGCGACATCGGGAGCACCACTTGTGCAGTATTCACTGCCGATGATGCTTCAACTTGCCGATGATGGTGTATTTACAGTTGAACAAGTGGTAGATTTTATGGCACATCGTGTAGCGAAATTGTTCCATATTGAGAAACGAGGATATATTCGTGAAGGTTATTACGCCGATTTAACAATAGTGAAACCAAACA
The DNA here is from genome assembly GCA_045531405.1 of Muribaculaceae bacterium. Taxonomy (GTDB): domain Bacteria; phylum Bacteroidota; class Bacteroidia; order Bacteroidales; family Muribaculaceae; genus RGIG4079. Next base: position 7,297 of record JAZSDX010000014.1, on the reverse strand, counting down.
CTTCATACATAGTAAAAGATGAAGATGTGTTGAGTCGCTGTGGTTGGACTCCACTTGTTGGTACAATGCTAAATAATAAAGTAGTATCGACATATGTTAATGGTTGCAGAGTATTTAATAATGGGACTATTGATGAATCTTGCCGAGGAATGGCTTTAAGATATAGAATCTAAATTAAGAGTAAAAATATAACCAAAATTATAGTGGCAACAGAACAATTATTAAAAGGGCTAAACGCCAGTCAGATAGAAGAAAGTAGAGCAAATCACGGGGTAAATATTTTAACCCCGCCACCTAAGGCTTCGTTGTGGATTAAGTTTTTTGAAAATTTCAAAGATCCGATGATACGCATATTGCTTGTTGCATTAGCGTTGTCGATGGGTATTGCCATATATGAGTTTGCAACTACCGAGCATGGATTTCAAGTATTTTTTGAACCAATCGGTATTTTTGTAGCTATTATGCTTGCTACCGGCATCGGTTTTGCGCTTGAGGTAAATGCCAATAAGAAATTTGAGATACTCAATCAAGTTAATGATGATGTCGCTGTAAAGGTCATAAGAAATGGTGTCATCACACAAGTCCCTCGCAAAGAAGTTGTCGTGGGAGATGTTGTGATACTTGGAACAGGCGACGAAGTTCCTGCCGATGGAGTGTTAATAGATTCGGTGGCGTTGAGTATCAATGAAAGCACATTGACCGGAGAGCCTTTGATTTCAAAATCACATCGAGAAGAAGATTTCAAAAATGACGTAACATACCCTACTAACCATGTGATGCGAGGCACTACTGTGGTTGAAGGAACAGGAACAATGGAGGTTACAGCAGTTGGTGATGCTACCGAATATGGGAAAGTATATGAGGCGGCACAAATTGATACAGGCGTGAAAACTCCATTAACTTTGCAATTGGAAAAACTCGGAAAAGTGATTTCATGGGGAAGTTATTCAGTTGGATTGTTGATTGTTGTAGGTCGTTTGATGATGTTTGATTGGGGTGGAGCTGACACTCTTGGAACTATAAACTATTTGCTTGGGACATTGATGCTTGCAATCACTGTGATTGTGGTATCGGTGCCTGAAGGCTTGCCTATGAGCGTAACGTTGAGTCTTGCGTTGAGTATGCGTCGCATGCTTGCAAGTAACAATCTTGTGCGAAAAATGCATGCTTGTGAAACTATGGGCGCAACAACCGTAATATGTACTGATAAGACCGGTACGCTTACACAAAATCAAATGCGTGTTTATCAAACCCAATATTATCCACTTGGAGAAAGTCAAAAACTTGGCAATGACGAAATAAGTAATATCATAAAAGAGGGCATCTCGGTTAATTCAACTGCATTCCTTGAATATGATGAAGATGCAAAACGAATGAACGCTCTTGGTAACCCAACCGAAGGTGCATTGCTACTTTGGCTTAATGATAATGGTGTTGATTATATGAAATTGCGTAACGATGCGAAGGTTGTTCAACAATTGCCATTCCACACTCAACGCAAGTTTATGGCTACAGTAGTTGACTCTCCATTGATTGGTAAACGTGTGCTTTATGTTAAAGGTGCACCCGAAATTGTGTTGGGTTTATGTGATAAGGTGGCAAATGATGTTAAATCTGAATTTATAAATGAACAGCTACTTGGCTATCAACAAAAAGCAATGCGTACACTTGCTATTGCTTATGCTATACTTGAGGATAAACAAGAACCTATAAGTGATAATCAACTCAATGTTGATAACTTAATATTTATAGGTATTACAGCTATTTCCGACCCTGTGCGTGCCGAAGTTCCCGATGCTATTCGCAATAGTATTAGTGCCGGTATCAGTGTGAAAATTGTTACCGGAGATACTCCCGGAACTGCAAAGGAAATTGGTCGTCAAGTGGGATTGTGGAATGATAAAGTTGATGGCGAAGAAAACCATATTTCGGGTCCCGATTTTGCCGCATTGAGTGAGGAAGAAGCCGCACAACGAGCCTTAAAACTAAAGATAATGTCGCGTGCGCGTCCTACCGATAAATCTCGTCTTGTTAGATTGTTGCAAGAGGCAGGCGAAGTGGTAGCTGTAACCGGAGATGGTACAAACGATGCCCCGGCATTGAATGCCGCTCAAGTGGGATTGTCAATGGGAGATGGCACATCGGTTGCTAAAGAGGCGAGTGATATTACGATTATGGATAACTCGTTTGCCAGCATCACAAAGGCAGTGATGTGGGGGCGCTCATTATATCAAAATATCCAACGCTTTGTATTATTCCAACTTGTGGTTAATATCGTAGCATGTCTTATCGTGGTAATCGGTGCGTTTACCGGCACACAATCACCACTAACTGTCACTCAAATGTTATGGGTAAACCTTATTATGGATACCTTTGCGGCATTGGCATTTGCATCATTGCCACCAAGTAAAGAGGTTATGAAAAACAAACCACGTCGTTCCACTGATTTTATTTTATCACGTAAAATGATATTGCGCATCTTTTCAACAGGTATGTTGTTTGTGATATTATTGTTTGGATTGATGCAATGTTTCCGAAATAATGACATAAAGTCCCTTTCTGAATTGGTTTATTATCCAGGAATTTTCTTCCATTCAATGTTTGACTTTAGTGCTAATGGCGAGTTTACACCTTATGAATTGTCGATGTTCTTTTCAATCTTTGTGTTCTTCCAAATATGGAATCTATTTAATGCCAAAGCATTCCAGAGTGGACACACTGCATTCTACAACATGAAAGATAGTAAGGTGTTTTTCTCGGTGGTTGTAGGAATTATAATAGGTCAATATGCGATTGTAACCTTTGGCGGACAAATGTTTAGCGTAACACCTTTGGCATGGGTTGATTGGGGGTATATTGTGGCATCTACTTCGATAATAATGATATTGCCATTGATAATGAAGATGATAGCAATGTTATTAGTAAAGAAATAAAATGAGGTTCTGTGATGAAACAACTTGAGGTAGTAACTCCCATTCTAATTGTTAAGTATGACGAACTGTCGGTTGATAATCGACACCTCGTTGATGCAGCTCGCAAAGCAACAGCTAACGCTTATGCTCCATATAGCAAATTTAATGTAGGAGCAGCTATCGCACTTAGTAATGGGGAGATTATAACCGGAGCCAATCAAGAGAATGTGGCTTATCCCTCGGGTACTTGTGCCGAGCGAGTGGCTTGTTTTTATGCTCATTTTCGATTCCCCGATGCAAAATTCCAAGCAATAGCAATTGCCGCCCAAGATGTAGATGGTAATAAAGTGAAACAACCTATTTCTCCATGTGGCAGTTGTCGTCAAGCATTATTGGAGTATGAAGTGTTGGCAGGTGCAGATGTAAAAGTGTTGTTGGTGGGCGCTGAAAATGTATATATATTGCCATCAGTTAAATCGCTATTGCCTCTTGCGTTCTCAGAGTTTTAATAAAATGTAGATATAACAATAATGACCTCGATTTTGTCGGGGTCATTGTTGTTTATTATTGAGAGTGATTAATGGCGGCGATTTGAGCCTGGACGGCGTGTGCCGGTTCCGGTGCCTGTTGGGCGATTGCCTCCGTTCCCTGAGCCGGGATTGATGCCATTTGGACGTTCTCCCGGATTGTTGCCCGGATTAATATTAGGTTTGTTATCGGGTTTATAACCAGGGTTGTCCGGTTTGTTGTTGGGTTTGTCGGGCTTATTATTAGGTTTGTCGTTAGGTCTATTATCGGGTCTGTGTTCCGGATGATTAGAGCCTCCGGGATGCCCATTGGGTGGAGGTGGAGACGGAAGTACACCATGATTAGGAGGAGGAGGTGCAATAGGGTCATAGTAATAATCGCCTACATATGTGGTATCCCACCAAGCACCACAAGAAGATAAAATTAAAGTAGAGCCGATTAATATTGTTTTTATAATATTTATTGTCTTCATAATTCAAAGGTTTTATATTTACAAATATAGAAATCTATTTCAGATAAAACAAATAAAATTGAGAACTGACTTAAAAAATGTGCAAAAATGGAATTAAACAAGATTTATAGCGTTATAAATAAGACGTTGATGGATTAAAAACGTTTAATTATAAAAAATATTTATTTTGCGATTAAACTTTTTCATTTATATATAGTCTATTTAATCAGTTTTTGCGAAAATTATGAATTTAGATATGAAAAAATATATAGTAGCGCTATTGTTGATTATTATACAGTCGATAATGGGACATGCCGGGAATGTGGTTGGTAGAGTTATAGACGCAGAAAAAGAACCTATGATTCAAGCGAGCATCAGGTTGCTTGCCGCAAAAGATAGTTCCTATATAAATGGAACAGCAACCGACAGTAATGGTAGATTCAGATTGTCGGATGTAAAATCGGGGAAATACATACTTCAAGCCTCATACGTGGGCTATGCTCCTACATATAAGAATATAACAGTAGGAACCGACAATTTGCGTGTGGGCGAAATCGTGTTGGAGGAGTCATCGATTATGCTCAAGGAAACCACTGTGGTTGGTGTGAAAACTCCCATTAAGGTAATGGAAGATACTGTCGAGTATAATGCCGACACATACAAAACACAACCTAATGCTGTGGTAGAAGACCTTTTGAAACGTCTCCCCGGTGTTGAGGTGGATTCTGAAGGCAAAATTACGGCAAACGGTAAGGAAGTTACTAAGATTCTTGTTGATGGCAAAGAGTTTTTCTCCGACGACCCCAAAGTGGCGTCAAAGAATCTTCCTGTAAACATGGTTGATAAGTTGCAAGTGGTGGATCGCAAGAGTGATTTGGCACGTTTGACAGGTGTTGATGATGGTGAAGATGAAACCGTTATCAATCTTACTGTGAAAAAAGGAATGAAAAACGGTTGGTTTGGTACGGTTGATGCCGGATATGGTACAGATGACCGATATAAAGGATTTTTCAATGTGAATCGTTTTTGGAACGATAATCAAATCACAATACTTGGTAACCTAAACAATATAAATGAACTTGGTTTTGCCGATGGGGGAATGAACTTTCGCCGATTTGGTGGTAGCAACGGCATAAACACATCGCAAGCGTTGGGATTGAACTTCAATGTAGGAAACAAAGAGATATTCCGTGTGGGTGGTGATGTGATGTATTCACATAGTGATCGCGATACACGTCAACGTAGCGATCGCCAATATCTATTTACCGATTCTACATCATATATGAATAGTGAAAAACTTTCACGTGATAAAGGTCATAATATTCGTGGTTCGTTCCGTTTGAAATGGAATCCCGATTCATTGAATACGTTTGAATTCCGTCCTCGTATTACAGTTAATTTTAACGATTCATGGGGGCTTGATTCATCGTTAACAAGAGCCGGAGACCCTATGCGAAGCAAGGTTACTCAAAGTTATAACTTTAACAAGTCGGACGGTGTTTCATATAACGTTAGTGGCGATCTTGTGTATAATCACAAATTCAGTAGCCGTCCCGGACGTTCTTTCTCGATTCAAGGTCGTTACCAATTTAGCGACACGCGAGAAGATGAATACACCTTGTCGTTAAATAAATTTTATTTGTTGAATGAAGATGACGATTATTTGCAATATGCCGATAATCACACATGGAGCAACATGGTTCAAGGTCGATTGACATGGACTGAACCTCTTGGAGATGTAAAAAAAGGGAATTTCTTGACTTTGGCATATCGTGCTCAATATAAATGGAATAATGCCGATAAATATACTTATGCGGTGCCCGATTCTGCAACTATAGCCGGCATTTCAAATACATTCTTGTTGGATCCTAATGGCTTTGCATTCCCAATTTTGAATGATTTGGCTCTTGATACAGATTTGAGCAATAGTTTCCGTAACGAAATGTTTACTCAAGATATTCGATTGGGTTATAAGAAGGTTAGTAAGGCATACAATACCGAGGTCGGGTTGTCGCTTGTGCCTACTATGCAAAAAAGCGAAAATCTAATTGATTTCAATAAAAATGTGCCTGAGCGTTGGGTTTGGAACTTTGCCCCATTCTTGCGTTATCGCTTGAAGATGAGTAAGAGCCGTTCATTGAATTTGAACTATCGTGGACGTTCAACTCAACCCACAATGGCTCAATTGCAACCGGTGGCTGATATGTCGGATCCATTGAATATTATTATAGGTAATCCTAATCTTGACCCTACGTTTACTCATAATGTTAATGTGCGTTTCCAAGATTTTGATATGGAGTCGCAACGCTCTATAATGTTGATGGCATTTGCACAATATAATCAAAACAGCATTGTGTCAATGACTACGTTTGATCCTAATACCGGTGGTCGTACAACAGAATATACCAACGTAAACGGCGTATGGAACGCCCGATTGATGAACATGATTTCGATGCCACTGCGAAACAAAGCTTTCTCATTCTCCAATCACCTCTTCGGATTCTACAGCTCTACAGTAGGATTCAATAATAATGAAAGAAATCGCAGTGGCTCTTTCATGATCGGCGAAATGTTTTCATTTGCTTGGCGTCCCGATTTCTTTGAATTTGAATTGCGACCAAGTTATAATTTGCAATTAGTGCGTAATTCAGTTCAAAAAAACTCAAATCGTGATGTTCACACATATGGAGGCTCATTTAATGCGACCTATAATGCTCCTTTTGGACTTTCGTTGAATAGTGAATTGACATATTCGGGTTCTCAAGGTTATTCTGAAGGGTTTGACTCGGAACAATGGATGTGGAACGCGTCAATAGGTTATTCATTCCTTAAAGGGGATGCTGCTACTATTGCGTTGAAGGTGTATGACCTTTTACAACAAAAGGAGAATATCCGTCGCAACGTAACGGCTAACTACATTGACGATACCGAGTATAATTCACTTACTCGTTACTTTATGATGACATTCACTTATAAATTTAATACATTTGGTGATGGTGGACAACCAAAAAATCGCAATGAACGTCGTTTCCCAGGTCCACCTCCGGGAATGCGTTGATAAAAATCGTTTTTTCATGATAGCGTGAAGGAAAGGCAATGGCATCACCCCATAGATGTCGTTGCCTTTCTGATTTTTAGGTTGATTCTTAAACATGGCATCATAACCTTAAATTTTACATTTATAAGCACCAACTAAAATGACCATTTGAATAATTTTATTGGGTTTTACAACTTTTTTGACTATTAGACCTCATTTTTTTTGATAATATGTCTAGTCCTGACATAGCGTTACAGTAAAAAGTAACAAAAAATGGAAGAGACTAAACACAAGTATGTTAAGCGAACGCAACGCGATTATTCAATGCCTTTTAAGTTGGCAGTAGTACAAGAAGTAGAGCACACAGGA
>JAZSDX010000033.1:0-20573 GCA_045531405.1 Muribaculaceae bacterium | reverse complement strand
TCCTGTGTGCTCTACTTCTTGTACTACTGCCAACTTAAAAGGCATTGAATAATCTCGTTGTGTTCGCTTAACATACTTGTGTTTAGTCTCTTCCATTTTTTGTTACTTTTTACTGTAACGCTATGTCAGGACTAGACAGTTGTTGAAAAGAAAAAGAGGAAAATTCTAAGAACTTTCCTCTTTGTTGTTATTCTACTATGAAATATCTTGCTTTGGGGTGTGATATTATGTAACCTGTGGTTGATGCAGAGGGATAGAGAGCCCCATTCTCGGTGAGGGATATTCCCAATTCGGCATAATTTAGAACTTTATCGGCAAGGAATACTAATCGTTGGTCGGGCAAAGATGGGAATCCTATAGCCGGACGAATGCCTCTTGCCTCAAAACCCCACAAAGATTTACGCACTTTACGATACAATATTTCGGTTGAGGCTTCAGCAAGTCGGTCGGCAAGTGATTGATATAATAAGGATTTGTATTCTTCACCGGCATCACGCCATTTATTAATTATTTGTTGAAACTCAATGCCACATGTGACGGCAAATGCTCCAATCCAATCGTTTAATTTGTCGTCGTTGTCAATAGGTTTAATAAAATCGGCAAGGGCAAGTAGTGGAAACTCCCCATGCAATTGTCGAAGAGTAGGGAGCGTGTAATAGCAATTGTTGTGGAGGTATATAATATCTTCATTTTTACTGCCGGCAGGCATTATTACCACTCGAGCAGTTAATCCATTGGATAATTTCTTTTCGAGATAGTCGAGAGCGAGATTTGCTTCTTTATAGAGTTGCATTGCTTCGGCAGCCTTGTTTCGATGTTCTTGAGGTACATTAGCAAGCCATTGAGCACGACAATGGTCGCAACCATTGATGTTTGCTATTTCGGCAAATGATGCATCAAGTTTCCACACTGCAAAAAATGCTCGCCAATTAATCAATCCACGAACTTCGCTTATTGAAATTGACATGGTGTGAGCTCCGGGGTGTTTTGGCGTTGCAATTGTGATATCATTGCCATATTCCATTTTATGCATGCGAGCGCCTTTAATAGTGAATTTAGGCGTTACGAGACATTCATGAGATTGTCGCAGTTGTTGTTGAGAGGTGTTTAGCTGAGCGACATATTCTTTTGCTGTTGATTCATTGGCAAATGTTCCTATTTCGCTTGGAATCATTGCTGCATCTTTAATGTATATTACGGGGTGGCTGTAGCATGGAGCAATCTTTACGGCAGTGTGCATTTCTGAAGCTGTAGCTCCTCCGATAAGTAATGGAATGGTCATTCCATTTTGCTCCATAAGTCGAGCCACATGGCACATCTCATCGAGAGAAGGGGTTATGAGTCCACTTAATGCAATAAAATCGGCATTTGTCTCAATCGCTTTGGCAATTATATCTTCGCCGGGTACCATTACGCCCATGTCAATGACTTCATATCCATTGCAAGATAGAATTACAGCAACTATATTTTTCCCAATGTCATGAACATCACCTTTTACAGTGGCAAGAATAATCTTTTTAGAGTGAGAATTTGAACCGTTATCTTTTTTGCTTCCCCCTTTTTCATTTTCAATTATTGGGGTGAGAAAATCAACGGCATGTTTCATTGTTTGGGCACTTTTTACGACTTGAGGAAGGAATAATTTCCCTTCTCCAAACAGTTGCCCAACTTTATTCATTGCCGGCATTAATACGTTATTAATGACATTGAGAGCATTATCCTCAAGTGCAAGAACTGATTGTAGCTGTTCTTCCAATCCATCGGTAATGCCTTTAAGTATCATACGCTCAATAATTTGGTGCGACGATAATGATTCAGTATTTGCATTATCAATCTGAGGTTTTTCTCCGGCTTTTTCCTCTTTGATGCGTTGCGCTATCTCAATTAATCGAGTTGTCGCATCTTTGTCTCGGTTGAAAATTACATCTTCAATGGCAATTTTTACGTCATGAGGAATGTCATCAACAGGCATTAATGAGGCTGCATTTACAATTGCCATATCCATACCTACATTTATTGCATGATATAGAAATAGCGCATGCATTGCCTCGCGAATGTAATTGTTGCCTCTGAAAGAGAATGATAGATTGCTCACTCCACCACTCACTTTTGCACCAGGGAGATTTTGTTTTATCCATTTGGTGGCATTGATAAAATCAAGAGCATAAGAATTATGTTGTTCGATGCCTGTTGCAACGGCTAAAATGTTGGGGTCAAAAATGATGTCACAAGCAGGAAATCTTACATTAGTGGTGAGGATGTTGTACGCTCTTTCGCATATTTCTATGCGACGTTCAAATGTGTCGGCCTGACCATTTTCATCAAATGCCATTACTACTACCGCTGCACCCATTTCGCGAATGAGACGAGCCTTTTTGATAAACGCTTCTTCTCCTTCTTTGAGGCTTATTGAGTTAACAATTGCTTTGCCTTGAATGAGTTTTAGAGCTGATGTTATAACATCCCACTTAGATGAATCAATCATGAATGGCACACGAGCCGTTTGTGGTTCTTCTCCCAATTTTGTGATAAATTGAACCATCTCTTTTTCTGCATCAAGCATGGCATCGTCCATGTTTATGTCGATAATTTGAGCTCCTGCTTCAACTTGTGAGCAAGCGATTTGTAGAGCTTCTGATATATTCCCTTCATTGATTAGACGCAAAAATTTGCGACTCCCGGCTACGTTGCAACGTTCACCTATGTTTACAAAGTTGCGTTCAGGTGAAATCACAAATCGTTCTAATCCGGCAAGAGCGCACTGGGAATTGAAGACTGATGATTGAGAATTGAAAATTCGGGAGCCCTCTATTCCAGACTCGATTACCTCGTTGATGGCTTTGATGTGGGTTGGGGTAGTGCCACAGCACCCACCAATTATGTTTACCATGCCTTTTTCATTCAAAGGCTTGATTTTAGACGCCATTGTTTTGGGAGTTTCGTCATATTCTCCCATCTCGTTGGGTAGCCCGGCATTGGCATGCATGCTTATAGCAAAAGGGATTGATTGTAGTGCTTCAATGTGTGGAATCATTATATCGGCACCAAATCCACAATTTATTCCTATTGACAATGGTTCACAATGGGATATTGAGGTAACGAAAGCTTCGAGATTTTGCCCTGTGAGAGTGTGTCCATTTTCGGTCAATGTAACTGAAATCATTAAAGGGACTCTTACTCCTTCCATTTCCATGGCACGACGAGCGGCATATGTAGCTGCCTTTGCATTGAGAGTGTCAAAGATTGTTTCGATGAGTAATGCATCAACTCCACCTTTTACCAATGCTCGCATCTGGATAATGTAGGTTTCAACGAGTGAGTCCCAAGTGATGTTTTCTTCAAGGGAAGATGCCATTGAGAGTGATTTGCTTGTGGGTCCTACGCTACCGGCAACCCAACATAGTTTGTCGGGATTCTTTGCCATGTACTCATCGGCAGCTTCTCGAGCAATTTTTGCTGCAGCTATGTTGATTCTCTCAACTTCGTTTTCGAGGGCATAGTCAGCGAGAGAAAATACATTTGCATTAAACGAATTAGTCTCGATTATTGACGCTCCGGCATTAAGATATTGAAGGTGTATTTCTTTTATGATATGTGGAGCCGTGATGCAAAGAATGTCGTTGCACCCTTTGAGATTGCGTTTCCACGATGTATATTGTGAACCGCGAAATTCAGTTTCAGAAAGGTCGAGTTTTTGAATCATTGTGCCCATAGCTCCGTCGAGCACAATGGTGCGATTGTTTACCTCTTTAATTAAATTGATTGAACTTGCTTTGTATTCTAAATCTTCAATATGCATCATGTGTGGAAATTTTCTTGATGCAAAGATAGTGTAGTCGCACCAAATTATGAAATTTAGGGACAATAAAACGGCACTCTCGAATGAGAATGCCGTTTGAGTTATGGTTTATAATCGGGTGATTATTTACCAGCGAGTTTTTCTTTAAGAGCCGCAAGTTCTTCGAGGTCACCAAGAGTGGTTTTTTCGATTGCAGGGGTTGCAGCTTCTTCAGCAGCTTTCTTAGGAGCTCGTTTAGTTGCTTTTTTAGCTTCAGCTTTTTCAGCAGCTTTAGCTTCATCTTCAAAGATGCGGCTGTGAGAAAGAATGATGCGTTTAGCGTCCTTGTTAAATTCGATAACTTTGAAGTTGAGTTTTTCTTCAACAACAGCGTTAGTACCATCTTCTTTAACGAGGTGTTTAGGAGTGGCGAAACCTTCAACACCATAAGGAAGAGCGATAACTGCACCCTTGTCGAGCAATTCTACGATTGTACCTTCGTGGATGCTACCAAGAGTAAATACTGTTTCGAATACGTCCCAAGGATTTTCTTCGAGTTGTTTGTGACCGAGGCTCAAGCGACGGTTTTCTTTGTCAATTTCAAGAACTTGAACTTGGATGTCAGAACCGATTTGAGTGAATTCAGATGGATGTTTGATTTTCTTAGTCCAAGAAAGGTCGCTGATGTGGATAAGACCGTCAACGCCTTCTTCGATTTCAACGAATACACCGAAGTTAGTGAAGTTACGCACTTTTGCAGTGTGTTGGCTTCCAACAGGATATTTTGCTTCGATGTTTTCCCATGGATCATTTTTGAGTTGTTTGATGCCAAGAGACATTTTGCGTTCGTCGCGATCGAGAGTGAGGACTGCAGCTTCGATTTCGTCACCAACTTTCATGAAGTCTTGAGCTGAACGGAGGTGTTGTGACCAAGACATTTCAGAAACGTGGATAAGACCTTCTACACCAGGAGCGATTTCGATGAATGCGCCGTAGTCAGTCATAACTACAACCTTACCTTGTACTTTGTCACCCACTTTGAGGTCAGCGTTAAGAGCATCCCATGGATGTGGTTGAAGTTGTTTAAGACCGAGAGCAATGCGTTTCTTTTCGTCATCGAAGTCGAGGATAACAACATTGATCTTTTCGTCGAGAGTAACAACTTCTTCTGGGTGATTTACACGACCCCAAGAAAGGTCGGTGATGTGGATAAGACCATCTACGCCACCAAGGTCGATGAATACACCATAAGAAGTGATGTTTTTAACTGTACCTTCAAGTACTTGACCTTTTTCAAGCTTAGAGATGATGTCGCGTTTTTGTTGTTCAAGTTCAGCTTCGATAAGAGCTTTGTGAGAAACAACAACGTTTTTGAATTCTTGGTTGATTTTAACAACTTTGAATTCCATAGTCTTACCAACGAAGATATCATAATCGCGGATAGGTTTAACATCGATTTGTGAACCAGGAAGGAATGCTTCGATGCCAAATACATCAACAATCATACCGCCCTTAGTGCGACATTTGATGTAACCTTTGATGATTTCGTCGTTTTCAAGAGCTTCGTTAACACGATCCCAAGAGCGTGATGCACGAGCTTTCTTGTGAGAAAGGATAAGTTGACCTTTCTTGTCTTCTTGATTTTCAATAAACACTTCAACTACATCGCCAACTTTGAGGTCGGGGTTGTAACGGAATTCGTTTACTGGAATGATACCGTCGCTTTTGTATCCGATGTTAACCACTGCTTCACGCTTGTTGAGTGCGATGATGGTACCTTCGATTACATCTTTGTCTTTAACGGTGTTGAGAGATTCATCGTAAGTTTTAGTAAGTTCTTCGCGTGATTTCTCTCCAAAAGTTTCGCCTTTTTCGTGGGCTTCCCAATCGAAATCTTCGATGGGTGAATTTTTCAATTCAGTCATTTAAATAGGTTAATAAATAGGTTAATAAATCAATCATTGAGACACACAACGTCTCAATTAGCGTGCAAAGTTAATCATAATTTTCTATTCCACAATCATTCTTGTGGAGAAATATTGTGTGGAATTGTGAATTTTTCGGCTATTTGGAGGTAAATAATATTGTACTCACGCTTTGTTGACCAAGATGATAAAGTCGAGCGCGAATTTGTGTCGCTTCGGACGAGAAAGGTTCTGTATAAATTGCTGATTTTGCATTAGGTTCAGTGCCGTCAAGGGTGTAGCGTATCACAGCCCCGGGATATGGCGAATTCATTTTTACCACACCTTCATCAACTATTATACCGGGCTGACGAAGGTGGAAAGTCCATCCTCGCACCGCTAATCTTGGCAACTCTTTGTTGCATATAATGTTGTTGAATTGAGCTGGTGTATAGGTTGCCGAGTTATTCCATGCTCGTTCGGCAAGCCCGAGCATTTTAGGTAGTAGAAATGACTGTAGTTGAGGAAATGAACGCATGGTTTCGGCAAATACTTGTCCACTGATACCCACAATGCGCCCTTTAGTTGTTGAGTCGGTGGGGCATAGTTGGGCAGGGTAACCGGCAAGGGCGTTAAATTCATCGACAGTGCCTCCCCAATTTAATCCTTTTTCCAATGGATGATAATTATACATCATATCGAGGTAAAAATGATTCACATTGCTCAATATGATAGGATAACCGGCATTGACGGCTTCGCGTGTTACACCACCATGTCCGTGTGATGGGAGGGTGCTCCAGCAGTTCACACCACCCACCAATGGCGCTATTTCGGCATTGTATTCGGGAGTGTGCCCCACTGCAATTTCTTGCCATCCGTTCATCTTTATGCCACGTTGGGATAGAATCTTTGCCAATTGACGCACAAAATATGCATGAAGCCCTTTTTCTCCATCAAGTTTTTGTGTGTTGATTAATACTTGTGCGGCTTTTGAGCCGTTCCAAGCACCGCGAGGCACTTCATCGCCTCCAATGTGTATAGCAGTGAGAGGTGCACCGGCTTCGCGATACATTGCGACAATCTCATCAATCACCTTCTCCATAAATTTATAAGGTCCGGGAAGTGCAGGATTCATCACGTTGTCGTGGAATGCTTGAGCCGATGTGTAGCGAGAGGTGTCGCCATCTTCAATGAGACGATAAGTGGCATCGCCTGTGTTGCGATAGCGTGCCTCCATAGATTTTATGGCTGCACGAGCATGCCCGGGAGATTCGATTTCGGGAACGACATCAATGCCATATTCGTTGCAATAACGTAGGAAATTGACAAACTCATCGCGTGAGATATATCCGTTGGCAGTGCCTTCGGGTGTATTGGGGTCGCCATTCCCGGCAAATATTTGTACAAGGTGGTTTTGCTCGTCAAGGGTGTAACCTCGGCGTGAGCCAATTTGGGTAAGTTCGGGTAATCCCGGAATTTCCAATCGCCAAGCTTCATCGTCGCAGAAGTGGAAATGAAGAGTATTAAGGCGATAACGAGCGAGCATTTGAATGATTGTTTGCAGGTCGTTTACTCGTTGAAAGTTACGAGCAATGTCAATCATTATCGAACGATAAGGGAGGTCGGGGTAGTCCTCAATCACAGCACAAGGTAGAGGCGTGCCATCGCCGGGAATGTAGTTATGGGTTGATAAAACTCGATTTGCTATATTTAATGCTTTATCTGATGCGTATTCAATCAATACGTCATCGGTAGAAATTGTAATGCGATAAAATTCGGGGTTTTCGTGTGAGATGGGTTGTGATTTCACTTCGCCGTTGCCTTTATAATTGCCCCCAAGAAGTTTAACGCTTTTGAATGATGGTATTACATCATAGATACCTATTGAATCATTGGTTTTAAGAGATTCATTGAATTTATATATGGCATCGCCGTATGGCATGCGGTCTTTTCCTTCGATGCTCCATTGTTCGGGGCGTTCGATTATAGAACGGCGAGTATATTTTACTCCTGATGTAAGACCGCGAGAGTCAACGGTGTGAATACCGTCGGGCGCATAGCAAATGGCTGCAAGAGTGCCTTTAACACGTATGTCAATCACTACGCTATCGGCTTTTGTTCCAAATTGAGGTGAGGTAACATAATAATAACCCGGAACGATTTCCACTACCGAGTCGGCACTGTTAAGAGGCTTCATTTGTCGTGCAAACTGGTTGAAACACAAACGGTTGATTTTTGCGATATCACCTTTTATGGTAAATCGTTGGATATAGTAGGCTGTGTTTGTGGCATCTTTGTAGTTGCCAAGATTTTCCCAAATGACGGTTGTTTTGGCATTGGCAATAAATGTCATTGCGAGAAGTAGAAAAAAGGTTATTTTACGCATAAATTATTTAATCGTTTTTGAAACTATATCATATAGATTGGCACACCCATTTTGCAACAGGTCGAGTACCAATTCAAACCCTTCGGCACCTTCATAATAGGGGTCGGGGATATAATCATAACGTAACGACATATTAATAAATTTTGCCATAGGCACAATTTTCGCTTCATGCTCGATAGTAGGGGTAATGCGACGGAGGTTTGACTCGTTGTTTGAGTCCATTGGTATAATGAGGTCGAAATCGTCAAAATCAGCTATACGCACTTGTCGGCAAATATGATTTAACTCCAAGCCGCGACGGCGAGCATGAATACGCATACGGTTATCGGGTAGATCACCAATATGATAGCCTCCGGTTCCTGCTGAGTCAATTTCCCAACGAGCTTCATCGCCATGCTCAGCCACAATTGCCTGCATAATCCCATCAGCCGCTGGCGACCGACAAATATTACCAAGGCACACAAACAATACACGCACCATCTCCTTCCCCTTCAAGCGACTTATCGCCTCAATCGATTCTATATTATTCATCTGTTTATTTTATTCTTATTAATATTACAAAGATAATCATTTTATCGTCGCAAAAAATAGTAATTATATCATTTCGCTTATTTATTCAATTATAATTTGTATTTTTACATAAAATTTGGCATTAAAAAAACTACAACCATGATTACTGGCGAAATCAAGAATCGTATTGACTCTATATGGGATACCTTTTGGACAGGAGGTATCACCAACTCTATAACCATTCTCGAACAAATGACATATCTCTTCTTTATGAAGATGCTCGATGATGCTCAGCGTACCAAAGAGGCAAGTGCTAATGCTTGGGGGACTGCTCTGAAAGACCCTACTTTCAAGGACTGTATGTGGCATAACCCTGATACTGATAAAGATGTGCCTTATGAGCAACTTCGTTGGAGTGTATTCCGTAATATGGAAGCAGAGGCAATGTATCGCACTATCAGCAAGGATGTATTTGTCTTTATCAAGACTCTTGGTGAAGGGAAAGAGTGTGCTTATAGTCGCTTTATGGCAAATGCTTCCTTCTTGATTCAGGCACCACGCACATTGACAAAGATTGTTGAGGGTATCAACGACCTCGATATGAACAATCGTGATACGATGGGAGATGTTTATGAGTATGTGTTGGGTAAGATGGCAGCTTCAGGGAATAATGGTCAGTTCCGTACTCCAAGACACATTATCCGTATGATGGTTGAACTGATGAAACCCACATTGAAGGACACCATCTGCGACCCTGCTATGGGTTCAGCGGGTTTTATCGTGGAGAGTGCAAAGTATATCCAACAACATTATAAGAGTGAACTTCTCAAGAAAGAGAATTCCGACCACTATAAGAATGGCTTGCTTCACGGTTTTGATACTGATGCCACAATGCTTCGTATTGGAGCAATGAACCTAATGCTTCATGGTGTAGATAACCCTGATATTGCCTATCGTGATAGTCTTTCAACCGACAATACTGATGAGAACAGATACTCTCTCTGTCTTGCAAATCCACCATTTACAGGTAGTCTTGACAATGAGGCAGTGAGCAAGTCTCTGCTTGCAATTACTAAGACAAAGAAAACATAGTTGTTATTCCTTGCTTTGTTTGTGCGTATGTTGCAGACAGGAGGTAGATGTGCAAGCATCGTTCCTGATGGAGTGCTGTTTGGTAATAGTACAGGACACAAGTCTATCCGTAAGGAATTGATTGACAACCATCGCTTGGAAGCGGTAATATCAATGCCATCGGGAGTGTTCCAACCATATTCGGGCGTAAGTACCGCAATCTTGATTTTTACCAAGACCAATGCAGGAGGGACTGATAAGGTGTGGTTCTACGACATGAAGGCCGATGGTTATTCTCTTGACCAAAGGCGAAATGAGGTTGTCGAGAATGATATTCCTGATATTGTTGCTCGTTTCCATAACCTTGCCGCAGAAGAAGAACGCACTCGCAAAGAACAATCATTCCTCGTGCCTGTCGATGAAATTCGTGAAAAGGGATATGACCTCTCAATCAACAAGTATAAGGAGATAGAGCGTGAAGTGGTGGTATATGATGCCCCTGAGGTAATAATGGGACGCATTGAACAATTGGAATCAGAAATCCAAAGTGCAATAGTTGAATTTAAGAAAATGATATAACTCTATGAGTCTAAAATGTACATACAACATTCCTTCATTGCCATTGGCATTTGATGTTGAAACAAAAGAAATTTTGAAACAACTCAGTAAGTCTCGCAGTGCTCTTGCTGAGTTAAAGGGTTTTGCACGAATTATACCTAATGAGGTAATTTTAATAAGTACCCTTACGCTCCAAGAAGCAAAGGATAGTTCTGCTGTTGAAAATATAGTTACCACTCACGATGAATTATACAAAGCAGACCTAAACGCAAAAGATTATATTGTTTCTGCATCAACGAAAGAAGTCTTAAACTACCGAGAGGCTATTCAAGTAGGATTCCGTCTTGTTAAAGAAAAAGGCTTACTTACCAATAGTGTACTCAGACAAATACAAGAGCGACTTGAAGGTAATGGAGCAGGATTCAGAACAACACCAGGCACAACTCTAAAAGATGGACAGGGTAATATTATTTATGTTCTTCCACAGGATGCGGATACAATAAACAACCTTATGGCAAACCTTGAGCGATTCATCAACGATGAAGAGATGGCCGATTTAGAACCACTCATTAAGATTGCTATTATTCATCATCAATTTGAAAGCATTCACCCATTTTATGATGGCAATGGTCGTACAGGTCGTATCTTAATTATTTTGTATTTAGTCGCAAATGGCTTGCTTGACCTCCCTATTTTGTATCTCAGTAGATATATTACCCATAATAAGGGAGAGTATTATCGCTTACTACAGTCTATTAGGGATAAAGAGGACAATATTGAAGAGTGGAGAAATTGGATCCTGTTTATTTTGAAGGGTATTGAAGAAACATCATTAAACACTATTAGGATGATTAAGGCTATTGATGGTCTAATGCGTGAGTATAAAAGTGTGTTGCGGCCTAAATTTGGCAAGCAGTACAAGCACGAATTGCTTAACAATCTATTCTTTCACCCATACACAAAGATTGAGTTTATTCAGCGAGATATGCAAGTGGCACGCAATACCGCCTCAAAGTATCTTGATATGATTGTGGAGGCAGGCTTGGTTGAAAAGATGAAGGTGGGTAAGACTAACTATTATTTCAATACTAAACTTATTGACCTCTTCCTTAATCACAACTTTGCAGAAACCAATAGTATTGAATCTATAGAGTCTGTATCAGATACAAAATAGTACAGTAATATGCTCAAAAAATGAAGAATTTTGAGCACGAAAATAAGAACTAAATGACTGGCAGCGTATTATAGACTTTCTTGCAAATAACCGCAACTTACCTGTATTGAAGAAGATTTACAATATTGAGCAGTTGTCGGTTGAGGATATAAAAGAGTTGGAACGTATTCTATGGTCTGAACTTGGTAGCAAGGATGATTATGCAAAATATACTCAAAATATGCTCTTTGGTGGTAATGTAGCGGCATTTATCCGTTCATTGATAGGTGTCGATAGAGGTGAAGCATTGAATAAGGTTAGTGAGTTTCTATCTGATAATGCTCTAAACTCAGAGCAAGAGGACTTCCTAAATACCATTGTGCAGTATGTGTGTGAAAATGGCGACATCACAAAGGAAATTGTGGTGAATGAAGCACCATTTGATGAGAAGTTGGTGTTATTCACTCCATATATGATGCCACTCGGAAAGTATATTGATAATATCCACGATGTCATCACTCCGGCAGGTTATTATGCTTCTTAATAGTTAGTAACTAGTAATTACTAACTTCAAAATAGATTTGTTTTGCAGTTGTTTCGGCGGCTTTGTTGGTGCCGAGGCGAGAACGCATGTATGCGTAGTCGGCTTGTTGAGTCTCGTGCAATACTCCTCCGGGTATCACTTTGCTTAGTTCGAGGGCAATGCCTTCGGGTTCACAATGATGTAGGAGCATTTCTTTCACTATTTCTCGATTAGCAATAAGATTAGGGAGTGACACAAACGGAATTTTCAAGATGTGCTTGAATAGATTATATGAGAATTTTGAACCATTGGCACGATAGCAAACTACTTGGGGTGTGCGTAGCAATGCAGCTTCAAGTGTTGCTGTTCCCGACGTTACAAGGGCTGCTTGGGCAACGCTCATTAATTCAAATGTAACGCCCGTAACTACCGGCATAGAGGTCATAGACGAATAGATTGAAGCATCAATGCCAGGAGCACCTGCTATTACTGCTTGATATTGTGGGAAACGTTTGGCTACCTCAATCATGATGGGGAGGTTGTTCTTTATTTCGCCACGACGGCTTCCCGGAACAAGTGCAAGGATGGGGCGAGCCTCCAAATTATGTTGATTTATAAAATCATCAACTGAGGGAAGCGAGGTCATGCGTTGCTCGATTTCTTCAACCGAGGGATTCCCTACGTATGTTACCTCATAATTGTGTTTTTGGAAAAATTCTACCTCAAAGGGTAGGATAGAATATAGTTTGGTTACGTATTTTTTGATATCCTTAACGCGATATTCTTTCCACGCCCACACCTTTGGGGATATGTAATAAAATACCGGGATTCCTAATTGGTGAGCTGCTTTGGCGAGTTTGAGGTTAAAACTTGGATAATCAACAAGAATTAAAGCATCGGGGCAAGATTGTCGCAATGCCTCTTTGGCTCGGCGAAGATTGCCAAACACTTTGTCGAGGTTTCGCAGCACTTCACTAAAACCCATATAGGCCATATCGCGATAATCTACCACCGGTTCACATTCGGCAGCCTCACGCATAAGGTCGCCACCAAGATACACAAATTGTGCGTTGGTATCAACTTTTTTCAGCTCTTTAATTAGTTCGGCAGCATGTATATCGCCCGAAGCTTCACCCACCGACAAAAAATATTTCATAATATATTCTTTTCAATCAATAAAATTAGAATTTTTGGTATTAAAATCTTTTAGAAATGAACAATATTCCTCAAGAGATTTTCTCATTACATCTTGAGGAATTAATCTTCGTCGATATTCAGCAACTAACGTAGGACTTAATGAACGACTTAAGGTATATTCAACCATGCTACGGTCGGCTGATGGACATAGAATAATACCTATACTAGGATTTTCATTATCGTGTTTTACATCTCTGTCAAGAGCTTCTAAATACATATCCATTTTTCCAATAAATTCGGGCTGGAAATCTACAGCTTTTAATTCAACAGCTACTAAGCATTGTAATGCCCTATGGAAAAATAATAAATCTATACGTTTAGTAGATCCACCTACTTGTACTCCATATTCACTATCAACAAACAAAAAATCTTTGCCCAATTCAAGGATAAACTCTTTCATGTGATTTAGTAAACCCTTGTGGATATGACGCTCGTTGTGCTTTTTAGGGAGATTTAAAAAATCAATAAAAGTTTTATCTTTTAATATAAACTCAGTGTTAGGATATTGGGTTAAAAGTTTTGGAGATAGCATTTTATCTTTATCCATTAAAGATGAAAAAGTTTGATTTACGATACATCTTCGGAGTTCTTCTGAGTTGAGTCGTTGTTGTGCTGCGTATAACATGTAGAATATACGCTCATCAAAATCTCGACATCGATTGATGATTTCAATATGATTTGTAAATGTTGTAATAGAGAGGATTTTTGGCATTCTCGCTATTTCCTGATCGGGAGTTTGTGCAGTTGATAACTGCACATTTTTGTCGGTTTCAATTTGTGCAGTTGCCAACTGCACAAATTCATTAAGATTTAATGATTTTGTAAGATTAATGAAATGAGAGTCGGAATATAGTTCGTAAAATTTAACCATATTGTATAAATTTCGTTTGCTATATCCTCTTCGTTTAGGATTTTGTTGTTTTAAGTAATCAGCTAACGCACTGACAATCTTTGCTCCCCATCGTGCCGATTTTAATTGTGCAGAGATATATTGTCCTATCTCCCAATTAGTGCATAAGATTTCTGTATTGACCATTGTAATTGACAATGATCGATGATGCTCAATAATTGAATTGATATATTCAAATTGAACTTCCAATTGGGCTGATTGGGAATCTTCACTCTCTGACAAAAAATACTTCATAATTCTATATCTATTTTTTTATCCAAATACAAAGATACAACAAAGAATCAAAAACTAAAGGATTCAATAATGATTCAATTAAATAAGAACTAATTAAATTTAATTTAATGCAAGAGTACAATCTGGTATTGGTTACTAAAAGACAAAAAGCCCACTCTAAAGAGTGAGCCTTTGATATAGAGGATTGTTTTTCTACATTAAAGAATAGTCAAACTTACACGACGACCTAATCCCTCAAAAATACGAAAAAGAGTACTTAATTGAATATCAGCTTTGCCATTTTCAAGTCGAGAGATATAAGTTTTTTTAGTGCCAATCTTTTCGGCAAGTTCTTGTTGAGTAAGTCCGGCACGCTTGCGTTCTTCTCTAAGTGTTTGAGCAAGACAGAAAGCCTCGGTTTCTTTATCAAACACTTCACGAGAAGGAGTGCCAATTTCGCCAAATTCTATATTGAGCAATTCTTCAAGATTGCTACAATTCATAAGAGCTTCTTTTTTGTTTTCTTCCATAATACTTAGTCTTTTGATTCTTTAGATTCAAAATATTCTTTCATTAGTCTTTCAGCCTTTTCGATTTCACCCGAAGGTGTTTTTTGAGCTTTCTTTTGAAATCCATTGAAAAGGATAACCAAAGAGCCTTCATCGAAACAGCAGAACACACGAAATATATCACCACCAAATTTAACTCTTATCTCAAAAAGTCCTTTTTTGCCTTCAATACTTTTAAGTATGGTAACCGGCAATCGGTCTAAAGTTTGCAACCAAACTAATGTTTGAGCAATCTTTTTTCTAACCTTATCGGTTTGAGCAACATAGAACTCATTGAAATAATGCTTGTAGAATTTTATTTCTCGGTTTGCCATATATTTATTTTTACAACGGCAAAGTTAACTAAAAAGTTTACTTGTGCCAAATTTTTGAGTCTCTTTTTCATTAATACTTCTCAATAGAGTTCGAGTTATCAGCAAAGAGATACTATTTCACTCTTCCGAACAAGTATCAGAGTTATTTGTCATTGAGTTAGTGCCAATTACGAGGCACAATGAGATTGATTGTATCACTTTTCAAAGAGAGATAGATTTGCTTCTTTATTATTGTTAAAGTATTAAGGGATATTTTTTGCAAAAAATCCAAAACCAATCACAATTATATATTATATGAGTGTGATTTGTGAACTTTGTGACTCAAAGAATAGTGTGTTGTGAAGAATTATCGCTATCTTTGCCCTCAAGATGAAAGATTTAATTTTAAGTAAAGAAACAAGCGAAAAGGCTGTGCTTGTGGGGTTGATTACTCCGCAACAAGGTGAGGCGAAAGCTAATGAGTATCTCGACGAGTTGGCTTTTCTTGCCGATACTGCCGGTGCGGTTACTGTGAAGAAGTTTCTTCAACGTCTCGACCACCCTAACACTGCGACTTTTGTGGGGAAAGGTAAACTTGAGGAGATTAAACAATTTGTGATAGATAATGAGGTGGGTATGGTTATCTTTGATGATGACCTATCAACCAAGCAGGTGTCGATAATTGAACGTGAATTGCAAGTGAAAATCCTCGACCGTACAAGTCTTATCCTTGATATTTTTGCCAAACGAGCACAAACAGCCAATGCTAAAACGCAGGTTGAATTGGCTCAATATCAATACCTATTGCCTCGATTGACTCGCATGTGGACTCACTTGGAGCGTCAACGTGGGGGTATCGGTATGCGTGGTCCTGGTGAAACACAGATTGAGACCGACCGTCGTATCATTCTCGATAAAATTGCACGACTCAAAGCCGAGTTAAAGAATATTGACAAACAAAAATCAATACAACGCAAAAATCGCGGAAAACTCACTCGTGTAGCACTCGTGGGTTATACCAACGTAGGTAAATCCACACTCATGAACCTATTGAGTAAGAGTGATGTGTTTGCTGAGAATAAACTTTTTGCAACGCTCGATACCACTGTGCGCAAAGTGATTATCGAAAACCTCCCGTTCTTGTTGACCGACACGGTAGGGTTTATTCGCAAGTTGCCAACTCACTTGGTTGAATCGTTCAAATCAACACTCGATGAGGTGCGAGAGGCCGATGTGCTACTTCATGTGGTTGATATAAGCCATCCTCAATTTGAAGAACAAATTGAGGTGGTAAATAAGACTTTGCAGGAAATCTGCGATAGTGCCGACAAGCCAATGATTATGGTGTTTAACAAGGTAGATGCCTTTACATATACACCTAAAGATGAAGATGACCTCACTCCTCGCACTCGCGAAAATATTTCGCTCGAAGAGCTTAAATCTACTTGGATGAGTAAAATGCACGATAATTGTGTGTTTATTTCGGCTAAGAAACAAATAAATATTGATGAATTGAAAGAGAAGGTTTATGCTAAGGCAAAGGAAATACATCTTTCACGCTTTCCATATAACGATTTCCTCTTTCAAACCTATGACCAAGAAGATTGGGATAGCGAGTCGTAATCGGTTTGCTATTTATTGATGCTACCCAATATCCTCTACCTTGGGGCTTAAGTGCTCCGGCTTCATAACCAAATATTTAATAACCTTTATTGTATAGTGTAAACAGAATGATGAATTATCGCAAACTCACTGCGACAGAGATACAAATGCTCAAGTCGCAAGGTTGTGTGTGTGAAACATGGAGTCGCATTGAAGTATCTGATGATTTCAATCCACACCACTACCAAAACGTAAAATTTTCAGGCGTAATACGCCTCGGTCGAACCGGTAAAACATTTTGTCGAGAACGCAATGTGGTGCGTCAAAGTGGCATTTATGATGCAACGATTCATAATTGCACCATTGGCAATGATGTTTATATTGCTAAGGTTGCGAATTATATTGCAAATTACGATATTGCTGATGGGGTGTTTATTGAAAATGTGAATCGAATAAATGCCACCGGTGAATCTACCTATGGCAATGGAGTTGAGGTGTCGGTGTTAAACGAGTCGGGTGGGAGAGAGGTTCCCATTTATGACCGTTTGTCTTCTCATGTGGCATACTTTATTGCGATGTATCGCCACAACCCACAACTTGTTGCTACATTGCGAAATATAATAACTCAATATGCCCAAAATCAGCGCAGTAAATATGGCTTTATAGGGGCCGATTCGGTGATTGTCAATAGCGGTACTATTGTAGATGTGAAGATTGGCGAATGTGCACGCATCGACGGGGCTTCAAGGCTCACCAATGGAACTATAGCATCTACATCGGTAGCACCTGTTAAGGTGGGGGTTAATGTTGTTGCATCTGATTTTATCTTTATGTCGGGGGCTAATGTTGATGAGGGAGCAGTTGTCGTGCGTTCATTTGTGGGACAAGGTTCACGTGTGGCGCGATTGTTCTCGGCTCACGATTCTCTCTTCTTTGCCAACTGTACCTGTGAGAATGGCGAAGCATCTGCGCTTTTTGGTGGCCCTTATACGGTTTCAACTCACAAATCGAGTCTATTGATTGCCGGTATGTTCTCGTTTCTCAATGCCGGTTCGGGTTCTAATCAAAGTAATCATATGTATAAGCTTGGGCCTATTCATCAGGGTATAGTGGAGCGAGGCTCAAAAACCACAAGTGATTCATATATTTTGTGGCCTGCACATATTGGTGCATTCTCTCTTGTGATGGGGCGCCATGTTGATCACCCCGACACTTCGCGACTACCATTCTCCTACCTCATTGAAAACTCGGGTAAGTCATATCTTGTTCCAGGGGTGAACTTGAAAAGCGTTGGCACTATTCGCGATAGCAAAAAATGGCCCCGTCGCGATCGTCGCACCGACCATGATCGTCTCGACCAAGTGAATTTCAACTTATTAAGTCCCTACACGGTGGCAAAAATGTTTGATGCTGTAGAACTGCTCAAAAATATCAAAGAAACCTCGGGAGAAACAGCGTTGACCTATTCCTATCATGGAATGACAATCGATGCAAGAGCCCTTGATAAGGGTATTCAATACTATCAATATGCTATTGATAAATTTATGGGGAACTCCGTCATCAGTCGATTGAAAGAAGCACCTGAGGTTGACGATACAACGTTGTCTCATCTCTTGTTGCCTACGGCATCGGCCGGCGAGGGTGAATGGGTTGATGTTGCCGGATTGATTGCCCCAAAATCTGAGATTGTGCGCCTATGTGATGATATTGTTTCGAGGACGATTGATGATGTGGAAACAATAAATACCCGATTGCGAGAGATACACCTACATTACTATAATATGGAGTGGAATTGGGTTGCCGAGAACTTCGAATCGTGGTGGGGTAAAGAATATTACGAACTGACGACCGACGACCTTGACGCAATCATCGACCGCTGGCAAACGAGTGTTATTGCTCTTGATAAACTGTTGTATGACGATGCGCGTAAGGAATTTTCTATGGTCTCGCAAGTAGGGTTTGGTGTTGATGGTACAACTCGATGCCGTGAGATTGATTTTGAACAGGTGAGAGGGGCTTTTGAAAACGACCCATTTGTAAAAATGGTGCTTGAGCATATCGAAGAAAAAACAGCCCTCGCACATCAAATGAGATTGAAGATAAAAAAAGAAACAAGAACAGAGTGACATAATGGGCAGAAAGATATGAATCGGTGTAAATATCTGTGTGTTAAATTGTTATGTTTGCTCTATCAAAAAACACCCCTCCGCCTTCGGCACCTCCCCTAAGGCAGGGGAGGAATGCAGCTTGTTGTCAGAAAATCTATGCGTCAGTCCAGTGCCCACCTGTTTTTAGGGGTTCGCCCCTAAAGTCTCTATGGTCTTTAACGACCTTAAGGATTCTAACGGCAACCAAAAACAGAGGATTCTGTCAAAAAAACAAGCTCGCGTAGCAACCATATTTTGTAAGAATTGAGAATTTTGTTTCACCAAATTGAGAATTTTGTTTGTGAGAATTGAGAATTTTGTATATATTTGTGCCGTAATAATCTGCATATTATGTATAAAAGGAAGCAATTTATTGAGTTGAAAGCTCGCATAGAGGAGCCAAGAATTAAAATACAAGTTATATCCGGTCCGAGGCAGGTGGGAAAATCCACGTTGATAAAACAGGTTATACGAGAAATAACAATTGATTATACATTTATATCAGCCGATAATGTGCCATACGAAAACACTTCATGGATTGGAGAAATATGGGAGGCGGCACGCCAACGAATGAGGTTAAAAAGAGCAAATGAATATTTGTTAGTTATTGATGAAGTGCATAAAATCGCCAATTGGAGCGAAGCAGTAAAGAAAGAATGGGATGCTGATACATTTAATGATATTGATATAAAGGTTGTTCTATTAGGTTCTTCGCGCTTATTACTAAAAGATGGGCTTACTGAATCGTTAGCCGGTCGTTATGAGTTAATTAGAATGCCGCATTGGAGTTATGCCGAAATTCACGATGCATTTGGCATGGACTTGAATCATTATATTTACTTTGGGGGGTATCCGGGAGGAGCATCGTTTGTTGGAAATGAGACTCGTTGGCGTCGTTACATTAAAGATAGCATTATTGCTCCAGCCATTAAGCATGATATTTTAATGACCAAAGTTGTGTATAAGCCTCAATTAATGAGTCAGTTGTTTGAATTAGGGTGTGCTTATTCGGGCGAAGAAATTTCACTCAATAAACTTCTTGGGCAATTGCAAGATGCAGGAAATGTAACTACGCTTGCCAATTATTTAGCCACCCTCAATGAATCTAGCCTTCTTTGTGGCTTACAAAAATACGCAATAGACAATGCTCGAAAATATAATTCCGTTCCTAAGATGATGGTATATAACACAGCTTTGTTGAGTGCTCTCTCGGGATATACATACGCAAAGGCATTTACTTCGCCAAAGGTTTGGGGGCGATGGGTTGAAAGTGCAGTTGGAATGCACTTACTCAATATGGCTGACGAGTTGGATTATCGTGTTTATTATTGGCGAGAACGAAATGATGAGGTTGATTTCGTTATTGAGCACAATCATAAATGTATTGCTATAGAGGTAAAAAGTGGTCGTAGAACCATCAATAATGGGGTTAGGGTATTTAAGGATAAATTCAAGCCTCTTGAAACATATATTATAGGAACCGGGGGAATTCCTTTAGAGGATTTTATGATGGCAGACCTCGGTCGCTTATTAAGCGAGTAGGGAATCAAGAACAGAAGGACAGAATGGGTAGAATGACAAAAATTATTTATAAATGATTGTGTGTTAAATTTTTATGTTTCTTCTGTCATTCTATATTTGCAAAAGAAACGAAGATAGCGAAAATTTTCGCTATCTTCGTTAAGCCAGAAGTTGTAAAGGAATAAGATTATTAACTGTCATTGGATTAAAAACCGCACAGAATGTAAATCCCCTTTAC
>JAZSDX010000045.1:0-24536 GCA_045531405.1 Muribaculaceae bacterium | reverse complement strand
TCCTGTGTGCTCTACTTCTTGTACTACTGCCAACTTAAAAGGCATTGAATAATCTCGTTGTGTTCGCTTAACATACTTGTGTTTAGTCTCTTCCATTTTTTGTTACTTTTTACTGTAACGCTATGTCAGGACTAGACAGTTTAATAAAATAAAAAATCAAGTAAACTTGTTTTTTTCTTCGCTCACCTTTCACTATATTTTGATAATATAGGATGCGGTTCGGAATAAAAAATCAAGTAAACTTGTTTTTTTCTTCACTCACCTTTCACTATATTTGTGGGAGTTTAATTTAAATCGTGATATATATGAAATGTAATGCACTTCTTCTCGG
This sequence comes from Muribaculaceae bacterium, assembly GCA_045531405.1. Lineage (GTDB taxonomy): Bacteria > Bacteroidota > Bacteroidia > Bacteroidales > Muribaculaceae > RGIG4079. The sequence goes on along the minus strand of JAZSDX010000045.1, from coordinate 24,205 downwards.
TTTTGTGGCAATGGCAATGTGTGTAAATATTACTACTGCGCAGCGTCACCCAACAATCGTGAAGCAAGATAAAAAGATTGAGTTTGTGGTGGGGAATGATAGCGCTATGCAAGATTCAATTGCCAATCCTTATGATGTGTTGCTTGAAAACCGTCCGGTCGATCCCGATTTTGTGGCACCTCATTTCGCTATCATTGATAAAGAACAACGATTTTATCTCTCGCTTGGTGCAACGGTGAAGGCTCTGGCTGCAGTCGATTGGGGGAACCCTTACGGCAATCCCACCGATTTTAAACCGTCTGATTTTACACCGGCACTACCGGGCAATAAGCAGTCGTTGCAAATGACCATAAAATCAAGCTCGATAAATCTCAATATCGTGGGTATGCCTAAGAATAAATATCGCATAGGCTTATTTGCTATGTTGATGTTTAATGGGGGAACGGGGAATGACTATTATGTGAAGTGTGACCACGCCTATATTCGTTGCATGGGGTTGACATTGGGTTACACATCAAGTGTGTATGATGATAAGAGTGCCGATGCATATTTAATTGATGGCAATGGTGCCGGAGCATCGGGTGGACATTCAAACATGACATTTAATTGGCAACGCAACATTACTCCATCATTGCGATTAGGTGCAGGTATAGAATTGCCTCGTATGAGTTATACACAATGGCAACACGAAGATGCACTTGAATATGACCAAATGGTAAATCAGCGAGTGCCGTCTATTCCATTTTATGTGCAATATGCTTGGGGCGATATTGGTCATGTGAGATTGTCGTCGGTTATACGTACTATGACTTATCGGGATTTTGTAGATAATCGCAATCGCTCTTTGATGGGATATGGGTTGAAATTTACATCTAATGTAAAAATGGGTAATGTTGTTGGTTATCTTATGGTACAAAGTGGGAAGGGTATCGCTAATTATTTCAAAGATAATGACGGCTTCTGTCTTGATTTAGTGCCTGATGCCGAAAATATAGGACGACTAAAACGCACATCTTCATGGGGAGGATTGGCTGCATTGCAATATAATTATACCCCCAAAATGTTTTCAACGGCGATTTATGGATATATGCGAAACTATGTGGATAGATATGAAGGTGGGACGATTGATTTCGACCAGCACATGAAATATGAACACTATGCAGCAATCAATTTCATTTGGCGGGCATCATCGTTTGTGGATATAGGTGTTGAATACAATTATGGTATCAAACAGTCTTTTGCCAACAAATCAATACACGATAATCGCATATCGGCAATGTTCAAGGTGGGATTCTAAGAGAATTGAGGATTAAAGGAGTGTATGCTCGATAAGAATTTTTAATCCTATGAGAATCAGGATTACGCCACCAAAAAGTTCGGCATGAGACTTATATTTGCACCCAAAAATATTACCAATTTTCAATCCTACAATCGAGAATAGAAATGTGGTTATGCCGATGGTAATAATTGCCAGAATAATCGCTACTTTGAAGAATGCAAATGTGACACCAACAGCTAATGCGTCAATGCTTGTAGCAATGGCAAGGGTAAACATTGTAGAAAATCCAAAACCATCGTTCTCCTTTTTGCTACAATTGCAATCGTCAGCATCTTTTGCGACTGACTCTTTAATCATGTTGCCCCCAATCAATGTGAGTAGGACAAATGCTACCCAATGGTCAAATGCCGACACGATATCGGCAAATGTACTTCCAAGCAGATAGCCCATTAATGGCATTAATGCTTGAAATCCTCCAAACCAAAGACCTACTTTTAGGGCATGGCTCAATTTTATTTTTTTTAATGACAACCCTTTGCCAATCGACACGGCAAAGGCATCCATTGATAAGCCTATGGCGATAATTAGAAGTTCAACGAAATTCATTTAAGATAATTAGAAAATGCGTTGTTGACCATTTATTTCATCGCGCACTTCATCATCTGAGCGTTCCGGCTCTAATTCTTCGCCATCGATAGGGGCTTCTCCTTCGGCGATTTCCGGCTCTTGTGGATCTTCAATTTCAATCTCGCGAGGCTCAATTTCTGTGATTGACTCAATATTATAGTTTGATACTCGCTTACCCTTGGCCTTGAATGATTTCACACCAATAAACTCTATCGCATCAATCACGATTGATCCACGGAACTCGTCGCTACCTCCGAATTTCACTTCAAATCTTGCTCCCGGTGCATCCGAGAGGGCAATGAGTGTAGATTTTTCATTTTCGCCAATAAATCGCATTTTCTTATTTGTAGGCTCAAATGTGAAACGCTTGATATATGGGAAGCCTTGGTCGGCATCGTTGAGCACTGCGGTCCACACATGACCTTGACGGAATTTCTCAATTCGCAAGATATTATCTTCGTAGTGGTTGGCGGCATCGAAAGTTGACATATAGTATTCGCCACTTTTGAGAATAACAAGAACTAGGTCGTTGCCGTTAAACTCTCCGAGATAATTACCGCGTCCATCGTAGTTGAGACGAAGCACGTCGGGATCAAACCACACTTCACGTCCACCGAGAGTTGAAGTGCCTTTCTCTTTGAGAGAGAAACGATGTACCTCGTTTTTGGTCACGATATTTCCTTGTGATTGCTTACCCTTGATAGCGAGTTCGCTGAAGTCAACATCAAATTGCAATGTTTTCAAGCGAGGTTTCGGTTTGAGTGTCACTTTCACTACTTCGGCCTCGCCGTTGGGGTTGGCTGTGAACCAATGTATTTTTGTGCCGGGTTTGCCCTTTGTGAGGTCATATTCTTTGTCGCGAGTCACACCTGTAACGGCAAAGCGTTTCATAAAGAATATGCCACCGCGGCCATCTTGATATATCACATTGTAGATTGTGCGTGCGTCGTTACGCTTAAATACGTTGAGATAAAGAATGTTTTTACCCACAAACATCTTTTCTTGCACTTTCACAATCTTATATTTGCCATCTTTGTAGAAGATGATAATATCGTCAATGCTTGAACAGTTGCACACATATTCATCTTTCTTCAATCCGGTGCCAATGAATCCCTCTTCGCGATTGATATAGAGCTTTTCGTTGGCTTCGGCCACTGTTGCTGCTTCGATATTGTCAAATCCACGAATCACAGTGTGGCGAGGATAAGCAGCCCCATATTTCGCTTTCAAGTCTTCATACCATTTAATGGTGTAATCGACAATGTGAGCGAGGTCGTTGAGCAACGCTTTTATTTTGTCATTATATGAAGCAATGAGGTCTTCGGCTTTTTTAGAATTGAATTTGAGAATGCGTCCCATCTTTATTTCCATCAATCGAAGAATATCATCGTCGGTAATGGGGCGAATAAATTTAGGTTTCCACGGTTCTAATCGCTTATCGATATGAGCGATAGCCTCTTCCATGTTGCGACTTTCTTCAAATTCTTTGTCTTTATAAATGCGTTCTTCGATGAAGATGCGTTCCAATGATGCAAAATGCAACAATTCACGCACTTCACCAAGTTGTATTTCAAGTTCCTTGCGGAGAATCTCTTTGGTAGTGTCAACGCTGTGACGCAACACATCGCTCACGCCCAAGAAATGAGGCTTTTTGTCAGAAATAACACAACAGTTGGGCGAAATATTTACTTCGCAATCGGTGAAAGCATAAAGGGCATCAATCGCTTTGTCGCTCGAAGTGCCGGGTAGCAAATGCACGAGAATCAATGCAGTTTCGGCTGTGTTATCGTCAACTTTGCGTATCTTGATTTTCCCTTTTTCGTAGGCTTTTAATATAGAGTCGATAAGTGTGCCGGTTGTTTTGCCATATGGAATTTCGGTAATGGCAAGTGTCTTGTTGTCGAGTTTTTCGATTTTAGCACGCACTTTAACCACGCCACCACGCTCACCATCATTATATTTTGATACATCGATAAATCCACCGGTCATAAAGTCGGGGTAGAGCACAAACTCTTCGCCACGAAGATATGCAATGGCAGCATCAAGAATTTCGTTGAAATTGTGAGGTAGTATTTTTGAAGATAAACCAACGGCGATACCTTCAACCCCTTGAGCCAGGAGCAATGGGAATTTAGCAGGTAGTGTTACCGGTTCTTTCTTGCGACCGTCGTATGATAATGTCCACTCGGTTACTTTGGGATTGTAAAGCGTTTCGAGTGCAAATGATGAAAGACGAGCTTCGATGTAACGGCCGGCAGCAGCCGATGCACCTGTCAATATATTACCCCAGTTTCCTTGTGTTTCAACCAATAAATCCTTTTGACCTAACGTAACGAGTGCATCGTTGATCGACGCATCACCATGAGGGTGATATTGCATGGTATTACCCACGATGTTGGCAACTTTGTTAAATCGTCCATCATCGAGAGTTTTCATTGAGTGAAGAATGCGACGTTGCACAGGTTTCAATCCGTCGTCAATATGTGGCACGGCACGTTCAAGGATTACGTATGAAGCATAATCCAAAAACCAATTACGATACATGCCACGCAATTGATGTTTTACCACATCATTGCTTGTGTCATGAGTCGATGTCGTATGTTCATTACGTTCTTGATTTTCGTCACCCGATGTCTCTTCGATGGGCAAATCTTCGTTAGAATCAATAGGAGTTATCTCGTCGCTCATAATTCGTTTGAGAGTGATTTATTGGTCAATATTAATTAGGCAAGAGCCATTTAATCACTTACAAAGGTACGAAATAAAGGAGAAAGAGAAAAGGGGAAAGAGAAAAAATTGAGAATATTTTAATATGTTATAAAAATATATTTAGCAATTCATTAGAGTCGCTAAGGTCGTTAACGACCCTAAAGACACTAATGCCATTAAACAACACAAAAGGGCTGTGCCAAAATCTTGACACAGCCCCAATATAATATTGAATGATTATTATTTAACTATAACTTTTTTTTACAGTGCCGTCGCTGTATTTTACGATATTGATGCCATATCGTGAGATATTTTTCTATTTAACATGATTTTTGCATTTTTCCAAAGCAAAAATAGAGTGTTTTTTGCATTTTTCCAAAGAAAATTTCTGTAAAATCTGCATTTTTCCAAAAAAATAAGGAGATATGTGCCTAAGAATATATCCTTAAACCCACAAAGGCCACCAAATCGGTGACCTTTGAACTTTTATGTTGAATCTGTTATTTCTTTACCGGGCGAATAGTGTATCCAGTAAATCGGTTTGCGTAATCGAGAATGTATTTATAATTATAAAACAATAAATCAGTTGCATATAAAGCACTATTTTCTTTTATTGTGCCACACCAATAGCTGCCACGAATGCCATCATCACTTAATGATGTTTCATAACGAGAGCCTGCTGCCGGAAGGAATATGCTGTTGCCATTATAACTTTCCACTATATATCCATTTACGCCATTGAGCGTGGTCCATGTCCAGAAACAACAGTCCCTCAATTCCTCAAAGTCCTCTTTAGTGGGCATTCTCCAACCGTCACCCCATGTTATAAATGCAACATCATAACCACTACCTGAAATTACATCTCCGATGCTGATGAACTGGTTTTTTGATTGGTCAAAATAGACATAATTGTTTTTGGTATATTCCTCTTTTGTTTTGATTTCACCCCAAGCGAAGTAGTCGCCATATTCTTCGGGTTTTGTTGCTCCGATGTTATGGCTTGCCCATTTTGTGCCACTTGGCAACCCCAAATCAACGGCAATAATATCAGCATCAGTTGAATCGGATTCATAAGGAACGATACTATCGAAATTTTCGTATGGCACTTTTATTCGGCTACCATCTTTCTTGTAAATATAAATCCCTTGTGAACTCATTTCGGGAATAATTCCCATGATAAATAGAAATACAAGTAATGCTATGTTTTTATGGTTCATCGTTTTATGAATTTACAGGTAATACATTCTGTTGATACAACATATATCCCATGCGGTAGCGGAGATAAATCAATAGAAAGCAATCCTTCGTCATTGATGGTTTGGGTAAATAGTAATTGACCATTAATAGCGAATATTTTCACAACGGAACCGACCTGAAATCCGGATAGTTTCAGAGTGTTGTCTGATTGAAAAATATTAGAGCCGATAGGTTTAAGAGCCTCAATACCTCCGGGATCTTGAGGCTCTAACGTAAATTTCATTACATTGACAATCGGATACTCCACAGTAGTTGAGGTAGAGGTTATTGTATAACAATTATTGTTGTGTGTAACTTTGGGTTTCTCGTTAACGGGGAAACTTATTTGCTCTCCCGATTTAGTCCACACTACAAAGTTATATTCTTCGGCAAGCGCCGAAAAAGAAAAAATCAATAATGTTGCCAATACAAAGAGCCGATTGTGCATAATAGTTTTATGTCGTTATTTCACTACTACTTTCTTTGCGGTGCCGTCGCTCATTTTTATGATGTTGATACCGCTTGTGGGTTGGGTGAGGAGGCGTCCGTGAATGTCGTAACGTGCTACTTCAACCGCATCGCTGTCGATGGCTACGCCTTCAATTCCACTTGCTGAAGCGTCAACGATTTCGTAGGCACACAATCCATTACCGGGAACGAATACATATAATATCACGCGTCCGGCATCTGTTTGCACATAGTCGGCATCGGCTTGGAATGTGGTGCTTTCAACGTTGCCCATACCATCTTTAGGGAATGTCCACATCAATTCCATTGACTTGAATGATAAGTCGGCATCGGCTTTAACGATGTTGAATTGGTGACCAACGGGGTCGGTCCAGTCGGCATATGGATAAACGAAGTAATTCGTATTATTGAGTGTGAACCAGGTGCCACCATTTGCCTCGCCTGCGATAGGTTTGAGGTCGGGGTTGTTGTTGAAAGAGTCGGCAACTTTGCCCGATGAGAAGTTGTAACGAGCCCATTCAGTATCACCACCACGAACGAGGAATGAATTGTCGTCAATCAAAATCACTCGTGGAGCAGTGCCAAGTGCTGACACACTTGAAGGATTGAGGGTGAGAGTGCACACTTCTTGAGATTTTTGAGAACCATTTTCAAAATTCCAACGCACCACAACTTTAGCTTTGGAGAATGCTGCATATACAGTGAAATTACCTGTTGATACATCGCCGGTTAATGTGATGTGGTCGCAACGAGAAGTAGAACTGCTGTATTTTAATGATGCAACTTCGGTCAATTCTCCTGTTTCAAGATTAACTTGATGTAATACGATAGGAGTCGATTTGATATTAAGCGAAAGGTTGGCAATGCAGACGTTGCCTTTTGAGTCTTTTACAACGCTATTAGCCGGGTAGTATGCTATTTTCCCTTCATCGCCAAGAATAATATCGCCAAGAATTTCACCGGTAGTGCCGTCAAATTTGCGTAGATAGATAGTGGCGCTGGTAGAGTTTTCGGAACGACCTACCATATAAACTGTATTGCCAACTGCACAGAATGAACGATTAAAAGAACCATCATTGCTAAAGGTAATATTGTCATAATCGTCATGAACCGAACGGAACCAAACGCTGTTGATGCTTATGTTGCCAACTTTCTCGTATGAGTCGTTGTCTTTGTCGAGTTTGATTGAGTAGCCCGATTCGATGTTGCCTACCGAGAGATTTGTAATCTCAAATGAGCGAACATCAGAATAAGTGTCGGTAACAGCTTTGCCCGAAGTAATCACTCTCCAATAGAAAGTGCCTTTGCCTAATAATGACAAGGTAAATGGAAGAGAAGTCTCGGTCAAAGTCTTTTTATAAAGAATGGTGGAGAAATCTTGTTGAGCAGAGAATTGTATTGTATATTCTTCGCAATCGACTTCGCTCCAAGAGAATGTTACATCATCTTCCAATTCGGCTCCATCATTAGGAGTGAGGAGTGTAGTTTTAGGTGCTGCTGGGCGTGTGGTAGTTACGAATGATTCCACTTCGCTCACCGATTCTAATTTATTGGTTTGAGCAGTGCGTATTCTCCAATAATATGTTTTTGTTGATTCGAGAGCTCCGAGGTCGATAGTTGCCGAATTTGTTGTAATGCTTTTTTCTTGGATTACGATTGTTGAGAATGATTCATTTTCGGCAATTTCAAGAGTGTATGTAGCATCAGAAATATTGCTCCATGAAAATTCTTGGCTCCAGGCAACAGTTGCACCATCGATAGGTGCGATGAGTGTTGCTACTTCCGATTCTCCATCGGGATAGTTTACGATTGCCGGTTCATGTTCTTTACCATATCCATCAAATACATTCACAACATACCAGTAATTGTTTTGTTTGTCGCTATCAAGAGTATAAGATGTGCCGTAAACAACTTTTTGAAGATATTGCCCGTCAAATCCGTCGCCATCGGCTGCTTTGGCTTCATCGATAGTTACCGACATAGGCACTGCATATACGGTGTAACGAATAATCGCGTTGCCATTCTCTGTTGCGTCCCATGTCAATGTGCCGGCGTTATATTTCAAATTAGAAACGGCGCTATAATTATCACCCTTCTTCCAAGTGATTTCAGGAGTTAAAGCAGGTGTTGAATACACGTTGTCTTTAAGAGAACTCATGCCACTCTTGAACGTATTTGTGTTGTAATAAATGCTACCGCAATTATTGTTTTTTACATAAGTGCGGTTGTGGTTTACTTGTTTAATCATTTCATTTACACCCCAGCCCGAGTTGCTAATTTTGTATGAGGCTTGGCTTGCATAGTAGTGACATTTTAGTTTGTCGGCAGCATCGCTCCACCAATGAGTTAATTCTTCATAACCATTGGTTGAGTGGGTTGTTTCCCAATAAAGTTGGGGAGAAATAAAATCAACTGTTCCTTCATACATCCATGTCAACGGGTCGCAATAAATTTGATCATATTGCCAATCGCTGGCACTTGCACCATAAGAAGAAATAGATGGAAGTCCGTATTTGCTTGCTGATTTACTTGAAACACCGGCAGGGCCGATACCAAAACGTACGTCAGGGCGAAGTTCTTTAATCGTATTATAACAGTCGGCAACCATGTCGTTTACGTTGCGACGGCGCCAATCACCCATTGACATTGTTGTGCCGCTTGCGATATAATCGTCGTAGTCGGGAGCACTTGTGCCTTCGGTTGTTCCTCCACTTGGATAGAAATAGTCATCAAACAACATGCCATCGATAGCATAATTGTCAATGATTTCTTTAATGACATTTACGATAAGTTCGCGAGTTTCTTTTAGAGCCGGATTAAATGTTACATAAGTGCCATTGTCGCCCACGATAAGCATATCGTTGTTTTTCCATTCCAAGTCTTGTTCAGTTGACCAAGTTGTTAATCCTTTACTACTCCAACGATATGGATTCAACCACACGTATGCTTCAATGCCACGTTTGTGACATTCCTCTACGAAAAACGCAAGAGGGTCCCAACCCGGACTTACGCCACGAGTGCCTGAAATATAACTTGACCAAGGAGCGTACTCAGATGGATATGCAGCATCGCCCATTGTGCGTATGTGCAAGCAGGTTGAAGTCATTTTAAGTTCTTCAAGATTATCAAGATAGGCTATCATTTCTTGTTTTTGAGCTGCCTGTGCCGATGCACTTGTGCCTTTGGTTGAAGGCCAGTCGATGTTTTCAACTAATGTGAGCCATGTTGAACGCATTTCGCGTTTAGGATTAGCAGCAAAAGCGTTACCTGCGATAATAGTCAGCAAAAATGCCGATGCTAATAGGTGTAAAAGTCTTGATTTCATATTTTTGATTTAAAGTTATTATTCAATTTATTCCACGAAGATAGTGAAATTAATCAATATTTAGTGAAAAACCGGTATAAAATTCAATGAATTTGTCATTTAGTACCTCATGAAATATGTTTTTTGCACAGTTGCCGGTGCAGTGTCCCGTAATCAATAAGAGGTTGGGGCAGTGTTGTTTTAAGGTAGTTGCTAATGTGAGTAATTCATCGTTACTTTCAAAGTCATCAACAAGATGAGTGCCGCCAATATAGTGTGAAATCTTGTCTAAATGAGAACAGGTATCAAGGGTGTTAAGCATGCCGTTGTGAGAGCATGGCGAAATGATTACAATGCCATTTCTTGTTGTTATTGCAATAGTAATTTCGTGATTAAAATCGTCGGGCAAGTCATTAGCCAAGAGTGTACCATTGGCAAGAGGTTTGGAGTGTGTTGATGAGAATGATGAGATAAGACTTATATGCTCGTTTAGTTTGGTATCTTTGTCAACAAAAATGAATCGATGAGATTTATTTTCAAGGAGTGAATGATTAAGCGAAATATTGCGTTTTATCCCTCGACGAGTTGAGTAATAGCGATTGTTGTTAATGTTTGCCGATAGATATATTTTAGCCTTATCATTGAGCGAGAGAAATGTTTCAAGTCCACCACAATGGTCGCGATGTCCATGCGATAGAACAAGGTAATCTACCTCAGCGATGTCAATGGCCAACTGCGATGCGTTTTGGGCAAACGCATCACTCTCTCCGGTATCAATAAGCCATCGCTCGCCATTAATATTCAACCACATCGAAAATCCATGCTCGGCAATCAACCCATCTTGCCCCCCGGAAGCATTATCAACCAACACACATAGTTTCATAATGCAAAAATAATATGAATTTAAGAATAATCAAAAAGGGGGAAATTATCCCCCCCGAAAGTTTAGTTGATTTTTGGAAAAAGTAAGTAGTTGGTTGATGTCTATAAAAGATGAGTGTTGATTGCCTCAACAAGGTCGCTTTTGCTCATCGCTCCACGGGAGATTACCGGAAGTTTTTCGCGAGGAATAAAAAGCAAAGTGGGGATGCTACGCACTTTGAACGCATTGGCAAGTGCCGGTTCTTTGTCAACATCAATTTTATACACATCAACCTTGCCGTCGTAATCACGAGCTACGTCGTCAAGCACCGGAGCAAGCATTTTGCACGGACCACACCACGATGCGTAAAAGTCAACAATGGCAGGTTTGTCTCCAAGAAATTGCCAATTACTGAGATTGTGAGGATTTGCCACACTGGTTGCAAATTCGTCAAAATTAAGATGTCTTGCTTTCATATCTATGTCAGTTTTGATTATTATAGTTTATCGTTTCTGATGCAAAGATATAAAGCTGTGATTTTGTCGCCAACAGATAAAATTTATGAGATGATAGATGATGTCTATATAACATAAAAGGACACGGCACGCCGTGTCCCTACAGGCGTTAGGGTGTAGAAAAAGATGTTCCGCTCCAATTTGAAGGACTACTTATTTTTGCCCTTAAATATCCCCCACTTAACACACGCGGAAGCGTTTGTGGTATCAAAGACCAAACCATATCTGATTATTCCATCAACTTTTGCACAATAATATCTTTTGCGACCTTTTGTATCAGTATCGTAATAAATTTTATTAATACATTCTGCACAAACCACAAATTCTTGACTATTCATAATTTAATGTAAATTTAATTGGTCGGAATTTATTGAAAAATTTGGTGTTTAGTTAGTAGAAGCAATCTTTATCCCAATTTTTTACGTTGTTTTCTATGTATAGAGATATATTATTCAAGTCGGCTACTCCTCTTATTGCATGGTCGTGATATCTTGATTGCCACGCAAAATTGGGATTTATTGTGTGAGCAAAACGAGAAACGGCTGATTTCACACTTCCTATATAAGAAGATAATAGGGGTAATGGTATTTTCCCTATTTTTTGTAGAATGCGATCCTCTATTGTAGGGACACGGCGTGCCGTGTCCGAATTTAATTCCACAATAATATGAAAATGATTAGGCATAACAACAAACGTGAGTACCTTGACGTTGGGGTGGTGGGTATTCTCGTTTGTTAATTCGTTGAACAAAAATTCTCCGATTGGGGATAATGTCATTTCCCCATTGATTATATTCCCGAAAAAATGTTCTCTATTTTTAGTACAAACAGTTATAAAATATAGTCCTTCGTTATATTCTAACCATTTTGCACGAGGAGATTTTCGTTGAGGTATAGGCATAATTGGTGGGTTAATTGTGTATAATATAAAAGGACACGGCACGCCGTGTCCCTACATTTAGTGTATATTGAATTGTTATTTCACTTTCTTAATTGTGATTGCATAACCTCCACCGGCTACTGAACGGAGTTTGAGGGTGGTTTTTGCATCAACTTTTTTCGTTGTGATGGTGTAGGCTTGTTGGTTGTTTGTGCTGTTGGCATCTTTGGCGTCGGCATAGATTGTTGCCTCATATTTTGCACCTTTGTCGAGGAAGTCGAGCTTAATTACAGAATTATAATCGGCTTCACCGGCAGTGTTGCCCACAAACCAATTTTCAGAGTTTTTATCTTTACGAGCAATGGTTACATATTCCATTGGTTCAGCTTCAAGGTAGATTGATTTTTCCCACTCAACAGGCACATCTTTGATGAATTGGAATGCGTCCATGAAACGCTCGTAGTTTTCGGGAAGGTCGCAAGCCATTTGCAATGGGCTATACATCGTTACATAAAGTGCCAACTGTCCACAAATGGTTGATTTGATGTTTGATTTGTTGTTAGGATTAAGTTTGGTAATATCCATTTCAAAGATGCCGGGGGTGTAGTCCATTGGACCTCCTTGTAGGCGAGTGAATGGAAGGATAGAGGTGTGACTCATGCGACTGCCACCCATTGCTTGATATTCTGTGCCACGAGCCGATTCGTTGGCGAGCAAGTTGGGGTAGGTGCGACAGATACCTGTGGGGCGAGTTGCTTCGTGAGCATTCACCATAATTTTATATTCGGCAGCCTTGGTAACGCAATGTAGGTAGTGGTTGTTGAGCCATTGGCTGTAGTGGTATTCGCCACGAGGAATAATATTGCCTACATATCCACTTTTTACGGAGTTGTAGCCATTGTCAACCATAAATTGATAAGCCTTGTCGAGATGACGCTCATAGTTGCGAACCGATGATGATGTTTCGTGGTGCATCATGAGTTTTACCCCTTTTTCTTTTGCGTAGGCGTTAAGGGCTTTTAGATCAAAGTCGGGGTAGGGGGTAACGAAATCAAATACATAGTCTTTTGATTGACCAAACCAATCTTCCCAACCTTCGTTCCAACCTTCAACGAGTACTTGGTCAAATCCATGCTCGGCAGCGAAGTCAATATAGCGACGCACCTTCTCGTTGTTAGCCGAGTGTTTGCCGTTAGGCTTTGTTTTAGTGTAGTCGGTTTTGCCGAGTTGAACCGAATAAACATCGTCGGTGTAGTTCCAAGCACCCTTACCGGTAATCATTTCCCACCACACACCTATATATTTCACAGGTTTAATCCATGATGTATCTTCTATTTTGCAAGGCTCGTTGAGGTTGAGGATAAGGCGTGATGCAAGAATGTTGCGAGCATCATCAGTGATTTGAATAGTACGCCATGGCGAAGTGCAAGGTGTTTGGAGATATCCTTTTTTGCCTTGGTTGTCGGGCGTAAGCCATGATTCAAACACGAGATTTTTGTCGTCGAGGTTGAGGTGCATTGTAGAGTAGTCAATACATGCTGCTTCGTGAATGTTTAGCCAAATGTTGTTGTCGGTTTTAATCAAAAGAGAAGTTTGCACACCAGTTGGCGAGAATGTAGTGGTAGAGGCGTTATCACGCATTGCACCTGCCATTTTACCACGAATCTCGGTCAAACGGCTTTTTTCGTAGTCATATTCTTGAGTGTCGTAATCGCCGGGAATCCAATAGGCATAGTGGTCTCCGGTCATGGCAAATTGAGTTTTTTCCTCTTTTATTACGAGATAGTTGAGATTTTTTTGTTGAGGGAATTCGTAACGCAATCCCATACCGTCGTTATACACGCGAAAACGCACCACGATGTGTCGGTCAAGAGCTTTTTGAGTCAAAGTTGCCTTTAATTCGTTATAATTGTTGCGAATTGCAGTTTCTTCTCCCCACACAGGAGCCCATGTCTCGTCAAAAGTTGAACTCTTGCTGTTGGTAAGTTCAAATCCGTTGCAGAGCGAAAGTTTATCGGCTCCGGCTTTATCCATTGAAAAACTGCTGAAATCGTTACGCCCACTTTCGCTGTCAAGTTCAAGACCGAGATAACTTGGAGCGACAACTTGAGTGCCTTTGTAGTCAACCGAATACATGGGGCGACCATTTTCAACATCGAAAGTAACCACTATGTTTCCGTCGGGAGACGCTACTTTTACATCAGCCATTGCTACCGATGTTGCAACGAGAGCTATTGCCAATGTGGCAATTGATTTTTTGAAATTGTAAGTCATGATATAATATTCTTTTGGCTTATAGTTTTATATATTGTGAATTTATTATGCAAATATAGCGAAAATCCACAAACCACACCTTACTTGCTCATCTATTTTCCTTAACAATAAATACTTTTATTTTCTGCGAAGAAATTTTAATTAAAAATTAGTGTATTTTCAAATTACACAAACTTTGTGCAAAAATAAAGTTGAATTTTAGAATCGCACAGTCAACAAAGTGTATTATATGTTGTCAATGTTTTTCCAAGGAATCAAACGCCCATTAGATGTGTTTAATTCGTTGTCGCCTGAGTAGATTACAATTCGGCGAGAAATATCAATGTTAGATAAATTGCCCCAAAAGGTTAGCCCTTTGAAATAGTCGGGGTTTGCAGTTGCCCCCGATTTTATTTCATAGATATAATCTTCTCCATCAAGGTGTTCTATTAAATCAACTTCATTGCCATGGCTGTCTCTCCAAAATGCGATATTAGCATCATTACCTACATTGTAACATTGTTTTATCCTTTCGTTAATAACCATGTTCTCAAATAATCCCCCACGAAGATAATGTGAACTTATTTGTGATGCAGAAGTTATTTCAAGAAGAGAACAAGCCAACCCTGTGTCATAAAAATATAGCTTTGGTGATTTAGTGAGTCGTTTGTTGAAATTTCGATGTTCAGGACGAAGCAGATAAATAATATAGCTTTGTTCTAAAATTGATAACCAAGATTGAACAGTTGGTTCTGAAATCCCACATTCCACTGCTAATGATGATTTATTAAGCAATTGGCCGATCCTTCCAGCACAAAGCTTAAGCAGTTTGATAAACGCAGATAGGTTTCCAATTGATTTAATGTTTCGTACGTCTCGTTCTACATAAGTGGAGATATAATTGGGATAAAAATCAGTTGGGTGGATATTTTTATCATATAAACGAGGATAGCAACCATTAAATATTTCTTCATCAATAGTTCCAGGGAGTAAGGAGTTTGTGTTTAACTCTTGATGTGAAAAAGGGAGGAGCTTTAGGATTCCAATACGTCTGGCGAGGCTTTGGTTTACCGAGTCCATCTGTAAAAAGTTTTGAGAACCGGTAAGAATATACATTCCTTCACGATTTTCATTATCGGTGTGTGTTTGTAGATAGTGAAGGATTGATGGTTCTAATTGTACTTCGTCGATAATTGTTTTATCGGGGTATGTAGCAATAAAACCACGAGGATCTGTTTTTGCAAAGTTACGAATATCGATATCGGCAAATGATACATATTTATATTGTGGAAATGCCATTTTTGCCAATGTGGATTTGCCTGACTGTCGAGGACCGGTAATCATGACAAATGGATATTTAGTAGATAGTTGCTCTAATTTTGATTGTAAAGTACGAGTAATCATAAGGAACTATTTTTTTTGTGCAAATATAAAACTAAATTTTCAAATTACACAAACTTTGTGCAAAAAATAAAATCCAATTTTAGAATTGCACAAGAATAAATAGAAGTATAAGGCTATTATTCGTTAGATTGTGTGGTTGTTTCATCGTTTTTGCGTAACTTTGTGCGATTATTAAAAGTACGAAACTATGATTCAAAAGGTAAGAGTAAGATTTGCTCCGTCGCCTACGGGGCCTTTGCACATCGGTGGTGTGCGTACTGCGTTATATAACTATTTGTTTGCTCGTCAACATGGTGGCGAGATGATTCTTCGCATCGAAGATACCGATTCACAACGTTTTGTGCCAGGTGCAGAGCAATATATCAATGAGTCTCTTGCTTGGCTCGGCATAAAGATAGATGAGGGTGTGAGCGAAGGTGGTGCATACGGTCCATATAAGCAAAGTGAACGTCGCGACATATATCGTGAACATGTGAAAATGTTGCTCGACAATGGCAAGGCTTATATCGCGTTTGATACTCCCGAAGAACTTGATGCAAAACGCCAAGAGGTGGCAAACTTCCAATACGACGCATCAACTCGTCTTTCAATGCGTAACTCTCTTTCTCTCTCAAAAGAGGAGGTTGATAAATTGATTGCCGATGGCGAAAAATATGTGGTGCGTTTCAAAATCGAGCCCGGTCGCGATGTTGTAGTTAATGACTTGATTCGTGGAAAGGTTACAATTAATTCAAACGTATTAGATGATAAGGTGCTTTATAAAAGTGCCGATGATCTCCCAACATATCACTTGGCAAATATCGTTGACGACCATTTGATGCTCGTTTCACACGTGATTCGTGGAGAAGAGTGGTTGCCTTCGGCTCCATTGCACGTGTTGTTGTATGAGGCATTTGGTTGGGCTGACACTATGCCGGCATTTGTTCACTTGCCATTGTTGCTTAAACCCGACGGAAAAGGGAAATTGAGCAAACGTGATGGCGACCGTCTTGGATTCCCTGTGTTCCCACTCGAATGGCACGATCCAAAGAGTGGCGAAGTGTCATCGGGCTATCGCGAGTCGGGTTATCTTCCCGAAGCAGTAGTGAACTTCCTTGCATTGCTCGGTTGGAATCCAGGCGATGATACCGAAATTATGTCGATGGACGAACTTATTGCTAAATTCTCGCTCGACCACTGCTCAAAATCGGGAGCTAAATTTGACTTTGAAAAAGGTAAGTGGTTTAACCATAAATACATACAAGAGGTTGATAATGCTGTGCTCGCCGAAATGTTTAAGCCTATTTTGGCAGAAAACGGCGTTGACCTCAATGCTTATAGCGACGAATATATCACTCGCGTTGTGTCGATGGTAAAAGACCGAGTGAACTTTGTGCGAGATCTTTGGGAGGTAACTCGTTTCTTCTTTGTGGCTCCTACCGAATATGAAGAAAAAGCAGTGAAAAAACGTTGGAAAGAGGATACTCCTGCATTGATGAATGAACTTGTAGAGGTGCTTCAAGGTCTTGATGACTTCTCATGTGCAGCAGCTGAGCCTGCAGTGCTTGGTTGGATTACCGATAAGGGTTATCACATGGGAAATGTGATGAATGCGTTCCGTCTCACAGTAGTGGGAGAGTGCAAAGGCCCTCACATGTTTGACATTACTGAATTAATTGGTAAAGAAGAAACAATGAAACGCGTTCTTGCCGGGGTTGCGAACATCAAGAAAGATTAAGGTTGAGATTACTTTGGTATAAAAAATAAAGACTAAATCGCAAAAATGAATGTTTTCTATAACCTGGGGATTGCACTAATGGATATGGGTGCTCGAGTGGCATCGTTAAAAAGTGAAAAGGTGCAAAAGATGATTGAGGGTCAAAAAGCCACAATCAATTATCTCCATAGTGTCATAGATCTCTCCTCTTCATATGTATGGATTCATGTGGCGTCACTTGGCGAGTTTGAACAAGGTCGCCCATTGATAGAAAAAATTAAAAGCGAAGATCCATCTCGTAAAATATTGCTTACATTTTTTTCACCATCGGGATATGAGGTGAGAAAAGATTACGATGGGGTTGATGCGGTGTGTTATCTTCCATTTGATAAACCAAATAATGTGAAGCAATTTCTTGATTCGGTGAATCTGGAAATGGCGATATTTGTAAAATATGAATTTTGGGGCAATTATCTTCAAGAATTGAATCGTCGCAATATCCCGACATATATTGTATCGGCTATTTTCCGCCCAACACAATCATTCTTTAAGTGGTGGGGTGGAATGTTTAGAGATTTGCTAAAGTGTTTTGATCATTTATATGTTCAAGATAAGCAATCTCATCAATTGCTCGCAAGTATTGGCGTAGAAAATGTAACGGTTGCGGGAGATACTCGATTTGACCGAGTTACAGAGGTAATGAATCGTACGGTTGAAATCCCATTGATTGAATCATTTAAGGAGGGAGCACGCTCAACAATCATTGTAGGAAGCAGTTGGTCTGTCGATGAAGATGTGTATATCGATTGGATAAATAAACAAAAAGATGTGAAGGTTATTATAGCTCCACACCAATTTGACGCATCGCGATTAACCAGAATGCAACAACGCATCAACAATTCAATGTTGTGGTCAAAATATCAGAGTATAGCAGTTCCTTCCTCAGATAATGCAATGAGCCGTCTTCAAAAAGTAAAATGTTTGATAATTGACGGATTTGGATTGTTGTCGAGCATATATCGTTATGGTGATATTGCATATGTGGGAGGTGGCTTTGGCGCCGGAATTCATAATATCAACGAGGCTGCAGTGTATGATATGCCGGTTGTATTTGGTCCGAAATATCATAAATTCAAAGAAGCCGTTGATTTAGTTTCGTTAGGCGGTGCATTTGTTGTAAATAATAAAAAAGAGTGTGGACAAGTGTTGGAAAAATTGACCACCGACGCTATGGCACTTGAAAAAGCATCAAAAATAGCAGGGAATTATATCAGAGAGAATATCGGAGCGACCAATCGCATATACGATAGTATTTTTCGACGATAATTAATGTAATAAAAATAGAAATAGTTGCATAATATTAAATATTTATGCGATTTCTATTTTTATTTAATATTTAGTGCTATCTTTGCATGGAAATAACATAACAGTCGCTATTATGAAAAAAAGGAAATCACGATTGCCGGTTATAGTTGATATCCTCACACACAATTGTATTGGCAGTCAAGAAGAATTATCAAAACAACTTGCTATTCGTGGGTATATTGTTACTCAAGCAACTTTGTCGCGAGACTTGAAAATGTTGCGCACGACTAAGATTGCAACCGACATGGGTGGTTATCGTTATATTATTGCAGATACACAAAATATAAGTAACGAACCATTTGCAAAGTCACAAAACACAGTGCAATCATCATATCATCCTGCAGCATTATCATTAAGTGTGTCGGGTAATCTTGTGGTTATAAAAACACGAAATGGTTATGCAAGTGGGTTGGCTTATGATCTTGATATGTTAGAATCACACCATATATTGGGAACAATACCGGGGGCTGATACGGTGTTTGCTGTGGTTAATGAATCGTCAAGTCGTAAAGATTTATATAATCTTTTTCAATCGTTCCTGCCTCAGCCTGTGCTTGATGCCGCAAAGAGTCAGTTCCTTGGAGAAGATGAAGAATAATTTTAAGGTTATTGTATAAGGTATATATTTGAAGAAATGGAAGACTCTAATAACATAGAAGTAGTAGTCGCCTCAGAAGAACATGTGAAATATGTTGATGAGATTCTTGATACAATCAACCGTGCAGCTAAGGTGCGAGGTACAGGTATCGCGAAACGTTCTCCTGAATATGTGAAACAAAAAATGCTCGAACGCAAAGCCGTTATCGCTATTTGTGATGGTGAGTTTGCGGGATTTAGTTATATTGAAAGTTGGAGTAATAAGGAATTTGTTGCCAATTCAGGTCTTATTGTTGCTGATAAATTCAGAGGCTTAGGTCTTGCAACACGTATTAAACGATGCATATTCAAACTTTCTCGCGAAAAATATCCCGACGCAAAAATATTTTCGTTGACAACCGGTGCGGCTGTGATGAAAATGAATTTTGAACTTGGCTATCGCCCTGTTACATTTGATCAACTTACTACCGATCCTGCATTTTGGAAAGGTTGCGAAAGTTGTGTAAATTTCGATATTTTGCAACGAAACGGGGGACACAAATGTTTATGTGTGGGTCTATTATATGACCCAAAAGAGACGCAATATCATCGCTATAGCCTTAATGAAATAGAAGATGAAGATTAAGTTGAATAATAAGAAAAACAATAATATAAAAATGGGAAAGAAAAAAGTTGTAGTCGCGTTTAGTGGAGGTCTTGATACCTCTTACACTGTGATGTATCTCGCAAAGGAGATGGGTTATGAAGTATATGCTGCATGTGCAAATACCGGAGGTTTTAGCCCCGAACAGCTTGCGACAAACGAAGAAAACGCATATAAACTTGGTGCTACAAAATATGTAACTCTTGATGTGACTCGTGAGTATTATGAGAAGAGTCTAAAATATATGATTTATGGTAATGTGTTGCGTAATGGTACTTATCCCATTTCGGTAAGTTCAGAGCGCATTTTCCAAGCAATCGCCATTGCTCGTTATGCAAACGAAATTGGAGCAGATGCCATTGCACATGGTTCAACCGGAGCAGGAAATGACCAAATTCGTTTTGATATGACTTTCCTTGTGATGGCTCCGGGAGTGGAAATTATTACACTCACTCGTGATAATAATCTTTCACGTCAAGAAGAGATTGACTACTTAAATAAAAATGGTTTTGCTGCCGATTTTACAAAACTCAAATATAGTTACAACGTAGGTCTTTGGGGAACATCAATTTGCGGTGGCGAGATTCTTGACTCTGCTCAAGGTCTTCCCGAAAGTGCTTACCTCAAACATTGCGAAAAAGAGGGAACCGAACAACTTCGTCTTACCTTTGAAAAAGGTGAATTGAAAGCCGTGAACGATGTGCGTTATGAAGACCCTATTGAAGCTATTCAAAAGGTAGAAGAAATTGGTGCTGCTTATGGAGTGGGTAGAGATATGCATGTTGGCGACACTATTATCGGCATCAAAGGGCGCGTAGGATTTGAAGCTGCGGCTCCTATGCTCATTATCGGTGCTCACCGTTTCCTTGAAAAATACACTTTGAGTAAATGGCAACAATATTGGAAAGATCAAGTGGCTACTTGGTATGGAATGTTCCTTCACGAAAGCCAATATCTTGAACCTGTGATGCGTGATATTGAAGCTATGCTCGAAAATTCACAACGTAATGTTAATGGCACTGCTATCCTTGAACTTCGTCCTCTTGCATTCTCTACTGTGGGAGTTGAAAGTAAAGATGACTTGGTGAAAAATAAACTTGGTGAATATGGCGAAACTCAAAAGGGTTGGACTGCCGATGACGCTAAAGGTTTTATCAAAGTGTCGGCAACTGCTCTTCGCGCTTATTATGCTAACCATAAAGATGAACAAATTTAAGAGATTTTATTACGGTTCAATATGAGTGATAAGAAATTAAGGCGCACACCCGACGATAAAATGATAGGTGGAGTGTGTGGAGGATTAGCTAAATATTTTGGACTTGATTCGACTCTTGTGCGTGTTGCATACGCGCTGTTAAGTATATGCACTGCATTTTCTGGGGTCTTGGTATATATTGTTTTGTTATTATTAATGCCTGAAGAAGATTGATTATGATTAAAGCCGGAATAATAGGTGGAGCAGGTTACACTGCCGGGGAATTGCTCCGATTGTTGTTAAATCACCCCGATGTTGAAATTAAATGGGTTAATAGTAGCAGCAATGCCGGGAATATGGTGGCAAATGTGCATCAAGGGCTTATCGGAGAAACCGACTTGGTGTTTACCGACCAAACTCCTTGGGAAGAAATTGATGTGCTTTTTTGTTGCACTCCTCATGGCGAAACTCGCAAGTTTATGGAAAGCCACGAAGTGCCTCAAGAACTTCGCATCATAGACCTTTCTACCGATTATCGCATCGAAGATGGAACGCATGAATTTGTGTATGGTTTGCCGGAATTAAATCGTAAACGCATAGTGCGTGGTGCTACTCGTGTGGCAAATCCCGGTTGTTTTGCAACTGCAATTCAATTAGCATTGTTGCCATTAGCCAAGAATTTGATGTTAAATAGCGATATTCATGTTACTGCAATTACGGGCTCAACCGGAGCCGGGGTTAAACCTTCGGCAACATCCCATTTCTCATGGCGTAATGATAATGTGTCGATTTACAAACCGTTCAAGCATCAACACCTTGCTGAGATTAAGCAATCGCTCAAATCATTGCAAAATAGTTTTAATTCTGATATAAACTTTATCCCTGTGCGTGGTTGTTTCTCTCGTGGTATTATGGCAATCGTGTATATGGATTGTCCTATTGAGCTTGACGAAATCAAGAAGTTATACGAGGAATATTATGACGATCATAATTTTACATTTGTAACCGACAAGGCTCCCGATTTGAAAGATGTTGTTAATACAAATAAATGTATTCTTCATCTCGAAAAAGCAGATGGCAAATTGCTCATTACATCGGTTATTGACAATCTTGTAAAAGGAGCATCGGGGCAAGCCGTTCACAATATGAATCTCCTCTTTGGACTTCATGAACGAGTAGGGCTTCGCCTAAAGCCATCGGCATTCTAATTATTATACCATTATAAACGGTAACAGAAAAGGCTCCGATAGGAGCCTTTTCTGTTATCTATAGGTAGAGGAAATATTGCATCATTGTGTTTTTGTGTATATTATTTCTTCACCATCTTCGTCTTCGACGTTCTCTTTAGAAATGAGTTTGTTGTCTTTTACGGCTGCATTTTGAATGCCATATTGCGAATCTTCATTGTGGGCTTTCTTTAGCTCATCGTTGTTGTATTTGATATTGCCCATGATGTCATCAAAGAAAATGTCTTTGATGTCTTCATCTTCGCATTTAACCACTACGCTTGTAGTGTCATAGCACATTTCAAGGCAGTTGTTGGCGATAACCCAATTGCCAATAACCGAAACAATGGCAACAGTATCATATTGCGATTCGTCGAAGTAGGTAAATGATTGATTAAACGATTTATCCTCATTGAGTGTCAATATCTCTTTTCGAGGTAGAAAAGTCAAACCCATTACTTCCTCTTCACTTTCATAAAGCCAAGAGCCTACAAATTGTTCTTCGTTTGAAGAACATGAATATAGTGAAATCCCGACAATAGTGGCAAGTATGATTTTATTGAAAAGTTTCATCTTGATAGCAATAATTGATTAAACATTGAAACGGAAGTGCATAATGTCACCATCTTGCACTACATATTCTTTCCCTTCAACACTCATTTTGCCGGCTTCTTTTACTGCGTTTTCGCTTCCAAGTGTAACAAAATCATCATACTTTATGACTTCGGCACGAATAAAGCCTTTCTCGAAATCGGTGTGAATGATTCCGGCACATTGAGGGGCTTTGCTACCACGGAGGAATGTCCAAGCACGCACTTCATCTTCTCCGGCTGTGAAATAAGTTTGAAGATTAAGCAATGCGTATGCTGCACGAATCAATCGAGCTACCCCCGATTCCTCAAGACCTATTTCAGCCAGAAATTCTTGACGTTCTTCCCATGTGTCGAGTTCGGCAATCTCACTTTCGGTTTGAGCCGCAACGATAAGGATTTGTGCGTTCTCATTTTTCACTGCTTCACGCACTGCATCAACATATTTGTTCCCTTCGACAGCTGATGAATCATCAACGTTACACACATACATCACCGGTTTGTTTGTCAACAAGAAAAGCTCGCGAGCAAATTTTTGTTCATCGACAGTTTCAAATTGCACTGAGCGAGCGGGCAATCCTTGGTCAAGAGCTTCTTTATATTGTTTCAATACCTCATATTGTATTTTAGCAACCTTATCACCTCCAGTTTGTGCTTGCTTTTGAGTTTTAGCAATGCGCGCCTCTACGGTTTCAAGGTCTTTGAGTTGTAATTCATAGTCGATGATTTCTTTGTCGCGCACCGGGTCAACAGTGCCATCTACGTGGGTGATATTGTCGTTGTCAAAGCAACGCAACACATGGAGAATCGCATCGGTTTCGCGAATATTAGCAAGGAACTTATTGCCAAGCCCTTCTCCTTTAGATGCACCTTTAACCAATCCGGCTATGTCAACAATCTCAACTGTTGCAGGTACAACGCTACGAGGATTACACATTTCTACTAATTTAGTGAGACGGTCATCAGGAACGGTGATTACTCCCACATTAGGTTCGATAGTGCAAAAAGGGAAGTTGGCCGATTGAGCCTTAGCGTTTGATAGACAATTAAAAAGAGTTGACTTGCCCACATTGGGAAGTCCCACGATACCACATTGAAGTGCCATTTATAATATATTTATGCGTTATTATTCAATTTTGATTACAAAGTTAGGGAATTTAGGTGAAAGAGCAAAGAGTAATAGCTAATTTGAGGATTACTTAGAAGTAAAATGAGGTTGACTAGTCCTAAATAAGCGTTACAAAATTAATACTTATTTATTAGGACAAAATTAATAACTTTTTAGTTACACACAATGGAGCATGCTCCATTGTGTGTAGTTTTTTTATACGTTTTAATTTTTCTCTCTGATTGTCTA
>JAZSDX010000026.1:0-13942 GCA_045531405.1 Muribaculaceae bacterium | reverse complement strand
TGTACATTCAAAACCGAAGTGCAAAATTTACGGTAAAAAAATAAAAATATGAAAAACACCGCAGGTTTGCCAAACGGCTGGGGCGCGTAGCCCCAAAGAGTGAATTTGTAGAGTAACAAGCAATACAAAAAAAGGAGACTTCACAGTCTCCCAAGGAATAATTAATTTTGTATTGCATATGTATAAACAATTATCCCGAGAGCAAAGGTACGCAATTTACCTGGGATTACAAGAAAAAAAGACATATACTGCTATTGCTCGGCAGATTAATTGTTCTGTTTCAACAGTCAGTAGAGAAGTTAGACGTAATAGTAATCGTCATGGACGATATTTGTTCCAAAATGCCGTTGAGCTTACCATAGTTCGCAGAGAACGAAGTAGTTCTAACCGAAAGACGCCCAATCACATTCTGAAAAGAGCTTTAAATTTGCTTATTGAAGAAGATTGGTCGCCCAAACAAATATCAGGTTATCTTAAGCGGGAGGGAATAAATATCAGCCATGAACGCATTTACCAAGAAATACGTGCTGATGAAACACAACAACTTAAGAATCATTGCCGTCATAAGATGAAATACCGCAGACACAAATGGCATAAACGCAAATCATCGGGGAGAACTCTTATTCCCAATCGCATATCCATTCATCAACGTCCAATTGAGGCTAATGGAACCCGTTTTGGGGATTGGGAAATGGATTTAGTAATCGGGAAAGGTCAGAAAAGTGCAGTATTAACTATGATAGAACGCAAAACAAATATGTTTTTGCAAACGAAACTATCCTCTAAAAAGCCTGATGTAGTAGCTAAAGCTGCTTGGAGATTATTGTTGCCATATAAGGATAACGTCCTTACAATAACTACTGATAATGGCTGCGAGTTTATGAATCATCTGTGGCTAACCAAACATATTGGTGCTACAGTGTATTTTGCAGATCCATTCTGCTCCGGACAAAAAGGTGCTGTTGAAAATGCCAACAAACTATTTCGACAATACTTCCCTAAAGGTACCGATTTTAGACTAATTGAGCAGAGTCAGTTTGATGCTGTTCAAGCTAAAATCAATCGAAGACCTCGAGAAAAACTAAATTTTTCTTCTCCAAAAATTGAATTCTTCAAATTATTAAAATAATTTTGCACTTGCTTGTTGACTCTACAGCCAAATATTTTTGCTCTATACTCTTTGCTTTTTCTTCTTTAATTTGTATTTTTGCATCAATCTTATGGGTGGCAGAGAGTTGCCCTCCCCATATGAGACATATTAGTGAAAGCGTTTTCAGCTTTATCCTTATTCGTAAAAATCGCCAATTTTTCAAAGTCTATAGGATAAGCGGTCATAAAACGCCTATGCGTGCCTATACTCACCCCATAGGCGGGGTGCTATATATAGGTGTAGCGTGGGGTGGGCTGTTTATTATAGACTTGGGTGTTTGGCGATACCTACGAATAAATAAACTGAGCAGTATCCCACGTTTTCGCATTTTATAGATCAAAAAAATATTAATCGCCAAATCAGGGGATATAGGAGGCACACAAAAAACAATAACTTATGAGACGGATTATTACCCCGATTTTGATGTTAGTCGCCATCGTCGCTATGGCTGACACACCGAAGTATCTCACTCTTTATGGAGGGGGAAAAGTTAAGTCCTATTCAATCGGCGACATTCGCAAGATAACCTTTGGCAAACAAACCGCCAATAATCTTGAAGTGTATCTGAAAAGTAATTCTACAGTTGACAATTACCCTTATTCCACATTTGAGAAAGGGATTTTTGAGGTAGAGCCCTCGGGAGTAGAAGATGTATTGGCAGAAAATGATGCATTGACAATCACCTACAATGCCGGAGTTCAAGAAATCACAGTGTCATCATCGCAAGAAATCACAGCCGTTGTGGTGTGTAACCTCAATGGTATGGTGGTTGAAATGTCATCACCCATGACAACCGAAACCACTGTTTCCCTTGCCGACTGTGCATCGGGCATGTATGTAGTAAAAGCCGTAACAGCAACATCAACCCAAACACAAAAGATTGTCAAACACTAATCTAAACTGATATTGAAAATGAAAACAATAAAACGACTAATAATGATATTTGCGTGTATGATAACATTAAGTTCAGTAAACGCACAATATCTACATCTTTATAAAGATGGCTCATTGATTAAATCCTACGTGGCAGAATCTATCGACTCAATGCTCTTTGATACATCAAGTTCGGTGTATTATATGGATTTATATAATAATGGGACAAAACACAGAGTAAGTAATTTGAATCGTATCGACGATTTTAGGTTAGGCGGAGAGCCAATTAAAAGTGGCGTCTATTTGGGAATAGTCGCATTTAGCAGTGGGTTAAATATCCAACCGATAGGAGATTTGACCTCCTCAACCAAAAGTACATTTCAAAATTTCGTCAACAGTCAAACGATGAAAGGTTCTACCCACTTGTATTATGCAGTAGAAAAATCAATCGATATGCTCAAAGAAGCGAAACTGCCGGTGGATTTGACTTCAGTTACATTAGTAACCTTTACCGACGGCTTAGATGATGGATCATTTGATATGACAAGCAAAGGATTTGTAACACGGGATGAATATCTCAACTACTTAAATGAACAAATAACAACGACCAAAATATCAAATTTAGACATCAATGCCTATACAATTGGTTTCAATGGGGGGTATGTTGTAGATATAGCACAATTTGAAAAGAACCTTAAAATGATGGCGAGCAAAGATGATAATGCCAAGACAATAAGCAACATTAGCGATATAGAAACCTGTTTTAAGGAAATCAGCGACCAAATCTATAAGGAAAACCATTATGCAACAGTAATGGTAACAATGAATGGGAAAGAACATGGCGAGATAGTAAGGATAACATTAGATGGAGTATCCGACCCCACAAAATCCACAAAATATATTGAGGGTAAATTCACCCGACCACAATGTTGTTTATCTGAAGTAAAGTATGTTGGAGTAACATGTGAAAGCGGAGAAATCGTAGATTATGATGCCAAAATAGAAAACACATCATTGTATCGATATGTCTTCGAAGATGTCAAAGCAAATGACGGTACAGAGATAAAAGCCAATAATATAGCATTTTGGACCTATATATCATCATCGGGATTATGGCAAGACACAAATGAGGGAGCCACCGGATATGAACCAGAGGTCGAACCGTTGAGAAAAAGTGCAGTAGTTGTATTTGCACTTGACTGCAGTAGTTCGCTTGATACACAATTCGGCACATTGAAAAGTTATGCAAATAATTTCATAAACACATTGGCAAGCTATGGCAATGACAAAGGCTTCAGTGCTATAGATTTGAGAAACGAAACACCGGAGACCCCGGAAATTCCGGGTACTCCATCCGGCTTTGCTGATTTTGATATATTCTCGACCTTGGAGAACGACGAGTTGGTTTATGTTGAAGGTGGCACATTTTTGATGGGAGCACAGGATGAAGATAGTTCGCTGCCAAATTATGATTCTAGTGCATATGATAGTGACGAATCTCCGGTTCACCAAGTGACATTGGATTCATATTATATAGGCAAGTATGAAGTAACCCAACAATTGTGGGAATATGTGATGAAATATAGTGGCACAGCAGCTGATGGCTCTTCGATGAGTGCATACGCCTCAGATGTGTGGTTAGGCGATAACCCATCATCAAGTTATGGCGTAGGGGATTATTATCCTGCCTACAATGTAAGTTGGGAAGATATTGTTAATATCTTTATCCCACGTTTGAATAGAATTACCGGCAAAATCTTCCGTCTTCCCACCGAGGCAGAGTGGGAATATGCTGCTCGTGGAGGAAATAAAAGTCAAGGATATAAATACTCAGGAAGCAACACTGTTGATGATGTGGCTTGGTATCCAGGCAATTCATCATCTTCATCCCACCAAGTAGGCTCAAAATCTCCTAATGAATTAGGTATTTATGATATGAGTGGCAATGTAAGTGAATGGTGTAGTGATTGGTATATCAGTAGCTATTATTCATCAAGTCCATCAACCAATCCTACTGGACCTGGCACTTCAACTTCTTACCGCGTGCATCGTGGAGGTGGCTGGCGCTATATAGTGCAGCTCTGCCGCGTGCCGTGTCGCAGTTGCAATATTCCGAGCAATCGCAGCAATATTGATGGATTCCGGTTGGTCTGTGAAAGTCTATAGGTCAGGGGATTCACTCAAAACCTAAGCTAAAATAGTACGAAAATATGCAAAAATATAGGTGTTTTAGGGATTTGTCTCTAAGGTCTTTAAGGACCCTAAGGACTTTAAAGTCACCTTTGCCGTACGGCAATGCTAACTCTCAATGTGTCAACTTAGTGCTCTCCTGTTTTAGGAGAGCTGTCGCTTGTGACTGAGGGGTGTAAAAGCAAGAGGTTGTTCAAAATTTGAACAACCTCTTGCTTATGTATCCCGATATTATCGATTAATAATTTTCGGCTTTGATTTGGAAGAATGCTTTTGGGTGTTTGCACACAGGGCACATTTCGGGAGCTTTTTTGCCGATAACGATGTGTCCACAATTTGCACATTCCCAAATACAGTCGCCATCGCGAGAGAATACCAATTGACCTTCAACGTTAGCGAGAAGTTTGCGATAGCGTTCTTCGTGTTCTTTTTCGATTTTGCCTACCATGTCAAAGAGGGCAGCGATTTTAGTGAACCCTTCTTCGCGAGCTTCTTGAGCAAAACGAGCATACATATCGGTCCATTCATAATTTTCGCCTTGTGCTGCATCGAGAAGATTTTCGGCAGTGGCAGGAACGGTATCGCCATGAAGGAGTTTGAACCAGATTTTAGCGTGCTCTTTTTCGTTGTTAGCAGTTTCTTCAAAGATTTTAGCTATTTGTTCGTAGCCATCTTTGCGAGCTTGAGAAGCATAATAAGTGTATTTGTTGCGAGCCATTGATTCACCGGCAAACGCATCTTGTAGATTTTTTTCGGTTTTAGAACCTTTCAATTCAGCCATGATGATAATTTTTAGTTGAGATTATTAGTTATAAATTCTATTGTGAAATTTTAAGTTAATAAATTACTATGCGAAGTTATATAAAAAGCAACATTTTTGCAATAGAGAAAGTCGCTTTATGTTGATTTATTTTGTTATATCAAATCCTTGTGAGCGTAGTGCATCAAGCATTTCGTAGTTCATCGCTTCACGATAATATTCGATGATGTGTGAAGCCCAATCGTTATAAGATGTTGAGCCACTACGAGTTGCATTGTATTGAGTTATGCGATTATCATAATCAATCAAATCTTGAGTCAAGTCATCGGTGCGATAATGGTTGCTGTGAATCACTAAATCTTTTCCTTGTTTGGGTTTTAAATCGTTTGTCTCGCGAGGCATACCAATTGCCAATCCGCACACGGCAAATACTCCTTGTGGAAGTTTTAGCAGCTGTGCGATTTCTTTAGGTGCAGCTGTGCGAGCATAACCTATGCAACATGTTCCAAGTCCACAGGCTTCGGCTGCAACTACGGCGCTCATCATGGCAAGCGCAGCATCGATGATGCCAACCATCACTCCATCGGCAGTGTGGGGAAACTCGGGCATCTCTATATTTTTTGCTTTGGCAATTGTTGTTATTTTGTTATAATCGGCGCAAAACAAGAGAAAATGATTACACGTTTTAATTTGTTTTTGGTTTGTAAGCTCGTAGAGCTTGATTTTGGTCTCTTGATCAGAAATGTCAATTACCGAGAATTGTTGCCCGTTGTAACTTGTGGGGGTGTTGCGAATTGCAGCATAGATGAGGTTGAGATTGCTTTGTGAAATGTGTTGGCGTTCATAGCGACGAGTGCTTCTGCGCTCTAATAAAGTGTCTTTTACTGATTTCATAGTTGGTGTTTGTTTTGTTGGTTACTATATAGTATAACGTAGATGAAGGCATATTTGTTGAGCCGAAATAATAAAAAAAGAGGACCGAAATCCTCTTTTTTTACTTATAGATGAAAGATGTTACTTATTTGGCAAATTTTGCAACATGAACATTTCCGTCAACGTCAACAACTCTCACGATATAAACTCCACGACCGAGGTGTGCAATGTTGTGTTGTTGAGTTTCATAATCATTGGCAACTAAAGCCCCCGATGTATTGAAGATAGAGAGTGAGCCGGTTTCAATGCCATTGATGTATAGTTCATTGCCTCGAATCATGATTGACATTGATGCCTTATTCACGTTTGTATCTTCAATTCCTGTGGTTTTGAGTTTGAATGTGTATTGGGCTGCAAGTTGTCCGGGAACATATTGATATAACTTAGCTTCATAATCACCTGTAACCTCGGCAGAGATACAGTTTGGATTAGGCGAATATGCAGGGGATGCGGTTATTTGAGAGTCGTGAGTGGCGACAATTTTGTTGTTGGTTATATCTACAACTTGGAATCCATCTAAATAGTTTGTACCAATTGGTTCAACTGCATAAAGCGTTTCGTTAAGAATAAAGAATGTGCCACCTTGAGTTTTGTTAATGCCATTGTTGGGATATGCCACAAATTCTGTTCCATTGTGGTAGTAGAAATAAGAATTGTTGCGATTGCGTACGGCGATTGCATCGCTGCCTACATTGTTTTCTAATGGCACAGCAAATGATTGAGCATCGGCAGTTATAGCATTAATGTCGATTTTCTTGCAAGATGCTTGAACTCCATTCTTAATGTAAATCTTAGCTACTGAAGTAGAGGTGTTGGGGAATAGGAATAAAACACCACCAGTGCTACTCATCACATTGCCTACTACACGACCGATATATTGAACATAGTTAGTGGTCATGCCATCAGGTAGAGTGATTGCAAGATCTTGGAATGTGGTGCTGCCAGCAGGCAGAATCTTGAAAGAAGTAGCTGCTGCGGTCCAAATTGTAGTTCCAAGAATGATATTTCCGGCATCGTCGTGTGCGATAGCCGTACCGGCTGCCGATGAACCTACTTTAGTTTTACCACTTGAAGTATAGTAATACAACACAGAATTGGCCATGTCATTAACATAAATCTTGCCACCTTTACCTGATGCCCAACGAGAGCCTGTTTGTGCAGTAATCAAGTCGGATGTAACTGTCCAATCTTGAGTTAATTCAGCACCGGTAACAATGAGTTTTTCGGTTGCAGTACCTTTTAATGTTATCGTAACGTCGTCGGCACCTGTAGATGATGCAGTGATTGTAGCGCTATGAGAACCGGCGCCTGTTGGGTCGTATGTAATTGTAATATCACCACCTGTGCTAGAAAGAGAATTGGTACTCAATGAGAATTGATCGGCATTTGTGCCAGATAAAGCAAGGTTGATGTTGCCTGTGAGGTTGCTGCCATTGATTGTAACTTTCTTGGTCACAGGAGTTCCTACTTCAGCCGAGAGTGAAACAGATGATGCACTTGTGGTAATTGTTGGTGAAACAGGCTTAACCTCTTCTACATTATATGTAGGCACGGTGCCATATTTGTAATAAGCAATACCTTGTCCGGTTGATAATACCCATGCTTCAACACCTGATGTGCCGTTAACTGCTACAAGGGCATTGGTCGTACAGTTAGTATTTTGTTTAGAGTCGCTAAGCCCTGCTGATGGATAATCGCCACAATCGGTTGCATTTGCCCAGTCGCCATCGTTGCGCAAAAGTTTCATACGACCTCCGGTGTAGTTGAGAGCTTTTTGAGCATCGGTTTGAGTGCTCCAACTTTCGCCTTCCATAGGGTTGAATAGGGTAGTAAGGGCATATTTAGTGCCTTTCCAAGTGAAGATTTCAAATGCGTTGCCCCATGTTTCATCACCTTTAATTGTATATTGTTGAACACCCGATGCGTTGAGATAAGCTGTGTAGTTGTTTTTGCCATCTAACCAATATCCTGAAGCTTCGGGATAAATTCTCACTGAGGAGCCTGCGCTAAGAATTGTAGAACCATCGGTTGTTGCATTAATAGAAGTGGGAGAGGTCGCAACTGAATTGCTCGAAACTGCGTATGAAACGATACGAGTAGCATCAGATGCATAATGTCCAAATGAGAATTTACCACTTGACCATGTGCCATAGAAACCTATACAGTCGCCAATGCGAGTAGCTCCACCCCAATCGGTTGTGCTTAATATTTTGCGTGGAGCAGAATTGTCATCGTCCCACACATATATATTAAATGAGTGCTTAGAAGCGTCGGTTGCAAGGTTACAAGCAACGATTTTGCCGTCGCAAGCTTTCACGTCGCAGAATGTGAGTGTTCCGCCTTCTACACCGGTCTTGTCAAGATTGCCGAGGTCGGCCCCTGTTTGGGCATTGACAACTTTTATGTCGCTATGGTTATACACGAGGTAAAGTTTGCCGTTGAGTTGTGTCATGTTACGTACAGCACCTGCGTCCCATCCAAATTTTGAAATCGAACCTGCTTTATCTGAAGCGTTCCAACCTTCGGTAAATGTTAATGGAGCTGCAGTAGCAGTACCTGTTAATTTAACAGTTTTAGATAGCGAACCCGATTTGATAGTAAGTGTGCCTGAATAAGACCCTGCTGATGTTGGTGCAAACTTAACTGTAACCGAACCACCTGTTGAGGTCAATGATGATGCAGAGATTGAGAATCCTGTACCAGATATCGATGCAGTTGGGGTTGCGGTGAGGTTTGAGCCTTTAACACTAACGGCATTAGTTGTAGAAGAACCTTCCACACAAGAGAAATCCATTGATGTGGGGTTGAGGGTCATTGTTGGGTCGGGAGTTGAAGTTGATGATGAGCCTGAAGGGTCAATGATGTCACTATTGAGCAATACAAGGCGGTCATAGAAACCATAAAGGTGTCCTTGTACCCATTTCTTGAACCCATCTTTTGATTCTGAGTTAATGATGCCCCATTCGGTAGAGTTGTCAACAAATAGACCTTCAGTCAAAATGGCAGGCACGCTTGAAGAGCCGGTAATTACAGTGTAGGCAGCAGTCTTAACACCACGGTTTGTGGGAGTAAACCCACTAACTGTTTTAAAGTTCGCAATTAATTGAGCTTGAACTTTGTTTGCAAGCAATGAGCTGTTACCAGTTTTGTGATAATAATATGTTTCAGTCCCTTTTGCAGTAGTATTGAATGCATTGAGGTGAAGAGAACAGAAAATATAAGGGTCGTAAGAAACCGAAGATGCTTTACGTGATGAAAGCGAAATAAATGTATCGGTTGAACGAGTCATTTTCACAGTACCACCACATTCATTAACAATACGATTCTTAAGAGCCAAGCCACAACGCAACACCAATGTTGCTTCGTGTGGAGCCGATGGCCCCGATGCACCGGGGTCAGTTCCGCCATGACCGGGGTCAATCATGATTTTATAGTTGGTCCACTTTGTTGCGGCCTCAGTAGGTATTGCTATTGCCGCAATGACAAATAATGCTATAATAGAAAATATCTTTTTCATAATGGTAAATTTTAAGGTTGATTATTTGAAATCGGCAATATAGATTTGTCCATCGGTAAATGAAGTGAAAACAACTTTGCTGCCATCGGGAGAAATGCACGGATTCATTTCGATGAGATTGGCTGTAGTAGTGAGTGCTTTTACATTTTTGCCGTCAATATTCATTATATACAATTCGCCGGCAGTATATTCGTGGCCATCATCTTCGGTTTTTTCAAAGATGATTTGGTTGTTATTTATCCATGATGGATTGAATCCACGACCAAGAATTTGTTTGCCTGTTCCGTCGATATTTATTACGCAGATATCGTCCATTTGGTTGAATACAACTTTTTTACCATCGGGAGAAAGAGCCGGACAAAATGATGGACCTTCGTTGAGAACGCGTTTGTTGCCAAGTTCATCAACGACGTAAAGATATTCAAAGTTAGTAATGAAACTGGTGTTAGAAATTTTGTCGGTGGCAAGAGCGGTTGCCATGGTTTTGCTCATAGGAGTGAGGTTCGCTTTTAATACTTTAGTATCGGGAGCGATGATGCTTTTTACTCCATTGGTATAACGCCAAGCTGCCGGTTGCATATATTCGGCATCTTGCGACATGCGTGTTGTGGTGCCGGTGGTGGCATTTACAGCCCATGCTGCGTGATGACGAATTGTTCCATCTTTACTCCAACGAGTGTCGCGAACAAGGATTTCTTTACTGTCGGCACTCCATTGAAACATATACCCAACACCTAATGATGTCAGGATTTGTTCTTTAGATGTTCCATTGGCATTCATTACATAAAGACCATCATAGCCAAATTGTGTAAATGCGATTTTTGTGCCGTCGGGTGACCATCGTGGATTTTCATACTTGACATTGTCATTTGTTAATCGTGTAACGTTTGAAAGAATGCCACTTTTTGCGTTTTGTGCTACAAGAAATTGTCCTCCAATAACTAATGCAGCAGTCATAAGTAGAAATTTTTTCATGATAATTAAGTTTATGATGATTTGTGTTTTTTTGTATGTAATTTTTTTGTGGTATAGATTACGAACACTCTATATGCAAAATTAGTTTTTTTCAATTAAAATAACAATAAATATGCATTCAAATTGAAAAAAAAGAAATTATGCAAGTACAAAAAATGTAGGATTTTACTATCGTTGCTTTTTGGGAGAAATGATGATTTTATTGCGACTTGAATAAATGTGGAAATAGCGGTTGTGTTTTTTGTTTGCTATGATAGTATTGATTAATGATTGGTAATTCATTTCTCGGTCGTCAAGAATGATATTTGCGCATTTTTTTAGAGACGCAATCTCGTTAATGTTTTTAATCCCGAATATGTTATTGCTTGAAAATCCTTCCGATTCTATTATGCTTATTATTTCATTCGGATGACGACTTATGATGTAGGTGTCACAAGCTTTTGTTTTGCGCTTAAATAAGCGAGAAAGAGGTGAGAATATTTTGGCATTTAATGCACTTATAAACATGCGAAGTATAATCGCTGCCTTTACAATAATCTTGTTTGCCCATGAGCTGCGAGGATAGTGCTTGCGATAGAAAATGTGCATAGCCTCGTAGAAGATTTTTACATAATTTAGCGAGTCGGTTTTAGTGCATTCTCCTTTGTAATGAATGATTGGGATGGGGAGATAGTAATTAACCATCCCATCAGTAATCATGCGATATGAGAGATCCATATCTTCTCCATACATAAAGAAGTCTTCGTCAAATCCGCCAATTTGTTTTGTGAGATTGGTGCGAAGTAGCATGAATGCTCCGGCAAGAACAGGTACTTCATGAGGTTTATCTTCGTGTAAATATCTAAGATGATAGCGTGCAAATATGCGCGATTTGGGAAATAATGAAGATAGACCGAATAGTTTGCAAAAAGAGTTCCAAGTGGATGGGAATGAGCGTTTTGACTCGGGAAGGAAATTGCCGTTTCCATCAACCATTTTTACTCCAATTGCACCGCATTTAGGGTGTTCGTCCATCCATTTTACTGCGTCTTTTAATGTGTCGCTACCTATTATTGTATCGGGGTTTAATACTAATATGAATTCGGTGTCGGCAAGCGCAAAACCTTGATTGTTGGCGCGAGCGAAACCTGCATTCTCTTTGTTGCGAATAAATGTTACCGAAGGGAAGCGTTCTTCGAGAAAATCAATACTATCATCGCCAGAGTTGTTGTCAATGACAATGGTGTGCCCATCAACCTCAGTGTAAGCTTCTTCAACTGAGAGTAGGGTTTGCTCCAAAAAATATTTCAGCCTATAATTGACAATTACGGTTGTGACGCGTTTCATCTTAGATTTTTAATGCTTCTTATCTAAAACGGCAATCAATATAGATTTATTGCATGAGTTGGCTAATAAATCAACGAGCAGTTAGTGGTGCCACAAATGCATCAGCGATGTGCTCTAATGTGAAATTGTCGGGAGTGCCACAAATGGAGATAATGTCAAATTGAACTTCATGGGGGATGTCGTATGCAATAACATATGCATTTGCTGCCCTAACTATACGCGTGATTTTTTTGTTATTGATGGCTTCGATTGGGTCGCTATTGGGGTTGGAACGTGTTTTTACTTCCACAAAAATAATGCGGTTCCCTTTCATGGCAATAATGTCAAGTTCATAATGTCCTATGCGAAAATTGCGTTCACAAATGGTATATCCCAAGGTGATTAATTTTTCACATGCAAGTTGTTCTCCCCAATCTCCTGTTTCGTTATGTAGAGCCATATTTTTGTTGTGAGAATTGATCTTTTGTTGCAAATATAATTATATATCTTTAATTTTTGTACTTTATGCCATTTTAATTTTGTAAAATGAATATTTTTTTATTTCTTTGCATTAAATATTGATAAAACGGATTAAAATAGAATAAATATTCAATAAATATACGATATGGAATCGAAAAAATTTATTTTGACCGAAAAGGATATCCCTACTGCATGGTATAATGTATTGCCAGATATGCCCACAAAGCCTCGTCCATTGTTGAATCCTAAAACAAAGAAACCTTTCACTGAGGAGGAATTGTATCCTATATTCGCAAAAGAGGTAGTAAAGCAAGAACTAAATGAGACTGATCGTTGGATTGAAATCCCCGAAGAGGTTAGAGAAATGTATAAAATATGGCGTCCCACACCATTGGTGCGTGCTCGTGGTTTGGAAAAATTACTTGATACTCCTGCTCACATATATTTTAAAAATGAAAGTGTGAGTCCGGTTGGGTCTCATAAGCTCAATTCGGCCATTGCTCAAGCATATTATTGTAAAAAAGAGGGGGTGACTAATATTACAACCGAGACCGGAGCCGGTCAATGGGGGGCTGCGCTTTCACTTGCATCTAAGCATTTTGGGTTGGAACTGGCAGTGTATATGGTAAAAGTGTCATATCATCAAAAACCATATCGTCGTTCGATTATGCAAACCTATGGCGCGCAAGTGATTGCATCGCCAAGTATGTCAACTCGCGCCGGACGAAAAATGCTTACCGATAATCCTAACTATCAGGGGTCTTTAGGTATGGCGATTTCTGAGGCTGTGGAGTTGGCTATGTCAACGCCTAATTGTAAATACACATTGGGCTCGGTGCTTAACCACGTCTCTTTGCATCAAACAGTAATAGGTCTTGAGGCTGAGAAACAAATGGAAATGGCTGGCGAGTATCCAGATATTGTAATTGGATGTTTTGGCGGAGGTAGTAACTTCTCAGGTATAACATATCCGTTTATTCGTCATAATTTTTCGGGTGAACGTAATACGCGATTTATTGCC
The DNA here is from genome assembly GCA_045531405.1 of Muribaculaceae bacterium. Lineage (GTDB taxonomy): Bacteria > Bacteroidota > Bacteroidia > Bacteroidales > Muribaculaceae > RGIG4079. The sequence continues at coordinate 738 of JAZSDX010000026.1, read as the reverse complement.
GCCGAACCGGCATCGTGTCCTAAGCTTACTCGTGGGGTATTTGAATATGACTTTGGTGATGAAGCTGGATATACTCCGATGATTCCTATGCGCACACTTGGTCATAATTTCTCTCCAGCTAATATTCATGCAGGGGGGTTGCGTTATCATGGCGCAGGTTCAGTCCCGAGCCAATTGATTGAAGATGGATTGATTGAAGCTGTTGATATTCCTCAGCTTGAAACATTCAAGGCTGCGACTATGTTTGCGCAAAGTGAAGGTATAATTCCGGCTCCTGAAAGTTCTCATGCAATTTCGGCAGCTATTCGAGAAGCATTGAAGGCAAAAGAAGAGGGTGTGCAAAAAACTATATTATTTAACCTCTCAGGTCATGGACTGATTGATATGGCTTCTTATGATCGTTATTTTGCCGGAGATTTGACAAATTATGAAATACCCGAAGATGAATTATTGAAAAATACTCGCGAATTGGAAAAATTGATTTGAAAAGAGTAGGTGAAATATTCTAATATAAAAATCGAAAATAAAGTCCTCGTCGGTGTGGCGAGGACTTCTTATGTATTAATGTGTTCATAGGCTATGGGGTGGAAATTTTAAGCCACCATATGTAATGATATTTTAAAACATGTTTTATAACATAAAAATTTTTAGGGGTTAATTAATTGAATATTAACCGAATGAATGCAAAAGTGCTAAAATAGGCAAAAAAATAGTTATAAAAATATTTGGTGGATATTA
>JAZSDX010000025.1:0-2922 GCA_045531405.1 Muribaculaceae bacterium | reverse complement strand
CTGTTGCCGCCCTTCTAATGAGTTTAAACCGCCAAGTTTTGAGTTCAGAAGAATCGTCAAAAAATATCCAATCAAATATTTATGGCATCGCGACCGAGGTCGTTAGCCGTAATAAAGATAAGTAAAATTTCTGAAAGTCCTGATATTTGGGTAATAACTATTTTGCGAGAGCCTCAACGCCACATCAAATTTTCGACTAATTTTGCAGCTCGAATTACCAGAATTCAGGATGCAAACACAATGGGCGTTAACTATTGTTTGCGGGAGAAGAGAAAAAGTTTCGGCTTTTTCTCTTTTTGTTTGGCGATAATTCGTAACTTTGAAAGCAAATAAAGCATATATGCTATGGGAAAGGTAGGTAAAATTATTTTCTTCAGTGATTATTTCCATATTGACAGAAGCAAATTGGCTGAAATGGGGGTATTTAATCCCATGTTGAATCTGGACACGCATTTATTCATTGATCCTCTATTGCTGAAATCCTCCAAACATCCTATAATTAGAGAACAAGCGTTTGATGAGTATAATGAGTTCTTCTCAAATATCATTAAATTGTTACCTAAATCAAAATGTCCTGGAGATTTCGTATGGAAAGTTGTTGAATCAAAATTTCCCAAAAAGGAAATAGGGGGAACGTGTCTTGGATATGGCGCCAATTCTACATCTGGCAGAGGGATAAGTGCGAAAGTGTTGACATCTCTTTTGAATACTGCAAAACAGATTGTTGATATAGGAATTACTGACCCAGAACTGTTTTCATTACTCCCGTTATTCAACAAAGGAATAGGCCCAGATACTATTAGTGATATTACAACAAGTGCCATCCACAAATCTCTACTAAACTTCACGGCCGAGCAAGCTAAAAAACTGCAAATACCTTTGGTTAAATGCGAGATAGAAGGTGAATTATTTGAGGTTATAAAGAACCCTTGCAAGAAACGATCTTATATTATTTTATTACCAACTGATATCTTACGCGATCTCCCTTTGGTGCGAGACTGGGATGATATTGCTAATGCAGCCTCATTCAATCACAACTTAAGAATTAGAGTTAATAAATTGGTTGCTAGTATATTTAGGATACGAAGCAAACAACGCCAAAAAAACTATATAAATTCTATACTAGCTGATAAATCAGCCATACAGGACCTAATACAAACCATCAAAGGATGCGAAACTTCTTCGTATGACATAAACAGCGATAATGAGAGACTCGCTTGTTTAGACAAAGTGGTAGAACTTACCCGAAATAGCATTAATTCTAATCGCCCAAAATTTGTTTATACACAAAGCCATTTAGAATTAGAGCGTATTGTATCATCAATCATTGAGCACTTCACTTTTATGGTAGAGCATAAAGGTTTAAATAAATTGTTGTGGAAGGAAGATAAAAAGTCTCGTTGTAGAGAAGGTGTTCCTCAACTCATTTTTCATATGGTTGCTTTAACTTTCTGCCAGGCATATGATATAGATGTTAATCCCGAAGTGAATACTGGTTCTGGTCTCATTGATTTTAAATTTTCCAAAGGATCTAAATATAAATCCATTGTTGAAATTAAATATTCTGACAACCCACAACTTTTACATGGCATTGAGACCCAATTACCACAATATATGATTTCAGAGAAAGCTGGTAATGGACATTATTTAATTCTGGATGTGGGCAATATGAGAGCAAAGCCTGAACGATTGGAAAAGGTTTGCAATGACTTAGGACTACATTGTGAAATACATTATGTTGATGCTCATTTAAAAAAATCAGCAAGTAAATTATAAATGATCGACCACCTTTTACACCCTTTGGTTTGCGAGCGATTTAGGAGCGAGGCGCGGTATCGGGAGGGGCATTTGCGAGTGGTGAATGCGTTGCCCGAGAGGCGTGTTATGGGGCTTCATTCGCCCGAGATAAAGGCTGTTGCAAAGCAACTTTCTCGTGAAGGTGGTGAGGTTGTTATGTCCGATGGAACGCATCATATTTGCGTCAATGGAGCCGAGGTAATTCGTGCGTTTGAGGCTGTGCCGAGCGAGAGCCTTTGCTACGAGGAGACCGTAATATGGGGTTATCTCATTAACCTCGAAAAGTGTTCGCTCGATGAGCGTTTGGCGATGCTTGGTCGCTATGTTCCGGTGCTCGATAATTGGGCGGTGTGCGACTCCTATTGTGCTCACGCAAAGTGGATGGCGCATGCCGATAAGGAGGCTCTGTGGGCGTTTTTGGAGCGATGGTTTGACTCCGAGCGCGAGTTTGAGGTACGCTTTGCGGTGGTTGTAGCGATGTGTTATTTTCTCAATGAGGAGTGGCTTGACAAGGTTTATGAGCGCATCAACTCTCTCTATTTCGGGCGCATAAAGTCAAAGTATAAAACCGTCAAAGGCAAACCGAAAGTGGCTCAACAGGGCACTGTGCAAGGTGCAGAACCATATTATGTGCGGATGGGAGTTGCGTGGCTGTTGGCGACTGCGTTGGCGAAGTTCCCCGACCAAACAAGAGCCTATGTCCGCTCGTCAAATTTGCCTGAAGATGTTGTAAAACTTTATGTCCGCAAGGCCCGTGAGTCGTTCCGTACACGCACGGTCGAGACGTGATAGTACCCCCACCGTGCGGTTTGCTGACATTCATTCACAACTCATTACGGAACTAAATCAGGCGTTTACATCGTCACAGCCTTCTTAATCGTCACCGTGACATCGAAGTTATTCATTCGCAGGATGTCAGGGATTGAATATGGATGGTAGGTGTTGAGGCTGTGGATGGCGAAGCAGATGTTGATGTACTTGAGTTTATCCGCCTGTGGTTGCCAATCCTCGTAGGCAGTCTCCCAATTGCCATCGTCAAAGTCGTTAACAAGGTCCGACGCTCTTACGAAATCGGCGCATTTGATGGGGAGATATCCCTGATCAAACAGCATATCGATAACCTGG
>JAZSDX010000052.1:0-34448 GCA_045531405.1 Muribaculaceae bacterium | reverse complement strand
CGCCCCCTATCCAGAGCCCCGACTCACAACGAGCCGGGGCTTTTTATTTTTGTAGCAGTTAGTGATAGTTACTATAGAGCCGATAGTAACTATAATTGTTTAGATTAAAGTGAAAAAGAAAGTAGGTGTTATTGCTTAATTATTCATGGAATTTGAGGTGAACAATTAGAGAGAAGAAGATGTTAAGAAAGAAAAACGCATATGAATGTAACTCCTTCTCATGATGTGGCAATATGGCTTATTGCGTTAATTGATGATGTATTAGAGTATATAGGATTGGGACGCGATGCGTCTATTGTGGAATTGGTATATATAGGAGTCATTGTATCAGCAGCATTTATAATAGGGTGGATGTTGCGAAAGTTAATATTATTTGTAATCAAAAGAATTATACACTTACGGGAATTTGAAATAGGTAAAGAATTAATTGCGCAAAAAGTCTTTACTCGCATAAGTCATATAATACCTCCAATGATATTTTTGGTATTTATTCCATTTGCTTTTGCCACAAATGATGCAATATTACTAAAATTATTAAATAGTATAGTAACGATATATTTATCGGTAACAATAAGTGTTGCGGTGTGTGCTATCTTATCATTTTTGTGGAATCATTATGATAACCACAAAAATGATAAAAATCATCCCTTACGAGGTGTGCTAAATGTAGCAAAAGGAGTAGTATGGATAGTGACTGTAATAGTTACAATATCAAGTTTGTTGGGCAAGTCGCCGGCGGTATTGCTTACGGGGCTTGGTGCATTTGCAGCTGCATTGATGCTTGTGTTTAAGGATAGTATATTAGGATTTGTTGCAGGATTACAATTATCTCAAAATGATATGTTGAGAGTTGGAGATTGGATTGTAGTACCATCTACGATTGCGAATGGAATTGTTGAAGATGTATCGTTAACGGTTGTAAAAGTGCGAAATTGGGATAATACAATAGTAATGCTTCCTCCTTATACATTGGTGTCTTCTTCGTTTCAAAATTGGCGAGGTATGATTGACGCAAACGTAAGGCTGATTACTCGAGTAGTCGTAGTTGACAATAATAGTGTAAAGAGTTGTGATGATATGTATCTGAAAAATATTTCCAAACAGTTTCCTCAGCTATTAAATATAATAGAGAGTGGAACAAAATATGTATCAGGAATAACATCTGTTAATGGGAATAGAGACACAAATTTAGGTTTATTCAGAGCTTATATGTGTAACTATTTAATAAATCATCCAATGGTGTCGAACAAGTGGCAGATATTGGTAAATTTGCTGAATGTAACAAATGTAGGAACTCCGTTGCAGATTTATTGCTATGCTAATACTACTGATTGGACGATGTTTGAAGCTATACAAAGTGAAATTTTGGAACACACAATTATAACTGCTCCCAAATTTGGATTATCGATATATAACGCAATTGCAGGTGATGATATATTGCGATAATTAAATATGATTATTTTGAAGAACTAATTTATCTTTTATTTTTTGATAATCTTTTGATGATAAGAATGATTCAATGGCATCAGCATGGCGATGATTATGAAGATCGGTGCCGATAAAATCAACAAATCCTTTTTCTATAAGTTCCATAGCAATACGTTTTTCTTCTTTTCCGTAATATCCGGCAATGCTAAGAATGTTTATTTGAAACTTTGTTCCTGTACTATGTATTGTTTTATATCGATCTTTTTTAGAATAATAGTACATGTATCGCTCTGGATGAGCAAGGATTGGCCTGTAACCTTTGACTTTTAGGTCAAATAGTAGTTGGTCAAGATTCCAAGGCTCTTGAATGAAAGAATTTTCAACAAGTAGGTAGTTGTTTGGGAATGGAACAATTGTTCCATTGTTTAACTGAGTTATGAAAAGTTCATCTATCCTATATTCCGCAGAATGAATGATGTCAATTTCAATGTTTTTATTTTTTAAGGCTTCATTAAGTGATTTGAGAGCATTAGACATTGTCTCGGGGGTATTCTCAAACGATGCTTGTGTGACATGAGGAGTGGCGATAATGCGATTTATGCCCCAACTCAGCATTCGTTGTATTAGTTCGATAGACGTATCAACATCGGGAGATCCATCGTCAATTCCTGGTAGTATATGGCAATGTATATCGGTGTTGAAACAAAGTTGGAGGGGTTCTTGTTTTTTCTTGAAAAAATTAAACATTATCGTAATAATTTTGAGTTGAATATCAATTACAAAATTAATTCTTTTCGATAATAAAAAAAAATTATGGAAATATTTCCTTAAATCAAAATAAATATATTACTTTGCGTAATTATATTAAATAACTAAAATAACACGATTTTATAAGGGGTGAAATCCCCAGCAAAACTTTAATAATCATGGAATCACGTAAATTAAAAATCAGAGATTTGACGCTTCGCGATGGTCAACAATCACTTTTTGCAACACGTCTAAATCAAGCTAACATTGACAAACTATTGCCATTGTATGAAAATGCAGGTTTTTATGCAATGGAAGTATGGGGCGGAGCTGTGCCCGATTCAGTGATGCGTTATCTTGACGAATCACCATGGAATCGCTTGCGCAGTGTTGATGCAGTAATGAAAGGTAAATCATTGCTTACTGCATTGTCTCGTGGTCGTAACCTTTTTGGTTATGTACCTTATCCAGATACTGTGCTTGAAGGTTTCTATAAAGAAGCAATTCAAAATGGATTGAACGTGATGCGTATTTTCGACGCACTTAATGATATTGATAATGTAAAAGAATCCATTCGCTTAATCAATGAACTTGGTGGAATTCCAGATGGTGCAGTATGTTATACAGTAGATCCAAAAGAGGAAGCTCCAATTCTTGTTGAACAACCAAAACAAGGATTTTTTGCACGTTTGTTTGGTAAAAAAACAGAACCGGTTGTAGTTGAACCTGAAAAAATCTTTACCGACGAATATTTTGTAAGTAAGGCAAAAGAAATGGAAGCTCTTGGAGCTAAAATTATTACATTGAAAGATATGGCAGGGTTGGTTAACCCATCACGTGCAGCTTCAATAATTTCAAAATTGAAAGCAGCTGTAAAAGTGCCGGTTGACTTCCACACTCACTGTACACCGGGTTATGGTCTTGCTTCATCGGTAATGGCTATTCTAAATGGTGTTGATATTCTTGACACAAATATTTGGTGGTTTGGTGGTGGCTCTGCAGCTCCTGCTATTGAATTGGTTTATCTATTCGCTCAAAAATTAGGTGTAGAAATTGATGTAAATATGGAAGCAGTGGGACAAATTCGTAACCAACTTCTTGAAGCACGTCAATCTCTCAAAGATTTTGACCTTGGTAAGTTACCTAAGCCATTTGATCCACTTAATGACAAACTTCCTGCTGAAATTGAAGCACAACTCGACAAAGCTGTTGCTGCGGCTAAGGCTAACAATGAAGAAGCATTGCTCAATGCTTGTCATGCAATCGAAGAATACTTTGGATTCCCAAAACCAAACGAATTGGTTAAGAATGCCGAGGTGCCAGGTGGAATGTATTCAAATATGGTGGCTCAACTCAAGGCTCTTCAAGCTGAAGATTTGCTTGATGATGCTATGCGCTTGATTCCTAAGGTTCGCCGTGATGCCGGGCTTGTTCCATTGGTAACTCCTACAAGTCAAATTGTAGGCTCACAAGCTGTGTTTGTTGCTCTTGATCGTAAGAAAGGCAATGCCGACTATTCTAACCTTTCTAATCAATTCATTTCGTTGATTAAAGGTGAATATGGAAAAACTCCGGTTGCAATTGACCCTGCATTCAGAGAACAAATTACAGGTGATGCTACCGAACGTCCATACGATGTATCTAAATATAAACAACCCGAGAACCCAACACTTGAAGAGTTTGGTGGAGTGAAATTGGCTTCAAACACAGAAGAAATGTTGCTTCTTGAATTGTTGCCAAACGTAGCTAATGGATTCCTTCGTAAACGTCGCGCTGAGGAAAATCAAGCAACTCAACCGGTTGCTCCTGTTGAAGAAAAGACTGCCGAAGTTGTAGCACCTATCACAGGCGAAGTGTTGAAAGCACCTATGGGAGGTCGCATAGTTTCAATCAAGGCAAAACCCGGCGATAAAATTGCAAAGGGTGAAGTTATCCTTGTTTACGAAGCAATGAAGATGGAAAACGATGTGGTTGCCGAAAAAGACCTTGTTATTAAACGTATCTTAGTAGCTCCTGACCAAGTGGTAAATGCCGATGAAGCAATGGTTGAATTTATTGATGCAGCCGATGCTGCTGCACAAACAATTGTAACAGAGGATTTGGCAGAAGCTCCTATTACAGGTGAAGTGCTAAAAGCTCCAATGGGAGGTAAAGTTATTTCGATCAACGTTAAACCGGGTGATAAAGTAGCTAAAGGTGGAGTATTGCTTGTATATGAAGCAATGAAAATGGAAAATGATGTTGTCGCTGAAAAAGATGTAACAGTGAAACGCATCTTTGTTCAACCTGATGAAGTTGTTGGTGCTGATGCTCCATTAATGGAATTTGAGTAAATCAATATCATACAATAGGCAAAGAGAAGTCTTGATGGGACTTCTCTTTGTGTTTTAGGGTAGAATAGAGTCTAAATAAAATATATCGAGCAAAAAAATGCAAAAAAGAATGGGAATAACTTTGTCAATCAAAGAATAATGCGTAAATTTGCAAGCCATTACGAATGATCGCCTTACCAGCGTGACTTTTATAAATAACTTTGATTAATTAAAAAATAACAAATAAAATGAAAAAAGACATTCATCCTTCAAATTATCGCGAAGTAGTATTCAAAGATATGTCAAACGAGGAAATCTTCATCACTCGTTCAACTGTAGCCGCTAAAGATACAATCGAAGTTGATGGCGTTACTTATCCTCTCGTAAAACTTGAAATCACCAGCTCATCTCACCCATTCTTTACTGGTAAACAAAAATTGGTTGACACTGCCGGTCGTGTAGATAAGTTCATGAGCCGTTACGGTAACCGTCGCAAAAAATAATTTTTAAATTATATCTAAAAAATCCCGAACCAATATGGCTCGGGATTTTTTATTTTAGAAGATTGTATTTTATTTCAAGTTTTCACGCACTCTGGCAAGATATTGTTTCATCGCTTCTGTGTCGTGATTTTTTACTATTTCTTGTAATTGCGATAACTTTTCCTGAATTTGCTCTAATTGATGTGGAGTGTTTGGATTGAAAAGAATTTCGCTCAAAAGATAGTCATCTTCACTCATCAATCCGTGAGCAATAGCCATGTGTCGCTTAAATGTCGTTCCCGGGGCATCTTGATGCTTCATAATACTTGCGAAAACGAGTGTTGATGCAAATGGGATAGAAAGCGAGTAGGCAATAGTCTCGTCATGTTCTTGGAACGTGTATTCCTCAATGTGCAATCGCAATTCATTGTATAGATCTTTGAAAAACACTTTGCCAAGGTGGTCGCTTTCAGCAATAATAATAGCATTTTCGTTGCTTAGATTACTCAATGATGCGAATGTGGGACCAAACATGGGGTGTGTACTCACAAACGGGTGTCCACATTCGGCATAAAATTTAGGTAAGCCTGTTTTAACTGATGCGATATCGCTTAAAATACACTTTTCGGGCAAATGTGGAATCACAGTTTTGAACGCATCAATAGTGTATTTTACAGTTGCGGCATTGATAACCAAGTCGGGAGCAAATTCGTCAATTTCATCAAGCGAACTAAATCGTAGAGTATTAAAAGTGAAGCGAAGACGTTGGGGGTCGGTATCATATACAGCCACCTCATGCTTAAAAGAGAGGATATCGCAGAAAAACGACCCCATCTTACCGGCTCCTATTATGAGAATTTTCATAATAAAGTGAAATTGAAAAAGTGATTATCGTTTGTTGAGTATCTCGATTTGTTGACGCACTGATTCTTCGTGAATAGCTGCGAGAACCGATTTCATAAATTCGCTACTCATGCCCATCTCCACAGCAAGTTTCACGCGTGATTGAATGATGTCATCGTAACGGCCGGCCTGTAATACAGGCATGCGATGTTCTTTCTTATATTGACCAATTTCGCGAGAAACACGCATACGCTTGTTGAGAACTTCAAGTAATTCATTGTCAAGGGCATCAATTTGTTGGCGTAAAATAGTGAGATTCTCCGTAGAATGAGTTTCATCGCGATGCACAAGGGTATTGACAACGAAGTTTAGCACGTCAGGAGTGATTTGTTGACTTTTATCGCTCCATGCACAGTCGGGGTCGCAGTGGCTTTCAATGATAAGTCCATCAAATCCCATATCAAGTGCTTGTTGAGAAATTGAAGCCACTAGCTCACGTTTCCCACCAATATGGCTTGGGTCGCAAATGATAGGAAGGTTAGGCATGCGACGACGTAATTCAATGGGAATGTGCCATTGAGGAAGGTTGCGATATAGGTGTTTGCCGTAAGCCGAGAAACCACGATGAATAGCACCAATGCGTTTGATTCCTGCATTATAAATACGTTGCATAGCTCCAATCCACAATTCAAGGTCGGGGTTTACGGGATTTTTGATAAGAACAGGAATATCGGCTCCGGCTTCTTGAAGTGCATCGGCAATTTCTTGCATTGCAAATGGATTAGCCGAAGTGCGAGCACCAATCCAAAGAATATCCACTCCGGCTTCGAGAGCTGCGTCAACGTGTTGTTTGGTTGCAACTTCGGTAGAAGTGTACATTCCGGTGTGTTCTTTTACTTTTTTGAGCCATTGTAAACCTTCAATGCCTACGCCTTCAAACCCACCAGGTTTAGTGCGAGGTTTCCAAATACCTGCACGGAATATTTTTACGCCATTAGCAGCGAGTTCGGTTGCGGTTTTTATTACTTGTTCTTCGGTTTCAGCACTACAAGGACCGGCAATGAGCAAAGGTTTTTGTGGGTCAATACCTTCAAGTGTGATAGGTTGTAAATCTTCCATTTTGATATATGTTTTGATTGTTATTATTCTTATTTTTGATTCATTTCACGAATGCGGGCGAGAGCTCGGCGCATATTTTCTTCGGTTGCACAAAGTGATATGCGAACATAACGGTCCCCATTGCTGCCAAAGATAAAGCCGGGAGTGATAAATACTCGTGCATCATAAAGAACTTTATCGGCAAGTGTTTCGCTCGATGCGATGTTATCGGGAATGCGTCCCCAAAGGAATAATCCACGTTGTGAGGGGTTGAATGTGCAACCAAGTTCTTTCATAATTTCTTCGGCTACGTTGCGACGTGAACGATATACATCATTTAGCGTGGTGTACCATTCACTGTCGGCTTCGAGAGCTTTTACAGTAGCGAGCATTACTGGTTTGAATTGCCCCGAATCAATATTTGATTTTACTTTCAAAATCCAATTTATAAATGTAGGGTTTGACGCCAACATACCCACACGCCAACCAGCCATGTTGTGTGATTTACTCATTGAGTTCATTTCGATGGCAATATCTTTGGCACCTTCCACTTGGAGAAGACTCATGGGATTGTCATTGAGAATGAAACTATAAGGATTGTCGTGAGCAATCACAATGTTGTGACGACGACCGAAGTCAACGATTTTCTTGAATAAATCGAGTGTGGCAGGAGTGCCGGTTGGCATGTGTGGATAGTTTATCCACATGAGTTTGATGCGGTCAAGTGGTAATTTTTCAAGTGCATCAAAGTCGGGGTACCAACCATTTTTTTCGGTGAGGTCATAGTTGAATATCTCGGCTTGAGCCAATCGGCTAACAGATGAGTAGGTGGGATATCCGGGATTGGGCACCAATACTCCATCACCAGGATTTAGGAATGCGAGTGACACATGAAGAATACCTTCTTTCGATCCGATAAGAGGTTGTATTTCGGTGTTTGCATCAAGCTCTACGTCGTACCAACGTTTGTACCAGCGAGCAAATGCTTGTCGAAGTTGTGGAATACCCACGTATGGTTGGTAGCTATGGTTTGAGTCAATTTGAGTTTCGGCACAAAGAGTATCGATAACATCTTTGTGTGGAGGACGGTCTGGACCTCCTATACCGAGTGAAATGATGTCGGCACCTTGAGCATTAAGTTGTGCCACTTCTTTGAGTTTCTTTGAGAAGTAATATTCTTGTACTTCCGAAACACGTTGGGCAGGAACGATATTCATATCAGATTTCATTTTCACATTCAATATATTCACCAAGAATTTTTAAGTCGTTGATAAGGGGACGCACAGCGTCGATTGATTGATGATAGCGCACATAGCTATCGAAAGTCAAGTCGATGTAGAAGCGATATTCCCACTCGCGACCGATAATTGGGAGAGATTGTATCTTAGATAAGTTGATGTCGTAGAACGAGAAAATAGTCAACACTTTAGATAAAGCACCATGAGTGTGGGGCAGAGTGAACACGATTGACGATTTGTTGATTTTCTCATCACGAGGACGCATTTCGCTTGCCAATAAAGGGTCGGCGATAATAAGAAAACGAGTGAAATTGCGCTTGTTTGTTTCAATGCCACGCTCAAGGATGTTTAGTCCGTAAAGTTGGGCTGCATATTCGCCACACACGGCAGCGTGACCTAAAAGTTTTTGTTCGGCAATTTCTTGAGCGCTACCAGCCGTGTCGAATTTTTCAATCATTTTGAGATTAGGGTGACGGCGAAGATATTGCTCGCATTGCATCAATGCCATAGGGTGAGAGTTTACTTCGGAAAGTTCCTCGATAGATTGCCCGGGAAGAGCAGCAAGCACATGAGATATGTGCATCTTGTATTCACCTATGATTTGCATATTGCTTTGACGCAAAAGTTCGTGATTTGGAAGAATGCTACCGGCAATAGTATTTTCGATAGCAACTACACCCATCAGCGAAGCGTCGCATGATAGACGTTGAAAAAGTTCGGGAAAAGAGTCGCAAGGGATTGTTTTGATTTCGTCATCTTTGAAATATGCCCTTGCGGCAGCATCGTGGTAGCATCCGGCTACACCTTGAATCGTTACTCTTTTTTCCATCGTTTTAAGTATTATATATTCTCATAAAAAAATCCCGTAAACTTAATTTACGGGATTTTATATTATTGTTAATCTTTAATCATATAGGTTATGCACATAAAACCCCGTTTTTATTCTTTGCAAAATAAAAATAAAAGAAATAATAATATGCATAAAATCGAGTCATGTTGTTGTATTTTGTTACGATTACGATGCAAAAGTAATAATTAGTTTTTAATTGACAAATAAATGTGGCAAAAAAATATCAAACACCCTGTTTTTTTTACTTTTTGACAAAAAAGAGAGAAAAGGGGGATTGGGGGATAGGTCAACTATGTCAATTGGTCGGCTATGGTCAACTAAGGAAATGTTGAAAATAATATTTCCCTTTATTTTGTTTTGCTTTTTTGAGCAAAATTTGTAATTTCGCATTAATCTTGTGGGTGGCAAAGAGTTGCCTACTCCCATAAGAGACATATTAACGAAGCGTTTCGCTTTATCCTTACATAGAAAATCGCCAATTTTTTAAGTTTACAGGATTTGCAGTGAAAACGCCTTTGTCTGTTGTATATCCCACCCACACAGGCGGGTGAAGATGTATAATTGGCGTGGGTGGGCTGTTTATTGTAAACTTGGGCGTTTGGCGATGCCTCTATGTAGATAAACCGGCAATGTCTCACGCCTTTCGCATTTTATAACTTAAATATTAATCGCCAAATTCGGAGACATAGGAGGCATAAAAAATAATTACTAATGAAGAATCACATTATTTTAAGTATTGTTACATTATTGCTATCTATTGGATTTTTATCATGTAATGAAGATGATGATTTTGGAGGGAATCCTAATGATTCTAATACCTCCCAACCGATTGAGCTTATTGGAGAGGCAGTTGATTTAGGATTACCAAGTGGAAATTTATGGTCAAGTTGTAACATCGGTGCAAAATCCGTCAAAGAATATGGTTATTATTATGCATGGGGAGAAACTGATACAAAACAAGAATATTCGTTAGCATCATACATACATTATGACAATCAATGGCAAAATTACATCAACATTGGCAATAATATTTCCGAATCAAGTTATGATATTGTCTCTATAATTTGGGGAAACGGCTGGCATATGCCTAACGAAGCTGACTTTCTTGAGTTGATAGAACATTGTAATTGGGAATGGATTAAATATGAAAACTCAGTTTGGGGGTATAAAATAGAAGGGAAAAATGGTAACAAAATTTTCCTCCCTGCTACCGGCTATTATCAAGATTCAGAATTAATTGGCATAGAAAATCAAGGTTGCTATTGGAGTAGCTCACTATCCAATTATAAATCATCAGAGGCTATATCTTTATGTATCAATTCAACTGATTTTAGAATAAATTCTATTTCTCGTTTTTGTGGTTTAGCAATACGCCCTGTTAAAAGTGTTCCGGAATGGAAATCTCTTGGATTCGGTACTTTTCGTGACCGTTTTTTCTTCAAAAACAAATATGAAGTAGAAATCCAACAAAGCAATAGGAACTCTAATAAATTTCGTCTTATACAACCATACCTCACTGGATTTTTTAATCCAGCAGAAGGATATACGTCTGATGAATTTAGCACACAACAGATGGACAGTTCGTTTATTTTTCGAATTTTGCATTCTGGAGAGAACTTTAGAGACGTCAATATCTCTAAAGATGGACTTGTTGTATGGGACATATATAATACTGGATTTTTTAACTCAACATACTCTGACTGGATAAATATCATCAGCCCAATTTCTTTTTCATCTTTTGATAATGAAGAAGATATAGAAAATTCTAACGTAACGAGTTGGCAAGATAATGGATTGCCGGCACAGATACATCTTGCTCCTTGGTATTACATGATGAAAGTTGGAGGATGGAACTATTCTTATACTCCATATCCTTTACAGAATATAATTATTACATTTCCGGGAGTTACTATTCCTGACTACTTTATGGACTTTGAACATCTTGGACAACACGCTGAAAATAATATTGTTTATGCAGACTTTGATGTTGCAATGGGAGACGATATTACTTATGTAAAGGTGGGTATGGCAAAAACAGATGATGCTTATTCAGTATATAGTGGAATCATTGATGGTTCTATTAATAGTATTGAAATAACAAAAAGTGGGAATGTCAGTATTGCTTTATCTGGTTTTGGAACTTATACCGCGTATGCAATTCCATACGACTCTAAAGGAGTATTACATGATGCTGTGTCAATGGGTTCTACATTTGAATATTCAGCTGAATAGAATTTTGACCAATAAGCCGAATTTTGCAATGAGAATAAAGGGATAATAGGTGGTCTAAAAGAGCAATAGGTAAACATATCTAACCGATTGACTATTAGATCATAAATAATAAAAGGTATAATTGATACAAAAAGTCCCCGAGATATTCGGGGACTTTTTGTTGCTATGTCTTATAGGTCAACTAAGTCTACTAATAGCAGACTTAGAGGTCTTAACTATTATTTTATTTTTTGTCTTGGGAGTTGCGATAGGTGGTGCGGGCTTTGTGCATTGATTCTCTAATTCCACCGTTTTTGACAAAGTCTTCTTGAAGACGGTCGATGATTTTTCGTAATAATAAATCGGTTTGATGAATTAATGTTATTGCAATGTTGGCAATCGTTTCATCGTTTCGTTCTTTGATTGCTTCGCGATAGAATGCCGAATCGTTATGCTTTGAGCAAACTTTGCGTGTTTGTTGTGCCTTTTCACTATTCAAATCCCATTGATTCAAATTTCTAACTCTTAAATAATCCTCATAATCGAGCAATAATTCTTGAAGGCTTGCTTTGGCTACATTAATAAGTTTTATTTCGGTCTCGGCCGATGTTACGCCGGCTCCGTTGCCCTCTGCTATGTTTTGCTTACATGAGCGTGCTGCTTGTATCATTTGGTCAATAGTTCTGTCTCCCTTAGAAAGATATTTTCTAGTGAAATAAAAGGTAATATCGTAAATACATTCTGATTTTTGGAATGCAATCAAATCACGAAAATTGCCCTTGTTAGGGAGAAAACGATGAAGCATGGTATTGAGGGATAATAGTGGTTTTAAGTCAAATAGGTATTCTAAGTCTCTTAAGTCCACTATGTCCTCTAATAGAAGACATAGTGGACTTAGCAGACTTATATGAGAATTATTACTTTGTCAAAGGAGAGTAGTCGCGAGAGTAGCGAAGCATTTGTTCAATGTAGCCTTCTCCGTAGGAGATTTTTACATCGGTGATTTCTCCATTAGCATCTTTTTCAAGTGTGTATATTGGATTTACAAAACCTTTATATGGAGCAATGTTGAGTGATGCATAACGGTCGAGAACTTCTTTGTGGAGTTGTGGGTCAACCTTAACTGCATATTTTTCGACTAAAGCACGTCCGGCTTCGTAGTCACCTTCACTTTTGATGCGTTGAATTTCGGCAAGTTGTTTTCCGAATATTTCGCGTAGTTTGTCGTAATCATTGATTTTAATGAATGTTTCGTTATCAATTTTTACGAGTTCAACGACATTATCTTGTTTGCCCATTTCATAAGCCCATTCTGCAATGAGTTTGCGATTGCGCATGTGTGATTCTTCTACATCTTTGCCCGGCTCAATGCGCATGAGTTGAGTCATCATACCATTGAGGATGTATTTATAGTATTCTGCTTTATAAGCATCTTTGTTGTCAAGTAATCCGAGTTCAATCAATTTGGGATCGGCAAGATAGTAGAGTGCAAAAAGGTCGGCACGAGTTTCTTCAAGAGTAGAGCCGTGTGCTTTGAGTGCATCGGGGTCAACGCCCGGGAGAAGTTTTCCACTACCATGACCAAGACATTCGTGAAGGTCGGTGTGTAGATTGTCGGTGATGAAAAGATATTTGTTCATCAATTCGCGAGTGGGCTCGTCAATAACAAATTCTTCGTTGAAACCATTGCCTTGTGATGCTTCGTCATAGGCTTGTGTAATATTTTCGATTGTTACCGATTTAGAACCATGAGTAGCACGAATCCAGTTGGCATTTGGAAGGTTGATGCCGATAGGAGTTGCAGGGTATGCATCGCCAGAAAGGATTGCAGCAGTAATAACTTTGGCAGATACACCTTTCACCTCTTCTTTGCGGAAACGAGGATCGGTAGGAGCATTGTCTTCAAACCATTGTGCATTTTCGCTGATGATTTCGGTGCGGCGAGAAGCCTCTATATTTTTGAAGTTTACGATTGATTCCCAAGCACCTTTCATGCCGAGAGGGTCGCCGTAACTTTCAATAAATCCGTTGATGAAATCTACTTGTGAAGTAGTATCGTTAACCCAGAGGATTGAGTATTCGTCAAAAGTGCGAAGGTCACCAGATTTGTAATAAGAAATAAGTGTTTCGATAACTTTGCGTTGTGCATCATTTTCGGCATATTTAGCCGCTTCACTTAGATTCTCAACGATGCGAACGATAGCATCGGAATACATTCCACCTACTTTGTAAACTTGTTCTACGACTTTGCCGTTTTCTTTAACCAAACGAGAGTTGAGCCCGTAGGATATAGGAGTAGAGTCGTTAGGATTCTTAATCGTTGCATAGAAAGCATCAACTTCGGCTTGGGTGATACTGTCGTAGTAGTTACATGCCGATGTTGTAATGAGGTCCATTCCTTCGGCTTGGTTTACGCGTTTAGCCATGAATGTAGGGTCGAAAATCACTTTGGAGAGGATTTCGAGGTTGGCAGGTTGTTTATCGGCAGGAAGAGTGTTTACTTGAGCAGTGAAAAATTCTTGAGAAAACTCAGGAATGAATTTGTCGCAAGAGTAGTGGTGGTGAACACCATTGGCAAACCATACTTGTTTTAAGTATTTTTCAAATGCTTTGAAGTCGGCACTTTCGCGATCACCATTGTAGTTGGTGTAGATATTTTCAAGTAAAGTGCGAATTTCAAGATTGTATTTGCAGTTTTGGTCGGTGAGAATATCTCGTCCTAAAATTGCTGCTTCGGTGAGGAAGTAGATGAGTTTCTTTTGTTGAAGAGATAGATTTTCAAACTCGGGAACTTTGTAGCGAAGTACCTCAATGTCGGCAAATCGGTCAACATTATAGTTGAATTCGTTTTTTTCTTGTGACATATTGCACGATGTTAATGAAAGAGCGATTAATGCTCCGGGGATGATTTTTTTGATAATTGACATAAGTATGTTGTATTTATATTATTCTACATAAAGGATTAATCCTTTTAGATATTCGCCTTCGGGGTGATATATGTTGATGGGGTGGTCGGCTGGTTGAGTGAGTTGATGAAGTATTCTCACTTTGCGACGAGATTGTGCTGCAGCCGAAAATACTGCCAATCGGAATTGGTCTTTATTGACGGCTTGTGAGCAAGAGAATGTAAACAAGATTCCTCCGGAACTGATTTTTTCAAATGCTTTAGCATTGAGACGTTGATAGCCACGAAGAGCGTTCTTCAATGCACTGCGATGTTTTGCAAATGCCGGAGGGTCAAGCACAATGAGGTCGTAAGAATCTTTCTCCATTGAGTCGAGAAATTTGAAAGCATCTTCGGCAAATGATTTATGGCGAGTATCTCCGGGGAAGTTTAATTCGACATTAGCATCAGTAAGAGTAATTGCTTTTGCCGAACTATCAACCGAATGAACTAACTCTGCACCACCACGCATGGCATAGAAAGAGAATCCACCGGTGTAACAGAACATATTTAGGACTCTGCGTCCGAGAGCGAAATGCTCAAGTAGGCTACGATTATCGCGTTGGTCAACAAAGAATCCTGTTTTTTGCCCTTTGAGCCAATCAACATGAAATTTTAATCCGTTTTCAATAGCGACATTTGTTTCAAATCCACCGATAATGTAGTCGTTTTGAGGGTCAAGATGAGCCTTATAGGGGAGGGTCGTTTCTGATTTATAATATACATTTTTGATCTCCACGCCGTCAAGAGCAATAAGAGCATTTGCTATTTCGGTGCGAGCAAAGTGCATGCCGGGAGAGTGAGCTTGTACTACGGCAGTATTGCCATATATGTCAACGATTAGCCCGGGAAGGAAATCACCTTCGCCATGTACGAGTCGATAAGCATTATTATCTTCACGGTCAAGTCGCAATGCTTTGCGTAGTTTTAATGCTTCGGCAAGACGTGTAGCAAAAAAAGCTTGGTTGATTTCAGTTTCACCAAAGTCAAGAATGCGTACCATGATGCTTCCTACCTGGTAGTGCCCCACACCTATGTGGCGACCATCATGGCTTACAACATCAACGATGTCACCTTCTTCAAGGTCTTCGGGCATTGATGCAATTGCGCCCGAAAACACCCAAGGATGAAAGCGATTTAGAGAGTCTTCTTTGCCTCGTTTGAGGGTTATGATGTGATTGTTCATGCTTGATTATTTAATGAAGAATCGATATATATCGTTGGCATTGGCATATATGAGTAATGCAAATAACAAAGCCATACCTATCATTTGAGCTCGTTCGAGGAATTTCTCGCTTGGTTTGCGACGAGTGATAATCTCAAATAGTAGGAATAATACATGACCACCATCAAGTGCCGGAATAGGCAATATGTTCATAAATGCCAATATTACCGATAAGAATGCTGTAATTGTCCAGAATTTATACCAACTCCAGCTTTCGGGGAAGAGATCTCCAATTGCACCAAATCCACCAAGATTTTGTGCACCTTTGACCGAGAATAAATGCTTGAGCGAACTTACATAAGTAACCATTTGGTTACAACCCATTTCAATTCCTTTGGGGATTGCTTGAAGGAATGAGTAGTTGATTGTAATTGATGGGTAGATATCGGTTATTTGTTTGAGTTGGATGCCAATTTTCCCGGCTTCAGATGGAGTAATCTTTATGGTTGTGGGTTGTCCATTGCGAATGATTCCCATCTCTACCTCTTTGCCTTTGTTGTTTTGCAATTCGGCAGTAAATTCAGTGTAAGAAGGAGTTGCCACACCTGCCACCGATACCAATTGGTCGTTAACTTGAAGCCCGGCTTTTTCGGCAGGTTCGCCATTTACAACTTTGGCAACATGGACCGGAAATCGATATGCCAAGAACCCTTTCTCTTCATTGAGTTGGAAAAGGAAATCTTCGGGTATTGCGATATTTACAGTGTCATTTCCGTTGCGAAGCACGGTAACGTTTTTGGCTTCAACCATTTTCATCAAATGCTCGTGGTCGGTGACATCAATTTTTTTACCATCGGCAAATAGGGGGATATCTCCATTTTGGAACCCAATTTTTTGAGCTGTTTCAACATATTCCATACCGGCAGTAGCCTTGTCATATTCAATATATTGTTCTCCCCATGTGAATGCTATGCCTGCATAGATTGCAATAGCAAGAAGGAAGTTAAACAATACTCCACCCACCATTACGAGCAATCGTTGCCATGCTGGTTTGGTGCGGAATTCCCAAGGCTGAGGTTCTGCCGAGAGTTTTGAGGCGTCTTGAGTTTCATCAATCATACCTGCGATTTGCACATATCCACCAAGAGGTAACCACCCGATACCATATTCGGTGTCGCGCCAAGTGGCTTTGTCGCTTTTCTCAGTTTGCTCTGATGGTTGTGACGCATCTTTTTTATCTTTGAAGAATGACCATTTTTTTGTTTTGGGATTATACTTCACAAGATAAAACCAAGGGTTGAAAAATAAGAAAAACTTATCGACTCTGATTCCAAAGATGCGAGCAAATAGATAATGCCCAAATTCGTGAATTATAACAAGGAGAGAGAGTGCGGCAACTAATTGCCCGGCTTTTAGGATAAATGCTTCCATTAAAATTTCATTTGTTTAACGAGCAACTCGGCATATTCTCGAGTCGCAGAATTAGTATTGACATAATCTTCATAAGAAGGAGATGCGATAAATGGCATCTTCTCTATTGAATTTTGGATAATTCTATAAATGTCGAGGAACCCGATTTGTTCACGTAAAAATGCAGCAACAGCAATTTCATTGGCTGCATTGATTACGCAAGCAGTGTTGCCTCCCTTTTCAAGAGCATAATAACTAAGGTTTATGCCGGGGAAACGATTGGTGTCGGGAGCCTCAAAGGTGAGGTTTGAGTAATCGGCAAGCGAGAGACGTCGCTCGTTTGTTGTCAATCGAGAGGCGTCGCCAAGTGCATAGCGTATGGGGAGATGCATATCGGGCAACCCTAATTGAGCTTTCACTGCTCCATCAACAAATTCTACCATTGAATGAATGATTGATTGAGGGTGAACCACTGCTTCTATGCGATTTGCCTCAATGCCAAAAAGCCAATGAGCCTCGATAATTTCAAACGCCTTGTTGAGCATAGTAGCCGAGTCGATAGTGATTTTTGCCCCCATATCCCAGTTAGGGTGACGTAGCGCATCTTTGACCGTTACCGATTTTAATCGTTCGGCATCAAAGGTGCGGAATGGACCACCCGATGCAGTAATAATTAGTCGGTCTATCGCTTTTGGGTCTTCCCCCACAAGACATTGATATATCGCTGAATGTTCCGAGTCAACAGGAATAACCTTTGATGTTGCTTCTTTGAGAAGATTAGTTACTAACTCGCCAGCCACAACAAGAGTTTCCTTATTGGCAAGGGCAATGTCTTTGTTTGCTTTGATAGCACTGATGGTAGGTGTTAATCCACTATAACCCACTGTTGCAGTAACCACTGTGTCGATGCAGTCGAGAGTCATTGCATCTGCAATGGCTTGTGCACCGGCAGCTGTGTTTATGCCAAGAGGAGATAATGCCTCATGTAGTTGAGCATATTTGCTTTCGTCGGCAATGATGGCATATTGAGGACGATATTTGATAGCTTGCTCAATGAGTTGCTCCACCTTTGAACCGGCAACAAGCACCATTGCTGTAAATCTATCGGGATATTCTGCGATAATGTCAAGAGTTTGTGTCCCAATAGACCCGGTAGAGCCTAAAATTGCAATATTCTTATGTTGAATAACCTCGTTTGAATTCATAATATGGCTAAAATAAACCAAAATGCAAATTTAGCGAAATTAATTCAATCATTCAATATTCAATTACTTAATAAATGATAATGTAATAGCTGTTTTTACCATCCAAAGTGAAGGATTGGAATCTGTGATAAACATTCAATTATACTACTCCACTTAGTGTTGAATGTGATTTGAATGTTGATTGGCAATCCATCAGATTAATAGTTATTTGGACGTTTTACATAGCATATTTAGGATGTTTCCATCTTGGATGCATTCATTGCTGAGTTCAACGTGGTGGGTAGCCTCATCTTTCAAGAATGGCGATGTTGATGATTGAGGCCCTACGTTCCAAGTCAATAATAAGACATTAATTTTCATTGCTTTGAGTTTTTTTATCAGCATTTCATGGTCGGCATCACCGGTGATTAGCACAACAAAGTCAAATCGTCGTATTTGTGCCAACTCATATGTTTCAAGAGCATACCATACATCGATACCCTTTTCAATTATTGTAGTGCCTGTAGTGCCTTTTACCTCACGAAGATGCTTGTAATGAAATATTACATCATTTTCAATCAAAGCGTCTTCAAATTTCCGTTCCTGTAATAGGATATGTTTTTGATTTGCAGCGTGGGCACGATAACGGCCTCTGAAAAAATGAGCCTCAGTAATTTGACAATCTTGACTGTTTGCCGATGAAATTGTTGCTACTTTTGATTTGATAAAATTAAACAATTTATTTAAGTTTAATTGTAGCGAGAGATTGTCATTTAATTCTTCGTTGATTTTGGCATAATATCCACCATCAATAAATACGCCAATTGATATAATATTTGTGTCCATAGATAAATGTATTTGTGATTAGTATTCACAAAGATACTCAATTTTGATGGGATACTCTTGCTTTTGAAACAACAAATATTCCACTTCGTTATAATAATAGTTATACTGTTTTTCTGCATTCTGCGTTTTTCGTTTGAACATTGTGACGTTATTTTTCGTTATGAGAGTAATTAACGGAATGTAATATTTTGAAAATAATTTTAGTTTAATTAAAATCTACAAAACTATGAAGAAGAGTTTATTGTTAGTGATGGCTATCGTGGGTATGATTATGGCATTGCCAATGGGTGCGATGGCGCAAAATGATGATTATGTTGTGGTTGAAGAAGATGTTACGATTGTGGATTTGTCACAATGTAATGACATCTATCATTCATCGTGGAAAGACAACTGGTTTATGCAAATGGGTGCGGGAATGAATTTGCCAATGTTGGAAAATTATCTTCCCGATGGTACTGAAAAGCATCATATTACAGCTGCATATAACCTCGGATTTGGGAAATGGATGACTCCTTATCTTGGTTGGCGCATAAGTGGCTTGTATGGTGCAATTCATTGGGATAACAATGTGTATAGCAAAGCAAAATATGTAAATGCCAATTTTGATTTAATGTGGGATATGTTTAACTCAATGGGTGGAGTGAACTCTAATAGAGTGTTTAGCATCGTACCATTTGTAGGGCTTGGAGGTACTTACACATGGGATTTCAGTGATGGTACTCCTGCTGTTCGCACTTCTTATGGCAATAAGCCTAATCAATGGACACTACCTGTATCGGCAGGGCTTCAAATGCGTTTCCGTTTGTGTAGTTATGCCGATTTCTTCATCGAAGGTCGTGCTCAATTTTATGGTGATAATTTCAATAATTATGCATATGGCGAGCCCGTTGATGTGAATATCACGGCAATAGGTGGTTTTACAATTAATTTTGGTGGTCGAAACTTTAAGGCTTATAACCCATGTGGCGATATTGGTTATATTGCAAGTCTTAATGAACAAGTAAATGACCTTCGAGCTTCGCTTGCTGTTACTAGTGCCGCTCTTGCTGAAGCTGAATCTCAATTACCATGTCCTGAAGTGAAGCCTGCTCCGGCAGTAAAACCTGCGCCTGCAAAAGATGCGATTTTACTCTCTACTGTAAGATTTGCCCTCAATTCGGCTACAATTACCGACGCCGAAATGGTAAATGTTTATAATGTGGCTGAATGGTTGAAGGAAAATCCAAAACAAAATATAGTAATTAAGGGTTATGCCGATGAAGCGACCGGAACAAGCGATTATAATATGGAACTTTCTCGACATCGTGCACAAAATGTTCATGACGCATTGGTAGGTTACGGAATTAATGCAAATCGTTTGTCAATTCAAGCCGAAGGAAGCAATTCTCAACTTTATGATACCAATGATTGGAACCGTATCGTAATCTTCGCTCCCGCGAAGTGATAAGATTATAAACTAAGTATAACACCCCCATTAGCATTGGCTATTGGGGGTGTCTTTGTTTGCAAAACATTGTCACATATTATAAATTATTAAGTGCTTTGCGAAATTCTTTTGGGGAAATACCTACATATTTTTTGAAATATTTGCGAAAAGTGAATTGCTCGGGAAAATTTAGATCTATGGCAATTTCTTTTATGCTTTTTTTAGTGTTGGAAAGATGATTTTTAGCGAGATTGATAGTCATGAAAATAATCCATTCAGAAGGAGATTTGCCCGATGCCTTTTTTAATAGCCGATTGAAGTGCCCTTCAGATATCCCTAATTTGTCGGCATAGTATGAAACATTTCGATGAGTGGCTATATTCTTGTGTAGCATAAAAAGGAACTGACCTAATACTGAGAACTCACGTTGCATGGCAATTGGTGCTACCTGTTGCTGATTATAAGCTAAAGATAAGACTTCAAGAATAGTTTGTTGCACAAGTAATGTGATTGAGACTCGATAAATTCGGTGTGCATTTTCATTAGTGGAATCAGCAAGTATTTCACGTGTTTTCAGTATGTGGTTTTTACGATGAATTATAAACTTAATAAAATCATCATTGGCTTGAAAAACGAGATTATTATTTTTCCATAGATTTAGTATTAAATCTAAGAATTTGCGACCTTGCTCAATGATGTATTCGACTTCGTCTCCTATGAAAATAAATTCACAATCACTACTTAGTGATATTACTTGAATATTTACAATAGGGCTTTTGACACTTATTACTCCTCGTTTGAAATGAAATAAACTATCATTAATAAGTAGCTTAGCATCTCCCGACATACACATATAAATACCTACTTGATTTTGTGGGAGAATATTAATTGCAGAAATGCTATTTATGGTATTAAATTTGAGTTCCATGTCAAATTAGATTTAATGCAAAAGTAGGAAAATACCATAAATTAACAAAGTATATAGCGAGAATTTTGACATTGTGTTTGATTTTGCTCAATTTATGTGTGCAATAGCCATTTTTTAGACCTTTTTCAAGAGATACCTTTGCATTAGAATTAAAAATAGCATATATAAAACAAATTAAAAGATATAGTTTATGATTATCAAAGTAGTGAAAAAAGTGCTATTGGGAATTACAATAGCTATGTTTCCCAGTGAAATGGAAGCGCAAATTACGCTTGAAGAATGTCAACGACTTGCTCGAGAGAATTATCCGTTGTTGCGCCGGTATGATTTAATAACACAATCAACGGAGTATAATATTGAAAATATAAGTAAAGGATATTTACCACAAATTTCGGCAGTGGCACAAGCCTCTTATCAATCTGATGTTCCTTCCTTACCTGATGCGTTAACCAATATGATGTCGCTCAATGGTTATGACCCTAAAGGAATGAGAAAAGATCAATATCGCATAGGATTAAACATCGACCAATTGGTGTGGGATGGAGGAAATATTAAAGCACGAAAAAATCTTACACAGTCGCAAGATGCAACCGAAAAGGCTCGAGTTGAGGTTGATTTGTATGCATTACGTTCGCGAATTAACGATTTGTATTTCGGGATATTGCTAATAGATGAGAAAATAAAATTAAATGCAGAATTACAAACATTGTTACAAGCCAATTATGAAAAGTTGGAAACAATGAATAAAGGTGGTATTGCAATGAAATGTGATGTGGATTTGATGCGTGCCGAATATCTAAATGCATGTCAACAATATACCCAATTGGAAACAATGCGTGAGTCATATGTGGCAATGCTCGCAATATTTATTTCACGCCCCATAGAAGCTATAAATAAACTCCAAAAGCCAGAGACTCAAATGCCGGAATCAATGGTGATAAATCGCCCGGAGATGCGATTGTTTGATGCTCAACTGCAATATACACATTGTCAAGAAGAATTACTGAACAGTTCGTTCAAGCCGCGCGTAAGTCTTTATGCTCAAGGATACTATGGCTATCCGGGCTATAATATGTTTAATGATATGATTTCGCATGATTGGTCATTAAACGGAATAATAGGAGTGAGAGTGGCATGGAATATCGGTAGTTTCTATACCAAGAAGACTGATAAAAATCGCTTGGCTCTATCTCGTGAGAATATAGAAAATCGTCGAGATGTATTTGTGTTTAACAATAATATTCAATCGACACAATTATTAAAAGTAATTTCACAATATGAAACCGTATTAAAGCAAGACGATGATATAATATCGTTACGTAAAGATGTGCGCATGTCATCGGAGTCAAGATTAAATCATGGAGTTATCGATGTAAACAATTTATTGCAAGATATTACTCGTGAAAATCAGGCTTGTATAAATAAAACCATACATGAAGTAGAACTTCTTCGCAATATTTACAACTTAAAATATACAATAAATCAATAACCACAGAAAAAAACAAATGATTATGAGAAAGTATAAAATTTATGGATTGATAAGTGGCTTAATGTTGGTCGCTTGTACTGAAAATAATGTAGTTTATGATGCTTCGGGCGTTTTTGAAACGACTGATGTAATAGTTTCGGCTCAAGGAAATGGCACTATATTGCAGCTAAAAGTGGAGGAAGGGCAAGAAGTTGATTCGTTGATGTTATTAGGTGTCATTGATACCACTCAATTACATTTGACTAAAAAGCAATTATTGGCTTCGCAAAAAGCTAATAAGAGTAGAATACTTGATGATAATCAACAATTGGCATCGATAAAACAACAAATAGCCAATTTGCAGCGTGAGCGAGAACGATTCCAATCGCTATTGGATGCTAATGCAACAACACAAAAGCAAGTAGATGACATAGAATATCAAATAACAGTACTTGAGAAGCAAAAGGCTGCAAGCGCCGAACAAATAAATAATGCAAATGCGAGCATAAACAATCAAAGCATAAGTATAACAGAGCAAGTGACTCAAATAGATAAGAAAATAAAAGATTGTATAATCACATCGCCTATAAAAGGAACAGTATTGACAAAATATGCCGAAACAGGAGAGTTTGCTACTGCTGGTCGTGCGTTATTTAAGGTAGCTAATATGGTTGATATGAAGTTACGTGCATATGTGTCAGCTGATAAAATAACCACATTGAAAATCGGTCAAAAGGTGAAAATTTATGCCGACCTTGGAGAAAGTGAACGCAAAGAGTTTGATGGAGTAGTGTCATGGATTAGTAGTGAGGCTGAATTTACTCCAAAAACAATTCAAACACGTGATGAACGCTCAAATCTAATCTATGCGATAAAGGTGTCAGTGAAAAACGACGGGACAATCAAGCGTGGTATGTATGGCGATTTGAAATTCTAACTATATAGAAAAAAATGAGCATAGTTATAGTAGATAATCTGAAAAAATCTTATAATCGAAACAAGGTTCAAGCTCTTAAAGGGGTGAGTTTTGAGGTGGAGAAAGGGGAGATTTTTGGAATAATCGGACCCGATGGAGCCGGAAAAACTTCAATGTTTCGCATCTTGACTACATTATTATTGCCCGATTCCGGTAGGGCTATAGTTAATGGTTTTGATATACTCAAAGATTATAAATCAATTCGCAAACACATTGGTTATATGCCAGGTCGTTTTTCGCTGTATCAAGATATGACGGTTGAGGAGAATTTGTCATTTTTTGCAACTGTATTCAATACAACGATAAAAGATAATTATCATTTAATAGAGGATATATATAAACAGATCGAACCATTCAAGGCTCGAAAAGCCGGAAAATTATCGGGAGGAATGAAACAAAAGCTGGCTTTATCTTGTGCTTTAATACATGCTCCTCAAGTGTTATTTTTAGATGAACCCACTACGGGGGTCGATCCGGTAAGTAGAAACGAGTTTTGGGAAATGTTGCAAAAATTGAAACGAAATTTTGGAATAAGTATTGTTGTATCTACTCCATATATGGATGAAGCTGTACAATGTGATCGCATTGCGTTGATTCAAGATGGGGAATTCTTAACAATAGATACTCCTGAGGGAATTGTGCAACAGTATTCCGAAACACTATGGGAGATTAAAAGTGATAAGATGCATAAATTGTTGACCGACCTTCGAGGAGTGGTAGGTGTGAAAAGTGCTTTTGCATTTGGTGAGTCTCATCATGCAACGATAGATGATGTTATTCTATCAAAAGAGAAATTGAACTCAATATTATTGACTAAAGGACATCAACAATTGTTGATTAATGAAGTTAAACCGTCAATAGAGGATTGTTTTATGAACCTTCAAAAGTAGATGTTATGACCGATAAGATAGTAATAAAAGCTGAAGGATTGACAAAACTGTTTGGCAATTTTGTTGCGACTGATCATGTGTCATTTGAGGTACATGAAGGTGAGATATTTGGTTTTTTGGGGGCAAATGGAGCAGGAAAGACAACGGCGATGCGTATGTTGTGTGGTTTGTCTCAGCCCAGTGAAGGCAAGGCAATTGTGGCTGGATATGATGTGACCACAGAACATGAAAAAGTAAAACAAAACATTGGCTATATGTCGCAAAAATTTGCATTGTATGATGACCTTACTGTAGAAGAAAATCTTATGTTGTTTGGTGGAATATATCGCATGTCACGAAATGAAGTGAAAGAAAAAATTAGTTCTTTATTGAATGAACTTGGATTTGAGAACGCTCGCAACACTATGGTACGTTCATTGCCATTGGGGTGGAAACAGAAATTGGCATTCTCATTAGCCATATTTCACAATCCGAAGATTGTCTTTCTTGATGAACCGACAGGGGGTGTTGACCCAGTTACTCGTCGCCAATTTTGGGAATTAATATATAAGGCTGCCGATAAGGGAATAACTGTGTTTGTGACGACTCATTATATGGATGAAGCCGAATATTGTGACAGAGTGTCAATAATGGTTGATGGAAAAATTGAGGCACTTGATTCTCCCTTTAATCTTAAACGTATTTATAAAGGTAATTCAATGTATGATGTCTTTTATACATTGGCGCGCACTGCAAAGCGAAGTTAATTGTCGTTGATAAAAAATCTAAATTATGAAACAGTTTTTGAGTTTTGTCAAAAAGGAGTTTATTCATGTGTTACGCGATTTCAGATCGTTAGTTATCTTACTTGTGTTGCCCTTAATTATGGTGATGTTGCCCGGTTATGTCATAAAGAATGAAGTGAAAGATATTAGGGTCGCTATGCTTGATAATTCACATGATATTTACACCTATAAAATAAAAGAGTTGTTTGCTGTTAATAAGTATTTTATCTCTAAAGGAGATGTAGCGACAGAGTCCGAGGCTATAAATCTTTTTAGGAAAGGAGAACTTGATTTGGTTATAGTATTTGGGCCGGAATTTGCTCGTCGCATCACTCATTCGCAAGATGCTTCAATTCAAATATTATCAGATGGTAGCGAACCCAATCAAGCAAGTGTGAGGGTGGCTTATGCACAGCAAGTTGTAGCAAGTTTTCAAAAAGAGTTACAACAGCAAATTGCGAGTCAAAAGAATGTCGCTGGTGTTTTGCCGATGAATATAAAAGTAAATAGCCGATTTTTATTTAATCCACAACAACGTTCCGAAATGAATTTTGTGCCGGGTGTGTTGGGAATGATAATGTTGTTGATTTGCTGTATGATGACATCAATTGCTATTGTGAGAGAGCGAGAAATGGGAACGATGGAAATATTATTGGCATCGCCACTCCCTACGATTACGATTGTGTTGGCAAAATTAATGCCATATATGGTTATATCCTTTTTCAATTTAACAACTATTTTGTGTGTTACCAATTTTATTATGGATGTGCCTATGGTGGGAAGTTTGTCAACATATGTATTCACCTCTACGATATATATTTTTACTTCATTGATGATAGGATTGTTTGTTTCAACGTGTGTAAATACACAGTTGGCAGCAATGTTAATATCATTGTTGCTTATTGTTCCCACTATATACTTGTCAGGAATGATATTTCCTGTAGAAAGTATGCCTCAGGTAGCGCAAGTGATAAGTAATGTGATGCCCACAAAATGGTTTATTTCAGCTTCTCGCAAAATAATGATTGAGGGAGTCGCTTTTCAATATGTTGCGAAGGAAATCATCATTCTTGTATTTGAAGGGATTGTATTTTTATTGTTGTCGTGGAAATTCTTTAAAACAAGGTTAGAGTAATATGAACGCATTAAAATATCTATTAGTAAAAGAGTTCAAGCAGATGTTTCGTAACCATCTGATTCCGATAGTATTTGTGCTATTGCCGATAGCAATGATGAATGTTGTACCTCGCATTGCTACTCAAGAAGTGAAAAATCTTAACATTGCAATTATCGATAGTGATCATTCTTCTTTATCTTCTCGATTGGTTCAAAAATTGTCATCGTCTGATTTCTTTAATCTATATGCAATGTGTGACAATTACTCTCAAGCTTATGACCTATTACAATATGGTGATATTGACTTTATAGTGACGATTGAGAATGATTTTGAACGAACATTATATCGTTCGGGTGGTGCGCAAGTGATGTTATCGGTCAATGCTGTTAATGGTATGAAGGGAGGTTTGGGTAATAGCTATTTCTCTCAAGTTATTATGCAATATGCTCAAGAACTTAATGCTGAAAA
This sequence comes from Muribaculaceae bacterium, assembly GCA_045531405.1. GTDB lineage: Bacteria > Bacteroidota > Bacteroidia > Bacteroidales > Muribaculaceae > RGIG4079. The sequence continues at coordinate 7,653 of JAZSDX010000052.1, read as the reverse complement.
TGGGATGTCATTACGCTCTCCGGTTAATGTAGAACCACGCTATCTGTTTAATCCCGAAATTGACTATAAGCCTTATATGATTCCGGCGTTAATGGCTATGACGTTGATATTGCTCGTGGGATTTCTTCCGGCTCTCAATGTCGTGGGTGAAAAAGAGCGAGGAACAATTGAGCAGATAAATGTAACTCCTGTGGGGAAATTTGAGTTTATTTTGTCTAAGATGATACCATATTGGTCAGTAGGATTTTTTATTGTCGTTTTTTCGATGATCTTGGCATGGAAAATACATGGTATTGTTCCTCAAGGTAATGTAGGGCTGATATTATTGTTTGCCGTAGTGTATATATTTACTATTTCGGCACTCGGATTGGTTGTATCGAATTATTCCGAAAATATGCGACAAGCGGCTATTGTTATGTTCTTCTTTGTGGTGATATTCATCTTGACCAGTGGACTATTTTCGCCTATATCATCAATGCCCGATTGGGCTAAAGAGTTGACACGTCTCAATCCATTGCGTTACATCATCACAGCAATGCGTGAGATATATTTAAAAGGTAGTGATTTTACACAACTCATTTCGCAGTTTGTGCCATTATGTATATATGCATTGGTGGCGGGCATATGGGCCATTATGAGTTATCGCAAAAAAGAGTGATTAAATAATGACGGAAAATGTGCAATATATGGATAAACAAGTAAATATGATAAACGCGTGCAAAGTGGATTTTGTGCAGCTATTTGAGTCTCAAAAGATTGTATATGGGAACAAACATCAACTCATGTTTGTATTCATGCAAAAAGGTAGAGCACAAATAACGAGAGATAATGTAATAGAATTTGTTAATGTAAATGAGTTATATATAGTCTATCCTGGTGATATTGTGGAATTAAAGGCGATTGATGGGAACTGCGAACCATTGATTATATCAATTCCGGTTTCGTTTTTTGATGAAATTGCTCGTTATAAAAGCAGATTGCTGTCAATTCTTATTAATATGCGAAGAGCAACAATTGTAACATTATCGCCTAATGAAGTGGATCTATATTTACATATGGTTGAAATCGTAAAAAATAAAATAGATGAAACATCACAATGGAGTAAAGAATCGGCATTCTCGGCTTTGAACATGATTGTATTTTATTTGTTTAATCTATATGAATTAAAGGGAGTTAAACAAAAACGAAAGGTCGTTGGCAAGTCAATTAGATTTGATGAGCATTATGCTAAATTTATGAGTCTTCTTGTCGAAAATTTCAGAGAGCAGAGGCAAGTTGGATTTTATGCTTCGCGAATGTTTATTACGTCTAAATATCTGTCAAATATCGTAAAACAATATAGTGGACTCACAGCTTCACAATTAATCGACGAGTTGGTGATTGATGAAATAAAAAAGCTACTTGTGAATACTCAATTATCGATTAAAGAGATTTCTATTACGCTTAATTTCCCAAGTATATCTTCTATGGGAAAGTCTTTTAAAAAGATAGTTGGCATGTCTCCTCGAGCCTATCGCGAGCAGAATCTGAGGTAATAAAAAACGGTTTGTGTTAAAAAAATAACACAAACCATATTGGAAGATATAGTTGAGACGTTTTAGTACTATTAATAACTATTGCCAGTTGCGCAATATTCGTGCCACGGTTTTTGTTACGTTGGCTGATGCAAAGTCGTGTTGCATTGCTAATTCAAGTGGCACTTTTTCCTCTAAAATAGGATAAATGCCGGCAAATCCCATAGCGTTTAATTCGTCGCATGGCTCTACACAACCACCAATTGCAACGGTGGGGATTCCCATTTTTTTAGCTCGGGCAAGCACTCCGGCTGCTGTTTTTCCTTTGGGCGTTTGAAAATCGACTTTTCCTTCTCCGGTGATTACGAGATCGGCATCGGCAATCACATCGTTGAATTTTATTGCGTCAAGCACCATCTCCACGCCACTACGTAATGAGCCGTTGAGGAATGCACGGAAAGCTCCCCCCATGCCTCCGGCAGCTCCGGCTCCGGCAACAGGTATGATGTCTATTCCATATTTTTGTTTTATTACGTTTGCAAATGAAGCCATTCCTTTATCGAGTTCTTCAACCATTTGAGGCGAAGCACCTTTTTGAGGAGCAAACACGTAGGCTGCACCTATTGGTCCACAAAATGGAGTGTCAACATCGCAAGCAATGGTAAATGTTGATTCTCGCACTTCGGTTGGTACTTGACTATCGTCGATTTGAACGATGTCGTCAAGAATGCCACCACAACAACGAGTAATTTCATTTCCATCTTTGTCAATAAACTTAAATCCTAACGCTTGCAACATCCCGGTCCCGGCATCATTGGTTGCACTGCCTCCTATGCCCACAAGAAAGTTGCGACAGCCACGTTTAATCGCGTCGAGAATCATTTCGCCGGTTCCATAGGTTGAAGTTTTAGATGGGTCACGTTCTTCAACAGCGATTAATGGTAATCCACTTGCCGATGCCATCTCGATGATAGCTGTTTCTCCGGCAATGCCATAAGTGGCAGTTACCGGTCGGTCAAGGGGATTCTTCACGTTGATCGAGATGAGCTTTCCGCCAAGAGCTTCAACTACGGCATCAACAGTGCCTTCGCCACCATCGGCTACATTTACTTCAATAACTTCGCATTGAAGATATATTTGATGTACTCCACGGGTTGCACTTTGGGCAACATCTTTTGATGAAAGTGAACCCTTGAAAGAGTCAGATGCTACAACGATTTTTTTCATGATAAATATATAGAAGAGTTGTTAGATTTAGAGGTTATCCGATAAACATATATGTGAGCATAGTGCCTACGGCGAGAATAAAACCAACTAAGGTTTCATAAGGAATGAGTTTCAGTCTTTGGTTAACGCTCATACCCATTGTGCCACCGGTAGCATGGAAGAATGAGCCATGGGGTAGGTGATCGAGAACGGTAGCTCCCGAGTTGACCATTGCTGCACCCCACACGGCTGTAACACCTGCAGCCATGATAGCCTCGCCAAACGATGCAGATGCAATCGTTGCACCTGCTGTGGTTGAAGCAGTGGCAGCCGACATGATAGCTCCGGAAATAGGAGCCATAAATGTGCCACCATTGCTAATGCCCGACAATAGTTCAACAAACACATCTTTTATGGTTGAAGCCGATATAATACCGGCAATTGTTCCTGTCCCGATAAGCAACATTGCGATACCCGACATTTTTTCAAGTCCGTAGTTTATACATTCCATTGCTTTTTTGTAATATCCGGTAGTGATGATTCCCACGATACCACCAACCGGGAGTGCAATCATTGGGTCAATAACAATGCCACATATTGGTCGTAGTGCCATAAGTGCAATTGTAACAATAGGACCGGCGATACTTGCCCATAAAGGAGGTAGATTCTCTTCATTATCTTGTTGTCCCGGTTCGGTTGTCATCAAATCCTTCTTTGGAATCATTGGCACAATCACAAATACAGTGATAAGCAACCCTATAATTGCAGGAATGATGTTTGCCATCATTACATCGGGTAGAGGGGCATTATTGAAGTTCTCAGCGGCTGCAATAGTATTAGGATTGGGGGAAATGATATTGCCACATTTGCCACCGCCAATCAACGCGATGAGTAATTTTGTGCGAGAAAGATTTAGTTTACATCCACTTATAATTGCGATTGGGGCAATAGTGATTACAGCCACATCAATGAATACGCCTATTGCTGTTAATATCATTGCCGATAGAGCGAGAGCAAGGAATATAAAACGTTGCCCTAATGCATTGATTATACTATGGGCAATTCGTGAGGCTGCTCCTGTTTTTACGAGCATACCGGTAAGTACACCGGCAGCAACAATGCGTAAAATCGCAGGTGACATACTTGATACCCCTTTAATCATTTTGTCAACTGTGTCAACAAGTTCCCACCCGGCAAGAAGTCCACCGGTAACGGCTCCTATAATAAGGCTATAAACGGGAGAAACTTTTTTGATAATAAGTACGATTGATAAAACGAGCCCTATGAGGGCTGCAAGAGCACTATCCATTGTTTTTGATGATTGATTTAACGTTAAATGTTAGTATTTGAGTGCAAAGATAGTGCAAGCCGAGCGCAATAGCAAGAATAAAATGAAATTTTAATTCTTGTATTGCCGAGGCGCAGCCTATCTAAGGCGTAAGCCAACGATAGAATAAAAGAGCGCAATAGCAAGAATAAACGAATTTAATTTTGCTTCGCAAATTTTTCTATTTCTTCTTTATTTTTGTAATTTTGCCAATTATGAAATTGAAAAAAAGAATATTGTCATTATTGGTGATGGGGTTACCTATTGTAGCAGTAGCTCAAACTGATTCGGTTGAGGTGGTACGCCCCGTGGCATCGGCTTATGAAGTGGACTTTGGATGCTCTTCAATCACAGATACATATCTCACACCTTTGAGATATGATGGAATCGAGATGAGTTTGAAATATGAACGTCGCCAAGCTATGAGGTTTAATCCCGAAAAGTGGACGATGAGATTGGCCGGAGAAGTTACTGTTGATAAAACCGATAACCCGGCTCGGAATGCATCAATGTGGTTCGCCGGGCTTGATTTGTCGTGGGGAATGACTCATCGTTGGCGATTGCCACATAATTTGATTATATCGGCTGGAGGTAGTACTTCGCTCGATGTGGGTTGTCTTTATAGCACTCGCAATGGGAATAATCCGGCATCGGCAAAAGCTGCATGGACAGTGAATTTTACAGGCGAACTATCGTGGTCAACAAAATTGGTCGGACGCAAATTAATATTGCGTTATCAACCTACAATACCATTGATAGGCGCATTTTTTGCTCCCGATTATGGCGAACTTTATTATGAGATATACCTTGGAAATGATTCGGGTTTGTGTCATTGCGCATGGTGGGGTAATTATTTCAAAATGGAGAATAGAGTAACCGCCGATTGGTATCTTGGACGCTCAACGGCATTAAGAATTGGTTATAATGGCAATATACTTTCGACAAAAGTGAATGATATAGTTTCTCAAAAGATTTCACATAGTGTAGTTGTGGGAGTGTCGGGAGAATGGATGAGTATTGCGCCCGGAAGTGAAATACAAAAAGAGTCTCGTGTAATCTCAGCAATATATTAATATAGGATAATACATGATGAAAAAGATATATTTGTTGTTTTTAATGCTGTTGACATTGAGTGCGTGTCATGAAGTAGAGGAATGGGAAGACGATCCTCGAGGTAATTTTAATGCGTTGTGGACAATCCTTGATGAACATTATTGTTTTTTTGAAGAAAAAAATGTTGATTGGAATTTAATATATAATCAATATGCCGCTCGAATTGACGATAAAATGACTCGATATGAGTTGTTCCAGGTGTGTAGCGAAATGCTTAATGAATTGCGCGATGGTCATACAAATTTGATTTCTCCATTTAATACCTCATATTATCATAAATGGTGGAGTGATTACCCCCAAAATTATGATGAACGATTATGGAAAGAACATTATCTCAATTTTAATTATCGATCAACGGGAGGTCTCGTTTATGGTATTTTGCCTCAAAATATAGGATATATTAATTATTCGAGTTTCTCTAATCCAATAGGAGAGGGGAATTTGGATGAAGTTTTATATTATATGGTGACTTGTAATGGGTTGATTATTGATTTGCGAAATAATGGAGGTGGAAATCTTACAAATGTTGAAACTTTGGTAAAACGCTTTATCACCAAACGCACTCTTGCGGGATATATCATACACAAGACAGGGAAGGGACATGCCGATTTTTCAGAACCATATCCTTTTTATTATGAGCCGGCAGAGTCGGGACGTATGATGTGGGGTAAGGCCGTTGTTGTATTAACCAATCGTTCTACCTTTAGCGCTGCCAATAATTTTGTGTCAATAATGAAATATTTGCCCAATGTGAAGATTGTTGGGGCTACAACAGGTGGGGGTAGTGGGATGCCATATTCATCAGAATTACCTAATGGTTGGGGTGTGCGATTCTCGGCATGCTCAATTCTCGATCCTCAAGGGCATGTTACCGAGTTTGGTATAGAACCTTCAGAAGGGTGCGCTATCAACTTAGATCCTCAAGTGGCATTGCAAGGTCGGGATACAATGATTGAGTTTGCAATAGATGTATTAAACAAAATGTAAATATAGCATTCCCTAAATTAAGGGATTATCCACCGGTGTAGAAACATTGCACTTTGCCAACCGGGAGTGTTCCTTCAAGCTTAATGGGAATGCGACGAGAGTCGGTTGAAATCCATGCGTCCATATCGTCAGATGTTTTTTTGTTACCATGAGAAGTGAATGTAAAACTAATATGGTAACATTTTTTAGATGATGTATCTGAAATAACATCTTCAGTTCCGTGATATTTAATGGTGAGCAATTCTTTGTGTTTGCCCGAGAATATGTTTAATTTCAATTCTTGCCCCTTTTTCATTTTATTGTAGTCTATTGCACGCATATAATAGAAAACGCTAAGCATGTCAACGGTTGTTCCTGTTGCCGATATTATATGCTCTTTTTTTGTTCCGGTAGCTTCTCCATCTTTACGCTTGATGCGAGTGCAGTAGCCATAAACATTATTTCCGGCACGTGAATATTTTACTATGTCGTGTTTATAGTCGCCCCCCTCATTTGCAATTTTTTCGTAGAATAAAGGTAAGAAACCTGCTTTTTTGATAACGCCATTAAGGGTGTCGCGCACCATATATAATTTGTCGGCCCATGGATCTGATTTGGCGGTGAGTTGAGTCTTGTAGTTGTTGCCCTGGTTGATGATTGACAAAGAGGCTGTGCCGGCTTGTTTGTTGACAAACCCCCATTTATACATTACTTTATAGTGGATAGTTTCATTATTGAATGAGATGTCATTAGCATTCATGCCAAGAATGGACAAACTCAATAAAAGTGTAATTAAATATTTCATGATAATGTGAAATGTTATTGATTTAGTTTTAGTTTTGACTCTAAAACCAATGATGGGTTTAATCAATAGCAATTTTTACGCAATATTTGCAATGGCGTCCCACTCCAATGTTTGGAGCATGTGCGTCTTCAGGAAAGAATATTACACATTGTCCGGGACGCACTGTAATATAGCTTTGAGGCTCATCACCATAGAACATAATGTCATTTTCTTCACTATATTGTTTTGTGATATTACGTAGATGTTTAATTGATGCCCAACCGATAGTTTCTTCATTAGAAATAGGCACATGAATGTCGATATATCGTTTGTGTGCTTCAAGCATTTGTTTCCCTTGGGGAAGCATTGCAACTTCTTCACGATTAACCTTTAATAAATCATCTTGAAGCTTTATTGTCCCTTTTTCAAAGGTGTCATTATAATGCTCTGCAACCCACATAAGTGCCTTGTTGAGCATTTCGTTGTCAGTTTTGATTCTTGCTAAATCTGTAATTTCTCCGAGTATCATTTTGTGTATTTTTTTGAATATGTAAAGGTAATAACAATTCTGGTAACTGCAATTTTTCCTCTTTTTAATTTATCTGTCTCTTACTGAAAAAAGTTGTCAGATTTTGAGGTCAAAAACTCAAGATCAATGGAAAGACAACCGTATCAGAGGTACGAGGAATCGTACAAACTCAAGGTAGTGAACTACTACTTTGAGCACGGAGAGGATCGAAAAT
>JAZSDX010000046.1:0-54765 GCA_045531405.1 Muribaculaceae bacterium | reverse complement strand
ATTTTCGATCCTCTCCGTGCTCAAAGTAGTAGTTCACTACCTTGAGTTTGTACGATTCCTCGTACCTCTGATACGGTTGTCTTTCCATTGATCTTGAGTTTTTGACCTCAAAATCTGACAACTTTTTTCAGTAAGAGACAGGATTATTTTGGCAATTATAGAGTGCGTAGAATTATATAGTTATTGGTGTAATTAAAATTTTGATTTTTACTAATATCTCATAGGTTTTAGCCGATTCATCTAAAAATTTCTTTGCAAATAGGAAAACGCACCTTTTTGAGGATAAAATTCATAGGAAAACGCACCTTTTTGAGGGCAAAATTTATAGGAAAACGCACCTTTTTCAAAAAATAAGTGTTATATTTGCATCAAAATAAGTGATAAGTTATGTTGTATAGAAAGATTGCAAAGCAAATTGAAGAACATTTGTCGTCAAATTCTGATAAAATGTTGCTCATAGATGGTGCGAGACAAATCGGGAAGTCATATATTGTGAGATGGGTTGGGCAGCGAATGTTTCCCAATTATATTGAGATAAATATGGAGGAGGATAAACTCGGCGATTGCATTTTTGCCGATGCAAAAACCACAAAAGATTTCTATATGGCACTTGGGGTATTTGCAGGGGAAAAGATGAAAGAACAAGCGAATACACTTGTGTTTATTGATGAAATACAAGCGTATGATCATTTGCTTACGCTTGTGAAGTTTCTTATGCAGGAAGGTCGATTTACCTATATAGCAAGTGGTTCGCAGTTGGGTGTGACATTGAAGAACGTTCAATCGTTACCCATTGGTAGTTTAAGGATAGAACGAATGTATCCGATGGATTTTGAAGAGTTTTTATATGCCAATGGTGTAAACGAAAGTGTAATCACATCAATGCGAAATAGCTTTGAACAGAAAGAAGCACTGCCACTTTCTTTACATGATAAAATGTTGGATTTTTTCAAAAAATATATATTGGTAGGAGGCTTACCTCAAGTCGTGGAAAAATTTGTTGAAACTCGAAATATTGTAGAGTTTAGGGCTATACAGCAAGAGGTTTATATGATGTATGGAGTTGATGCGTCGAAGTATGAAGAGGAGAATAATAAAAGATTGAAGATACGACGCATTTTTGAAATGATACCTTCAAATCTTGAAAATAAGAAGAAAAGAGTGGTTATAAAGGAGATTGAGGATAAAAAGTGGAAAAGAGCTGATGATTATTTAGATGAATTTGATTATCTTATTTCATCGGGTGTAACACTTGAGGTGAAAGCTATTAGCAAACCATCTTACCCATTGGTTGAAAATAGTGGAAAGAACTTATTGAAGCTATATCTTAATGATGTAGGTATTTTGACTAATATTTTTTATCGAAATAATGTAAGAGCCGTAATGGCAGATATGAAGAGCATAAACCTTGGGTCGGTATATGAAACAGTTGTAGCACAAGAGTTGCGTGCTCATGGGTATAATTTATATTATTATGATAATAAGAAAAATGGGGAGGTTGATTTTTTGATTGATGATGTAGATAATTTATCAAATATTCCCATTGAGGTAAAATCGGGGAAAGATTATACTACGCATAGTGCTTTGAACAAATTTTTGTCAACTGAAGAATATAATATACACCGTGCATTTGTGTTATCAAATGAACGAAATGTATATACACAAAAAGGCATTACATATATTCCTATATATTATGTAATGTTCTTTAAGAATGAGTCAAAAGAAACCGTTCAATTATTAGAGTAATATTTTGGTTGAGATATAAAAAAACAACAGTGAGTCAAAATGAAAATGACTCACTGTTTGTGTTATATTGAAGTAGTTGTTTTATTTAGCCCACACTTGGTATTCGCCGGGGTTGAGTTTTGAGGCAAGTTTCTTTGCTTTGGCATCGAAGATGTTGGTCATTCCTTCGATTGAAGGTGCTTCGCCGGTGAATTTCACTTTTTGTGCTTTTGCACCTAAATTTACCATAACCACCACCGAGTCATCACCTACTGTGCGAGAGAACACATAAAGATTGTTGCTGGTGGTTGGGTAACGCACCATTTTACCACCTTTTTCGCCTGCGAGGAGCGCACGGTTTTCGTGTTTGAGACGGTTGAGTGTTTGGTAGAATGTGAAATATTCGTTACGAGGTTCCCATTGTGGAGCTTCGTCCTTTTTGAAGAACTCAAAAGCACGGTTCATGCCTGTTTCTTGACCGGTGTAAATCAATGGCATGCCGGGGAGAGTATATGAAAGCACTGCAAACGCTTTGTTGAGGTTGCCAAGACGGTCAAACTCGGTGCCTTCCCATGAGTTGAGGTCATGGTTGGTAATCATGTTCATCAAGTAAGAGTCAATGGGATATGATGCTGCTTGATCGGCAAGGAGTGAGTCGATTGCCACAGCGGTTTTTGTGGCGAAAGTTTTCATTGGTTCGCCCTCTTTTTGGAATGTATATTGCCCTGATGTTGCAGCAATTTCGCTGAAAAGATCTTTCATCGGCCAGTTGTAACCCATATCAAACCCATGGAGTTGTAAAGCAGGCACACTTGCTTCGGCGAGCATAAAGAGGTCGGGCTTCACGGCTTGAAGTTGGGGGCGAGTGTCGTCCCAGAAGTCGGTAGGCACTTCCATTGCCACATCGCAACGATAGCCGTCGATGCCCACTTCGGTGAGCCAGAATTTCAATGCGTCAACCATTGCCTTACGCATATAATAGTTGTCGTAGTTGAGTTCATACACGTCGGTCCAGTCAAATGGACCATACATTTCGCCTTTTTTGTCGCGAGAGTACCATTCGGGGTGTTCGGTAACCCAAGCGTTGTCGCAACCGGTGTGGTTAGGAACCCAGTCGATTACCACTTTCATGCCCAATTTGTGAGCCTCGTTTACTGCACGTTTGAAGTCGTCGAGAGTGCCAAATTCGGGGTTTACAGCCTTGTAATCTTTTACTGCATAGTAGCTACCGAGTTCGCCTTTGCGATTTTTTTCAGAGATGGGGTGTATAGGCATAAACCAAAGAATATCCACACCAAGCTCTTTGAGACGAGGAAGTTCCTTAACGAAAGCATTGATAGTGCCTTCGGGGGTGAATTGACGGAGGTTTACCTCATAAATCACAGCATTACGGCTCCATTCGGGGTGAGTCACTGAAGTGCGAGCAGGCGAAGCCGCCATTACGTCAACACTGCCGGTCAAGCCCACAAGAGCAGCCACACCGGCAATCATTGTTTTCAAAATATTTTTACGCATAAATATTGGGTATTAAGTTTATATTATTGCAAATTAAATATTTATCCACACAGATTTTACTTTGTTACAGCGGTAAAATTTACCACCGTAACAAAATTAATTATGATTCTGCGATAAAACAATAGCATATAACTTTTTTAACATCAAAATTGATGGCGGATATTTAATAATCTAATGTACTTCTGAAAAAAGTCGCAAAAACAAAAAACATGGGGCTGTGCGTTCTATGTCAAAATTTAGATATACCCCTTATTGTAGTGATTTTACAACATACTTGCTGCAAAGAGTGGTAAATTTGTAATCTTATAGTCTTGTCGATAGTCTGACATTGATATGCGATAAGCCTTTGATGGATTTTGTTCGATAATATATTGTTTCAAACTTTTTGCACGCAGATTTTCTTCAGCCTTAACTTCTATAGGTATCACTTCTCCTTTTTCTTGAATCAAAAAGTCTATTTCTTGTCGTGCATTTGCCTTTGACCAATAATATAAATGCTTTGACAATATTAATTGTTGCATCACATATTGTTCGGTCAAAGCTCCTTTGAATTCTGTGAAAATCTCGTTTCCCTTACTATGGTTGATTCATCTAAATCAGCCATTGCTCCCAACAAGCCTACATCGACCATGAAAATCTTAAAAGCAGAACTGTCTTCATAACTTTTTAATGGAATGCGAGGAGCAGAGACACAATTTACCCGATAAATCAACCCACTATCAAATAACCATTGTAATGCTATTTCATATTCACGAGCACGTGCCCCCTCTTTTACTAATCCGTATATAAATTTTCTGTTTTCTCGGCTTAATTGTGCCGGTATCGATTGCCATAATTGACGTATGCGAGGCACTATTTCCGATGGAGCATGCTTTGAGAAATCCCTATCATAACTATTCAATATCTCTGATTGTATTTCTCTTGCTTCTTGCCAATTTTGCGATTCTGAAAAGCTTAATACTACCTCAGGCATGCCACCCACATAATAGTATTGCTTTAATCTTTCCTTATATTTTGCCGAAAACAAGTTTATATTCGACCAATCTTCTTTTTTAAGAAAATCTACCAATGCGTCATCTCCCATTGCTTGCAAAAATTCAGAATAGCTCATGGGGTAGAGTGTCATAAATTGCACTTTTCCCACAGGGAATGACACCTGTTTATGTAGTTCCAATCCCAATAACGAGCCGGCAACGATAACATGATGCTCAGGTGCATTTTCGTTGAAATATTTCAATGCCGTAAGACCATTATGAGCTTCTTGTATTTCATCAAGAAATATCAACGTTTCACCGGCAACGCATTGCACATGAGTTGCAGCTCCAATTGCTGAAAGAATTCGCTTTACATCATAATCTTGCTCAAACAAATTTTTCAAATATTGTTGTTCTTCAAAATTGAAGTAAGCAATATTCTTATAATGTAGTCTCGCAAACTCTTTTACTAACCAAGTTTTTCCAACTTGGCGAGCTCCTTCCAACACCAATGGCTTACGCCTCTTGGAATTTTTCCACTTAATTAGCTCATTTATAGGTTCTCTATACATATTAATCACAAAAAATGAACGAACTTTCGTGCAAATATACACAAAAAATGAACGAACTTGCATTTTTTGAGTGAAAAAGTGTATTGAAGTTTTATGTTTTCACTTTTTTAATTCGATATGTTACTTCCTCCGAAATCTTGTTTGTCCATTTGTCGCTTATACCTGCTAATTGAGCATAATGAGCGTAATTTGAGACCACTTCTATTGCTTTATTTATGATAGATTCTGACGAGCCTACTTTCGTATTCCAAAGGAAAACATCAAGAGCTTGTATCATTGCATCTCCATCCATATAGTCGTATATTACTAATATTGGGCAAATACATCAAATAATATCCATATATTACTATATGATAATGCAAAAACATCAGAATTAACCTATAATAGGTGTCATAAATTTCGATATCAGTTTTATATTACATTGGAAGATTAAAATGAGGCAGAATTGGATTTGGTTTGCAATTCAATGAAATGTGTTGTATTTCTGGGTCGCCACATTATGAGACCTAAACAAACAGCCTATTTATTTTTGGTAGTCGTGGTGCCAAGTATTTTGAATATAGGTAATAACAACCAATAGGCACAACTACACCAACAATTGAGTATAAAACCCAAAATATATCGTTAGCTGAATTGAAATGCACCACCATGTGGCAACCAATCTGTTGCATATCAAGACCATAGTAAAGAATCTTTATCAAGCTAACTATCTTAAATGCACAAATATGCCACACCAATATATACAAACTATTATTTCCACAATAGGCAATGAAACGTGAAAATTTAGATGGTTTAAGTTGGGCAATATGATATGAAATATTGTAAGTCATAATCCAACCGGCAATACCGGTAATTGGAAGTGTGAGAGGGTCAAACGCTGTAGGACGCACATTCATTCCACACCATTTCAATAGTGATGCCCCAATTATAATAACTGCTCCTACCAATGCCCACACAAGATGATGCCCTATTTTTGATTCATATTTGCGATATAACACACCCACACCAAAGAAAAACACACCCATAGTGTCGCGGAATCCACCTTGAGGCATAGATATTTTTAGTCGTTCGCACGATAGGGCAAGCCCTAATTCTACAGCCATTAGACAAATCACGACAGGAATCGTCGTGGTGCGATTGTGTAAAAACTTCACTTTGTTGAGAAGTTTGTATAGAACCAAAAACACAATGCTTGCCACCAATAACGCTCTAAAAAACCAAAATGCTCCGGCAAGAAACTCATCATAACCTTCCATCGACGTTACGATATATATCATTCGTTGCCAAAACTGGTGCCATGAATAAGGGTGAGTAACGCCATTTTCCCAATTGCCATATACCTCATTCATGATGCCCCACTTAAACATCAAATTATGAATCAATAAAAAGAAAAGACTGTATTTCACAAAAGGAATATATAAACCTTTGAAACGCTTCTTTATAAAATCACATGGATTCTCGAGAGCAGAAAGCTTGAAGAAATAGCCTGCCGAAATAAAAAACACAGGCATGTGAAAAAGATAGATTGAACGCATCAAAAGCCCGGGCATCTCAGAATGACCAATAACCATTAATATTATTGCAAAACCACGAGCAATATCAATTGCATAATTTCTTTTCTCCATTGAAATAGTGTGTTACGATTTACCCCACAAAGATACAACATAATAACTATTAAGTTATTATAATATTCATATATTACTACTTGATAAAGCAAAAACATCATAATTAACCTATAATTGTTGCTGTTTTTCGATATCAGTTGTTATATTGGAAGCGTTAAAATGTGGCAGTTTTGGATTTGATTTGCAATTAAATTAAAAGTATTGTATTTTTGAGGTAGTAAAATAAATAGTTATGGAATCGATAAAGGAGATATATAAAATTGGTATTGGTCCGTCGAGTAGTCACACTATGGGACCAAAGCGTGCGGCCGAGCGATTTTTGGCTCGCACAGGTGGTGCATTTCGTTTTCGCGTGACGCTTTATGGCTCTCTTGCCGCTACGGGTGAAGGTCACTTGACCGATAAGGCTGTGCTTGATGTTCTCACTTCGGTGGCTCCTACTGAAATTGTGTGGATGCCCGAAGTATTTTTGCCATTTCACCCAAATGGAATGAAGTTTGAAGCTCTCGATGACGCAAATAATATAGTTGATAAGTGGATTGTTTATTCTGTTGGTGGTGGCGACATTATGGAAGAGGGGCAATCGCGCGAGCATAATCATGTGTATGAAATGACTCGCATTGCCGATATTCAAGCATGGTGTGAAAAGACCGGACATAATTATTGGGAATATGTCGATCAATGTGAAGAACCGGAGATATGGGATTATCTTCGTGAGGTGTGGCATGTGATGAAAGCAGCAGTGGAACGAGGTATTGAGGCCGAAGGAGTGTTGCCCGGTGGGCTTGGAGTGCGTCGCAAGGCTGTGACTTATTATGTTCATGCACAAGGTTACACAGGTAGTCTTAAAAGTCGAGGTTTGACCTATGCTTATGCTCTTGCCGTGAGTGAAGAGAATGCTGCCGGTGGTAAAATTGTTACTGCGCCCACATGTGGCTCGTGTGGCATAGTGCCCTCTGTGTTGTATCATCTTCACACATCAAAAGGATTCTCGGAGGAGCGCATTTTGCGTTCACTTGCCACTGCCGGAATTTTTGGTAATGTGGTGAAAACCAATGCATCGGTATCAGGTGCTGAGGTAGGTTGTCAAGGTGAAGTGGGTGTGGCGTGTGCTATGGCTGCAGCCGCATCGTGCCAACTATTTGGCGGTACTCCGGCGCAAATTGAATATAGTGCCGAAATGGGGCTTGAACATCACCTTGGGTTGACTTGCGACCCGGTGTGTGGATTGGTGCAAATACCATGTATCGAACGCAATGCGATGGCGGCTGCTCGTGCGTTAGATGCCAACCTGTATTCGCAAATTTCTGACGGTAAACACACAGTGAGCTTTGATCGCATCGTTGAGGTGATGAAGCAAACCGGTCATGACCTCCCAAGTCTATATAAAGAAACAGCCCAAGGTGGTCTCGCAGCGACTCACAAATAAAAGCAAAATTAAATAGTTGTTAAAGTCTTTAGTGACCTTAGGGACTTTATGATTATAATGAATTCTTTTCGATGATTTTTTTCAACACTAAGGGTGTTTCGGGTCCTATGTTGAAAATGAGGTCGAGAATTGATAGATTAGGGATGAAACCGTGTTGCAAGGCTCGTACCTGGTAATATTCCACCGGAGTGGTGAGATTGAATGCGCTGTTTCGGTGGTCGATTATTGATGCATCACCATTTTTTATCAATTCATTTTCTTTGGTAGAAAGCTCGTAGCGCACATTGCTTTCAATGCCGGTAATGCGACGAATTATTGCGTCGATGCCGAGGTTTAGGTCGAGTAGAGATTCGGGTTGAACGCCATCACGAGGTTGAAGATATGGCATTAATTCGTCGATATAGTACTCAAAAAAAGGAGTGCGACCATATGCCGACCATAGTGCTACTTTGTGAATATTCCACCATCCACCATGAGCAGATACGCCGGCATCGTTCCATGTGGCACCTATGCGAGGTTTTGTGATAGGCACGGTGAGGGTAAGGTGTCCATTGACGTCGGCAATATCGTAGCGATGCATGAGTTTGCGTCGCTTGTCGTATCGACAATAACGGTCGATTACCACCTCACGGTGACTTGCCATTAAGGAATAATAACCAATGCTGCCACACAATGCAGGTGGCAGCACAAGGGTTGTGTCATATTTTATGAGATGCGATGACATTTATTTATCGGGGTTGGCATCTTTGAAGATTCGATTCCAGCGTATGCCTCCGTTAAATAGGTTTTTATCTTTGTCAAACGAAATGAGGATAAGCATAGGTGTACCAATAATGTGGTCTTCGGGCACAAAACCCCAGAAACGTGAATCAAGCGAATTGTCGCGATTGTCCCCCATCATAAAGTAGTAGTCCATTTTGAAAGTATATTTGTCGGCAGGATTGCCTCCGATATACACTTTGCCATCTTTTAGATATGCATCGTAGTTGTGTTCGTAGTTGCGAATACAACGATGATATCGATACCAATTATCTTCTGTTAGATCAATAGTCATTCCTTTTTTAGGGATAATCAGACCTTCTTCTCCTCCGTAATTATAGCTTGTCCAATTTTCTGAAACTACATCGGGGAATAAATATTCAACCCTGCCAATAGCTGATTCTCCTAATTTTTCTATTTTTTCAACATTGCTATTGTTTTGTAGTTTGGTTACCATCTCATTTGTGAGAGGTGGCATGTAAATTGGGGCATTAACATTGAAGCCTGACGCAAAGAGGCCATTTTTCACATCGGGATAACTAATATCGGCAATGACACGATCTTCTACTGCAATTCCAAGTTCATCCCATTCGACATCTGTGATAGGGGTTTTGGTTTGCACGATATAGTTAAATTGCACATTTTCGGGCTGTTTTTGAGCTTCGCCATTGATATAAATAACCCCATTTTTAATTTGGAATTTCTGCCCGGGAAGTCCTACACATCGTTTCACATAGTTTTCTCGGCGATCTACAGGACGATAAACAATTTCGCCAAACTGAGATTTATCGTTTACAATAACATCCCTACCCAACATTTTTACAAGTGTATAATAGTCGGGATTTTGTACAAACAAAGGCACTGTGTCACCGGCTGGGAAATTAAACACTACGATATCTCCAAGTTCCACATTGCGAAGACCTTTCAATCGTCGATATTCAATGCTTGGATGATCGAGATAACTCTTTGTATTGATAATAGGGAGTGTGTTGTGTACTAATGGGAAATGAATAGGAGTCATCGGTACACGAGGACCATATACCATTTTGTTTACCCATAGATAGTCACCGGTCAATAAAGTTTTTTCGAGAGATGACGAGGGTATTTGATAGTTTTGTCCTACAAAACTAAATACAAAATAAACAAGAATAAGAGCATACACGATGGCATCAACCCAGCTCATAATGGTTCTTACTACTTTGTTTTTGCTATTTTTCCACCAATCAAAGGGGATGAAACCGGTAATGTATATGTCAAAAAGGAGGAAGATGAAGATTGATAACCACCAATCTCCCATCCATGCAACCCAAGCAAAGAATAGAATGGCTACAAGTCCAAATCTAATCCAACGAGTTACTTTTGTTTCTTTTACTCGTTTTTTTATCTGTTCAAGTATTGATTTGCTATTCATATTTACTTATTTAATATCAAGAAGATGAGAATTTTTTATTAAACCGTGCATAAGTTGATCCATTGTGAGGAATCCTTTGCGACCATTTACCCACTCGGCTGCAATTACTGCGCCAAGAGCAAAACCTTCGCGACTTTTTGCCTTATGTTCAATGGTGATGGTATCGACCTCCGAGTCCCACGAAATGATGTGTGTGCCGGGCACTTCACCTTCTCGCTCGTGATAGATAGGGAGAGATGATGTGGGAGCATTTTCATCTTCAGTCCAACTATCAATGCGCCCTACTTTTTCAATCAATCCTTCGGCAAGAGTGATTGCAGTGCCACTTGGGTGGTCAAGTTTGTGGATATGATGAATTTCCTTCATAGAAGGAGTGTAGTCATTAAAATTGTCCATCAACTGACCGAGATATTTGTTGAGCGCAAAGAAAAGATTTACTCCAAGGCTATAGTTTGACGTCCAAAAGAAAGTTGCTTTGCCTTCATTGCAAAGAGCTTTGATTTCGGGCATGCGAGTAGTCCAACCGGTACTTCCCGAAACAACCGAAACGCCTTGAGCAAAAGCTTTGTAATAATTATCAACAGCTGTAGCCGGAGTGGTAAATTCTATTGCAACATCAGCGCTGCGAAAAGCATCGCTATCAAAATCTTGAAGGTTGTCAATATCAATAATTGACACAATCTCGTGTCCACGGCTGAGGGCAATGCGTTCAATCGTCTTGCCCATCTTTCCATATCCTATTAATGCTATTTTCATTGATTATAAAACAAATTCAATCACATAGTGATTGCAATTAACGATAAATTTTTACAAATTTACGCAAACAAAACGAATATAAAGCATAAAACACACTAAAACACCCCAATTTTGATATTTTTAGGTGGAAAAGAAAAATAAAAGCCAATATTTTCATTGGCTTTTACATGAAATATGTTGTTGTTTTTTCGTTATTTATAATTAATGGGGATTTCACGGTCGATACTATGGTCGAGCGAAATAAGAGTTTCGGTGCCGGTGACACCATGAATCATTTGTATCTTATTATTTAGTAATTCCATTAAATGCTCGTTGTCGCGCGCATAAAGTTTAATGAGCATAGTGTAAGGTCCTGTTGTGAAATGACATTCAACAATTTCGGGGATTTTTTCAAGCTCGGGAATAACATCACGATACATAGCCCCACGTTCAAGGTTAACACCAATATATGTACAAGTGCGATATCCAAGAATTTTAGGGTTAACATGATATCCCGAACCGGTAATAACATTAAGGTCAATCATTCGTTGAATGCGTTGATGTATGGCAGCTCGAGACACACCACATTCAGTGGCAACATCTTTTGAGGCTATGCGAGCATTACGCATTACGATTTCAAGTATCTTTCTATCAAGATTGTCAATTTTTTCCATGGGTTATTAAAGTAAAGAATTACATGACAAAATTATAAAAAAAAATAGAAAAATGAACATTTTGCTATTAAAAATGTTCATTTTTCTGTTATAATGCTAATAAATCAACTGAACAAGAGGTTTATTAGCATTAAATTTATTACTTGAAAACTTTGACTTGAAAGTCTTAGTGCTTGTTGATTTCGGTTACTTCAACTTCAAAAACAAGAGTTTGGTTGCGACCAATACCGGCAGCAGGTTGACCTTGTACACCATATCCAAGCTTACCGGGGATATAGAGAATCGCTTTACCTCCTTTACCAAGAAGTTTTAGACCTTCGGCAAAACCAGGGACAACGCCTCTTACTGGAAATTCGCGAGCTTCGCCTTTTGAATCATCAAAAACAGTGTCGTTGATGAGCTTACCTACATAGATAACTTTTACAAAGTCTTCATCGGTTGCTTTTTCGCCTTCACCTTCGTTGATGATTTTGTAAGAAAGACCTGATGCAGTAGTTTTGATTTCGGGATCTTCTTGTTTTTTGTTGTTGATAAATGCTTCACCTGTTTTAGTACCTTGGATTGCTTCGGGAGTTTGTTCCAATGCTTCCATTTGTTTACGTTGTTGTTCTGCTTGAAGGGCTCCAATCATAGTGTTAATGATTGTATTATACTCGTTAAGAACATCCATTGAAACAGAATCTTGCATGAGTGCTTTTTTGAATTCTTCAACAACAAGTTTTCTGTCAATTTTAGCACCCATTTTTTCCATATATTGGATTTGTCCGGCGAGTTGCAATCCCATAGATATACCGGCAGTTTGGCCAACTTTGGCTGTGTCTATTGAAAGAATATATTCTAAACCTTCAATGATATCTTCTTTTGATAATTTTGCTTTATAAGCGCTATCAGTAATGGTGTTAATTTGATTTGCAACACCGCAACCCAAGTTTGCCGCCATGGCAATAGCTAAAGAATCGTTGTTGATAACACTTGAATCATTTGCAGAGTTGCCACATTGGCTACCTCCACAACAGCTTGTTGTGAACATAAGTGCCATAGCACCTATTCCTAAAATAATTTTTTTCATAATTAAAATTGTTGTTAGTTTATTGTTTAATTTTTATTATTCTATTATAACATTAATCAATTCTACGGTAAAGTCTAAAGCTGAGTTCCCGGGAATCACACCTTGGATGTTTTGTGACCCATAACCCAAACTAGCGGGGATAAACATGCGATATGTGCCACCGGCTTTCATCATTTTGAGTCCTTCGGAAAATCCAGGAACGAGGTGATCAACATCAAAAGTGGCAGTTTCTTCTCCTGTTTGATCAAAGATTGTCCCATCGGCAAGACGTCCGGTGTATTTTACTATCACTTTGTCGCCCGATTTAGGGGTCGCTCCATAACCATCTTTAATTACCTCAAAAAGAAGTCCCGATTTGGTTTTAGTAACACCCGAACGATTCAATTGTTCATTAAGAAATATTTCTTGAGACTCGACACTTACAGTATCGGGAGTTCCATTTTTAGGATTGAAGAAATCATTAAGATATTTTTCAGCCCCGGCTCGATCCATACCTACCGATTTTCCAAGAGCCAAATCGTTAAGAGTATTAACAATGCGTTCAGGTTTTATAAATATGCCTTCTTTTAGCATATCATTAGAGCGCATCATGATAAGAATACCTTGAAATATTCCTAAATCATAAATCGAAGAGGAATTAAATATTTTGATACCATCTCTCATGCCTGCAAAGAGTGAATCTACCTTTTGTGGATTGTTTTGGTGGTATTCAACAAATTGATCATTCCACAATATCCCGAGGGCAATGTCGAGCGAATCTACGGCTTGCTCTGTCCCTTTATCTTGTGCCAATGTTGCCAATGATACAAAGATAAGAAGCAATGAAACGATTGATGCTTTTATTTTCATCGATTATTTACCTGCGATTTGAAGTAATTCAACGTCGAAAATCAATGTTGAGTTAGGACCTATAGCACCACCGGCACCACGAGGACCGTAAGCGAGGTCAGAAGGGATATAAAGGCGCCATTTTGCACCTACTGGCATCATTTGGAGAGCTTCAATCCAACCGGGGATTACTTGTGTTACGCCAAAAGTAGCCGGTGTGCCACGTTCTACTGAACTGTCAAATACTGTCCCATCAATAAGTGTACCGGTATAGTGAACAACAACAGTATCGCTTACAGCAGGCTTGTCTCCATTACCTTCTGTGATAACTTCATATTGAAGACCGCTTTCTGTGGTTTTTACTTCGGGGCGTTTAGCATTTTCAGCGAGGAACGCTTTGCCGGCAGCTTTGTTTACTTCGCCCATCTTTGCTGCAGCTTCATTTTGCTTTTGTTCGAGAGCCATGAAGAAATCACGAATCTCTTCTTTTGCTTCATCGTAGCTCATTTTAGGTTTTGCGCCTTCAAATACAGCTGCAACGCCTTCGGCAAATTCTTTAATATTCAATTCTTCTACACCTGATGATTTGAAGTTGTTACCCATGCTCAAACCAAGGGCATAGCTTAATTTTTCTAATTCAGTCATAATTATCTTATTTTACGAGATGTTATTAATATTTTCAACGTGCAAAGGTAATCAATTTTAATTCATACTACATAATTTATATTGCATAATTAAGTTAAACACCCTAAAAACACACAAAAAAAGAGCAACTGGTTGAGGATTACTCGCTTGTGGTAAAAAGAGGAATGTTACCTTCGTGTAGTTTTCATGAAGAAGTATAGGAATAGAGCTGCCGCAAGGAAGAGAGGAATTGAGAAACTTAAAATAATACCATATATGCCCATTGATGCGGTGATGGCAATGAGATAGGTTGCCGGAATGCCTACGATTATGTAGCACACAAGTGCTATCCATAGCATTGGCATGACATTAGATGTGCCTCGGAGAGCATTGGCAAAGTTTATTTGTGTGGCATCGCCAAGTTGGTATAGCACAAGTGGAACAATTAATGTAGATGCTACGGCAATGACTGAGGCATCGTCGGTAAAGGCTTGCATGAGATCACACCCAAATAGAATGAAAGTGAGAGATGATATTATGGCGAGTGTGAGCATGATGTGGTATCCGGCAAATGCGACGTGTCTCATCTCTTTTTTGTCATTAAGTCCGGCAGCGTTTGCCACTAATACCGATACGCTTGCTCCCAAACTATAGTATATGCAAAAACCGAGTGTACCAATAATTACTATGATTTGATAGGATGCAAGTTCGATAGCACCCAACCACCCTGCAACCACTGCAGCGAAAGCAAAAGAACCCGATTCAAGAGAGAATTGCAATGCAATTGGAAGAGATGTAAGGGTAATGTGTTTTAGTTTGCCAAATTCCAATCGTTTTTGGATAAATCCGTCGCGATATTCGCGATATTTTTTTGCGCAAAAAAATATTGATATAATTGCGATAGGACAAATTATTCGGGCAATAAGAGTGCTTAATCCGGCACCGGTAAGTCCCATTTCGGGGAATCCCCAATTTCCGTATATTAATATCCAATTGCCAACGATATTTACCACATTTGATATGAGGATAATCCACATGGGCATTTGTGAATTACCTATGCCATAGGACCATTGTGCAAATGCGTTAAAAATTGCAACGGGAATCAATCCCGAAAGGAATAAAAGGAAATAGGGGCGAATGAGATGAATAAGTTCTTCGGGTTGTCCCATATTATCAACATTTACATAAAAAATGAGCATAATGCCGGTAACCAATGCCGAGAATATAAGATTAAGTAATACCCCATTGCGCATAATGCTTCCTATTGCATTTTTATCTCCACGAGAAAATAATGCACCAATAATAGGAGTGAGTCCGTAGGAGAAACCCATGCAAGCGAAATTTGCAGTATAAAAAAGGTTATTGACAAAAGAAGCAGAAGCTAAAGCTTCGGTAGAATATCGTCCTACCATGATAGTATCGGCAAATCCCACAACGATAGTGCCTAATTGCCCTATCAAAATAGGTATTCCGAGAGCGATGATTGCTCGATAGTTTGCTTTATATTTTTGCCAAAAATTGTTCATTTTGTTATTAAAAACCCGGCCAATAGTCAAGCCGGGTTTCAATATTAATGTTGTTTAAGATTATTATCGGCGATCGCCAAGGAATCTCAATAAGTAGATAAATAAGTTGATAAAGTCGAGATATAGACTTAATGCACCAATAGTAGCCAACTTGCCATTTGTTGCATTGGGAGAATCGAGAGCCATTTGTTTGATTTTTTGAGTATCCCAAGCAGTAAGACCGATGAAGATTAGTACACCTACTCCTGAGATAATCCAATCAAGTGTTGAATTTGCAACAAAGATGTTCACAATAGTACAAATAATAATACCAATAAGAGCCATAATTAATATTGACCCAAATTTAGAGAGGTCGGTAGAGGTAAAATATCCATAGATGCTCATTGCCGCAAATGTGCCTGCTGTGATGAAGAATGTGCTTGCTATAGATTCGCCGGTATAAACCAAGAATATAGGTGCAAGGCTCAATCCGTTGACGATGGCAAAAAGGAAGAAAAGAGCGGTTGCCATGGCCGAACTGAGTTTGTTGATTGCTCCTGAAATTGCAATAACAAGCAATACCTCAACACCCATCAGTACCCAAATACCCCATGAATTGGCGAAAATGGTTGTTAGGAAAAGTTTGCTACTTGCAGCCCACATTGAAACAAACCCGGTTACGAGTAAAGCAAGGAACATTTTCATATATACTTGCTTCATAACAGCGCTTAATGTTTGAGCAATAGATTGTTCCGAATGATACATTTGTTGTGGTTGATAATAATTTGATTCCATAATTTTAGAATTTTATAATGATAAATTTTAAAGGATTACATGCGTTCGGGTACGTTAATGCCAAGTAGGCTCATACCTGTTTTTATTACTTGAGAAGAGCAGTCAGAGAGTGTGAGACGCAATGAGCGCACAGCCTCATTTTCTTCACGAAGAATAGAGTAGTCGTGATAGAATTGGTTATATTCTTTCACGAGTTCATACACATAGTTGGCAATAACAGCGGGACTATAATTGCGACCGGCTTCGTTTACCACCGCAGGGAAATCGGCAAGACGTTGTATAAGAGCAATTTCTTTTTCGTTTGGTTCAACTGCTGAGTAGTCGCCAATAGAGAATCCGGCATCGGCAGCTTTACGCAACACAGAGCGAATGCGTGCGTGAGTGTATTGAATAAACGGACCGGTATTACCGTTGAAATCAATTGATTCTTTGGGGTTAAATGTCATGTTCTTGCGAGGGTCAACTTTCAAGAGGAAGTATTTCAATGCACCAAGACCTACCATTTCGGTGATAGCCTCGGCTTCTTCGGCTGTGCAGTCGTCGAGTTTTCCAAGTTCACGAGATACTTCACGAGCAGTATTAACCATTTCGTCCATAAGATCATCGGCATCAACTACTGTCCCTTCACGGCTTTTCATTTTACCCTCAGGGAGTTCGACCATACCATATGAGAAGTGAACGAGGTCTTTACCCCACTTAAATCCGAGTTTATCAAGAAGCAATGACAATACTTGGAAGTGGTAGTTTTGTTCGTTACCCACAACATAAATCATTTTATCAATAGGATAGTCTTGATAGCGTAGTTTTGCCGTACCGATGTCTTGTGTCATATAAACCGAAGTCCCATCGCTACGGAGGAGAAGTTTATGGTCAAGACCATCGTTGGTTAAATCAGCCCACACAGAGTTGTCCTCTTTGCGATACATAATGCCTTTTTCAAGACCTTCGAGTACTTTGTCTTTGCCTTCGAGGTAGGTGTCGCTTTCATAATATATTTTGTCGAAATCTACACCCATGCGTTTGTATGTTTCGTCAAATCCCGCATATACCCAAGAGTTCATCATTTCCCAAAGAGAACGAATTTCGGGGTCTTTTTGTTCCCAACGACGAAGCATTTCGCGAGCCTCTTGCATCAAAGGTGATGCTTTTTCGGCTTCTTCTTGAGAAAGGTTTTGAGATTCCATTAGTTCTTTTACTTCGGCTTTGTAATGTTTGTCAAACAATACATAGAAGTCGCCAATGAGGTGGTCACCTTTCTTTTCGGCTTTTTCGGGAGTGAGACCTTCGCCCCACTTTTGCCAAGCGAGCATTGATTTACAGATGTGGATACCGCGGTCGTGTACGATATTTGTTTTCACCACCTTGTTGCCACAAGCTTTGAGAATTTCAGAGAGACTGAAACCAAGAAGGTTGTTACGCACGTGACCGAGGTGAAGAGGTTTGTTGGTGTTGGGTGAAGAGTATTCAACCATCACGAGTTGGCTCTCGTCGGTAACAGGGATGATACCATAATTTTCCGTATTTACAATGTTGGCAATAACTGAATTCCAAAATGTTGGTTCGATTACAATGTTGAGGAATCCTTTTATTACATTGAAGCGATTAACTGATGGTTCATTGTTTACCAACCATTCACCAATTTCAGTTCCAACGGCTTCGGGGGCTTTACGAGCGACCTTAACCCAAGGAAATACTACAATAGTGAGATTTCCTTCAAATTCTTTTTTAGTGGTTTGGGGTACAATAGTAGATGCATCAACCTCCACGTTATAAAGTTCCTTTACGGCTTTAGCTACTGCTTGTGATATAATGTTATCAATTGACATAGTTTTCCTAAATTAGTTATTAATGATGCAAAGTTACGAAAAATGATAGAAAAAATTATTTTTTTATCTCATTAAATGCTTATTAGAGTGAATTTATCAAAAACATTATTGCCAATTTTCCATTTTTAATACAAATTCTTATCTTTGTCAATTATATATTATGGAAGGAAAAGATAAAATAAACAATCGCAAGGGACTAAAAAATATCCTTATTGTGCGATTTTCGGCTATCACCGATGTGATACTCACTATTCCTGTGGTTTATAGTGCTTGTCGCAGTTTTCCCGATATAAATTTCTATTTGGTTACACGACCATCAATGACTTCTATTTTTATCAATGCCCCTAAAAATCTAAAATTGGTGGGCGTTGATATAAAAGGGAAATACAAAGGAATGAAAGGAGCACACCGATTGATAAATGAGATGCGGCGAGAGTATGCTATTGATGCGTTGGTGGATTTGCAAAATAACAATTATTCGCGAGTTATGCGTTTTGTGTGTTGTCTGCATCGCATACCCACATCGAGCATAAATGAAGGGCAAAAATGCCGGCAAAAGCTTGTTCGACCCAACAATAAAGTGATGTTGCCATTAACTTCAATGGTTGCTCGTTATCGTGAAGTATTTTTTAGATTAGAACTTCCTGTTCAAGAGCAGTTTGAGGGTATTTATGGTAAAAATAAAGCCGATTCAAAAATATTTGCCGACATCTCATCCCCCAAAGGCGATGATGAGATATGGATAGGTATAGCTCCATTTGCTAAGCATCGAGGCAAAGTTTATCCATTGGAATTAATGGAGAAAGTAGTGGCCGATTTATCGCAAATCACTCATGCCAAGATATTCTTATTTGGTGGAGGTGATGAAGAACAAAAAATATTAAATGAGTGGGAAAATAAGTATGAACGCATCGTTTCGTTTGCCAATAAATATCGAGGATTCCCTATTGAAATGGCATTGATGAGCTATCTCGATGTGATGTTGTCGATGGATTCAGCCAATATGCATTTGGCATCACTTGTTGGAACAACCGTTGTGAGTATTTGGGGAGCCACTCACCCTTATTGTGGATTTAAGGGGTGGCGACAATTAGAAACAAATACTATTCAGTTACCTATGACGTGCCGACCATGTTCAATGTTTGGCGACAAACCTTGTCGCAAAGGTGATTATCATTGTCTTGCCGGCATACCGTCGCAAGTTGTAATAGAAAAGATACGTTCTCTTATAATTCACAATTAATAATCAAAAATTGGAAATGGATGACTTTGATATAAGAGCAAAAGAGGGAGATCGCGATTTTGAAAAGGCTTTGCGTCCGTCGGAGTTTGACTCCTTTAGTGGGCAAGACAAAATCGTTGAAAACCTTAAGATATTTGTTACTGCAGCTCGTATGCGAGGCGAATCGCTCGATCATATATTATTTCATGGACCTCCCGGATTGGGAAAAACCACACTCTCAGGCATCATTGCCAATGAACTTGGTGTGGGAATGAAAATCACATCGGGACCGGTACTTGATAAGCCTGGTGACCTTGCAGGCATATTGACTTCGCTTGAAGAAAATGATGTGTTGTTTATTGATGAGATACATCGTTTAAGTCCGGTAGTAGAGGAATATCTTTACTCGGCAATGGAGGACTATCGCATTGATATCATGATTGATAAAGGTCCAGGTGCACGTAGTGTGCAACTCACATTGTCGCCATTTACCCTTATCGGAGCAACTACTCGCAGTGGATTATTGACAGCCCCACTCCGAGCCCGATTTGGAATAAATTGCCATTTGGAATATTATGATCACGAAGTGCTTGAACGCATTATATTACGTTCGGCAGCGTTACTCAAGGTAAAATGTACCGGAGAGGCAGCTCATGAGATTGCAATGCGCTCGCGAGGGACTCCTCGTATTGCCAACGCGTTGTTGCGTCGTGTGCGCGACTTTGCTCAAGTAAAAGGAAATGGTACAATCGATCCCGAAATTGCACGCTATGCACTTGAGGCGTTGAATATTGATAGGTATGGTCTTGACGAAATCGACAATAAGATTTTGACAACCATAATCACAAAGTTCAAAGGTGGTCCGGTAGGATTATCAACAATAGCAACTGCACTTGGAGAAGACCCAGGCACTATCGAAGAGGTTTATGAGCCGTTTTTAATAAAAGAAGGTTTCATCAAACGCACTCCTCGTGGTCGAGAAGTTACCGACTTGGCTTACTCTCATTTGGGACATTCACGTATTGATTCGGGGCACTTTTTTAAGGAATTATGGCAGGAATAAAAAGTTTATTAAAAGACACTGCAATCTATGGAGTTAGCAGTATTGTAGGTCGTTTTCTTAATTGGTGTTTGGTGCCTCTTTATACTGCTGTATTTGTACCCCAGGAATATGGTGTGGTTACAAATATTTATGCTTATGTGGCTTTTGCATTAGTGTTTTTAACCTATGGTATGGAGACCGGATTTTTTCGGTTTGCCCGGCGAAATGAACAAGATGTAGCGTCGGTATATACAACGATTTTAACATCGGTAGGATTTACATCAACGTTATTTGTTGCCTTATTGTGGTTGCTCATAGAGCCAATAAGTGGAGTTATGGGATATGCTAAATCTCCATCATTTGTGTTGATGATGGGGATTACGGTTGCCGTTGATGCTTTTATATCTATTCCTTTTGCTTATTTGCGTTTCAAACAGCGTCCCATAAAGTTTGCATGTCTGAAGTTGATAAACATTGGGTTGAATATAGGGCTAAATCTATTTTTTATCTTGATGTGCCCATGGTTGTGGGAGGTCGCTCCCGAAACAATTTCATGGTTTTATGATCCCTCCTATGGTGTAGGATATATATTTGTTGCAAATATCCTTAGTTCGGTGATATTGATGCTGATTATGCTACCTGAAATTTTTGCCGAACATTATGCTTTTAATCGAAAGTTGCTCACAACAATACTTGCATTTTCGTTACCATTGCTCATCGCCGGTATTGCTGGAATTATGAATCAAAACATAGATAAAATAATTTATCCATTCCTGTTTGACGACCAAAATATTGCCAACTATCAATTGGGAATCTATGGCGCAAACTACAAGATTGCAATGGTGATGATTATGTTTATTCAAGCTTTTCGGTTTGCATATGAGCCATTGATGTTTTCGCGCAAAAATGAAAATAAGGAACAGAAAAATAAAGAGTATGCCGATGCAATGAAATATTTTGTAATATTTGGCTTACTTATTTTCCTTGGTGTGATGTTTTATCTTGATTTCTTTAAGATGATTATTTCTCCAAAATATTATGAAGGATTGGTTGTTGTTCCCATTTTACTCATTGCTGAGTTGTTTTATGGTATAGTCTTTAATCTTTCATTGTGGTATAAGAATATCGACAAAACCTATTGGGCAATTGTGTTTACATTAATAGGATTTGTAGTTATGATAACTATAATTGTCACATGTGTACCACTTTATGGTTATATCGCTTGTGCATGGGCTGCACTGGCATGCAATGCTGTGATGATGGTGGCATCATATTGCATAGGAAACAAAATAAATCCCATTAAATATGATGTGTCGCGTATTACGTCATATATAGTCATTGCAATGGGGCTGTTTATTATTGCCAAATTTATTGTAACTCCATATTTTTGGTTAAATATTGCTATACGCACACTACTTATTGTTATGTATATTGTTTTAGTATTAAAACGCGAAAAAATTAAATTAAGACGATGAAAGTAGCTTTGCTAAATCATAGCGATACGCTTGGCGGGGCATCGGTTGTAACATTTCGACTGATGCAAGCTCTTCGCAATGAAGGAGTAGATGCCCGAATGGTTGTGTTGAGCAAATCGAGCGATAATGAATGGGTTACGCAAATATGTTCGCGTCGCCGTCGCAATATTGCCTTCATATTGGAACGTCTTAATATATTTTTAAGCAATGGTTTTTCTAAGCCTAATTTATTTAAGGTTTCGACTGCATCTCATGGAGTTCCGGTTGCTTCAAATTCTTTTGTGAATGAGGCCGATGTTATCGTAATTAATTGGATTAATCAAGGAATGATGTCGCTCAATGAGATTGACAAAATCACAAAATTGGGAAAACCGATAGTGTGGATTATGCACGATATGTGGTGTTTCACCGGAATATGTCACCATGCCCTTGAGTGTGAACGATACAAACAACAATGTGGAAATTGTCAGTTTATATGTGGAGGTACAAAGAAAAATGATTTGTCTCATTCAATATGGTTGCGCAAGAAAGAATTATATAAGGACTCTAATATTCACTTTGTAGCAGTGAGCCATTGGCTTGCCAATAAAGCACGAGAAAGTACTTTATTGCATGAAGCAAATATAAGTGTAATCCATCACGCTTTCCCTGTAGAATTTTTTAAGACAACAGCTTCTACTGGGGTCCCATCTCAATTATTGCCTTTGCCCAATGATCGCAAACTTATAGTGATGGGAGCGGCACGATTAGATGACCCTATTAAAGGTTTTGACTATGTGATAGATGCAGTTAATTTATTAGTAGAACAATATCCCGAAAAAGCGAAAGAATGTGAATTGGTATTATTTGGAGATATTCGTGATAGCTCATTGCTCAATAAAATAAAATTGCCATATCATCACTTAGGGCGCATAAATGATAATAAGACATTGCGTCACCTATATGCAATGGCAAGCGTGGTGTTATCTACTTCAACATATGAAACCCTTGGGGCTACTCTTATCGAAGGGCAAGCAGCAGGGTGTGTGCCGGTTGCTTTTGCTCATGATGGACGGCGCGATATTATAGACCACAAAATAAATGGATATATTGCCGATTATAAATCTTCACAAAGCATAGCTGACGGCATCGTATGGGCACTTAATGTGACACTCAACCGAGAAATGCTCCACATATCTGTGCGAGAACGTTTTGATTCAGAAGTAATAGCTCAGAAGTATATTGAGTTATTCAAATCTTTGTTGAGAAAGTAGATGCCTAAATTGTATAAGATAATTTAGATTATAATTTATGAATGAGAGTTAAACCGTCGCGGAGGGGGAGGATTACTTTTTCTACGCGTGGGTCATTGGCTACCATGTTGTTAAATTCGAGAATTCCGAGGGTTTGAGGGTCGCGAGGATTTTCTTCGATGACTTTTCCGTCCCATAGTGTGTTGTCGGCAAGGATAAAACCTCCTTTTCTCACGCGTGGTAACACGAGGTTGTAGTAATCAACATAATTGCGTTTGTTGGCATCGATAAACACGAGGTCAAATTCCCCTTCAAGAGAAGGTACAATCTTCATTGCATCACCTATGTGTAGATGCATTCTGTCGGCATATGGAGAAGCATTGAAACGCTCAAGAATAAAATCCTCTATTTCTTCATCAATCTCAACAGTGTGTAACTCGGCATCTTCGGGCATACCTTCGGCAAAACAAAGAGCTGAATATCCGGTAAAAGCTCCAAGTTCAAGAATGCGTTGAGGTCGAATCATGCGTGTGAACATTTTTAGCATACGCCCTTGTAAATGACCTGAGCACATACGCGAATAAAGATGATAGATATGTGTATCGCGATTGAGCTGACGCATCATCTCGGGCTCGGCATCAATGTGATTGAGGATATATTCTTCTAATTCTTCCTGCATAGTTTTGAATTTATCGAGCCATGATGGCATCAATGGCAAGACGATAGCTATCCATACCAAAACCGGCAATTACACCATGACACACTCCCGAAATCATTGAGTGATGACGCACTTTTTCACGAGCATGAACATTTGAAATGTGCACCTCAACTACTTGCACTTTAATGGCTGAAATGGCATCGGCAATAGCGAGCGATGTGTGAGTATAGGCACCGGCATTGAGAATGATTCCCTCTAATGTTGCGTCAAACCCCACTTCGTGCAACTTGTCAATGATTTCACCTTCGTGGTTACTTTGAAAATATTCGATAGTATAGTTGGGATATCTCGAACGAAGATTTTCAAGATAGGAATCCATTGAACTATTGCCATAAATACCCGGCTCCCTCACTCCAAGAAGGTTGAGATTTGGTCCGTTTATTATCAAAACACGTTTCATAATGCCATTAATTTGTTTATTCGATGCAAAGATACAACAAAGAAACGAAAGTGAGTGCGAAACGGAGAAAGAATATTGTCTGTTAGTGATTTAACACAGCTTGTGTTATTGATTCATTGGCATATCGAAGACACAAACTAAAACAACGTGAGTTGTGGGTCGAGGAGGCGGAATGATTGTCGGTGTAGTGGAGAAGCTCCATGTGTGGCAATGGCTGCTCGGTGAGCTTTGGTTGGATAACCTTTGTTGATATTCCAACCATATAGAGGATATTGCTCATGAAGCCTGCACATACATTCATCACGATGTGTTTTAGCGAGGATTGATGCTGCAGCGATATTACCAAATCTACCATCCCCTTTTACAAATGTTTGCCAAGGAATGTCGCCATAGGGCTTGAATCGGTTGCCATCAACGATAATTGCACCAGGAACAATGCTTAACCCATCGAGTGCTCGGTGCATGGCAAGGATAGAAGCATTGAGAATGTTAATTTTATCTATTTCTTGTTCTGAAACAATCCCCACAGCCCATGCCACAGCTTCAGCTTCGATAATCGGTCGAAGTTTTTCTCTCTTAGCCTCGGTGAGTTGCTTAGAGTCATTGAGTAGGGGGTGATGAAAGTCGTCGGGAAGAATTACGGCAGCAGCATAAACCGGACCGGCAAGACAACCACGACCGGCTTCATCGCAACCGGCTTCATACCTATCAGATATATAACAATTAGGTAGCATCTACTTGGGGTTAGGCAAAATCAAGCTAAAGCATCAATATTTTGTTTGTTAAGCAATTGCTTTCCTTCTGAGGTGTACATATATTCTATGCGATCGGCATATGCTTTTTCAATTTTTCCACGCACCATTTTCATT
This sequence comes from Muribaculaceae bacterium, assembly GCA_045531405.1. GTDB lineage: Bacteria > Bacteroidota > Bacteroidia > Bacteroidales > Muribaculaceae > RGIG4079. The sequence goes on along the minus strand of JAZSDX010000046.1, from coordinate 29,741 downwards.
GTGCTATTAATCATTTGGTTTTGTTCGCTAAACGGTTCGGCAAGAACAGCAAAACAAGTAGGCAACCAACGGTCGGGGAACATTGTTTCGTGAATGCCACCTTTTTTGAACATTGCTACATCGGCATCAATGAGTTTCAACGCTTCAATGCGACCTTCTTCAGAGTCAAGAGAATGCCCTTTTTCGGCGAGTGTGCGTTTGAGGTAATCCTTGTTGGGCACAAGCACAGCTGTTGTGTATTGTGATTGGTTGTTATAAAGCATTATTTGATCGATAGATGGAGCAAGTTGTACCATTGCTTCTTCAATACCCTCGGGGCTATATTTTTCGCCATCGCTCGAAATGAGAAGGCTTTTGAAACGGCCTTTAACATACAATAAGCCTTCTTTGGTCATATAACCCAGGTCACCGGTATAGAGGTAGCCATCACGCACAGTTTCGGCTGTTGATTCGGGGTTCTTCCAATATCCGGCCATTACGTTTTCGCCTTTCACAACGATTTCTCCCATTTCACCGAGAGGAAGTTCGTTGCCGTTATCGTCACAAATTTTCAAATCGATGGGAGTAACAAGTTTACCACTTGAGCCGAAACGATATTTTTCAGGACCATTAGACGATAATACAGGTGTTGCCTCTGATAGTCCATACCCTTGATACATAGGCATTCCCACTCCAACATAAAATTTTTGCAAATCTTTGTCGAGCAATGCACCACCTCCAATGAAGAAACGCATTTCGCCACCAAAATTTTCTCGCACTTTAGAGAATATTAATTTGTCAAATAGAGCAACAAGAGGTTTCAAGAAGATGCGCATACCTTTACTATCGAGATTGCTGTCGCCATAGTAAACTTGTTTCACTTTTAACCCGAGATTAAATAAACGTTCAGTGGTTTTGCCTTTGGCGCGAATAGCCTGCTCGATATTCTTTTTGAATGTTTTAGCAAGAGCAGGAACACTGAGGATGAAGTGTGGCTTTACTTCTTTAATGTTAAGAGGTATGTTTTTGAGAGTTTCGAGGGGAGTTCTACCCACCTGCACTGTTGCTGCAGTAGCTCCTTGTGCCATCATAATGTAAAATCCTACAACATGTGCAAAACAATGGTCAAGAGGAAGAATGATGAGAGTGCGCCATGTTTCGTTGATGTCAACGAGAGTGAGCGATTGCTCCACATTGGCAGTATAGTTGCGATGGGTTAACACCACACCTTTTGGATCGGCTGTTGTACCACTTGTATAAGTGATAGTAGCGTAGTCATCGTTTTGGATTGATTGTGCAACACTCAAAAATTCTTCCATTGTGTGTGATGCAAGGAAATCATCTCCCATCTTCAAAACTTCTTCGAGTGCGATTTCTTTCTCTTCGTAGTTTTCAAGAGTATCAAATACTATGATTTGTTTTACTTCGGGAAGCTCTTCTTTGATAGCGCGAACTTTTTTTAATTGTGTACCCGATACCATTATATATTTTACATCGCCATGTGTGAGACGAAACATAAGGTCGTTTCGTTCTTCAAGTTTGATAGAGAGTGGTACATTTACGGCTCCTGCATAAAACATAGCGAGTTCTCCAATAATCCACATATTGCGACCTTCGCTCAAAAGTGCCATATTGTCACCTTTTTTAACACCAAGTTTTTGTAAACCTGCACCAAGTCGATAAACTTGTTCTTTTACTTGAGCATAAGTTGTTGGTTCAAATTTTTTTCCTGTTTTTTCAAGGAGGAAAGTGTTGTTGGGGTAACGATTGACCGAAGATTCAAAAAGGTCGATGATTGTTTTCTTCATAACATTTTTAATTTTGGAAAAACCACACACAATATATATCCATTAATTTTAATGGAATATGAAATAGCACAACAAAGATACAAAATTATTTATAGAAACCTTAACGTCTCTTTGGTTTTCCGGAGTGTGGTGTTATAATATCTATTGAATGTAAAAAGAGCAACCAATAGTTGCTCTTAATTTTTGCTATAATAATTGCCTAATTTTTCTTATTGTGAGAGGAGTTGATTTTATGTCGTCGAAGAATTGATTTTATTCGAGCCGTTAATTCACGCATAGAGATTGGTTTCATAATGTAGTCATCAATACCGGCCCTCAATCCGGTTACAATATCGTCTTCACTCCCTTTTTCTAAACATAAAATGATTGGGATATGAGATGTCTCAGGGTTCTGTTTTAATTTATTTGCAAACTCAGCACCTTTAATTTTTCCCATTATCACATCAGCGATAATAAAATCATATATTGATAAATTTAGTTGAAATGCATCTTCTGCACTATTGCAAATATCTACCGAATATCCTTCGTTTTCAAGATTTAGTTTAATCAAATCAAGGATTATAGGCTCGTCATCAATGGCAAGTATTTTTCCTTGGCAATTTGTCATAAAAATAGGGTATAGATTGAACAATTTTTTTATTTGAGTTGCAAAAATAAAGAAACGGTTACCATCATAACCGATAGTAACCGTTTTGTGTCATTATTGTGCTTGCAATTTAATTGCTTAAGTTTTATGCTTGCGGAACCATTCTTTTACCGTGTCAACAACATTTATAATATAATCGCCGGTGCGTTCAAGGTCTCCAATGAGATCCATATAATATATACCGGCTTGATATTCATAGTGTTGAGTGTTGATATTTTCAATATTTTCAATGCGTAATGAGTTGCGAAGATTATTTATTTCACGTTCACGATTATAAGAGGTGATAATATCTTCTTCGTGCACATTCTCAAGATCTTCAAGTAGAACAAGCATATTTTTCATTGCTTTTTTTACATAGGCAAACATGTTGTCGATGTTTTTATAAATTTCATCGTTAAATGCAACTCTGCTTTCTTGTTTGCGAGCAATAATTTTGGCAACGCCAAAACAACTATCGGCAATACTTTCTATTTCTGAGATAATATTTAGCATTGCAGCAATACGTTGCTTACCTTGATTTGATAGTCGTCCTTCGGCGCAACGATTGAGATAGTTTGCTATTTCAATTTCCATGCGATCGGAAATCTCTTCATACTTTTCAAGTCGAGAATATAGTTTGTTAAATTCATCGCTTCCTTCTTTGGTGTGAACGAGATTTTGCGCCATATCGAGCATGCGATTAACGCGATTGGCATATACTTCGATTTCTTTTTCGGCTTGTGTCATGTTTAGTTCCGAAGCAGCAACACGACCACTTGAAATATAGGTGAGTTGGAATTCATCATCACCTTTGTGCTTGCTTGGCATGAGTTTTTCCACAACTTTTACATATAACTCAGTCATCCATATCATTACCGATAAGTTGATGAGATTGAAAATGGTGTGGAAAATAGAAAGACCAAACGAAGCCCAACCTGCCATTAAGGCAATCTGTGTTGCATCGGTGCCATTATCTTTGTTTATATAATTATATAATTCAGTAGGATTACCTTGTCCGAGAGATTCGGTAACCCATATAGTTAAATCAGTAAAAGGAATGAATAGAGCTAAAGCCCAAACCGTACCTAATACATTAAACATTAAGTGGCACAATGCAGCTCTTTTTGCAGCAAGATTTGCACCAAGAGAGGCTATAATCGGAGTAATTGTTGTACCGATGTTACTACCAAGAATCATTGCACATGCGAGATCAAAAGTGATCCACCCTTTAGTACACATTATTAATACGATAGCGATTGCTGCCGATGATGATTGGATTATCATTGTGGCAATGATGCCAATTGCAACAAAAAGCAACACCGAAACATATCCCATGTCAGCATATTGAGTCAAAAATCCAAAAATTTCAGGACTTGATTTCAAGTCGGGAACATTTGCTTCAATCCAATCTAACCCAATAAAAAGTAGAGCAAAACCTAAAATAATTTCGCCCACTGATTTGCGGCGACTATGGCTTGAGAATAGGAGGGGAATACAAAATGCAATTAAGGGAATAGCAAATGCCCCAATATCGACCTTGAATCCAAATAAGGTGATAATCCATGCAGTTGCAGTAGTCCCTACATTTGCGCCCATGATTACGGCAACCGATTGTCCCAATGTCATCAATCCGGCACTAACGAAACTCACAACCATTACGGTAGATGCCGATGAACTTTGAATTAATGCAGTGATTGAAAAACCGGTGAGTGCTCCGGTGAAACGATTGCGAGTCATTGCGCCTAAGATATTGCGCAAGCCATTCCCGGCAGCTTTTTGGAGCCCTTCACTCATGAGGGTCATCCCATAAAGGAATACTCCTACGGCTCCAAGCAATGTGAGAAAGTCTAATAAACTATAGTCCATTGTTATGTAAAATTGTGATAATAATCATATCTATGAGCAAAAAATCGCCCACACAAAGATATAATAATTATTGAGAAATCACAACATAGTTAAATGATATTTTTTGAGGCATTTTTAGTTTTAATTTTTTGATAGTTGAATCATCCATTTCCGAAATAGGGATGTATTGAACGCTCAATTTTTATATATCCATTCTTTTTACTACTTTTGAGGTTGAAAACATTTCATTAGAGAACAATATAAAAAACAACCAATATGAAGCAATTCTTTTTATCTTTTGCCATGATAATTGTCATGGGAATGTGTGTTGTAGCACAACCTCGTGCCACTAAAGTGCAATTACATTTAGTTCCAGATCATGCCAACGCTCTATATAAAATAGGAGAGCAAGCAAAAGTGAAAGTGACAGCAACCGATTGTGGCATGGCATTGAATAATGTGGATATAAATTATGAGGTAAGTGAAGATTTGATGACTCCTCACATTTCAAAAACACTAACGCTTAAAGGAAATGAAGGTGTAATTAATCTTGGCACGATGAAAAAAACAGGCTATTTACGAGTAAAGGCAGTAGTTGAGAAAGATGGCAAGAAATATTCAACCATCTCAACTGTTGGTTACGAAACTGAAAAACTGCAACCAACAGTTACACAACCCGATGATTTTAACTCGTTTTGGAATGGACAACTTGAGGCTGTACGTAAGATTGATTTGCAACCAACGATGACTCTTATTCCTGAGCGTTGTACCGATAAAGTGAATGTATATCATATATCGTATCGCAACATCAATAACACTCGCATGTATGGTATGTTGACAATGCCCAAAGCCGAAGGTAAATATCCTGCGATTCTCCGTTTCCCGGGGGCTGGAGTGGGAGAAAAATCGGGTGATGTGGTGCATGCAGCCAAAGGGGCAATCGTCCTTGAATTGGGCATTCATGGTATTCCCGTAAACCTTACAGGTAGTACAATTTATAGCGACATTAATGGTGGGGCATTAGCATCATATCCCACATATAACATCGATAATCGCTATTCGTATTATTACAAACGAGTATATCTTGGTTGTGTAAGAGGTATCGACTTTATAGAAACATTGCCACAATTTAATGGAAGAATAGGAACATTTGGTGGCAGTCAAGGTGGAGCATTATCGATTGTAACATCGGCACTTGGTAGTCGCATTAATGCCACAGTGGCTTATTTCCCAGCTCTTTGTGATCTTGAAGGTTATATTCATAATCGTGCCGGAGGTTGGCCTCATGTGTTTAAGAATAGGGATAATTGCACACCCGAAAAATTAAAAACGGCGCAATACTATGACGTAACAAATTTTGCACGCAATCTCACTGCCCCGATAAAATATTTTGTTGGATATAACGATTTGACATGTGCCCCCACAACAACTCGCTCGACTTACAACATCATCACAGCTCCCAAATCGCTTATCGTGGGTGAAAACAATGGGCATTGGCTCTATCCTGAGCAAACAAACGCCTTGTGGGATTGGATATTTGAGCAACTAAAATAGTTGCATTCTCAATTTAACATCTATAAACATCTTTGAGATTTTTGGAATCGAATCCACGAATATTATAAGATTTTTGGATTTTAGAAAAAATCACTTAATTTGCAGTATAAACTATTACGAGAATGATTGCTCGCAAAATGTGGAATCCAAATGCTAAGGCAAAGCGACCGGAACAGTTTTTTATTGCCTATCCAAATAGCACATTCAATGTAATAACACCTGAAAATATCGAAGACTTCTTATTAGAAAGATAATTATTATGGTAACAGTATTATTTCATTCAACAATATTTGGACCTATTCACAGTCGCAGATTGGGAGTGTCATTGGGTATTAATCTTTCACCCAATGATGGAAAAGTTTGCTCATTTGACTGTGTGTATTGTGAAGCCGGGTATAATTCACAAGGTGCCGGCACTACAGGATTGCCTCGCCGCGATTTTGTCGCTGTTGAGCTTGAACAGGTGTTGTTGTATATGAATGTAAAAAGTAAACCTCTCGATGTTATTACGTTTTCGGGGAATGGAGAGCCTACGTTACACCCCGATTTTGCCGGCATTATAGACGACACAATCGCTTTACGTGATAGATATTTTCCCAATGTCAAAATCAGCGTATTAAGTAATTCCACCCGATTAGACGATGAAAAAGTTGTTGAGGCTCTTCGCAAAGTAGATAATAATATACTCAAACTTGACTCGGCAATAGATGAAACAATGCGATTAATAGACCAACCGGCATCACCATCATTCACATGCGAGAAAGTTGTTGAACAGATAGCCCAATTCAGTGGTCAGTGCGTGGTGCAAACGATGTTTTTGCGAGGAGAACATGATGGTGAAAAGATTGATAACACTACACCACAGGAGGTTGACGCGTTAATTGAGGCATATAAGCGTATAAATCCACGTCAAGTGATGATTTATTCAATAGATCGCAAAACTCCAGAGCAAAATCTTGAGAAAGTTTCGCATGAAGAGCTTGAAGCGATTGCCGAGCAAATAAGACAAGAAGGAATAGATGTAATGGTAAGTTAATTGCTAATAGAAAAAGATTAGATGAAAAAGAACAATATCATATACCCGAAACCATTGAAAGAAGGTGATACTATTGCGATATTATCGCCTGCAGGGATTGTTGATCCCGAACATGTTGAATTTACAATACCTGTACTCGAAGAGCAAGGGTGGAAAGTAAAAGTTATGCCACACACTCTTGGACAATGGGGGAATTATAGTGGCACAGCTTCTGAACGTCTTGCCGATCTTGAAGATGCATTTCTTGATTCCGATGTGAGAGCAATTCTTTGCTCACGAGGAGGATATGGAGTTGTGCATTTGTTGGATTCGCTGAATCGTTTACCTGTTGAAAAAGACCCCAAATGGGTTATTGGTTACAGCGATATCTCGGCTCTTCATGCGTTTATGGCAACCAAAGGAATTGCAAGTATTCATGCCTCGATGACAAGCCACATTCGCAAAGGAGCAGAAGATATTGATAATAAAGTGTTGTTTGAAATATTGCGAGGTCAAGCTCCTGCATTTACTTTTGACGGACATCAATATGACCGTTTGGGACAATGTAGTGGTAAAATCATAGGTGGAAATGTTGCAGTTATCGCCGAATTGATAAATACCCCCTACGATATTATTGAGGAGGATACAATATTGTTTATCGAAGATATTGCCGAACCAATTTATAAAATAGAGCGCATAATGTATCAATTGCGATTGAGTGGGATATTACCACGATTGAAAGGATTGATAGTTGGACAGTTTACCGAATATAAGCCCGATAGCAATTACGCCGATATGGAAACCATGATTTTTGACATGGTAAAACCATATGATTATCCCGTTGCGTTTAATGTGCCTATAGGTCATGTTGATCATAACATTCCTGTGATAGAAAGTGCGCAAGTAACACTCAAAGTAACGAATACCAATCAAAATCATCTAATATTTTGGCCCATGATGAATAAGCCGTAGAGCCCGAAGTTATAAGCCCATAAATGAGATATTACCATACTACCTAAATACAAAAAGAGATTGCAACCACTGCAATCTCTTTTTGCGCTTCAGGATGGGCTTGAACCAACGACCCCCTGATTAACAGTCAGGTGCTCTAACCAACTGAGCTACTGAAGCAATATTAACCAACTAAACTTTTTGCGCTTCAGGATGGGCTTGAACCAACGACCCCCTGATTAACAGTCAGGTGCTCTAACCAACTGAGCTACTGAAGCAGAAAATACAACCCTTTTCAAAATTGCGTTGCAAAATTAATCTCAAAAATTGAATTATGCAATAATTTTTGCAAAAATCTCACGTTTATCTTCATTTTTAATGCTTTTTTGAGAAAAAATGTGCCTGTGTTGTTATAATATTGCGTAACTTAGCCGTTCAAAATACTAATTATTATAAGAAAACGTCATCAAGATTAAGATTAATGAGAAAGTCGATATTTATAACAGTAATGACAATGTGTGTGATTGCTATAATCTCTACAGCTACAACTCGTAGTGATAAGTCGAGCATTTCACGCAATTTGAATATTTTTAATTCGATTTACAAAGAACTACAAACCAATTATGTAGACACAATAGATGCCGATAAATCGATACGTACAGCAATTGATGCGATGCTGATGAATGTCGATCCATATACCGAGTATATCTCAGAAGATGAACAAGATGAATTTAGAACAATTTCAACAGGTGAATATGGAGGTATAGGATCGGTTATCATGCAACGTGATAACAATGTGTATATTTCAGAGCCTCAAGAGGGTTCTCCTGCACAAAAAGCCGGTCTTCGCCCTGGAGACCTCATTGTCGCTATTGATGGAGATACAGTGTTGGGTTGGAAAAATGATAAAGTGAGTAATCGACTAAAAGGACAAGCCGGCACAAAAGTGTCTTTATTAATAAAGCGTCCATATGTCGCCGATTCGATATTAAATATAGATATTACTCGAGCTAAGATTCAGGTAAATCCGGTGCCTTATTATGGCGTGATTCGTGGAAATATAGGGTATATTGGACTCACTACATTTAATGAAAACTCGGCCAATGATGTGAAGAATGCATTGATTGAGTTAAAAAAAGACCCTCGGGTGAAGTCTATTATACTCGATTTACGCAATAATGGAGGTGGATTACTTGAAAGTTCGGTAAAAATAGTAGGATTGTTTGTGCCCAAAAATACAGAGGTGCTTCGTACCAAAGGAAAAGGCATGTTTAACGAAAAGGTATATCGCACAACAACTAAACCTATTGACTCCGAAATTCCCATTGCTGTACTCATAAATGGAGCAACGGCTTCAAGTGCCGAGATTGTGTCGGGTGCATTGCAAGACTTGGATAGAGCTGTGATTGTTGGCGAACGTTCGTTTGGAAAAGGGTTGGTACAAGCTACACGACCACTACCTTATAATGGATTGTTGAAAGTTACTACTGCTAAATATTATATTCCAAGTGGACGCCTCATTCAAGCCATCGACTATTCTCATCGCAATCCCGATGGGTCGGTTGCTCGCACTCCCGATAGCCTCACAAATGTTTTTTATACAGTTCATGGACGTGAGGTGCGTGATGGAGGAGGTATTACCCCCGATGTAAAGGTGGAATTTCCCGAAAGCAACAGATTGACATATAATATTGTGGTTAATAATTGGGCATTTGATTATGCCAATAGATTTGCAGCAACAACACCTTCTATACCTGAACCGGCGAAATTTGAAATTACCGATTCTATATATAACGATTTCAAAAAATTTATCGATCCCGATAAATTTAAGTACGACAAAGTTTGTGAGGTGAGGTTAGATGAACTCAGAAAAGCAGCCAAGGCCGAAGGATATATGACAGATAGCGTAAAGGCTCAGTTTGAAATTTTGGATAAATTGTTACATCACAACTTAGACAAGGATCTCGATACTCACCGAAAAGAAATCAGTAAATATTTAGCTGGGGAGATTGTGATGCGTTATTATTATCAAAAGGGTCAAATCATCGAAGCATTGCGCAATGATATGGTAATTGATTCGGCGGTAAATGTTCTTAATGATGCCACTCGATACAAATCATTGCTGAATCCAAAAAAGGAAAATGTCAACAATAAATAATCTTAGCGAGAAGTTTATCAATCGCCAACGTCGTCAAGCAATTGATAAGATGCTTGCGAGTAAAAAGCTGTGCGCCTCGGTATATTCATTGTCGGGGTCGGCTCCGGCTATGCTTTTTGCAGGAATGTCTCCTCGCAATACTCCTACTCTCATTATAGGTGACAGCCTTGATGATGCCGGGTATATTTACCATGATCTCTCGCGAATGTTGGGAGAAAACGCCGTATTGATGTTCCCGTCGGGGTATAAGCGTGACATCAAATATGGACAGATTGACGCTCCTTCCCAGATTTTGCGCACTGAGGTGCTAAATCATTGGCACACTGATTCCCAATTGCGATATGTTGTCACTTATCCCGATGCTATAGCCGAGCGAGTTGCATCAAGAGCGACAATTGATAACCACACTTTTCATCTAAAGGTAGGAGTCACGATTGACCCGATAGATGTAGTTAAATGGCTTCGTGAAAATGGGTTTATAGAGGTTGATTATGTGTATGAACCGGGGCATTTTGCATTACGTGGCTCAATCCTGGATATTTATGGTTACTCAAATGAGTTGCCTTATCGCATTGATTTCTTTGGCGATGAAATTGACTCAATGCGCACATTTAATATCGAAACACAATTATCAGAGCAACGGCTTGAGGAAGTGTCGATAACATCAAATGTTATGCAACAATCACATGGTGAATCGTTGCTTAATTTTATAGGAGAAGATACTCTTATAGCAGTGCGTGATGTGCAATATACATTGAGTCGCATTAAGGAAATTGCCGGAGAAACATTTTCAGAAAGTTCGCTCATTGCCAATGAGGGCGATAAAAATGCAATGCGTCAAGTGGTTGATGTAGATGATTTTATTGCTAAATTTTCCACATTCCGTCAGTTGCGATTCTCATCTTCGTCACAGCCCGATGATGATGTGAGTGCCTCGATTGATTTCAAATGTTCGCCACAAGGAATTTATCATAAAAATTTTGACCTCATAAGTGAAGATTTCAAAAAAATGCTTGATGCAGGCTATACGCTTTATATTTTGAGCGATAGTGAAAAGCAGATTGAACGATTAAAAGTAATTTTTGAGGATAGAGGAGACGACATTGTGTTTGTCCCTGTATATTTCACGCTACATGAAGGGTTTGTTGACCATGTTTCAAAGTGTTGTTTTTTTACCGATCATCAAATTTTTGATCGTTTTCACAAATACACACTTAAAAGTGACCGTGCACGCTCAGGAAAGCTGGCACTATCGCTAAAAGAATTGTCTTCGATTGAAGTAGGAGATTTTATTGTTCATGTTGATCATGGTGTTGGTAAATTTGCCGGTCTTTTGCGTACAAATGTCAATGGCAAAACCCAAGAAATGATAAAACTAACATATCAAAATAATGATATAATATTTGTTTCGATTCATGCACTTCATAAATTGTCTAAATACAGAGGCAAAGAAGGTGTGCCTCCTAAAATCAATAAACTTGGCTCCGGTGCATGGAACAGAATCAAGGAGCGCACGAAATCAAAACTAAAAGACATTGCTCGCGATCTAATAAAACTTTATGCTGCTCGTAAAAATGAGAAAGGTTATAGTTTCTCTCCCGACGGATATCTGCAACAAGAGCTTGAAGCATCATTTATATATGAAGATACCCCCGATCAACTCACAACAACAGCAGCAGTAAAAGCCGATATGGAGAGCGAACGCCCTATGGATCGTCTCATATGTGGAGATGTGGGATTTGGAAAAACCGAAATTGCTATTCGTGCGGCATTTAAGGCGGCTATTGATGGGAAACAAACTGCGGTATTAGTCCCAACAACAGTACTTGCTTATCAGCACTATAATACATTCAAAGATCGATTGAAGGAGTTTCCCGTGAGAGTAGATTATTTGTCTCGTGCGCGCACTCCTAAGCAAGTAAAACAAATTATAGCCGACCTTGCCGAAGGGAAAATAGATATTTTAATTGGTACTCACAAAATAATAGGCAAAGAGGTAAAATTCAAAGACTTGGGCTTGCTTATAGTTGATGAAGAACAAAAATTTGGAGTGGCAGTGAAAGAGAAACTCAAGCAAATGAAAGTCAACGTCGATACATTGACAATGAGTGCGACTCCTATTCCTCGCACATTGCAATTTTCACTTATGGGAGCCCGTGACCTTTCGGCAATTACCACTCCCCCAGCCAATCGTTACCCTATTCTGACTTCGGTCAACTCGCTTAACGATGATATACTGCTTGAGGCTATTAATTTTGAGATGTCGCGCAATGGTCAAGTGTTTATTGTGAATCATCGCATAGAGGGATTATATGAACTTGAAGATATGGTGCGCCGACTTGTTCCCGATGCTCGCACAGTGGTAGGACACGGACAGATGTCGCCCGATAAACTTGAAAAAGTTATTATTGATTTTTCCAATCATGACTATGACGTGTTGCTCGCAACAACAATTATCGAGTCGGGGATAGATATGCCCAATGTAAATACGATAATAATAAATAGTGCTCATAATTTTGGGCTTAGTGAGCTACATCAGCTTCGTGGTCGTGTCGGTAGAAGTAATCGCAAGGCATTCTGCTATTTGCTTGTCCCACCTCACATCCCACTGTTGCCTGTCGCTCGTCGTCGATTGCAAGCAATTGAAAGCTTTTCAGACCTTGGTAGTGGCATTCACATTGCTATGCAAGATCTTGATATTCGTGGTGCTGGGAATTTGCTCGGAGCTGAACAAAGTGGATTTATTGCCGACTTGGGATACGAAACCTATCAAAAAATTCTCAAAGAGGCTGTAATTGAACTTCGCACCGAAGAGTTTTCTGATGTTCTCACTGCCGAAGATGAAGATGAGAAAGAATTTGTTGCCGATTGTGTCATAGAAAGTGATATGGAATTATTATTGCCGGCAATGTATGTGCCACAAGAGAGCGAACGTATCATTCTTTATAAAGAACTTGATGGAATAGAACGGGAACTTGATTTGCAAGCATTCAAAGAGCGATTGACCGACCGTTTTGGGAAGATTCCTCCCGAAACTGCCGAATTGTTGAGAGTGCCACGATTGCGTCGTTTGGCGCGGCAGCTCGGAATCAAGAAGGTGGCACTAAAACAAGAGCGCATGTATCTTTATTTTGTCGATGACAGCAACATTGCATATTATCAATCGCCAATGTTTGGCAAAATCATTAATTTTATGCAACAAAATGCTCGCCGTTGCCACATTCGCGAGAATAATAATCGTCGTAGCATTTCTATTGAATATGTCACAACGGTTGAGGCTGCGGTGGATATTTTATCAACGATACAAGGAATGGAGTCAATATAAGAAATTTATTTAATCAATTATATTTACTACCTTTGCATTATAGTGAGAAAATAATTAAAAAACAGATATAGATTATGGAAAAAATTCAACAAGGTAAATATGTAGAGATGGTCTATGACCTCTATCGTGTAAATCCAGATGGTTCACAAACTCTTGTTCATCAAAGTGATGAACAAGATCCTGAACGTTTTATATATGGCGTAACTCCCGGAATGGTTGTTCCATTGGAAAAAGCAATTTATGCTCTTGGAGTTGGAGGCAAATTTGACCTTATTGTTAAAGCCGAAGAGGCTTTTGGTCCTTATGACGAAAACCAAATAGTAGAACTTGATTGCGATCTTTTCTTGGTTGACGGTAAATTTGACAGTGAATTTATCAAAAAAGGAGCTTCAGTTCCAATGATGACTGCCGATGGTTTCCGCATCAATGGTTTGGTGGTTGAAGTGACAAAAAACGCAGTTAAGATGGACTTTAATCATCCATTGGCTAAAGATGATGTGCGTTTCGACGGTAAAATCCTTGTGGTGCGTGATGCAACACCCGAAGAACTGAATCCTTCATGTGGATGCGGTTGTGGTTGTGGCGATCATGGCTGTGGTGATGATTGTGGAGGAGGTTGTGGCGATCACGGCTGTTGTCATTGATAAGAATTTTGTTACTTTACAATGAATCGCAAAGATTTTGAAATAATGGCACCGGTGGGTAGTTATGAATCACTACATGCCGCTATCAATGCCGGTGCCGATGCTATATACTTTGGTGTTGAGGGGCTTAATATGCGAGCTCGGTCTTCGGTAAATTTCACTCTTGATGATTTGCACAACATTGCCTCAATATGCCATGAAAATGGAGTAAAAAGTTATCTCACAGTCAATACTATCATTTTTGATAATGACATAGCTACATGTCATGCGATTATTGATGCTGTGAAACAATCGGGAATTTCGGCTATTATTGCATCAGATATTGCTGCTATAACCTATGCTCGTAGTGTGGGTGTTGAAGTGCATATTTCCACACAAGTAAATATCACCAACATAGAGGCAGTAAAATTCTATGCACAATTTGCCGATGTCGTGGTGCTTGCTCGAGAAACCAATATGGAGCAAGTGAGAGCCATCTATGATGCTATTCGTGAACAAGATATTCGTGGACCTCATGGCGAATTAGTGCGCATCGAAATGTTTTGTCATGGAGCATTGTGTATGGCAGTGTCGGGCAAATGTTATTTGAGTCTTCATGAGATGAATTATAGTGCCAATCGAGGTTCTTGTGCACAGATATGTCGTCGAGGATACACTGTTACCGATCGTGAATCAGGAGCACAACTTGATATAGAGAACCAATATATCATGTCGCCTAAAGACCTCAAAACCATCCACTTCCTCAACAAAGTGATTGATGCCGGAGTTAGAGTATTGAAAATTGAAGGACGCGCGCGTGGACCTGAATATGTTAAGATTGCCGTTGAATGCTATAATGAGGCTATTGAGGCTTGCTGTAATGGCACCTATAATGAAGAAATGATTGCCGATTGGGATCAACGTCTTGCCAAGATTTTCAATCGAGGATTTTGGGATGGTTATTATCTCGGTCAACGATTGGGCGAATGGTCTTCAAAATATGGGTCTTCGGCTACTCGTGTGAAACAATATGTGGCAAAGGGTATTCGCTATTTTTCAAACATTGGCGTGGCTGAGTTTCAAATGGAAAGCGGCGAATTGCAAGTAGGAGATGAAATAATAATCACCGGACCTACCACTGGAGCAATAATCACTACCGTTGAGGAAATTCGTGTTGATCTTAAGCCGGTAGAAAAAACCGTTAAGGGAGAAAGATTTTCAATAAAAGTGTCTGAGAAGGTAAGACCCAGTGATCGACTTTATCGTTGGGTTCCAACCGGAAGATAGTTTTTCTCGCCATTAACATAATTTTAACACAAAAATATTTGAATTTATTCAGTTATACACTATTTTTGCATAACATAAGTTGCAAAATGTAATTTTGCATTTATAGAAAAACAATATAATCACATCCCTGTATACACTTTACAATAAGTATTTGGAGAATCGTGTCGTGATGACACGATTCTCTTTTTAATCAGTGAATTCATATAAATTAACTTAAGTGATTCATAGAAATTACTTAATTTCGTATCTTTGCATCATATAAATAGATAACACTAATTATGTCGAAACAGCCTTTAATCGGATTGACACTTGAGGGGTTGCGCAAAGTCGCCTCAGAGTGCGGAATGCCGTCGTTTGCAGCTAAGCAGATGGCTCAATGGCTTTATGAAAAACGAGCCACGTCTATCGATCAGATGACCAATTTGTCGTTAAAGGCTCGGCAATGTTTGAAAGAAAAATATGAGATTGGACGAGAAGAGCCTATAGCAGAGGCTCGTTCGGTCGATGGAACAGCCAAATATCTTTTTAAGGGAGTTGGAGGTCGAGACGTGGAAGCTGTGTATATCCCTGATCGAGACCGAGCTACGATATGTGTGTCGTCGCAAGCCGGATGCAAGATGAATTGCTATTTTTGCATGACCGGTAAGCAAGGTTTTCATGGCAACTTATCAGCACAAGGCATCATTAATCAGGTTTTGTCAATACCCGAGAGCGAGCGACTTACCAATATCGTGTTTATGGGCATGGGAGAACCGATGGATAATCTTCAACCGGTGCTTGATGCGATAGAGATACTCACTGCTTCATGGGGATTGGCATGGAGCCCAAAGCGCATAACTGTTTCTTCGATTGGCAAGATAAAAGAATTGCGCACCCTTCTCGATGTCACAAAAGTGCATATTGCTATCAGCGTGCACTCACCTCACCCTACAGAACGGGCTCGCCTCATGCCTGTAGAACGAGCATACCCCATTGTTGATGTGATGGAAATGCTTCGTCAATATGATTTTGCACATCAACGACGTTTGTCGGTTGAATATATAATGTGGCATGGGCTTAATGATGATATTCGTCATGCCGATGCTCTTGCTCGATTGCTGAGGGGAACGAATTCTCGTGTTAACCTCATCCGTTTTCATGCAATTCCGGGAGTAGAACTTAAATCTACCAATCTCACGTCAATGACTGCTTTTCGCGATCACCTTAATAGCCTTGGCATAACTGCCACAATAAGAGTCTCACGAGGCGAAGATATCATGGCTGCTTGCGGAATGCTTGCAGGAAAAGACAAAGAGGAAAAATTATAATAATGAATGAGATTGAAATAACAGCCGATGGGTCGGCTACAATATATGTTCCTCATCTTGATGAACATTATCATTCGGTCAAGGGGGCTTTGACCGAGTCTATTCACATTTTTCGTGATTGTGCTTTTCTTCATCATGCTAATCTTGGAGAACAACCATTGAGAGTGCTGGAAATAGGATTCGGGACAGGACTAAATGCTACTGTAACAGCTATGGTGGCAAATCAATCGCGCAAGGCTCATTATATTTCACTTGAGTTGTATCCTGTTGATATCGAAATGATATCTAAACTCAACTATAATAATCTTATCAATGGGGAGTTGTTGATGGCTTTACATGAAGCAGAGTGGGATGTTCAACAATCAATCACTCCATATTTTACTCTTGAGAAACGTATTTGTGATTTTACCAAGTCTCCTTTGCCTCAAAACATTGACGTGGTGTATTTTGATGCTTTTGCACCCGAAAAACAGCCCGAAATGTGGAGCGAAGATTTGTTAGCTCGGATATATGCTTCAATGTCAACCGGAGGAGTGTTGACGACTTATTGTGCAAAAGGAGAAATACGTCGCCGATTACAACGTGTGGGCTTTGTTGTCGAACGCCTTCAAGGTCCTCCCGGAGGTAAACGAGAAATACTTCGAGCTACAAAAGGGTAATTTTGAAGAATCGTAATTTGTTGAAATCTTATAGACTACCCCATATTTTGCAAATCAATCTTTTCCGGTAATGATTTTTCGTATATCGTGCAGTTTGTTTAGGGCTGCCATGGGGGTGAGGTTGTTAATGTCGAGGTCGCGAATCTCATCACGCACTTGACTCAGCACCGGGTCATCGAGTTGGAAGAATGAAAGTTGCATTCCTCCTGTTTGTTCGGCGACTGCCCCAAGGTCTTTTGAGATGCTGTCTTTGCGATTGGTTGTTTCGAGCTGATGAAGAACCTCATCGGCACGTTTTACAATAGCAGGAGGCATGCCGGCAAGTTTAGCCACATGAATACCAAAGCTATGTTCCGATCCTCCACGAGTCAATTTGCGTAAGAAAACCACCTTATTATCTATTTCTTTAACCGACACATTGTAGTTGACCACACGTGAAAATGTTTTTTCCATTTCGTTGAGTTCGTGGTAGTGGGTTGCAAAGAGGGTTTTGGGGTGAATACCTCGATATTCGTGTATATGTTCCACTATAGCCCATGCGATAGAGATTCCATCGTAGGTTGATGTTCCACGACCTAACTCATCAAAGAGAATGAGGCTTCGCTCGCTCATATTATTGAGAATTGATGCCGCTTCGTTCATTTCAACCATAAAGGTGGATTCGCCAAGGGAGATATTATCGCTTGCACCTACACGTGTAAATATTTTATCAACGATACCTATGCGAGCACTGTCGGCAGCCACAAAACACCCTATTTGTGCCATCAATACGTTGAGAGCTGTTTGACGTAAAAGAGCCGATTTACCCGACATGTTGGGTCCGGTAATCATCATCACTTGAGTGCCATTATTGCTTAACGACACGCTGTTGCTTATGTATGGCTCGCCAATAGGAAGCTCTTTTTCGATAACCGGGTGACGACCTTCGACAATCTCAATGTCAAACGAATCATCAACAATGGGGCGGTTATAATGGTTCTCCATTGCCACTCGAGTGAATGCCGAGAGGCAGTCGAGTCGGGCAATTAAAGACGCATTGAGTTGAATGGCAGGTGTGTATTGAGCCAATGCTGCCACAAGCTCATTATAAAGGCGTGTTTCTATAATGAGAATTTTTTCTTGGGCGCCGAGAATTTTCTCTTCATACTCTTTGAGCTCTTGGGTGATATATCGTTCGGCATTGACGAGAGTCTGCTTTCTAATCCACTCCTCGGGAACTTTGTCTTTGTGAGTGTTTGTTACTTCAATATAGTATCCAAATACGTTGTTGTAGCTAATTTTAAGGCTTGGAATGCCTGTCGCTTCAATCTCGCGCATTTGTATTTTCATGAGGTAGTCTTTGCCTTGAAAAGCTATTTCACGCAATTCGTCAAGCTCAGAATCGACACCGTCTTTTATCACAGTGCCACGATTGAGTGCCGATGGAGCGTCATCTACAATTTCACGTGCTATGCGATCGCGAATGGCAGAGCATGGATTTAGTTGCTCGCCAATGGCTCGTAGAGCTTCATGGTCGGCATTGCAGCAAAGGGCTTTTATCGGTTCGATGGCTGTGAGAGCATTGCGAAGTTGCACAACCTCGCGTGGAGTGATGCGACCTACTGCAACTTTAGATATTAGGCGTTCAAGGTCGCCAATTTGTTCGAGTGCAGTTTTTATTTCTTCGCGTTCATCGGGGTGTCGAAAGAAGTATTCCACCACATCAAGACGTGCGTTAATTGCTTTTACGTCTTTCAATGGGAATAATACCCAACGGCGCAACAGACGTGCTCCCATGGGGCTTATAGTGCGGTCTATTACGCTTAACAAGCTTTTCCCATCGTCGGCAAAGCTATCAACAAGTTCAAGATTGCGAACGGTAAATTTATCAAGACGCACATAGCGATCTTCTTCAATGCGAGAAAGATTATTAATGTGTGATATCTGGTTGTGCTGTGTGATATCAAGATAGTGTAATATGGCTCCCGACGCAATTACAGCCGCCGGCATTTTGTTGATACCAAATCCTTTTAGACTCACTGTTTCAAACTGTTTGAGCAAGCGATCCATCGCTGATTCATCGGTGAAAATCCAGTCGTCGAGCTCAAAAGTGAAATAGCGTGCTGAGAAGCTGTCTTCAATGAGATGACGATTACCACGTTCGACAAGTACTTCTTTGGGAGCAAAGTTACCAAGTAGTTTGTCGATATAGTCGGCAGAGCCTTCGGCGGTGAGAAATTCGCCGGTGCTTATATCGAGAAATGCAACACCCACTATTCCATGCCGAGCAAAATGCACTGCCGCCAAGAAGTTGTTTTCGCGGTGGTCGAGGATATTATCATTTATCGAAACCCCTGGTGTAACAAGCTCGGTGATGCCTCGTTTCACAAGTTTTTTTGTGAGTTTGGGGTCTTCAAGCTGTTCGCAAATGGCAACACGTTTGCCGGCACGCACGAGTTTAGGCAAATAGGTGTCGAGAGCATGGTGTGGAAACCCCGCCAACTCCACATGTTGAGCCGACCCGTTGGCACGGCGAGTGAGAGTGATACCGAGAATCTCGGAAGTAGCTATGGCATCGTCAGAGAATGTTTCGTAGAAGTCGCCCACGCGAAAAAGGAGTATTGCATCGGGATGTTTTTGTTTCATCTCGATATATTGTTTCATAAGAGGTGTTTCTACGATTTTTTTTGCCACAGTTATAGGTTTTTATAGGGTTAGAAAATGATATGTAAAATTACAAAAACTACAATTTACCCCCAAATTTTGCAATTGAAAATTAACTATTCTGTTGAAAAGTATTTGTTTGCAATGTAAAAACATTAGATGGGAAAAGAATAATAAATTGAGCGTTGAGGTCGTGGATAGACTCCGGCGTATCAACTTTTTAAGCACTTTTGCTCTTAAAAATTCTCTAATCCAAAAAATATAGTGAAATCTATATTATATGTTCTAAATAATTATTGGGAGTTATTATTGTAATTTCGTTTACGGTATAATTTTTTTGGAATGATTGAGGAATTGTAGTGTTTGCTTTTTTAGGATTCCATTTCATTTCAAAGATAGAAAAAGCTCCGTCACATTCTTCTATATAGTCAATCTCTTGTTGTGTTGTTGTACGCCAAAAATAGCTTTTTACGTATCGCTGATTGTAGTGATTGGCTTTAATTCGTTCGCTGATGATAAAGTTTTCCCACAGAGCACCAATATCTTGACGTAGTGCTATTGGAGCGAAGTTTTGTAATATTGCATTGCGAATACCATTGTCGTAAAAATAGATTTTTTTGCTCTTTTTTAACTCAGTGCGAATATTGCGAGAAAATGCGTTAAGTTGAAAAATAATATAGCATTTAGATAGTAAATCAATGTATTTCTCTACTGTTTTACTGTCAGAGCCTACTGTTTGTGCAATCTCATTATATGACACTTCTGAACCGATTTGTAGAGCAAGTGCAACAAGTATTTTTTCAAGCAAAGCTGGACGACGAATGTCATCAAGAGATAAAAGATCCTTGTATAGATAGCTGTTGGCTATGTTCATCAGTAACTCTTTAGCGTTGTTTAAGTGATTAAGAATATCTGGGTATGACCCATATATGAGTCGTGATTCAAGCACCTGTTTTGTTGCAATAAGTCCATTGGTGTTTAGTAACTCGGCAGTGGATATGGGATAAAGATTATATTCATATTTTCGACCGGTTAAAGGTTCATTTAGTTTATTATGTAACTCAAATGACGATGAGCCGGCAACTAATAATTGTATATCTGGTAGATTATCAATGATGCGTTTGAGTGTCATGCCTATGTTTGGCACTCGTTGAGCTTCATCAATCATGATGATTTTGTGTTGACCTACTAATAATTTAATTTCAGAAGTGTTCAAGTCGGTAAGTAACTCTTTTACTTCGGGTTCATCACAATTGAGATGTAATATTGATTCTTTACGAGTTGACGCAATTTGAGAAAAAAGGGTACTTTTTCCTACTTGTCGGGCACCGATTAATATTATTGCTTTTCCGTTGAATAATCGGTCCTCAATTGTTTTTTGTAATTGACGATGTATCATAGTGCCTTCTATTTTTGGACAAAGATAGGCTTAAAAACTTGCTAATCCAAAAAATCATAGTGAATTTTTGGATTATAATCCAAAAATATACTGTATTTTTTTGGATTAGGGCTCTTGAAATATTTCAATTTAGAAAAAAAGTCACAACCCATTGGGCTGTGACTTTTGCTATAATTGAGTTGTTATGCTCGATTAGAGTTGAGGACCTGCAGCAACGAGTGCTTTACCGGCTTCGTTACCTTCAAATTTTTTGAAGTTTTTGATGAAGCGTTCAGCAAGGTCTTTAGCTTTAACGTTCCAGTCTTCTACGTTTGCGTAAGTATCGCGAGGATCGAGAATGTTAGGATCTACGCCGGGAAGTTCAGTTGGAACTTCGAAATCGAACAAAGGAATTTTCTTTGTAGGAGCGTTGTTGATAGAGCCGTCGAGGATTGCGTCGATGATACCGCGAGTATCTTTGATAGAGATACGTTTGCCTGTACCATTCCAACCGGTGTTAACCAAGTATGCTTTAGCACCGTTAGCTTCCATTTTCTTAACAAGTTCTTCCCCATATTTAGTTGGGTGAAGTGAAAGGAATGCAGCACCGAAACAAGCTGAGAATGTTGGAGTTGGTTCAGTGATACCACGTTCTGTACCAGCCAATTTAGCAGTGAAACCAGAAAGGAAGTAATATTTAGCTTGTTCTGGGGTCAAGATAGAAACTGGAGGAAGTACACCGAATGCGTCAGCTGAAAGGAAGATAACTTGTTTAGCGGCCGGACCTTTAGAAACTGGTTTAACGATGTTTTCGATGTGGTCGATAGGATAGCTTACGCGAGTATTTTCGGTAACACTCTTATCGTTGAAGTCGATTTTGCCTTCTGCGTCAACAGTTACGTTTTCAAGAAGTGCGTTGCGACGGATAGCGTTGTAGATATCTGGTTCGCTTTCTTTGTCGAGGTTGATAACTTTTGCGTAGCAACCACCTTCGTAGTTGAATACACCTTCGTCGTCCCAACCGTGTTCGTCGTCACCGATGAGTTTACGTTTTGGGTCGGTAGAAAGAGTTGTTTTACCTGTACCGGAAAGACCGAAGAAGATAGCAGTGCTCTTTTCTTCCATGTCGGTGTTAGCTGAGCAGTGCATTGATGCAATACCTTCAAGTGGTTTGAAGTAGTTCATCATTGAGAAGAGACCTTTTTTCATTTCACCACCATACCAAGTGTTGATGATAACTTGTTCTTTAGTAGTGAGGTTGAATACTACTGCAGTTTCAGAGTTAAGGCCGAGTTCTTTGTAGTTTTCAACTTTTGCTTTAGAAGCGTTGTAAACAACGAAATCAGGTTCGAAGTCTTTAAGTTGTTCTTCAGTAGGACGGATGAACATGTTTTTAACGAAGTGAGCTTGCCAAGCAACTTCAACTATGAAGCGCACTTTCAAGCAAGTAGCCATGTTTGCACCACAGAAACCATCTACTACATAAAGTTTTTTGTTTGAAAGTTCTTTTACAGCGATTTCTTTAAGTGTATTCCAAGTTTCTGTTGTAACAGGCTTGTTGTCGTTTTTATATTCTTCAGAAGTCCACCATACAGTGTTTTCGCTTGTAGCGTCTTTTACGATATATTTATCTTTAGGAGAACGACCTGTGTAGATACCGGTCATCACGTTCACAGTGTCAAGTTCAGTAGCTTGACCTTTTTCATAACCTTCAAGACAAGAGCATGTTTCATCTTGATAAAGTTGCTCATAAGAAGGGTTGTAAACAATCTCAGTAGTACCTGTAATTCCGTACTTGCTTAAATCGATTTTGTTCATTTTCTGTAAGACTTTAATATATAAATAGTTAATAATGATTTTTCAGTAGGCACAAATTTCACCTATAATTCCAAGTACAAAGGTAGTGACTTTTTTTGTGATAGAGATATATAAATAAGGAAATTTTTCCGTATTGATTTTTTTTAACATATCGAGTGGCGACAATTGCTAAAAAAATATTGGTGTCCGATAAAACATATTCAAGGACAAATGCGTGCGAAGCACGGGAGAGCGTAGCGTCTATAACCTTTAGCTCGCCGAGGCTAGACCGAGGCAATAACCGAGGGTTGAGCGAAGCGATACCCTCGGAAAGGGAATAATCAACCTCCTCACCAAGCCGTCCGGAGGACGGGAATGGTGTAACTGTCGTGATTTATGCTATATGATTGTTTCGTGTCTGTCAGACGCAAATGTCTTTTTAGTCGAAACCTATTATATCACATCAATTTATCCTTTTATATAAACAACTATAAATGGAAAAAGTTTGAGGTATCAAACACAACGTAACTTATAGGAGTTCCCTGTATTTATGTCGAAATAATTAGGGTCTCAATATATAAAGAATAGAAGATTCTTTTCGAGGGAGGGTTGTGATTTGAATATCGGCATCGTTTGAAGTTGCGCTTTCGGTGCCATCGCCAATTTTAACACCTCGTTCAAATAATGGCTTGCTGACGGTAGCAAGTGCGATATAAGGGGTATTGTTGTCGTTGCTAAGGTGGCACAAAAACACATGTGTGAGTTTTGGAGAATAAATCTCAGCAATATATCGAGCAGTAACTTCGTTGTCGAGATGCCCTTTGTCGGCGAGAATGCGAGCTTTGAGATATTCGGCATATGTGCCTGTGATAAGCATTTCTTTATCGTAGTTGCTTTCAATCATTATATATCGAGCTTGGCGCATGTAAAAATCTACACGAGGAGTGATGCGACCGAGGTCGGTAGCAATAGTAAACCGATGATTACCATTCTCAATAAAGAATCCCATGTTGTCGGTTCCATCGTGCGACACCTCAAAGGCTGTGATTTTGAAGTTGTCGATAGTAAATGGTATTTCTTGATAAAAAGGACGATGGTAGTCTTTGAATCGACGAGAAACATTGTGGCGACGCATAATGCCATTTAGGGTGCGGGGTGTGCAATATATGCCGATGTGTCGATAGCGTCTCACGATAGAGTAGGCAAAACGGATGTGATCGCCGTGGTCATGAGTGATGCAGATAGCCTTGACCATATCCATCGAAATGCCATTTTTTGCCAGTTCGTTTACTACTTGCTTGTTGTCAACCCCGGCGTCAATAAGAATCCCACTATTGTCGTCGCCTAAATAAGCACAATTGCCACTGCTCCCACTCCCAAATGATATAAATTTCAAATTAGATGTTATTGTAACCGGTTCCATCGGTTGAATGCCCGTCGATTTGGTCTCTTTATGTTTTAATTTGGGGGTGGAATCGTTTGACGTGAAATCAATTGATGCGCCGGCATAATCTTGTAGCGCAGCATTGTCATCAAACAATCCCGGCAAATCTTGTAAAGGTTTTAATTTGCGATATCGAGCCATTGTGGGGTGTATTTAAGAGAATAGGAGGAATATTGTGGGGATTTTATTGTAATTGTAAGAGGCTTTGCTCCATTGTGATAGCTGACGGGTGATGATTGACTGGTTGGGACCGGTTATATCGCTTGCCACACATAGAAGCATGTCGCTCGGCATAGAGCGAGTCAATTCCTCAATGAGTTTATTGTTGCGATAAGGAGTTTCGATAAATATCTGTGTTTGGCGTTCTCTACGTATGCGGCGTTCCATTTCTTTGAGTTTGCTGTTGCGAGAGCCTTGGTCTATCGGAAGATAGCCGTTAAAGGCAAACGACTGCCCGTTAAATCCCGAAGCCATGAGCGAAAGCAATATGCTTGACGGGCCCACGAGGGGTACCACATCATAGCCTCGTTGTTGAGCTATGGCAACAACATCGGCACCCGGGTCGGCAATAGCAGGGCAACCTGCTTCAGAGATTATGCCCATACTGTGTCCTTGAGTCATAGGTTCAAGTATTGATGGGATTGTGGCATGGTCGGTGTGCTCATTGAGCGTAAAAAATGTCAGTTGATCAATATCTATTGAGCGGTCGCAAGCTTTTAGGAAACGACGTGCCGAGCGTATATTCTCAACGATAAAATGTTTTATTGTTGAGATTATTGCGATGTTGTGAGACGGCAATACATTTTGTAGGGGCGTATCGCCTAAAGACACCGGGAATAGATAAAGAGATGGTTTGTTCGACATTTTTTTGTGATTTTTTGATACGAAAGGAGCGAGAATCGTTTTTGATGACGCTCGCTCCTTTGTGTTATGGTTTTATCTTAAATAATGATAAGTCCAAGATTAGTTTTCGTAGAAGTCAAGCAACTTAGATTCAAACTTGTTGTCTCCTTTTAATATGACAAACATGTTGTTGATAAGAGTTGCGCCACCCATCATTTGATTGAAGTGATCTTTGTATTCTTTGAAATTGTATGGGCGACCTATAGGGTTGATGTCATCAACAGTTGCAATAACAACAGCCTTGTTTGTTTTTATAGGACCAACAAGTTGACCTTTTTGAGCAGCTGTTATAGCACCGATAAATGCAAACTCGTTATTGCCAAGGGTATTTACCGAAGTGTTGCTGAGGCTTAGACGTGCATTGGTGATAGAATCGCCGGTGATAGCAATATAATCTTTAAGCGTCTTTGCACCTTTGCTGTTAAAGTCGTTGATGATAGCTTCTGCTTTTTTGTCAGCTCTGATTTTTTCTTCGAGTGATTTCTTAATACTTTCGTTTTCGATAGTGATATAATCGTTGTAAATGCCTGTTACGGCAGCTACTAATAAGCGAGTGTTGTCACGATTATTGAAAGGAGCTGAAACTTCTCCTTTTTCTGCATTCATAGCCCATTTGATAGCTGCGCGAGTTTCGGGCATATAATTAATGTGGCTTGATGTAGCATCAATGCTTGCAGGACTGAGAATGTAGCCTGCTGCCGGTGCGTTTTTAGCTAAAGAATCGGCCGAAGTGTTGGCTGCCAAGAAATCGTTTAGTTTGGTTGTAAGGTCGGTAATAGTTTTTTCCGAAGGTTCTACAACGTAAGTGATTTCTGCAACTTCGCTGATTTTTACTGCCGGTGTTGTTTTGTTTACTACATAAACAGCTTGCCAACGTTGTTGATTCAATGTAGTGTCAATAACGATTTTTTGACCGTTTGTTGCCTTTTGGAATTTTGCTTTTAAGATAGGATCTGTTTGAGGATCAGCGAGTGTAATCCAAGCGCTATCTGCACCTAATGTTTTTTGTTTGTCAGCAATGAATGTTTTAACGCTTACGCCATTTTTTACTGCATTTACAACCGAATCAAATGCTGTAGTGTCGGTAATTTGAACAACTGAAACATTGACTGAGTCTATTTCAGTTTTTGAACTGAGTATTTTCGCAATTTTATAGGTTTTGTCAAGTTTTGAAACGATACCGGCTTGACCTACTTTTGCTGAATCAATAAAGTTCTTAAGTTGTAAATCTTTGATTTGGCGAGGAGCATAAGTGTTGTTTTTGATGTTGAAGTTGACATCGGCAGCAACGGCTTCTACGCCATCTGTTGCGTTAAGATTAGCTACAGCCTCTTTCACAATATTATCAGCAGCGAGATTATCTTCGGCCGATGGTCTGAGAAGTACTGTGAAATAGTTGATAGTGCGCATTTCGTTTTCAAGTTCGTATTGAGCTTTGTTTTTGCTCCATTCGGCAGCAATTTCTTCGTCGCTCACTTGGAAGTCGCCATCGGGAAGAGATGCGAATTCTTTGCTTGTCATCGAAACGATATAATTTTTGTTTACAGCATCATATGCTAATTTTGCATCAAGTTCGTTTGCAGTGAAAAGACCATTGAACAAGTAGCCATAAATAGATTCTTTGATTTGGCGTTCGGTTTCGCTTTCAATTCCTGCGAGTTGACCTTTTAATTGTTCAGCATATTCAACAGGAATGTTATATTTGCCCGGATTCTTGATTGCGTCGATAAGTTGAGCTGTTTGAGGATTTTTTGAAATAATATCGGCAAGTTCTTTGTTGGTAACAACGATGCCGAGTTTTTCCAACTCTTCGCTCATCATTTTTTCAAAGAGCATTTCTTGGAGCACTTGTGCTTGAACTCGGTCTATGTCTTGAACTTGTCCTTGCTCTTGAAGTTGTTGATTTACCAAATTGAGACGTTGTTGATAGAGTTGAACGTCAATTTCATGATCTCCAATTTGAGCAACGGTTGTGCCGCCACCAAATAAACTGCGACCTGAAGTAAAGAAGTCGCCAAGAATGAATGCAAGCAATGCTACGATGATTACAGTGAATAGCAATACCGACTTGCTTCTGATTTTTTCTAAAGTTGCCATTATTTTAAGTGTTTTATTTAATTTTTTTACATTGTTACATTATTTGCCACTTTGGGTAAAATAGCAAATAACGCACAAAGATACACTTTTTTCCTTATCAAGCAAAATAGTTTGTTGGATTTTGTGTAAAAATGAAAGTTAAGGAGCCTAAATGGGGCTTAGTGCAAATTATAGACCGAAGCGTTGTTTTATTTGCTCTACACAATCAAGTTTTTCCCAAGTAAACAGTTCAACTTTCATTGTTTTCACTCCTTCATAGCGAGAGGTGAAAGTTTTTTCTTTCACTTCATAGTTGCGCCCCATGTGTCCGTAAGCTGCAGTTTCTTGATAGATAGGGTTGCGAAGTTTCAAGCGTGTTTCGATAGCGTAAGGACGCATATCAAATATCTCCATATTTGCTACTATATCAGAAATTTCGGCATCGCTCATATCTACTTTTGCTGTGCCATAGGTGTTGATATATAGGCTCACCGGTTTAGCCACGCCGATAGCGTAAGCCACTTGCACGAGTGCTTGGTCGGCTATGCCTGCCGCTACAAGGTTTTTTGCGATGTGGCGAGCTGCGTATGCTGCCGATCGGTCAACCTTTGAGGGGTCTTTGCCCGAGAATGCACCACCACCATGAGCACCACGACCTCCGTAAGTGTCAACGATGATTTTGCGACCGGTCAACCCTGTATCGCCATGAGGTCCGCCGATAACGAATTTTCCGGTAGGATTTACATGTAATATGTGGTTCCCATCAAAGAGTGCTTGTGTTTCTTTCGAAAGTTTTGCTATTGTGCGAGGGATAAGAATTGTGGCAACATCGTTTTTGATGATTGCGAGCATTTCGGCATCGGCTTCATCTTGAGTTTTGCCATCGGTGGGTTTGATAAAATCATCGTGTTGAGTTGAAATCACAATAGTGTGAACTCTCACAGGCTTTCCATCGGGAGAATATTCAACCGTAACCTGACTTTTTGAGTCGGGACGAAGATATGTCATTTCCTTTCCTTCACGACGTATTTCTGAAAGCTCTTTTAATAACAAGTGGCTTAGGTCGAGTGTCAATGGAATGTAATTTTCGGTTTCGTTGCAAGCATAACCAAACATCATGCCTTGGTCGCCGGCACCTTGATTCTCTACATTTTCGCGTTCTACCCCTCGATTGATATCGGCACTTTGTTCATGTAGAGCCGATAGCACACCACATGCGTCGCCATCAAATTTCAATTCGCTGCGGTTGTAGCCGATACCGTTGATAACACGACGGGTTACGTCCATTAGGTCGATATAAGCCTCACTTTTTACTTCGCCGGCAACAACAACCTGTCCGGTAGTAACGAGGGTTTCGCATGCTACTTTTGATTGGGGGTCATAGGCAAGAAATTCGTCAAGAATGGCATCTGATATTTGGTCTGCCACTTTGTCGGGGTGTCCTTCCGACACCGATTCTGATGTAAATAGATAGTTCATATTCTTTAAGTTTAATTTCGTATAAAACAAAAAAGCTCTCGGTGCAATTCGTGCTTGCCGACAGCCAATAACCAAAGCCACAAACGTAAATGGGAGAATAAAGATTGCGGTTTTAGCATTTTTTATTGTGGTTGCAAGCAGCCAAATTTTTCCACGTCAAGTATTTCGGGTGCAAAGGTAAGGAAAATTCTTTACACACAACGACAAAACTGCAAATTATTTTGGCAACAAATTTGGGTTTAGTATTTCAGTTCTGTCAAAAAATAAAAACAGAAAGACATAATGGGCAGAAAGACATAAAAATAGGTAATTATATACCTGTTGGCACAAAAATAGTTTTTTCAGATTTAACCCCCTCCCGGCTTTGCCGTAGTTACGGTGAGTCTCGCAATCGTACACCGGCAAGCCGACTTGTACTGCTCGCTCACTCGTGAGCTCTGCGAGGTTCCCCTAAAATTTTCTTCGCAAATTTCAGAGGGAGAGCTTTTTATGTATTTAACAATATAGCTGTCCCCTTGTTTTTCGCAGAAAAAGAGGGGGACGAGAATTGCGAATTGCAATTCGGAGGGGGTTATTCAATATAAGTCAAATAGTTACACAAAAAAATTGTGCCAACAAAGTTATAGTTACCTAAAAATAATATAAATATTGTAGGGACATGGCGTGCCGTGTCCGATGATATAGACAGAAGTTTTTAGAACGACAAAATGTGTTCTTATATTCTTGTGTCTTAATATATTATGTTTTCTTCTGTCATTCTATATTTGCAAAAGAAACGAAGATAGCGAAAATTTTCGCTATCTTCGTTAAGCCAGAAGTTGTAAAGGAATAAGATTATTAACTGTCATTGGATTAAAAACCGCACAGAATGTAAATCCCCTTTAC